>NZ_WAJS01000011.1 GCF_008831045.1 Adlercreutzia muris
GGGCTCCATGCCCTCGGGCAGGGTGGCCTTGATGACGGCGTCGGCGAGCTTGGAGTCCGGCGCGGCGTTGGTGGAGGTGACGGTCACCTGCAGGGTGTCGCCCACCATGAAGCGGTCGCCGTCGTGCTCCTCGGTGTGCTCCTTCAGCTCCACCTTCACGGTGGTCTGGATGTCGGCCGCGGGCGGGTCCTTGGGCAGCACGGGGGTGGGGCCCACGGTGCCCGGGTTCGCCGGCTGCGGGTTGTCCGGGTTGTCGGGGTCCGGCTCGGCGTCGTCGCCGACGATGACGATGTCCTCGGGCTCGAGCGGCTTCACGTCCGGGGTCTCGCCGGGCTTCACGTCGCCCTCGGGCTTGCCAAACTCGCCGCCGCCCGCGGGCTTGTTCACGATCTCGGGCAGCTTGCCGTCCTCGGGGCGGTCGCCCAGGCCCTCGTTCTCCCCCACCGTGGCCTGGAAGCGCACCGAGGTGGACTGGCCGCCGTAGACCGAGCCGATGCCCTTGGTGAGCGTGGAGGTGCCGTCGTCGAACTCGTAGCCGTCGGCGCCGCCGCGGTCCACAGCCTTCCAGCCCAGGCTAGGGTCGTCCCAGTCGAAGCCGTCGTAGAAGGCTGCCGTGCCGAGGGAGGTGCTCTTGTCGGTGCGCGTGGCGTAGTTCGGAGCTATCTCCACCGACTTCGCGTCGAAAGAGAGCTTCGCGTCGATCATGTCCTTCAGCTCGGCGGCCTGCCAGGCGGAACCAGGCGTCAGGTTCAGGCCCGTGACCGTGTACTCCAGCACGTCGCCGGGGCGCGGCGGGGTGCTCGCGCGACCGTCCGTCGCCCGGGCGGCGAAGGCGGCGGCGTCCCCGCTGGCCACAGCAGCCAGGCCGCGGGCCGCGAGGGCCATGGCCGGCTCTCCCTCGGCCTCCTTAAGGGCCGTGAGGTTGCGCCAGGTGAGGCGGATCTGGATCTGGGGCCGGATGGAGGGGTCGGGGGTCACGTTCACCGTGAGGATGTACTTGATGCCGGTATAGAGGGCGTTGGCCTTCTGCTCCACGGTGATGACCGAGGTGCCGCAGCTGTTAATCTGCACCTGGAGCTTACCGTCCTCGCCGATGAGCGGCGCGCCGTCCTCGCCGCGCACCAGATCGGCCACGGCGTTGTTGGACACGGCGTAGGTGGGCTTCACCGACGAGCTGGACTCAAGAGCCAGGGCGAAGAAGTCCTCCAGGTCGGGGTTGTCGGTGTCGTGAAAGTCGGCATAGCTGGCCGTGATGGTCTTGCGGATGACGGTCATCTTGCCCGTGGGGTCGTCCGGGTCGGTGCCGCCGGGACCCGGATCGGGCGTCTCCGATTCCTCGATATCCACCGGGCCGTCGGGCTTCACGTCGCCCGTGGGAGGCACCGGCACGATGAAGGCGTCGTCCTCGCCGGCGTTCTCCGGGTTCTTGTCCACGCCCTCGATATAGTTCTTGTCGGCGATGTACTCGAGGTTCACCTTGTGCTCCTCGCCGTTGCCGGCCGATTCCAGCAAATCGAGCAGGCCGTCGCGGTTGGCCGGATCCAGGTAGTAGGTCACCACCGTGGCATGGCGCGTCTCGGGCTTGCCGTCGGCCCCCTTCACCGATATGTCCTTCTCCTCAATGGTGGAGTGGGCCGACCTCCCGATCTCCTCGGCCGTGAGCTTGATGGGGTCGCCCACTTTCTTACCGTCGATGCGCACCTGGAAGCTGCCCGTGGGCGCCGCGCAGGTGAGCGCCGTGGTGTTGGCCGAGCGGATGTTGAAGGTGAGCTTCAGGCGGTTGCCCGCGATGCCGCTGGCAGTCTGGTCCTTGACGATGGGCTGCCAGGTTCCCGAGTCCACGTCGAGGTGGCCCCACTCCACGCCCTCAATCTCCAGCACTGCGGGCACCGGCGTAATCTTCGCCCAAGCAGTGATGCGGTGGCCCCAGTAGTTGCTCTCGAACGTGGCGTCGGTGGCGTATTCCTTTGACACCAGCTGCACGCGGAAGGTGCCGGTATCGGCCGGCATGGCGGTACCGGTCACGACCGAGCTTCCCGGCAGGGGGCTTCCGTCCACGGCGTCGTAGGGTTGATAGGAGGTGGTCACGTGCTTCATGTCGGTGAGCGTGTACTTGTTGCCCTGTTCGGACACGAACTCGATGGGCTTGTCGGGCGTAATGGTCAGGGGCTCGAAGGAGAGCCCGTCGTACTCCTTCACAAGGCCCGAGAAGTACTTCTGCTGCTCCGCGCTTAGTTTCTCGACCTGGATGTCGATGTAGCGCTTCAGGGTGGAGCCCTGGTCGCCGCCCACCTCCTCGACGTACATGGGCTCGATATCGTGCTCTTCGCCGTTCTTGTCGCGGTAGGACATGGTCACGGTCACCTTCTTGCCCGTGGCGCTCTCGGGCAGCCACAGGTACAGCTTGCCCTTGTCCAGGTACGACGGCGCGCCGTACTCCTGCTCGATGTTGTCGATCTCCAGCTTCCACTTGGTCACGGGCACCGTCTTGTCGGCATCGGTGGCGCCCTTGTCGAACTCGCTCGACAGGTCGATGGTGAGCATCTGCACCTTGTCGGTGTCGGGCAGGCCGTCAACGCCGTTGTCAGCCTTGTACTGCTCCACGTCATCCCAGTTCTCGATGCCCTGCGTGTTGAACGCCGTATCGCCGATGCCCTGGAAGGCGGGCTTGCCGTTCGACTTCTTCTGCACCATGACCGAGCCGCCGGTGACAATAGTGTAGCCGAACGAGGCGCCCAGGGCGGCGCGGGGCGGATCGGCGCTGTTGATGTCATAAGTATTGGTGAGCAGCGTGCCGCCGGTGACGCGCACGATATGGTTGCGGTTGGAAGAGGGCCCATGGGCGCAGCTCTGGCCGAAGGCATTGCCGTGCTGACCGCTGTTGGCGGAGATGAAACCGCCGTTCACGGTGATATCGCCCGCCACGGTAAAGTAGTTGGTGTCCTTGGCAGAGCCGAGGTAGTGCACTCCCTGGGGACATGTTATATGAGCGGCCTTGCAGCAGAACCACTCTACGCTGTCGGGCCGGGCATCGAAGCTGTAACCGCCCGAGGCCGCCTCGCCCGTGGGAATGTTGATGGCATCGGCCTTGGGAGTGCCACCGCGGTGATCGGCGGTATAGTAACCCAGGCCCGAGCCAATGCCGGCGCCGCAGGAGCCGGCCGTCGCCGTCACGTTGCCGCCGTTGAAGACCATCACGGTGCCCGATCCGGAAGAGCCGCCGCCGATACCGGCGCCGTTGGAGAGGGCCCAGCGATCCTTGTTCCAGGGCAGCACCTGGGACGTGATGATACCGCCGTTGAAGACGAGGGTGCCGGCGTTCTCGTTGGCCGCCGATCCGATACCGGCGGAATGGCCGCCGCCGGTCACGTTGAGCCTGCAATCGGGCGCCTCCATCTCCGCCAGCGAATCGCCGGCCTTCAAGCGGGTCACGCCATCGTAGAGAGTAACGTCCTCGGGCACCATGCCCCCCTTGGGCGTGACGATGTCGGCCAGATTGAACTTGGAACCGCCGGCGCGCACATTCGTGAGGGCGTCGTCGATGACGAGGATGGAGCCCCAGCCGCAGCGAATGCCGGGAGAGCCGGTGGCGGTGGCGTTGTTGCAGACCAGCGTGTTCGTCGTACCTGCGCCAATGGTCAGGTAGAGCATGGTCTTGTTCGTGATCTGGTTGGCGTTGGTGACCTTCTTGCCGTCCTTGTCCTCATCGGAGTTGGTGACGAGATTGATGGGGGCCAGAGACGAGTTGATGTTCACGCCGGCCAGGGTGAGGTCGGCCTTCACACCGGCATTGATCTCGATATTGTGGCCCGTGGCAGCCGCCGTGCTCACGGTGAGCGGCGTGGATGTGAGGATATGCAGCGTGGTGCCCTCGAAGAAGTAGTCGCCGTCGCCGGCCGTCTGGCTCGTGGCGGCCTTGCCGCCCACGACGGTGAAGCCGCCCGCAGTCTGCCCCTCCCGCGGAGCGGGAACCTCGGCGCCGAGGGCGCGGGGCACCAGATTGCCGAGGGCGGCGGCCACGGAGGTCGCAGCGGCCCCCTCTTCAGCCGTGGGCGCGGCCTCGGCGGCAGTCGGGTCGGCGGCTGCGGCGTTCTCGCCGCCCGTCTCGGCGGCCGTGGCCCCGGGCGCGGGGGCGCCCGCATCGACGAGGGGCCCATCGAATGCCCCCTCGCCGGAGCTGCTTTCAGAACTTAGGGGGGGGGTAGCGGTATTTTCCCCGTCGGCGTAGGCGGCGCCGGCCGGGACCATCAGGCCCCAGGCGAGCACAGCGGCCAATGCGCTGCGGAGGAACCGATGCTGCTGCTTCATGGCGGTCATCTCCTGGCTCTCTTATCGCGGGCGCCGGCACGGCCCCTTCGCCGTTCCGTTGCGCTTCCGTTACCAAGCTGTAGATAACAGCGCATTATATACCCTTCTTGTCCCCGATGCCAAGATGCGCCCCCCGCCAGTGGCGAGGGGCGCTTGTCATCCCTTCTGACCGGGGCCCTCCGGAGAGGGCCCCTCCTTCCATCAGAGCCCTTAGGGACGTCTCTCTCGGTCTCTTCTTACTCCTCCTCCCCTTCCTCTTCCTCGTCTTCCTCCTTGCGGCGGCTGATGAGGACGAGCAGCAGGGCCGCGGCGCCCAGCAGGGTGAGGCCGAACAGCCAGGGCATGAGCTCGTCGCCGGTCTGGGGCAGCTTCAGGTAGAACAGGTTCGTGCCCCACGGGGTGGTGACCACGACGGTGTTCCAGTCGTCATCGCTGCCGGTCATGCCAAGGTCCACGGAGCGATCCGTCTCGGGCGTCCAGTCGTAGGGCGCCAGCAGGTTGAACTTGTGGCCGTAGGCGTTGGGGGTGGTGCGCACCTCGGTGAAGGAGCCGAGCACCGCCATGGCCGGGGTGATGCCCACCTTGCCCGTGCCGAGCACCGAGCCGGCGGCCTCGCCCCAGTCGGAGTCGTTGTTATCGTCGCTGCCCACCTCGATGGGCACGAACTCCTTGCCGTCGGGCATGGTGGCACGCACCCGGTAGATATAGGGCGTGTTGGCGCCGTCGACCATGGGCAGCCCCTCGAAGCGGTAGGCGCCCTCGGCGTTGGTCTCCTGAGAGGCCACCTCGGTCCAGCCGTCGCCGCCCTCCACGGTCTGGCCCTTGATGGCAGCCAGGGCCGTGGGCTTGTAGGAGGCGCCGTTGAAGCCGACCGCCGCCGTATCTCCCAGGGTCTTGCGCTCCAGGTACACCGTCAGACCGGGCACCGGCTCGGCGGTCTCGTCCTGCAGACCGTCGGCCTCCGGATCGTCGAAGGCAATGCCGGCGATGGTGGCCAGGGCGTAGGGCACCAGGCCCGTGTCGTTGAAGTCGGAATCGACGCCCATGGAGATGACCCAGGTGGTGCCGTTCGGGCCGGCCAGGTAGGCTGCGCCGTTGCCGACCAGATCGGAGCGATCCGACGGGGAGGCCAGCACGATGAGGCCGCCGTGGGGATCGGCCGGATCGAGGAGCTTGGTGTCCTCGTTCAGGTCGGAGTCGGTCTCGTGGGAGCCCTTGTTCATATGGGTCACGCCGAAGCCGGCCGGCAGATCGTCCACGGTCACCTCGAAGCCGTAGAGCACGTAGGTTTCCTCGCCGTCCACCATGCGCTTGCCGGCCACGTCCAGGTCATCGAAGATCCAGCGGCCATCGGCGTCCGAGGTCACCGTCTGGCTGAAGGTCTCGTCCAGCTGCCAGCCGTCGGCGGAGTACCAGTAGCGCTTCAGGCTCACGGGCACGCCCGCGATCCGCCCGGTCTCACCGGCATCCTGGATGCCGTCGTAGTTGTCGTCGCGCCACACCACGCCGGCGATATGGGCCTGGGCGATGCGGAACAGGCCGTAGCCGTGGTGCAGCGAGCTGAACCAGTTGATGTCGGACCACATGTTGTCGCCCTCGAGCTCCATGCGGCGGGCCTGGTAGGCCTCGTACAGGTCGTGGTCGCCCGTGCCGTCGTAGACCGGCGCGTTGGCCGTGCCGTCGGCAGCGGTGGCGTCGGTGGTCTCCCGGCCGTCGGAGCCCAGGTACACCGGCTTGCCGCCGAGCATCTTCTGCTTGCCGAAGATGGCCTCGTGGTAGTCGGGGTGCGTCTCGTGCAGCTCGTCCAGGTCGGCCAGCAGGGCCTTCTCGATCCAGGCCAGCACCTCGTTCTTCAGGCTGTCGGTCACGGTAATGCGGGCCACCGGCCTATCGCCCTGGTAGAGCGTGGTGAGGAAGGCGGCCTCGGTGGCTGCGCGCACCGTGCAGTCGGCATGGGTGCAGCCGGCCTCGGTGCAGAAGCCGTCGCCGTCCTTCTCATGCAGGCACGCAGAGCAGGTGTCGCACAGGCCGTCGCCGTCGGTGTCGGCCACGGCGCGGTCGTCGTGGTTCGCCAGGCAGTCGCCGCACAGATCGCAGCGGTTGTCCAGATCGCCGTCCACGTGCTCGCACTCGGTGCCAGCCGGAGCCGGGCAGCAGTCGCTGGCATGGTCGCAGCCCGGCTCGGTGCACAGGCCGCCATCCTTGACGTGGACGCACTCCTTGCAGGCATCGCAGAAGCCGTCGCCGTTGCCGTCCTCGTGATCGCAGTTCTCCGGATCGCGGTTGACCTGAGAATCGAAGGTGGCGTAGGCGCCCTGGGTCTTGGAGGATTCGGACTCCGTCGCATCGGCCAGGGTGGTCAGCACGATGAGGCCCTCGCTGGCGGCGTCGGCCGGGTCGATGGGCAGGGTGTAGTCGCCCTTGTGGCCGGCGGCGTCGGGGATGTTCGGGCGCAGGGAGCCGAACTCCTCATCGAAGTCGGAGTTGATGGTGTCATCCAGCTCGTCATCGACGTGCTGCAGGGTGGGCGCGTAGGCCTCGGGCTCGGGATAGCTCACCACTTCGGCCCTGTAGGCGAACAGCACCTTGAACTCGGCGGTGTTCTCACCGGAGCGGTGGGTGCCGGTGCCGTAGGCCATGAACTCCCAGCGGCCGTTCTCGTCGGTGGTGGCGAAGCCGGAGCCGGGCACGTACTTGAAGTACTGGTCGTTGCCGTCCTTGTCCTCGCTCACCCACTGCTCGCGCACCTCGTCGGCCGGGGCCACGGCCAGGGCCTCCTCCTCGGTCAGCGGCAGATAGGTGTGCTCGCCCAGGCCGTCCTTGGACAGATCGTGGACGCCCGTGAGCTCGGCCAGGTCGGCCTGGGAGAAGCTGTAGTCGCGGCGCCAGACGCCCTTCTCCCCTTCCGGCGTGGCCTCGCCGATCTTATCGATGCAGGCGTCGAAGGCCTCGCGGATGACCCGCCTGTTGTCGGGCCCCTCGGTGTAGCTGTTGAGGGAAGTGCCCTGGGTGGCCTCGAACACGTTGAGCTTGTTCAGGGCCGCGCGGTACACCGCCTCGCGGTCGGCAGCCGTGGCGTTATCCAGGTCGGCGCCGATGGCGCCGAGCCAGTCGATCATGGCCTGGGCCGCGGCCGCGGGATCGGCCACCGCGTCGTCCTCGTCCTCCACGTAGGCCGGGGCCATGGCCTCGATGGCCTTGTACTCGTCCTTCGTGAGGCCGGAGTTCTTGTAGCTGCCGTCGCCAGCGGCGTTCTCCCAGTAGCCCATGCCGGCATCGTCGTACCAGTAGCGCACGAGGCGGATCACGGCGCCCTCGATGCCCGCCTCGCCCTCGGTCATGAGGCCGTCGGAGTTCTCGTCGTTCCACACGTCGCCGTCGATGAGCACCGGCAGGCGCTTGGTCAGGCCGGCGTCGAAGGCGCGCTTGTAGTACATGCGGTTCGCGAGGTCGTAGTCGTTCTCCATGTAGGTGATGGCATAGGCGCTGGCCAGCAGGCTGCCGTTCATATCGGCATCCTCGTCCACCTGCTCGGCCACCACGGCGTACACCTCGTTGGCCTTGTCGGCATCGTTCACGTTGTCGGTGAGCGACGACTCGAAGGAGGTGAGGTCGGAGTTGTTGCCCGTGCCGGCACCGTCCACGTGGAAGCGGCTGGCCACGTACTCGCCAGAGTCGTCCACCACCTTGATGGCGTAACCGGTCAGGTACGGGGTGGCCATGGTGAAGTTCGGGTCGGCATCGGCCAGGACCTGCATACGGTCGTCGTAGGCAGCCTTCAGCTCGGCGTCAGCCTGGATGAGCTTCATCTGCTCGCCGGACAGGGACTTGATGTCCTCGGCCGACAGCGACGCGATCATCTTCACCGACACCGGGCGGGCGTGCAGCACCTTCAGGTCGGAGGTGGACAGCGCCGTGCCGTTGGCGTTGGGCACACCGTAGGGCTGGTAAACCTTGGTCATGTCGGCCGGCTTGGAGGCGGTGACCACATCGCCGTCCACGAGCACGTAACCGGGCAGGTTGTTGAACTCGTAGATGCCCTCCGCGTTGGTGAGGGTCCACAGCTGGTGGGCCTCGATGACCACGCCGCCGCAGTCGTCGCACTTGCCGTCGCCCTTGCCGTCGGCGCCATCGGCATCGCGGTGGGCCGCCGCGGCGTCCACCACGGCCCCGCAGCCGGCGCAGGTGGCCGTATGGGTGTTATTCAGGTTGTCCTTGTAGGCGAGGCCCTTGCCCACATGGTCGCAGGCCGGGGTCGTGGCCAGGGAGGCCTTGCAGATATCGCAGACCTGGTCGGCGTCATCGTCCACGTGGGGCGCATCGTCGGCGAGCACCGTGTTGCAGCTGCCGCACGTCACATCATGGGTGCCGTCGCCGTTGTCGGTGGCCACCGCGCCGTTGTGCAGGCACGCACCGCAGGCGTCGCAGCAATCGTCGCCGTCGCCGTCGGAGCAAGCAACGTTGGCCTCGGTATAGGTGCAGGCCGGGTTATCGCAGGTCACCGTATGGGTGCCATCGTTGTTGGCGGTCACGGTGCGGTTGTCGTGGGTGCAGCTCGGGTCGCCGGGGTCGGTCACCTGGGTGTTGCCGTCACCCTCGCCGTCGGCCAGGGCCGCCGCACTCACGGGCACCGCCGCGGGCGCCACGCGCCGGGCCGCGGGCTCGCCGGCCTCTCCGCCGGCCTCGGGGTCGGTAGGCTCGCCCGGGTTCTCCGGGTCGGTAGGCTCGCCGCCCTCGCCCTCGTCGGGTTCGTCGGCGCCGTCCTGGTACTGGTAACCGCCGGCCAGGTTGGTGTTCTCCACCCACACGCCGGAGTCGCGCAGCACGCGGACATGGGCCTTGCGCAGGGCATCGTAGTCGTAGGTACGGCCGGAGCGCACCAGGTACACCTTGCCGTCGGCACCCACGACGATGTTGCCGCCCTTGCCGTCCACCAGGCGCAGGTCGCCGTCCTCGTTCTCGTAGAAGACGTTGCCGTCCTCGTCCTCCAGCAGCTGGTGGCCGCGGTCGTACTCGGGCACGAAGTAGTACTGGGTGAGGATGACGCGCAAGTTCTCCACGCCCTCCTCGGTTTTGTCGCTGTCCTCGGTGTCGAAGCGGTCG
Organism: Adlercreutzia muris; assembly: GCF_008831045.1. Classification (GTDB taxonomy): domain Bacteria; phylum Actinomycetota; class Coriobacteriia; order Coriobacteriales; family Eggerthellaceae; genus Adlercreutzia; species Adlercreutzia muris. The sequence goes on from NZ_WAJS01000011.1 coordinate 9,412, forward strand.
TCGGAGGTGTCGGAGTCGTTCACGCCGTCGTAGTCCTCGTCGTACCAGGCCTGGCCCACCAAGCTGGAGCGGTCCGGCGGCACGAAGCCGGCGTTCATGGAGGCCTGGTTCTGGCCCGCGGCGAAGTCGTAGCCGTTCTCGCCCGCGACCGTTTCCTTAACGGGGTTGCCGTCGGCGTCGTAGACCGGCTTGCCGTTCTCGTCGGTCTTCACGCGCTCCTCGGACCAGGGGAAGACGGCCTTCTGGGCCGCCAGGCTGGCATCGTCGGAGGCGCCGGCCAGCACGATGCGCCAGTCGGCGGCGTTCTTGGCGATCTCGCCCTCCACCGTGGTGCAGGTGCCCGCAGGCAGGGTGCAGGCGCCGTCGCTGTGGGCCCCATCGGCGGTCTGGATGTTCGGCTCGTCGAGGAACACCGGGTAGTTGTTGTTCTCGTAGTGCTTCCACACCTCGGCCAGGCCATCAGGGTTGCCGGCGTCCTTGTCCTCGGCGGTCACCATGGGCTGCACCCGGGAGTTCACGACATCGTGGGCCGTGGTCTGGGCCTCGAAGGTGGTCACGAGCAGCGAGCCCATGCCGTCGTCGGCCTTCACACCGTTCACCTCCACGGTGTAGGACGCGAGGGTGTACTCGTACTTCTTCGCCGCGGCGTTCCACTGGCGGTAGGCCGTGGGCAGCTTGTCGAAGAGGTAGTAGCCGGTCACGGCCTTGCCGCCGAGCTTGCCCTCGGAGACGAGGGTCGGATGGGTGCCGGTCAGCACGGCCACCTTGCCGCCGCCCAGGTTCTTCGAGCCCGGGATGGTCTGAGTGAGGTTGGCGGTCTCGCCGGGCTTCAGGGTGTTCTTGCCCGGGGTGGTCACGTCGGCGGCCTTCACGTTGGTGTCGTTGCCGAAGTCGGCGTTCTGCACCCAGGTGCCGTCGGCGGCCAGCAGCCACTGCTTCAGGATGACCTGCTTGCTGTTGTAGCCGTACTCGATGAAGTCCTCGGTGACCTCCTTGCCGTCCTTGGTGAGCGTCTTGCGCACCTCGGTGTTGTAGTTGTACAGGCCGTCGTAGTCGGCATCCTCCCAGACGAAGCCGTCGATGGCGTAGGTGGGCGGGATGATGATGCCGCCGTCGTTGTGGTCGCGGCTGGCGCCCATCATGAGGTCGTAGGCCACCAGGTCGCCCTTGCGCATCGGCTCGGCCACCACGGGGTTGCCCTCGCCGTCGGTCACCACGTCGCCGTTCTCGTCGCGCTCGTAGTTGGGCGTCTGGTCGGCGTTGTGGGAGGCCGGGGCGTACACGATGTTGGAGCCGTGGGAGGTCAGGCCGTCGGGGGTCTGGCCGTCGGCGTTCACGGTCTCCAGCAGCACGATCATCTCGCTGCCATCGGTGTCCACCAGGTAGTTGTCCTCGGACAGGTCGGAGTCGTGACGGTAGTCCACGGGCGCCTCGGCGGTGCCGCGCACCTGGTACTTGGCCTTGAAGTCGGCCGCATCCGCCACGGAATCCTCGGTGACGCGCACCTGGTAGCCGTAGACGACCCACTGGGTGGTGCCGCCCACGGTGCGCAGGCCCGCGGTCTCCAGGTTCTCGAAGCTGTAGGTGCCGTTGCGGTACAGGTCGTTGCCCACCAGCTCCTCGTTGAAATCGAGGGTGAGCGCGGTCTTGTCCGTATCCTCCTCCACGAGCACCTTGCCGGTCACGGCCTTGGCCTCGCTGGTGCCGTCGGGCGCCCAGGCCGTGGTGTCGAGCACCCAGTCGGTGCCGTTGAACCAGTAGCGCTCCAGGGCCACGGCGTAGCCGTTGATCGGAGCCTCGTCGGTGCGGGCGCCGGTCTCCTCGTCCACGAAGGTGTCCTGGATGCCGTTGTTGTTGGCGTCGTTCCACAGGATGCCGCGGATGGACTGGCGCGTGGGATGGGTGGCGCCCACGTAACCGCCGGCCAGCGGGATGCTGTAGCGATCCCACACCTCGTGCTCGAGACCGCCCTCATCGGTCCAGCTGTCCACGAGCACGCGCTCGGTGTCCACGGTCAGCCAGTCGTAGGCCGCCGTGCCGGCCGTGCCGGCCAGCAGCTGGGACAGGGGCACCCGCGCGTAGTCGGCCGGGTCGGCCAGCTTGGTCTTGCCCTCGCCGTCGCTCACGCCTTCGCTGGCCAGCACGATGCGGCCGCCGTTATCGTTGCCACCGAGGTTGCCCTGGGCGGTGCGGGTGCCGGCGATCACGGTGCCGTCCTCGGCCACAACCTCGGCCCGGTCGGTCACCACGCGGCCCGCGCCGCCGGTCAGGGGCGCTACGCCGGTGCGGTCGAGGTTCTCAGCATCGGAATCCACCGTGACGTCCTCGCCCACATGGTAGCGGGTGAGCAGCCAGTTCTCGCCGTCGGCCGCATCGGAGCCGCCGGCGCCGAGGCCGTCGAACTCCACCTGGTAGCCGGCGAGCGCGTAGGTGTCGCCTGCCAGGGCCACGGTGCGGTCGGCGGCGATCTTCAGGGCAGAGGCCTCGGCACCGACGCCCACGATGGCGCTCGGCAGCTTGTCGAAGCCGTAGGTGCCCGCGTCCAGATCGGTCTTCACCGTCTTGCCGTCGCGGTCGTAGCCCACCGGGCCGGTGGTCACGGTGCGGACGCCGCTGTTGTTGGGGGTCAGAGTCTGCTGCCAGGAGGTGGTGCCGGTGTCGGCATCGGTCACCGACTCCCACTTCACCTCGGCACCGAAGCCGGTCACCTGGGCCCAGGTCTGGGCATTGCGGTCGTAGGCCCACTGGGTCAGGGCCACGGTGCGCCCGGGCAGGCCGGCCTCGTAGACCGTCTTGCCGTTCTCGGCCCAATGGTCGCGAATGCCGTTGTAGGAGCGCTCGCGCTCGGCACGGTCGAGCAGCAGATCGCCGGACCAGGTGTCCTGATAGGAGTCGTCCCACATAATGCCGTTGATGGAGGCGGTCGGCACGGCGATGAGGCCGCCGTCGCCGCCCTGGGCCGACTGCACGTTCATATCGGTGTCGTAGGTGACGCCCTTGTAGGTCTTCTGGGTCTTGTCGTTGGTGGACGTGGAGTGCTTCTCGCGGGCGATGATGACCATGCCGTCGGCGCGGGTGGGGGTGCTGCCGTCGTCGGCCTTGTCGGCCACGCGGTTCACGAGCGTGAACTGGCCGCCGTCGATGTTGGTGCCGCCCATGTTGCGGAACAGGTCGGAGTCGGCCGTGTAGTCCTCGGCCGCTTCCACTCCGTCGTCGCCGTTGGCATGGGCGCGGGTCAGCGTGTAGCCGGCCGGCACCGATTCCACCTCCACGGTGTAGCCGCACAGGTAGTCGGTGTCGGTGCTCTCATCGGGCTTGCTGAAGCGCGTGGGCACCTCCTCGCTCTTGTAGGTGCCGAGCGGCAGATCCTGGATGATGGTGGTGCCGTCCACGTCGTAGACGGGCTTGCCGTTGGAGGTGGTGCAGGTGGTGGCCGGCACGTCCACGTGGGTCACGCCGTCGGCCGCCAGGGTATAGGTGCGCTTCCAGGTGCCGTCGGTCCCACCGCTCTTGTCGGCGGTGTCGAGGTACCACTGGATGATGCGGATGCGCACGCCGGCGATGCCTTTCTCTCCCTCGTCCTGGACGCCGTTGTAGTTGGCGTCGTCCCAGATGCGGCCGGTGATGGGCGCCGCGGGGGGCATGATGTAGCCGCCGTTGATGCGGGTCTCGTTCTTGCCGAAGGTCAGATCGAAGGACACGTCGGTGGCGCCGGCGTCTCCCTCGTGGTTCTTGCCCGAGGCCGCCAGGGGGTACTGGGTACCGCTCACGCGGGCGCCGGCGGCGTCGGCCGTCGTCGAGCCGGCCAGCACCAGCATGGAGTCCAGGGTATGGATGTCGCCGTCGGAGCTGTACGCGTCGCTGCGCACGAGCGGGAAGGTGTCCAGGCCGAAGCGGTACTCGCGGGGCAGCCCGGCGTTCACGTTGGACTGGCCCTTGGAGTTCCACAGGTCGTGGTCGGCGTCATCCACGCTGGTATCGTGCGTGGTAGACATCTCGTACTTGCCCGGGGTGAACGACAGGTTGCCGCGGATGGCCACGGTGTAGCCGGCCAGGTACTCCTTGCCGTCCACGAACACGCGCACCGGCAGGTCGTCGAACTCGTAGTAGCCGTCGTTGGCCTTGCCGAAGTCGGCAGCGGCCTTGGTCGTGGTGGTGGCGAAGTAGAAGCCGGTCTGGTCGCGGTCGGTGTCGTAGGCGCGCACCGGGAACCAGTGGTTGTCGCCGTTGAAGCTGTCGGCGGTGTTCACCCGGGTGGGATCGTAGTACCACTGGCGCAGGTACATGGTGGTGCCCACGCGACCCTCCTCGGCCGCCTCCAGAGTCAGGTCCTCGCTCGGGTCGTCGGGGTCGGGGTAGGTGCCAGGCGTGCGGGAGTACCAGCCGTCCTTGTAGGCGTTGTCGCGCCACACGTAGCCGCCGATGGCGCGGTAGGCCGGGGCCACCTCGCCCACATCGCCGGCCTCCTCGGTGGCCACGGGGCGGGTCCACTGGTAGGTAGCCGCGCCCGCAGTGTCCATGGCGCTTCCCGCCGGGATGGCGGCGAAGGCGGCCGGGATGCCCTGGGTGGTGTCGGCCTGGACGGTGCCCAGGATGACCTGGCCGTCGTTGGCGCGCAGGGTCTTGTCGGCGTAGCGCTCGATGACCGGGAAGCTGTGGTAGTAGGCCCGGGCCGGCTCGGCGGCGGCCAGGCCGATCTCGTCGGCATTAGCGGCCGGGCCGGTGGTGCCGTCGTCGGTGGCGTTGGAGTCCACCGTGAGGTCGGTGCCCTCGTTCACCGCGGTGATGTGCCACGGGTCGGCCAGCGTGCCGTCGGACTTCAGGTAGTTCTTCGCGGCGGCCAGCTCCACACGGTAGGCGGCCAGGAAGTACTCGTCGGTGCCGGTGGCGTCGTTGTAGACCACCACGGCCGTAGGCAGGTTGTCGAAGACGTACTCGCCGTCGGCCACGGGAACCTGCGTGCCGTCGGCGGCGGTCTTGGTCGCGGCGCCCTGGGCGTAGGTGCGCACGGCCACCACGGCGTCCTTGCCGCGGCCGTCGGCGCGATTCTCGCCGCCGGTCACCACGGGCACGCGCTCGAAGTGGCCCGGATCGGTGAGGTCGGCCGGATCCTTCACGAACTTCAGCTCGGTGGTCACCCAGTCGGAGCCGAACCCGATGTTCTGCACCCAGGCGCCCTGGGCCCCGGCGGGGGCGGCCTCGTCGGTGGAGGTGGTGCCGTCGGCGGCCACCCACTCCACGATGCCGGCGGCCTCGCCGGTGGCGATCTGATCGAAGATGGGGCTCGTCGCGGGCACGTAGTACCACTGGGTGGCCAGCACCACTTCGCCGGCCAGGCCCTTCTCGTCGGCATCGCGGACGCCATTGGGAGCCGTGTTGTCGTCGGCATCGGTGTCGTTCCACACGATACCGGTGATCTGGGAGGTGGGCACGCGGAACAGGCCGGTGTTCACCGACGCGCGGGCGGCCACCTGATGGGCCGTATCGTAGTCCACCCCGCCCATGGAGGCGCGGTAGGGCGTGTTCGCGGGCACGGAGCCGTCGGCGAGGGTGGAGGCGTCGGCCGTCAGGATGAAGCCGGTGTCCTTGGCAAAGCCGCCGTCGGGCTGCTCGCCGGCCGCCGCAAACTGCGGGTAGGCCGTGACGATGGGCGTGTCGTAGCCGTCCACCTCGGCCGAGCGTCGTACGTCGCGCTTGGCGTCGGAGTCGGTGTCGGAGGAGCCCACGCCGCTGTGGTACACGGTGAGCACGTGGCCGGCCGGCACCTCGGGCACCGTCACGCGGTAGGAGGCCAGGGCCAGCACGTCGTCGGTGGCGGCCGGGTCACCGGCGGCCAAGGGGTTGCCCTCGGCGTCGAACTGCACGTAGGGCAGCAGCCCCTCGGTGGAGCCGGCCGCGCCGTCCTCGTCGTGGAAGCGGTAGGCGCCGTTGGCGTCGGTGTCCATGGCATAGAAGCCGGTGCGGCCCGTGACCGTACCCGTGACCTCGTCGACGACCTCCTCGCCGAAGGCGGGGTTCTTGATCCAGGCGCCCACTACGGCGTCGGCGTCGTCGCGCACCAGCTCGATGCCGTGGATGTCGTTCACGTCCACGTCCTCGTAGGTCTTGGCGGCCCGCAGCACCTGGCCCTTGTTGTTGGTCACGGCGGCGGCCTGGAAGCGCGACACCACCTTGCCGTCCACGGTGACGTTCACGAGCGAGCCGTCCAGGTAGAACCACTGGGCCAGGCGCACCTCGGTGTCGGCCAGGGCGGCATCGCCATCGGTGCCGATCTCCTGCACGCCGTCGAAGTCGGCGTCGTACCACAGGGTGCCGGCCACCTCGGTGGTGCCGAAGTAACCGTAGCCGCCGGAGAGCTTCTCCTCGCTGCGGCCCGTGGCCATGTCGAAGGACACCTTCACGCCGTCACGCACCTGGTCGATCTTGTAGTTGTCGTCCTGGGTGTAGGTGGTGGTGTTGCCGGCCAGCACGATCATGCCGTCCAGGGTGGAGTTCGAGGTGTTGTTGTGCAGGGCCACGTCGTCGTTGTCGAACATCTGCGGCGCCTGGCCGGTGAGGTTCTGCCAGCCGAGCGGGTAGTTGGCGTTGCCGTAGGTGTCGATGGAGGCCGCGCCGTCGGTGTAGGTCACCGTGCCGCCCACGTTCTCCAGCAGCTGGGTGCCGATGACCTGGGCCGTGGACTCGTGCTCGTCTTCGGCCAGGGCATCACCCCGCTCCTCGATGCGGGTCACGGGCACATTCAGGGTCTCGCTGGTGGCCACGGCGTCGCCACCGGCCACCTCCACGGTGTAGCCGGCCAGGTACTCGGTACCGTTCACGGCCACGTACACGGGCAGGTTGTCGAAGGAGTAGAAGCCGTCGTAGTGGCCCTCGTCGGTGCCGGGGGCATCGGCGGCCACGGTGCGGGTGAAGCACTCCACCGTACCGGCGGCCGCAGCGGCCGCGGCGCGGAGACCGGCGGCCACGAAGGCGGCCAGGGCGCCATCGGCCCCGTCGCCGCCGGTCGGGGGCACCGGGGCGTCGACGTTGGTGAAGTCGGCCACCTGAACCCACTGGCCGCCCGTGCCGTTGCCGTCGGCGTCGACGGCGGTGCCGGGCACGAAGTACCACTGCTTCAGGATGACCTTCTTGCCCACCAGGCCGCGCTCGGTGTAGTCGGTGCCGCCCACGGTGAAGCGGTCGGACGCACCGGCGACGTCGTAGATGCCGTTGTAGTTGGCATCGTGGAACAGATAGCCGGAGATATGGTGCTTCGGCACGTCCATGACGCCGGCGTCGTTAAAGGCGCGGTCGGCGCCCTTGGCGCGGTCGTAGCGCAGGGTGGCGCCGTCGCCGGCTGCGGCGGGCGCACGGCCGTAGCGGTCGGCGGTGTTCTGGTTCGGGTTGCCGGAGGCGGTGGCCACGGCCACGTTGGCCCCCTGGGAGGCCACGGTCACGGCCGCAGCCCCGCCGTTGGTGGGGTTGCCCTCGATGTCGGCCAGGGTGCCGTGGACGTAGCCGTCGGTCTCCTCGGTGTTCAGGAGCACCGTGTACTCGTCGGCGCCCATGACGTAGCCGTCGGAGTAGATGAGGTCGGAGTCCACCGTATAGTCGCTGCCCTCGTGGATGTTGGCGGCCAAGAGGCGGCGGGCCCGGAACTCCTCGTCGGTGACGCGCACCTTGTAGCCGTAGATGACGACCTCGTCCACGCCATCGCCGTTCACGTCGCGCACGTCCGAGCTCTTCAAGTTCTTGAACTCGTAGGTGCCGTCCACACCGGCCACGGTGGCAGTGTCTCCGTTGGCGTAGGGGGCGGCGGTGTAGCTGTAGGTGCCGTCGGCCTCGCGCGTCCAGCCCAGGGCCACGGCCGGCTTCATGGGCGAGGTCTTCGCCTGCACGGTGTCGTTGTAGTCGGCCGGGTAGGCGGCGGCCCACTGGTCGTCCCAGACAAAGCCGTTGTCGGAGCCCACCACGGTGTAGTAGCGCTCCAGGGACACCTGGATGCCGTTCACGCCGGGCTCGGCGGCCACGGTGCCGTTCTCGTCGGTGTAGTCGCCCTGAAGGCCGTCGTTGTTCATGTCCTTCCACACGCGGCCCGTGATGGTCTGGTACGGGGGCAGCACCTCGCCCACGTCGCCGCCGTGGTGCAGGGCGGTGCCGTCGGGCAGCTCCAGCATCCAGTCGTACTGGACCTGGTTGTCCCACATGTTGTTGCCCTGGTCCACGTCCTCGGTGGTGTTGTCGTTGCCCTTCTCGCCGTCGCCCACGAGGGTGGCCAGGATGATCTGGCCGTGGTTCTGGCGCTCCTTGGGCTCGCCGGAGGCGGTGTCCAGCTCGTCGTTCTGCTGGGACACGATGAAGCCGCCGGCCACGCCGATGTTGCCGGCCGCGCCGTCGCGGGTCTCCTCTACCGGCCAGGCGTTCAAGTTGGCCACGTCGGAATCCAGCTTGGCCGAGGCCAGGTCGGCCTTGTCCAGCTGTTGGGTGGCGCGGTGGCGCGTGAGCAGCCAGATGTCGTCGGCGGTGCCGGTCACGGTGTCGCGGGCGGTCGTCACGTTCATAGACGGGATCTCCACGCGGTAGGCCGCCAGGTAGAACTCGTCGTAGGTGGCGTTCTGCACCACGGCCACGGTGGGCAGCTTGTCGAACAGGTACACGCCCCGCTCGATGGCGTCGCCGGCCGCGGTGGTCTTGGTGCCGTCGTGGGTGTTCACGGCCACGATGCCGTCGCCGCGGTACCAGGAATCGGTCATATAAGGTTTATGGACGGTGTTGCCGTTCTCGTCCTGCTCGGTGAGGGCCGTGTAGCGCTCCTCGCCGAACTGGGTGTTGCGGATCCACACGCCCTGGGCGATGGACGCCACGGGGTTGCCGTCGGCACCCTCGATGCCGTCGGTATGACCGAAGGAGGCGCGCACGAGGTCCTCGTGGTTGGCCACGAACTGCGCCCACTTGTCCTGGGGCACGTACATCCACTGGGACAGGCGCACTTCCTCGCCCTCGATGCCGGGCTCGGCGTCGGTGTCCACCACGGTGGTCTCCTTGCCGTCCACGGTCACGGTCTTGGTGGCCTGCAGGCCGTCGTAGTTGCGGTCGTCCCACACACGGCCGGAGATGTTGGCCTTCAGCAGTTCCACGAGGCCCGCATCGCCGCCGGCGAGCGGCTCGTCCACGCAGCGGGGCACGTCGTAGCGCTTGCCGTTGTAGAACACCTCGGCGCCGATGAAGGCGGCACCGGAAGCGGCATCCGCGTTGTTGGTCATCTGGTACTGGCCGGCGGCCGGCGTGTTGGCGGCCGCGTCATCGGTGATCTCGGCGGCCACGATGACGTAGCCGTCGGTACGGGCCGGGCCCACGTTGCCGGTGCCGTCGTCCACGGTGACAGCCAGGTTCTGACCGGCGTTGGTCTCGCCGGGCACCTGCTCGAACAGCTCCACGACGTTGCCGTCCTGGCGCAGGGCGTCGGAATCGTTGGTAATGTTCAGGCCGGCGGCCAGGTTGGCGGCCGTGGCGGCCGCATCGGGGTTCTGGGCCTGGCTCGGGAAGGTGAGCGCGTAGTCGGGCTCAGTCTCGTCCAGGGACACCCGGTAGGCCGTCATGTAGATATGGTCGCGGGTGACCTGGGCCGCGGCCAGGGCCACCGGGTCGGCGTCGGTGTCCACCACGTCCAGAGTCACGCCCTCGCCCACGGCGGGCTCGGTCGGCTCCTCGGGCTCGCCGCCCTCGGTGCCCTCACCATCGGTGCCGTTGCCGTCGGCCTCGTCGCCCTCGGCCGCGGCCAGGGTCACCTCGCCCACGGGCAGGTTCACGTGCTCGCGGTTCGGGAAGTAGGGCTGGATGTCGGAGAGGGCCGTGGTGGCCGCATCGCCCTCGCCCTGGGTGAGCATGTCCACATAGACGTAGCTCGTCAGCTCCTCGAACAGGTAGTCGCCCGCGCTCTGGGCAGGATCGGCGGCGTAGGGGTTGAAGCCCGATACCGTGCCCTCGAACCAGCCGCTGGCATCCACGGCCACGCGCGGATCCAGGGTGGCGGGCTGCTGGGTCACGGTGCCGTCGTCGCCCTTCACGTCCACCAGGGGCAGATCGGCCACGTTGGTGCGGTAGCTGAAGGTCTTGGACTTGAACCAGATGCCGTCGTCGGAAGCGGTGTCGTCGAACTCGAAGCCCGCGGCCTTGAGGGCTACGGCCGTGTCGGTGCCGTCGGCCAGCGTATCGCCAGCGGGCACGAAGAACCACTGGGATAGCTGGAGGGTCTCCCCCGCCACCGGCTTGTCGCCCGTCTCCTTGGCGTTCACGTCCTTCTCGCTGTAGAAGCCGTCCACGTTCTTGTCCTGGAACACGGTGCCGGTGATCTTGCCGGTCTCATAGGCGCCGAAGCCGCCGTCGAGGTTGCGCTCGTCACGGCCGAGGTTCCAGTCGAAGGCCACCGTGGCGCCGGGATTGACGGCGTCGTCGGAGGTGCGGGTCGTCACCGTGGAGGCGGCCGGGCTGTTGGCCTCGGCCACGCCGGCCAGAATGATCTTGCCGTCCATGGTGTGCTTGGTGAAGGCGTTGCCCGCCTCGTCGGTGCCGTAGGTGGACTGCTCGGTGGCCTCGTTCCAGGCCAGGCGATAGTTGCCGTTGAGATCGCCGTCGACGTTCCTGGTGGCGGAGACCGTCATGTTGGCGGCCTGGGAGTTCACCACGTCGTCGTCGCGGGTGCCGTCGGTGGGGCGCTGCTGCTTCAAGGTGGCCGGCAGGCCGGTCACGGCCTGGGCCTTCTGGCCGGGCTCCACCGAAGCGCCGTTGATGTTGCCGAGCACCTCCACGGTGTAGCCGGCCAGGTACTCGGTACCCAGCTCATGGCCCTTGTGGGCCTTCACGAAGCGGGTGGGCAGCTTCTCGAAGAGGTAGGAGCCCACGGCCGCGGCATCCACGGTCTCGGTGGTGGTGCCGTCGCCGTTGTCCACCACGGTCTTGCCGTCAGAGGTGAGCAGCCAGATACCGCCCTCGGTGCTGTCGTAGGTGGAGCCGGGGATGGTGGTGAGCGTGGCACCGGCGGCGGTCACCGTGGCGCCGAACTCGGCCTGGGTGTAGTTGTCGTTGCCGAAGTCGGTGTTCTGGATCCATTGGCCAGTCGCGCCATCCTCGCTGGGCACGTAGTACCACTGCTTCAGGATAACGCGCTTGCCGGCCAGGCCCGGCTCGCCCTCGTCGCGAATGCCGTCGTAGTCGGTCGCGGCAGCGGCGGTGAAGGCGTCATCGGCATCGCGCCACAGCACGCCGCCGATCTTCTGGAACAGCGGCACGCGCAGGCCGCCGTCGTTGTGAACGCGGGTGATGCCCCACGCCATGTCGTAGCGGCGAGTGGCGCTCGTCACGTCGGACACCTCGTTGGCCGGCTTGCCGGCCTCGGCCGCGGCCTCGTCCTCGCCGTTGTTCGGGTTCTTGGAGTTCGGCGCGAAGCGGCGGTTGGAAGCTGGCGAGTTGTCGTCGGCCACCTGGAGCAGCACGTCGTACTCGTCGGCGCCCATGAGGTAGCCGGTGTTGAACACCAGGTCGGAATCGTGGTCGTAGTCGTCGCCGGCAAATCCGGACACCTGCATCTTGGCCGTGCCGAAGAAGCGATCCCACCAGCGAGCGTCGGTGACGCGCACCTTGTAGGCGTAGATGACCTGCACATCCTCGGTGACGGTGGCGCCGTCCACCTCGTGGGTGAGGCGCGCCCACTCCTGGGTCTTCAGGCCGCCGAAGCGGTAGACGCCGTCGTCGCCGGTGGCCAGGGTGCGGGCGATGCCGTCGCCGTGATCGGCAGCGGCGCCCAGGCCGGCCGTCGGGTCGGCGTCGTAGGCCTTCCACTGGTCGGCAGAGGCCCAAGCGGACTTCGCCAGGGCATCGACGCCGGCGGGCAGGGCGTCGTCGCGCACCCAGTCGGTGGCGGCCACGGTGCCGTCGGCGGTCACGATGGCGTAGTAGCGCTCGAGGGTCACCTCGATGCCGGCGGCCAGGGTGTCCTTGCCGGTGCCGGGCTCGTCGTCCAGGTCGTCGGCGGTCAGCAGACCGTCGTTGTCGTCGTCGTACCAGATGCGACCCTCGATATCGTCGATGGGGGCCTGCACCTCGCCCACGTCGCCGCCGGCCACGCGGGTCACGCCGTTCTCGTCCACGGTCACCTTGCCGTCGGCCGTGGCCGGGGCCGTGCGGCTCCAGTCGTAGGCCACCAGGCGGTCGGTGTCCATGGCCTGGCCGGCGGGCACGGTGACCACGGACTTGGAACCCGAGGTGGCACCGCCGGTGATGAGGCTGCCGCCGTCGCGCGTGCCGGCCAGAATGACCTGGCCGTCGTTAGCGCGCGCCTGCACGCCGGCCTCATCGTAGCTGCCGATGACCTTGATGCCGGCAATGCCGGTGTTGGTGATGTCGTCGGCATCGGAGTCGGCCTGGCGGTCGTCGCCCTGGAAGTGGCGGGTGAGCAGCCACTGGTTGTCAGTGCCGTCCTCGTTCTCGGTGTGCTCCACATCGGCGAGCTCCACGCGATAGGCGGCCAGGTAGTACTGGTCGTCGTCGGTCACGTAGGCCGTCGGCAGGTTGGCGAAGTGATACAGACCGAGCTGCTCGGCATCCTTCACGACCTCGCCGTTCTCGCCGGTGACTTCACGCACGTCGCCGGTGGTGGTGGCCAGCACGCCCGGAACCAGATCGGCCTCGGTCACCACGGTGCCGTCGCCGTTGGTGCCCAGCTCGTACAGGGTACCCTTGGCATCCACGCTGTGGCCGTTCACACGGTACACGTACTTGAGCGGCGTCATGGCGTTGCCGTCCAGGAGGATGGGGGTGAGCACCTCCACGTCCCCCGTGGCGGGGTTCACGTCGCCCGCCTTCACGAGGGCGGTGTTCCCGGCCTGGTAGGCGCCGTCGATATTGGAGGTGTAGCGGTCGCGGCCGAATTCCTTGTTCTGCACCCAGGCGTAGCGGACGGCCTTGTCGGCATCCACGACGGCACCCGCGGCGTCCACCGGCGCCCAGTACCACTGGGTCACCAGCACCGTCTCGCCGGCGATGCCCACCTCGTCGGGATCCTGGATGCCGTTGTAGGTGTTGGGCGAGGCGGAGCCGTCGGTCGGGTCGATGTCGTTCCACACCCGGCCCGTGATGTCGGCCCGGGGCACGGCGTACAGGCCGGCGTCGCCGCCGCGCTGAGTACCCATGGGATCGGGCACGTCGTAGGCGACCGAACCGGTGGCCCCGCTGCCGTAGGCCTGCTCGTACTGATGGCCGTCGCCGCGCAGGGCATGATCGCTCACGAGCACGTAGCCGTCGGTGCGCCAGGCGGCCAGCACGCCGTCGAAGAACTCCTCGCGCAGCTCGATCTCGTCGGCGGGGTTGCGGATGGCGTCGGAGTCCGCGTCCTCGCGGCCGTCGGTACCGGTGCCGGTGCCGTCGGTGGCGCCGGGATGATCGGCCGGCTTGGAGGTGGTGGTCAGGTTGCCGGCACCGTCCACGGTATCGGTCTCGATGTTCATGCCCACGTGGGTCTTGGTGAGCGAGAAGGACGGGGCGATCTCGGAGAGCACGAGGCGGTAGCTCACCAGGTAGAGCTTGTCGGTGTCCACCTTCTCGCTATTCTCGTCGGGACGGCCCGCGGCCTGCTTCTCGCCAGGCTGGTAGATGCCGGCGTTGGCACCGTCCTGGGCGTAGACGAAGCTCGGCAGACCGGAGAAGGCGTAGTCGCCGGCCCCATCGGTGACGGCGGTCATGGCACCGCCGCCGTTGAAGCCGTCCACGCGCACCCAGGCGCCCACCACGGCATCGGCGTTCGTGCCGTCGCCGCGCACGGGGCGCACCGTGGCGTTCGCGGGCACCACTTCGCCGGTGTCGGCCACGAAGTGGGCGGCGTCGCCCTCCCCTTCCATGGTGCCTTCCACGTAGTACCACTGGGTCAGGGTCAGGCTCATGTCGGCCAGGCCGTGCTCGCCGTCGGCGGTCTCGAACAGGCCGTCGAAGTCGTCGTCCTGCCACACGGTGCCCTCCACGGTGGTGGTGCCGAACAGGCCGAAGCCAGCGTTCAGGCTCACCTCGTCGCGGCCCACGGAGAAGTCGAAGTCCACGGGCACGTCCGTGTCGTCGGCGGCCCCGTCGTTCTTCCACAGGCCCGTGGTGGTCACACGGTACTGGCCCGCAGTGGCGTTGGCGTTCACGGCGGGGGTCAGCTCACCCTCGGCCGGGGCGGCCAGGATGATGCGGCCGTCCAGAGTGGCCTTGGTGAAGGGGGCGCTCACGCCGTCGGCCGCAGGGGCCTCGGCCTGGCAGGTGTACTCGTTCCAGCGCACCGGGTAGTTGCCGGCAGCGCAGACGTCGGGCACCAGAGCGCCCTCGGCGGCGGTCTCGGCGGAGACCGCCTGGGAGTTCACTCGGTCGGCGTCCCCGTCGATGGTCCAGCTCTCCTGGCCGTTGGCATTCACCTGCAGGCGCGTGGCCGGCAGGCCGTTCATGGACTGGGCGGCGCCATCGTCGTTGCCGAGCACCTCCACGGTGTAGCCGGCCAGGTACTCGCGGGCCGGCTGCTTCACGCCGTCCACCGTAGCGCGAACCGCGGTGTAGCGGGCCGGCAGGTGGTCGAACAGGTAGTCGCCGGCCGTATCGGTGGTCACCCACACGCCCTTGCGGGCGGCATCGTAGGTGGCACCGGCAATGGTGAACAGGGCGGAAGCGGCCGCGGAGGTAGTGGCCGTGGCACCAAACTCGGCGCGGGTGTAGTAGTCGTTGCCGAAGTTCTCGTTAAGCTGCCAGGTGCCCTTGGCATTCCCCTCGCCGGGCACGTAGTACCACTGCTTGAGGATGACCTTCTTGCCCTCGAAGCCGGGCTCGCGCACCAGGGTGGTCTCCGGCTTGCCGTCGGTGCCGAGCACCGGGTTGCCATCGCCGTCGAGCACCGGCTCGGTGCGGTTCAGGGTGCCGTCGTAGTCGGTGTCGTTGAACACCACGCCGGCGATCTTGTTGGCCACGGGCGTGCGCAGGCCGCCGTCGGAAGAGGCGCGGTCGGCGCCCAGGCCCAAATCGTAGGTGAAGCGGGCGCCGTCGTCGGTGGACACGGCGTAGCCGGAGCCGTCCACCACACCGGCCAGGGCCCCGCCGTTGC
Source organism: Adlercreutzia muris (assembly GCF_008831045.1). Taxonomy (GTDB): domain Bacteria; phylum Actinomycetota; class Coriobacteriia; order Coriobacteriales; family Eggerthellaceae; genus Adlercreutzia; species Adlercreutzia muris. Next base: position 24,509 of record NZ_WAJS01000011.1, read on the forward strand.
GGTCGGTGACCGCCTCGGGCAGGGTGAGCGTGGCGGCGTCGCCGGCGGCCACGGCCTTCTCGTAGAGGGCCGCGGCGTTGCGGTCGGCGCTGTTCTGGTTGGCGTTGCCGGAGGCGGGCACGATGGCGTGGTTCGCCCGCGGCGACTCGGCGGTCACCACGTTCAGGAGCACGTCGTACTCGCCCGGGGCGTTCAGGTAGCCGTCGGTGTAGATAAGGTCGGAGTCCACGGTGCAGTCGTCGCCCATACGGTACTTCGCGGCGCCGATGGTGCGCTCCCAGAAGTCGGTGTCGATGAGGCGCACCCGGTAGCCGTAGATGGTCACCGAGGCGGGAATGACCGTGACCTGCACGCTCTCCTCGCCGGTATCGGGATCGGTGAAGGGAGTCTCCACCTTCTGGGCCGGGTTGTAGCGGTGGCTCGGCAGGTCGGAGAACTCGTAGCGGCCGTCGGCGTCAGTGGTGGTGCCGCGGGTGCCGAGGCCCGTGGTCGGGTCGGCGTCGTAGGCATCCCACGCGGCCTGGTCGGCCCAGGTGAGGTCGCGCTCCCACGCGGCGCCGTCGGCCACGGCGAAGGAGCCGTCGGCCTGTTGCACGGCGGTAATGGCCCAGCGCTCCAGAGCCAGGGCGCGATCGGCCTCGCCGGGCTCGCCGGCAGCGCTGCCGTCGGCGGCCGGGCCGTCGTAGATGCCGTCGTTGTCGGTGTCGTTCCAGATAAGGCCGCTGATGGTCTGGCGCGGGGCCTGGGTCTCGCCCACATCGCCGGCCTCCACGGGAACCACGGTCTCGGTGGTCACGTTCGTGTCGGGGTCGGTCACCGTGGCGGTCTCGGGATCCATGATCCAGTCGTACACCTCGGCGCCCGTGCCCATGCCGGCCCCGGCGGGCAGCGCCACGAAGGCGTTGGCATTGGCGTGGGTGTACTCGCCCGCCTCGTTGGTGGTCGTATCCTGGGCGGCCCAGGCCAGGATGGTCTGGCCCTTGAAGCCGCGGGTGGTGCGGGTGGCGGCCGTGCCGTCCACGGCGGTGCCCTCGGAGGCCAGGCCGCAGGTGGCGGCGTCCAGGCGGCCGGCGATGACCATGCCGCCGGCGATGCCGGTGCGCTCGGTCACCGACAGGTCGGCAGCCACGTCGGAGTCGTCGGTCACGGAAGCCGTGCCGTTCACGCGGGACAGCTCGGCCCCGTCGCCGTTGTGGTGGTAGCGGGTGAGCACCCACTGGTTGTCGGTGCCGTCGGCGGCGTTGCCGGCCGGCTCGCGGTACAGATCGGCCAGCTCGGTGCGGTAGGCGGCCAGGTAGTACTGGTCGTCGTCGCTCACGAACACCGTGGGCAGGTTCTCGGCCAGCCACTGGCCGTCCTCGTTGGTGGTGGCCGCCAGGGCGCCCTCCACCCCGTTCACCCTCGCCAGAGGCGTCTGGGCGGCGGCGTTGCCGTCGTAGATGATGGGCTCCACAGGCTCGCCGTCGGCGCGGGCGCCGTACTTGTTGGAGGTGTAGGTGTCGGCGCCGAAGAGGCTGTTGCGCACCCAGGCGCCCACGCAGTCGTCGCCGGGGACGAAGTCGGCGGCATCGGCGGCGGCCACGGAGGTGACGGTGCCGTCGGCGGCCACGAAGTCGGCCTCGGTGTCGGCGATGGCCTCGAAGGCGGTGCTTCCGGCCGGCGCCCAGTACCACTGGGTGAGGTAGACGGTCTGGTCGGCCAGGCCGCGCTCGCCGTCGTCCTGCACGCCGTTGTAGCCGCAGGACACGTCGTAGGTGCCGTCGGCGTTGTAGATGCCGGTGTCGTCCCACACGCGGCCCGTGAGGCTCGTGCGCGGGATCTTCACGAGGCCCGCGTGGCCGCCGCGCTGGGCGAACAGCGGGCGCGGCACGTCGTAGCGCACCCCGTTGTAGATCTGCTCGTACTGGTAGCTGGCCGCATCGCGCTCGGTGCCGGCGTCGTTGTAGCGGTTGCCGTCGGCGCCGCGGGCGGCCACGATCACATAGCCGTCGGTGCGCCAGAAGCTGGCGTTGTTCTTGTTCTCGTCGGCCTCGTCGCGGTCGTCCTTGTTGTAATTGTCCTCGGTGTTCTTGTCGTACTCGTCGAAGGTGCCCTCGCCCATCCAGGAGTTGTCGAAGTACTCGTCGACGATCTGGATGACGCGGTCGCCCGCCGGATCGGGGCGCAGGGCGTCGGAGTCGGAGCCCTCCAGGCCGGGCACGGTGATGGCGGACATATCGCCCAGGGTCTTGTCGCCCACGTTCACGCCCACGTGCGGCGTGGTCAGGCTGAAGTCGGGGGCCACCTCGGCCAGGGTGATGCGGTAGGAGGCCAGGTACAGCTTGTCCAGGGCCACCTCGTTGGCCTCCAGGGCGCCGGTCAGGTCGGTGTCGTTGGGCTGGAGCACGTACAGGTCGTTGGCGGCCGGCGTGCCCGGGGTGTTCTCGTCGCCCTCGGTGGCGGCGGTGAAGCTGCCGCCCAGGTACACGAAGCTCGGGAGCTGCTCGAAGGCATAGGCCCCGGCCGCGGCGTCGGTCACGGAGTCGGGACGGGAGAAGCTCGTGCGCACATCGGCCACGTCGATGGTCGAGGCGCCGGCCTCGGCAACCTCGGCGTCGTAGGCGGCCTGCTTCTCGGCGGCGGTCTTCACGTGGACCCACGCGGCCTTCACGGTCTCGTTCGGGGTCTTGTCGGGGTTGCGGGTGATGACGTTGTCGATGCGGTCCACGGTGAAGTTCTCGGGGTCGGCGGCCAGGGCCTCGATGAGGGCCGCATCGTCCACGTAGAACCACTGGGTGATGGACAGCTTCTGGCCGGGCACCGGCTCCTCGCCGACGTTCAGGATGCCGTCGAAGTTGTGGTCGCGCCACACCTTGCCGGTGATGGCGGTGTAGCCGTACTCGCCGAAGCCGGCGTGCATGCGGGTCTCGTCGCGGCCACAGGACCAGTCGTAGATGACGGTCTGGTCGGCCGGCTGGCCGTTCTCGTCGCGGGCGGCCACCTCGGCGCCGGCGGCAGAGCCGGCGGCCTCAGCCCCGCGGGTCTCGTTCACGTAGTACTGGGGCTGGGTGCCGCGGGACGTGGCGGCGGCCGCATCGGCGCGGGCGCCGGAGGCGGCGTCGCGGGTGGGCTCGCCGTCGCCGGCGGTCGGCTGGGCCTCGGCCTGGCGGGCCAGGACGATCTTGCCGTCGAGCGCGGCCTTCACCGTGGCTCCGGCGTCGTCGGTCACCTGAACGGTCAGCTCGTTCATGCGCACGGGATAGTTGCCGTCGGTGTAGTCGGCGAAGTTCTGCTCATGGGAGCCCTTGGCCGCCAGCGCGCTCACGGCCTTGGAGTTCATGGCGTCGTCGGCATCGTCGGTCTGCAGCAGCGTAGCGGGCAGGCCCGGGATGGCCTCGGCGTTAGTGGTATCCACCGCGCCTCCCAGCACCTCCACGGTGTAGCCGGCCAGGTACTCGCCGGCGGGCACGGCCAGGTTGCTCGGGTCCACGACCACGGGCTGTTCGTCCTCGTCCTCCGGCTCGCTCATGATGTCGCCGTGGCGGGCGGCCACGAAGCGGGTGGGCAGGCGATCGAACAGGTAGTCGCCGGCCACGGTGAGGGTGCTGCCGTCGTCGGCGGTGCTGTCGCCGTCGGTGAGCACGGTGACGCCCACGCCCTCCAGGTAGGTGGCGTTCGGGATGATGGTGGTGAGCCCCTCGGCGTAGGCCTCGTCGGTCGTGGTATCCACCACGGACACGTCCTCGGTGGAGCCGTCGGGACGGGTAACCGTCTCGGTGCGGTAGGTCACCGATCCCTCGGCCACGGTGTAGCCGTCGTTGCCGAAGTTCCCGTTCAGGATCCACTCGTTGGCGGTCACGGCCTCGGCGGTCACGCCGTCGGCCAGGGTGGTCTGGTCTTCGTCGACGAAGGCATCGGCCTCGTCGATGACCTCGCCGGCGGCGTTCTTGTACACCGTGCGGGTCACGGGGGCCCAGTACCACTGCTTCAGGATGACGCGCTTGCCGGCCAGGCCCAAATCGCCGGTCGGAGCGGTGCCGCCCTCGCCGTCGCCCTCGCCGTCGGCCTCGGCGTCCGCAAGGGGCGCCTCGGCAGCGGGCAGGGCGTTCATCTGGCGGGTGCGGGCCAGGGTGCCGTCGTAGTCGGCGTCGTGGAACACCCGGCCGCCGATCTTCTGCTGCACGGGCACGCGCAGGCCGGCGTCGTTGCCGGCGCGGTCGGCGCCGCGGGCCAGGTCGAAGGCGAGCACGGGACGGAACTTGCCCGCGCCATCGTCGGCCGCAGCGGCCTCAGCGGCCGTCGCGGCGCCGCCGGCTGCGGCCGCGGCGGCGTTGGTGGTGTACACCCACTCCACCGGGTCGCCGTCGTAGCGGTCGTTATCGCCGTAGCGGTCATGGCTGTTCTGGTTCGGGTTGTCGGGGTTCAGGGCGCGGCGCAGGTTCACCGACGGCGAATCGCCGGCCTTCACGTCCAGCAGCACGGTGTACTCGGACGAATCGCCCTCGGCGGCGGTGCCGCTCATGAGGTAGCCGTCGGCGTGGACCAGGTCGGAGTCGGCCTTCCAGTCCTCGGCATCGGCGGCGTAGGAGGAACCCTGGAGGTACTTGGCCGTGCCCCAGTAGCGGTTCCACCAGTCGGCCTCGGTCAGGCGCACCCGGTAGCCGAACACCACGAGCTTGGGCTCGGCGCCCTCGGTGCCGTCGGCCACGGCCACGCCGTCCTTGAACGGCAACCAGCCCTGGGTCTTCAAGTTGGTGAACTCGTAGGAGCCGTCGGCCAGGGTGATGGCGTTGTGGGTGCCGTCCACCTCGGACTTCACGGGCACGGGAATGCCGTACTCGTTCAGCACCAGGGTCACCGGCGCGTACTCGGCGGGCTTGGTCTCGTCGCCGTTCTCGTCCACCTCGGCATCGGCCACGCAGGCGAAGGCCTCAACCTCGGTCACCTTATCGGTGAACAGGGCGGCCAGCTCGGCCTCGTCGTAGGCCTCGTAGGTGCCGGCGGTCTCCTTGTAGTAGGTCTCCACCTCCATCTTCGGGCAGATGACGCCGTTGGCGTACTGCATGAGCAGCACCTTCTCGTAGACGCCCTTCACGCCCACGGCCGGGGCCACCACCTGGCGGTACACCTCGGCGGTGGTCATGGGGGCCGGGAAGAGGGCCGCCAGGTCGGCCTCGCTGTAGGCAGCGTAGCTCACGGTGCCGTCGGTGGGATCGGTCACCTCGCGGTACCAGGTCTCGTCCTCCCCTTCCTCGGGAGCCTCCCAGGCGCCGTAGTGGTTGTCGCCGGCCAGGCCCTGGGTGCGGTCGGCCTCGTAGGCGGCCTGCTCCGCAGCGGTGGACCAGGTGGGATCGGCGTGCCAGCCGTTACCGGCCACCGAGGCCTCGTCGGTGCCGAGGTCCTCGGCCAAGGTGTAGAAGCGCTCCAGGGTCAGCTGGGCGCCCTTCACCGGGGCGTCGGCGGCCTCATCGCCCTCGCCGGCGTTCACGGTGCCGTTGATACCGTCGTTGTCGGCGTCGTTGAATACCACGCCGGTGATCTTCTGCGTGGGCGGCTTGATCTCGCCGGCGTCGCCGCCGCGTACCATCTTCTTGGGCAGGCCCGTGGCCGGGTCGATGACATCGGTGCCGTCGTCGTTCTTCAGGGTGCGGTAGGTCAGCCAGTCGTAGGTGAGGTAGCGGTCGGTGGGAACGAGCACCTTCGTGCCGTCGGCCATGACGTAGGCGTCGTCACCCGGGGTGTCGTCGACGGTCTTGTTGACGACGTCGGCCAGGGGCACGGTCACCTTGGAGGCCTGCAGGTCGCGAGCGGCCGTATCCGGGTCGATGTTGGAGTGCTTCACGCTCTCGGCCTCGCCGGCCAGGATGATGTGGCCGGAATGGGACCGCACGCCGGCGTGGGCGCCGCCGTCCAGGGTCAGCACCTCGTCCTGGGCCGTGATGGCGATGCCGCCGTTCTTGCCCAGGGTGCCCTCGGCGTCGGAATCCACATCGTAGGCCGCGGTCGGGTCGGAGCCGTCGGCACCGGGCAGGGTCTTGTGGTAGCGGGTGAACAGCCACTGCTCGTCGTCGGCCGTGACGGTCTGGTCGCCGGTGGTGAACAGGCGCTTGCCCACCTCCACGCGGTAGCTGGCCAGGTAGTGGCCGCCGTCGGGGGCGGTGTAGGCCGCGGGCAGGTTGTCGAAGGTGTACACGCCGCGGGTGCTCTCGTCCACGCGGTCCACCTCCACGTCCACGGCATCGTCGCCGGTGCCCTCGGTGACGGCCTCGGTGTAGTGGCGCGCGTCGGCCGTCTTCACGGCGATGACGCCGCGGGCGCCCTCCACGTTCCACGCATCGGTGGAGCGGGGGTTCACCTGGTCCTCCTCGGCCGGCAGGCCGGTGACCGGATCGGTGGCCTGCTCGCCGGTGACCGGATCGATGACCGGCACCTTCACGGTGTGGCTCGTCATCTTGTCGGTGCCGAAGGCGAGGTTGCGCACCCAGAAGCCAGATCCGTCGGAGGCGGGCTCGAAGTCGCCAGCCTCGAGGGCCTCGGCGGGCACGCCGGCCTCCTCGGCCAGCTCCGCCACGCGGGCGGCGTCCTCCTCGGAGAGCGTATCCTTGGCGGCCAGCTCAGCCAGCTCGGCGTTCACCGTGAAGCGGAAGGCATCGGCGGCGCCGTCGGCGGCCTGGTTGCCGTTCAGATCGGCGTAGGGCAGGTAGTACCACTGGGTCAGGTACACGGCCTGGTCGGCCAGGCCCGGCTCCCCGTCGTCCTGGATGCCGTTGTAGGCACGTTCGCGGGCCGCGGCGTCGTGGGCGTTCTCGTCGGTCTCGTAGAACGAGTCGTCCCACACCTTGCCGGAGATGCTGGAGCGCGGCACCATGACCAGGCCGGCGTCCCAGTTGTACAGACGGGCCGCGTCGCCCAGGTCGTAGACGGTGTTCACGTCGCCGAAGAGCATCTTGCCGTTGCCGTAGTCCTCCTCGGACTCGTACTCCAGCTTCTCGGCCAGGTAGGTCTTGTACTTGCCCTTGTAGGTGGCGTACTCGTCGTTCAGGGTGTTGTAGATGGCCAGGGCCTCCTCGTAGCGGGCGGTCTTGGCGTCAAAGTCGGCCTTGAGGTGGTCGTAGATGGCCTTGTAGCCGGGGAACTCCTCCTTGGAAAGCGTGTCGGTGGTCACCGTGGTGCCCTTGTCGCACAGGCCGTAGAGGTAGGTGTCGTCGCCCTCGTAGGCGGCGCAGTACACGAGCCACTCGTCCTGCTCGGTCTCGCCCTGGATGACGATGCCGTGCTTGTTATAGGGCTGGGTGAACACGTTGGTGGCCTCGGTGTTCACCTTGTAGGTGATGAGCTCGCCGTTGGCGTCGGCATAGACGAAGCCGAGGGTCTTGCTCCACGTGGTGAGGAAGTTGTTCCAATCGGTGGACCAGGCCTTGTCGGCGGCCTCCCGGGCGCGCTTGCGCTCGTCGTCGGTCGGGTTGTTCGGGTCCACCACCTTGATGGCGTCGTAGAAGTTCTCCTCGTTGTACTTCTCGTTGGCGCGGGAGAGCTCCTCGGGCGTGGGCGGCGTCTTCGGGGCGACCGGGATCTCCTTCTTCAGATCCTGGGCGGCCTTCCACAGGTTGTTCAGGGCCTCCTCCACGGCCTCGGTGGACTCGTAGCGGTTCACGGCCTTGCCGCCCAGGGTGAGCAGGGGCAGGTACAGGCCCGTGGCGATGCCGTCCTCGTCGATCTTCTCCTGGCCGTAGACCTTGTTGTCGGAGCTCTCCAGGCCGTTGTCGGCCCAGGTGACGCCGAGCACGTTTATGGCCGCGTCGCGCGGGCCGGCCACGATGAGGTTCACCGGGGAGCCCTCGTGCTTCAGCAGGCCGGCGACGGGCACCTGGCCGATCACCGTGCCCGGCGGCGCGCTGCCCGTGAGCTCGGTCTTGAAGATGACGCGGCCCACGGAAAGACCGTCGGCCTCGATGGCCGCCGTGGCCTGGGCGAAGCTCTTGCCCGTCACGTAGTCGCCAGTGGCGATGGTGGGGGCCACGCGCTCGGTCTCCTGGCCGTTCTCGTCGTAGGTCACCTTGTCGCCGTCGCGCAGCATGGAGCTCTGGTACAGCGGCAGCACCGGACGCAGGGCCTCCAGATCGCGCTTGACCTTGTGGGCCACGGTGTTGGTCTCCACCTCGCCATCCTCGGTACCGCCGATGACGGCATGGTGCACCACGGTCTTCACAGTGCGGAAGCGGTAGGTGGCCGTCACGGTCACGGACTCGCCCGGGGCCAGCTTGATGCGGCCGGTGTAGGCGCCGGAGCCGTCCACGTCGTCAGTGCCGAAGCGCACCACGGGGTTGCCCTCGGCATCGGTGGCGTTCATGTTCACGGGCACGCCGGCCTTGTCGCAGGCAGCGTCCACGCAGACCACGTCGGTCGCGGCCGTGAGGCCCTTGCCCGTCGGGTAGGGATCGGTGATGGTAATCTGCTGGGTGGCGTCGGTCTCGTTGCGGTACACCGTGGTGTAGGTGACCTCCACCGGGGTGTTCTCGTTCAGCTCAGCAAACGGCGCCAGCTCCGGCGAGTCGGCCAGGGGCGCGCCGGTCACGCGGTCGATGAGCGTGCCGGTGGCGGAGTGCTGGCCGATGGAGGCGAGCACGATGTAGCCGTCGGCGAAGGAGCCGGGCTCCGGCGTCCAGCCCTCGTCCCGCTGCTCGTTCAGGTAGTAGGTCAGGGTCGTGGCGTCCTCGGAGTTGGTGCCATCGGCGCTCTGGGTGCCGTTGAAGCCCTCGCCGGGCTCCTCCGCCTCGCCGTCGCCCTCATCCACGGAGCCGGGGGCGAAGGGCGCGTCGGCCACGGCCACGTAGATGTCGTCGCCGGCGGCGTTGCCGTTGGCCACCTTCACGTAGCGGGTCACGGCCGGGTCGGTGCCGGCGGGCATGGGCTCGAAGACCGAGCCGTTCTTGATGTAGTAGGCGGTGCCGTCGGTGTAGCCGGAGGCCACGTCGTTGGCCTGACGCAGCACGCCAGTGGCCACGGGCTTGGTCATGAGGTCGGAGTCGGAGTCCACCGACTGGCCGAGGTTGCCCGTGTTGTCGGTCATGAAGGCGTTGCGCACGGTGATGGCGTAGTCCTCATCGAGCGCGTTCAGATCCTCCTGATCGATGCGCAGGCGGTAGCCGGCCAGACGCTTGGTCTTGTAGTCGTTGTCCAGGTTGCGGGTGTCGCGCGGGTCAACCACGTAGGAGGACACGTCGCGGAACAGGTAGGTGCCCGCCGCGGCCGCGTCGCCCGTGTAGGCCTCGCGCAGCTCATCGCCGGGGTACAGCTGCCAGCGGAACTCGCCCTCATCGGTCATGGTCCACTCCATGACCGGGGTCTTCTCGCCGGTGTCGGGGTCGATCACCGGCACGCCGGCGGCGTTGGTCTTCCACAGCGGGTTGCCGTTGGAATCCTTCTTCTGGACGTACTCCATGCGGGTCTCGGTCGGGCCGTAGTACCAGGTTTCCAGCTTCACCTTCACGCCGCCGTTATCGCGGCCCTGGCCCACGCCCTCCTCGTCGGCCTGCTGCACGCCGTCGTAGTTGGCATCGCTCCACACGTTGTTGCCCAAATAGCCCTTGGTGCCGTCCACGTAGCCCAAAGCCAGCTTGTCCTGGCGCTCGTAGCCGAGCCACTTGTTGGCGGGATCCTGGTAGATCACCTTGCCGTCCGCGTCCAGCGGCAGGGCGGCCGTGAGCGGGTAGGTGCGGGCGGAGCCGGACACGTAGCGCAGGTCGTTGTCGGCCACGAGCACGTCGGAGTCGTGGTAGTAGAAGCCGTCGCGCTGGTAGGCCGTCGCATCGTTGCTCCAGGTGTTCAGCGTGGGCTTGATGAGGCGGTTGGCCACGGTCTCGGAGGTCTTGATGATGTAGGTCTTGCCGGCCTTCAGGCGGAAGCGGAAGAAGCCGGTGTCGTCGGTCACGATGGTGGCGGCGTTGCCGTCGGCATCGGTGGCCAGAGTGGACGAGATGGACCCCTTCGCCTTGTCGTACTCGTAGACGTTCACGCGGATGCCCTCGAGGCGGCGCTCGGGCTTGGCATCGGCTCCGGCCATCTGCTCTTCAGTGGTGCCGGTGCCCACGCCCACGGAATCCAGCAGGGAGTTGATCTGGATGTCCTCCTCCGGCGTGCCGTCGGCCAGGATATCGTCGCGGTAGGTGACGCCCTCGAAGGTGATGCCCTGGGCGATGCCGAGCTTCATGGAGGTGGCCTTCTTGTCGTAGGCCTCGTGCACGGCCTTGTCGTAAGCGTCGGTGCCGGCGTTGGCCTGATCGTAGGCCACGGGCTCCACCTCGATGGTGGAGGTGGTCACCACAAGCGCCGCGTCCACGCCGTTGGCATGGTCGGCCTCGATGCGCTCCACGGTGAGGTCCTTGTCCTCGGCGTTGGCGTAGATGTCCGTCTCGCCGATGGACTTCTGGGTGGGTGAGAAGTTGTAGTACTCCTCGGGGAAGGTGTAGCGCAGGCGGTACTTGCCCGGCTCCAGGTTACTGAACACGTAGTAGCCCGGGTTGCCGTAGTAGTCGGTCTCGGTGTAGTAGACGCAGGGCGCGCCCGAGTCGGCGGAGATGTAGTTGCCCCAGGCGTCGAACTCCGGCTTGCCGGTGCGCTCGTCGCAGCGGACCCAGCGGTCCTGGCGGCCGGTCTTGTCGTTGTTCACGAGCACCGACACCTCGCCGTCGCGGTTGACAGGGTTGCCGTACTCGTTCAGGAGCTCCACCTTGACGTCGTTGATGCCCGGGTCTTCCTTCTCCAGGTCGTAGTCCAGATCCTTCAGGCGGCTCTGGTCGCGGTCGTTGGCATCCTTGTAGGTGGTGTTGTCGAAGCGCTTGAGCATCTGCTTCTCGTAGTACACCGGGTTGCCGTCCTTGTCGACCACCTGGTTGCCGTCGCGGTCGATGGCCGGCTCGCGCACGGTCTCGTACTCGGGCTTGCCGGTAACCGGGTCCACCACCACGCCGCGCAGCAGCTTGCGGCCGTTGAGCGAGGTCTGGTAGGCGGAATTCAGCACGTTGCCGTCGGCATCCTTCTCCGCCTCCTTGCCGTTCATATCCAGCACGTCGTCCTCGGGGGTGCCGGACCAGTCGGAGTCGAGCCACACGTAGTCGCCGATGTAGCCGCGGTTGTCCGGGGCGTCCACGAAGGTACCGGCGCGCACGTCCTCCACGTGGTAGGCGCCGGAGATGTCGCCGGAGTCGTTGATGTTCACGCGGCAGTAGAAGGTGTTCCACTGCACGGCGGAGCGCAGCTCGGCGGCGCGGGCACGACGCTTGTTGTAGAGGGCCTTCTCGGCCTCGGTGTACTTGTCGTACTCCTCCTGCTTCACCTCGGCCTGCATGTCAACGGCCGGGTCGCCCGTCTTGGTGCCCAGGAACTTGGGCAGGTTCAGCGGGGCCTTCAGGTCGTAGACGAGGCGCAGGTAGCCCTTGCGCGGGATGAAGGTGTCGATCTTCGGCTGGGCCCAGATGGCTACCAGGCCCCGGGTCAGCTCCTCCTTCTCCTCGGGGTACTCCTCCACGTACTCCTTCAGGTCGGCCAGCTTCACGAGCTTGTAGCGGCGCTTCATGGTGTCGGCGTCGGTGATGAGGTTGCCGGTCACTTCGTCGTACTCGCCGAGGCGCACCTTCTCGAACTCGTAGTAGGAGCTGTCAGTCCACTGCTCCAGGTCGTCGGGGTCCTTGCCGTCCTCGAAGGAGCCGTAGTTCGGCCCGTAGACGACCTTGTCGCCGTACATGTACATCCAGAACAGGTCGGAGGGATCGGCTAGGCTGATGCGGCCCGTGGCCGGATCCTCCTCGTAGGGGCCGACCCAGATGTCCATGTCCACGCCGTCGGTGAGGGTGATGCCGTCGGCGGGCATGGTGGAGTCGGCGGCGGAGAACCGCTTCACCTTGATGGAGTCCAGGTCCTTCAGCCAGCCGGACCACTGGGAGCCGCGGCTGATGGGCTCGGCGTTGTTGTTCGTCCAGATCTGGTAGTCGCCCTCGAACGGCAGGATGTCGTAGAGTGCGATGTTGTTGAAGTTGCGGGCCTTCGACTCGTCGGCCTCGGGGTTCACCGCACTGGTGTAGTAGCTGTAGGTGGTGCCCTCGGGCACAGCGGCCGCGCCGTTGGAGGCGTAGGTGGCCAAGTCCTCCATCTGGGTGGAGGCCGTCTTGGTGTTGGACAGGTTCTGCTCGCCGGTGAACTCCAGGGCCTTCAGCTGCATCATGACCATGGACTGCGAGGTCTGGCCGTCCAGGTTCACGTCGCGGGTATCGGACACCAGGCCGCGAGTGGAGCCGTCGTTATCGGAGGTGGCCGGCGTGTAGGGCATGAACGAGCCGGGCTTGTAGCCGTAGCCGGAGGTGGTCAGCAAGTCTTCCGACAGCAAGTCGGAGGACTCCTTCTGCACCGGCATGATGAGCTCGATGACGATGCCCTGGCCCGGGGACAGGATGCCGCGGTCGTACTCGGTGACCTGGGTCACGTTGCCGTTCTCGTCCTCCACGTCCTTGATGGACTTCTGGCCGCTGAAGCGCCAGTTGAACATCTTGCGGTTGAAGTTGGAGCCCGCGTCCACGCCGGCGGCCTTGTCGGCCACGAGGAAGGCCGAGCCCTTGCTGTTGATGGGGCCGGGGTCGTTCATGCGCGGCGCCGAGGAGGAGTTGGAGCGCACCACGTCGCCCACTTCGAGGTAGTCGGTCATGTCGGCCACGTAGTAGGTCCAGATGGGCTGCTTCGCGTCCAGGTTGGGATGGGGCTTGTTGCCCACCTTGGTGGACACGTAGTCCCAGTCGAAGTAGCTGTAGACCGGGTTGGGCACGGTCTCGGTGGTGGTAGTGTTGTCGGGGTTGGTCACCGTCTTGGTGGTGTACAGGTCGTCGTAGGCCACGTACTGCAGCTTGTCGTCGGTCATGTCCTGGGAGGCGCCGAAGCCCTCCACATAGGGCAGGATCTGGGAGATCTGCGGGTTGGCGCAGTAGTCCTGCTCGTAGCCCTTGTAGTTCAGGGCGGCCATCTGCTCGTCGGAGAGGTTGGACAGGATGATCTTGTAGCGCATCATGCGCGAGGAGCCCTTGTCGATGGTGGAGGCGCCGGTGACCCACTTGTAGCCGGTGGTGCCGGAGCCGGAGAAGTAGCCCTGGATGATCTCGAGGGCCAGCACCGGCGACTCGGGCGTGCGGATGAAGCCGGCGCGGCTGCGCTCGGTCTCCACGCTCTTGGTGTCGTCGTAGCGCGGCACCGCCGAGACGAAGTGGTTCACGTGCACCGACGGGTCGGCCTCGGCCGAGGGGGCCTCGTTGTCGGGCGGGTTCTGGGAGGCCTGGCCCACGGTGGGCGTGTTCAGAAGCGACGTGGCGAAGTCCACCATGGGGGCGTTGTCGGTGATGCCGGAGTGCAGGGCCACGGTGGTGTCCGGGTAGTAGTTGCCCGCCGCGTCCAGGATCTGCACCTGGCCGTGGTTGTTCTTCTTGTAGCCCCAGCCGGCGTTCAGGCGCAGCGGGTCGAACTCGTCGGCCTCCTGCTTGCCGGCGGTGACGACCTCCTTGCCGTTCTGGTCGTAGAGCTTCTCGTCGGAATCGGGCACGGCGTCCACGTCGAGGCGGAAGCCGTGGGGCACGGCCACCTCGTGGGACAGGCGGTCGTCGTCGACGCGCGGGGTGATGGCGCGGCCCCTCTCGTCGGTGGTGGGCACGGCCTTCACCACCCAGCGGATCTGACGCACCTGGCAGCCCTCGTACTTGTCGAGGAAGCTGTCGTCGATGGTGACGTTCTCCTTGTCGGAGATGGCGTAGCCGCCCGGCTCGCCGATCTGGATCCAGCGCTGCTCGTCGGCGGTGTTGTAGTCGGTGGAGTCGCCGAACACCTCGTCGATCTCGTCCTCGCCGTACCAGTAGTCGCGGTCGGCATCGCTGCCGGGCAGGGCGAAGTTCTCATGGTCGGTGTAGGTGGGGCCGTTCTGCTCGTTGTAGGCGTTCACGCACTCGGCACGGTCGGTGGACACGATGCGGGCGAACATGAACAGGCGCAGCTGGCTCTCGGTCTCAGCGGCCTCGTTGGCGGGCAGGGCGCCCGCCTCGTTGGCGGCCAAAGGCGTGCCCTTATTATCGCCGGTGTCGGTGTAGAGGGCCCCGGGGACCTCCCACACGCCCGTGGACACGCGCTCGAACACCGAGCTCAGGCGACCCACGGCGTAGGCAGTGGACTCGAAGGGCGCGTTGTTCACGGTCATGGCGTTGTCGTTGGCCGTGGCGCCGGCAGTGGCCCAGAAGGGCACCTGCCAATCCACCACGAAGCTGTTCACGGCGCCGCCGGTGTTCACGGCCTGGGTCAGGTAGAACCCGTTGGAGCCGCGCAGCTGCACGTCCTGGCCGGTGTAGACGTTCATGTCGGAGTTGTAGATGAGGCTGCGCAGCTTCTCGGTGTCGGAGCGCACCGACACGCTGGGCTTGCGCACGTGGAACCAACCGGAGGTGGCGGTCACGTACAGGTCGTCGAAGTCCTTGTCGCGGTCGTAGTTGATATTCTCGTACTGGTTGTCCTCGGCCTTCTTGCCGGCGCGGAAGAAGCGGTTCACCGACTGGCCGTGGAACGACGTGCCGATGAGGGTCTTGATCTGGTCGTCCTCAAGCTTGGGCTTGGTGGCCGCCGAGCCGCCGGCGCTGCCGGGATCGATGGGGTTGCCGTTCTCGTCCTTGCCCAGACCGGTGTTCTCGCTGCCACCGGTACCATCGAACTTGTCATCATAGATATGATCCCAGGCGCCGTCCTCCGGGTCGTCGGACAGCCAGTTCAGCTTGGTCTCGTGGGCCGTGGCGTAGAACTGGGAGTCGTCGCCGTCCCAGGAGGCCACGGTCTCCATCTGCTTCTTGAAGCTGACCAGGTTGCCGTCCTCGTAGAGGCTGTCGTCCATGGCCGACTCCACGTCGCCCAGGTTGTCCAGGCGGGTCTTCACCTTCACGGTGATGGCGTCGCCGTAGCCCAGGTAGCCGTCGGCGTGGGCGCCGGCGTAGAAGGCGTTCAGCAAGCTGTCGAACTCGGCGAACTCGCTGTCGGTGGCGTCGTCGGGGGCGGCCAGCTCGAACACGACCACCTCGCGATCGTGGGCGTGGGCCTTCGGCGTGGTCAGCGCGCCCACGCCCTGGTTCTCCTCGGACTCGCCGGCCAGGCGGTCGTGGACGAGGTTGCGGCTCGCCAGGGTGTCGGTCGGGTCGTCCAGGTCGGCCTTGCCGTAGTGGGCGTTGTCGGCGCCGCCGCGGCCGGCCGTGGGACCGGTCGTGGCGAAGGTGTCGTCACCGTAGTTGGGCTGGTAGGTCACCTTCACGGTCCAGCCCTCGGCCAAAAGCTGCTTGGGAGTCAGCCGCTCGATGCGCATGACGCCCTCGCCCAGGGCCTTGTCGGCCCAGGTCTTGGCCACGAGCTTCTCGCCCGCGGCGTTGGCCACGTACTCGCCGGCCTTGGTGTCGGCCTCGGTCTTGGGCACCAGGGTGCCGGTGCCGTCGTCGACCATGGCCGGAGTGCCGTCGGCGGCCCGCACGGTCTCGCCGGCCGCGGTGTCGGGCTTGGTCTTGGGGGCGTTGTCCTTGTCGTTGTTCTCGGCCACGGTCACCCAGCGCTCGATCTTGTGGGCGGCGGCGTCCACCACGTAGTCGCCGGCGGCCGGGTCGGCCACCTCGGCGTGGCGGTCGCGGTAGGTGCGCTCCACGTAGAAGGCGTACTCGTCGTCCTCGTAGTCGCCGATCCACTGGTAGTTGCTGTCGGTGGAGGTGGTGCCGTCCCAGCCGGCCAGCTCCTTGTCGTCGGTGAGCATGCGGTCGTCGTAGAAGGTCACCTGGCTCGGCAGGTGCAGGGCGTACACGAGCTTGGCGTGCTTCAGGTTGCCTTGGGCCTCCACGATGTCGGTGTAGTCCTCAGGCTCCAGCTTGTCCGCGGAGTTGGTGATGGTGGCTGCGAACCAGGGGTGCTCGTTGTACTGCCAGGCGTCGTTCTCGCCCGAGGGCAAGAACAGGGTGTCGTGCTCGATCCAGTTGTTGTCCATGCCGAAGGACTCCAGGAAGGCCGGATCGTACTGGATCTCGTTGTGGTGGAAGTACGGGTCGTTGTCGCCCGTGGCCACCCAGGCCAGGGTACGGCCGTCCACGCGGTAGTTGTTGAAGGTGTAGGGGATGATCTCCCACACCTCCGGGTCGTAGGTGCCCAGGTTCGGGGTGCCGTCGGCGTTGTAGTCCACGGGCGTGGACACATCGCTCGTCAGGATGTCGGTGCCCTTCTCGCGCAGCATCCACTCGCCCGCCTCGTTGGTCTTGTAGGGAATGCCCGGATCCTTCAGCGGGATGTGGAAGATCACGTTGCGCGTCTGGGTGGTGCGGATGTCGTCCACGGTCTCGTTGCGGCTGTACTCGAACTCGTCGTAGGCGTCGGGGGCCTTCGGCGGCTCCTCGTCCTTCACGCGGATGATCTCCACGGGCAGATAGATCGAGGGGCCCTCGTTGGAATCGGACGCCGGGGACTTCACCTCGATGTAGAGCTGGTTGGCCTCGGCCTCCATGTAGTCGCCGAGCTTGTCGGTGCCGGGCACCAGGTCGCGGCGGAACGACTTCTCGGTGACCACCACGCCGTCGCGCACGACGTTCCACGTGCCCTCGGTGCCCTCGGTGCCGTCGGTGCTGCTCGGATCGGGGTCGCTGAAGGTGTAGAAGGTCTCCCCCACGGCCGTGAAACGGCCCTCGTCGGCGGTGATGGTCGCCCCGTCGGGGGCCTTCACCTGGGCCACGTAGTGGGCGTAGCGCTCCTTCACGGGGTTCTTGTCCGCATCCACGAGCGGCTTGCCGGTGCTGTCCAGCTTGTTCTTCTCCACCTCGGTGTAGAGGTAGTAGTTCTCGCCGATCTTGACCAGGCGGCCGAGGCCGGCGGTGGTGTAGACGTACTTGGTACGCGGATCCACGTTCTTCTTGAAGATGGTGGCCTTTGTGTAGTCGGTCTCGGCGGTGCCGGAGCCCGTGTGCTTGTACAGCTGCGGGGCGCTCGGGCCGGTGTACTGGTCGAGGTTGGTGGAGTTCAAGGTCACGGCATCGTAGCTGACCCGGGTGATGAACTCGGGCACCTCGGGCTTCTCCGGGTCGGTCGGCTTGCCGTCGCCCGTGCCGCCGTCGCCAGAGCCGTCGCCAGAGCCGTCGCCAGAGCCGTCGCCCGTGCCGTCGCCCTTGTCGCCGTCGCCCTTGTCGCCGTCCTCGCCCTCGGTGGGCGGTGTGTAGTCGGGGTTGGGCACCTGGGTCTCGGTGCGCACGTAGAAGGTGAGGTCGTCCAGCGGGTGCTCCACGAGGGCGCCCGGGGAGTCCTTATCGCCTTCCAGGGTGTACACGTAGTCGTCGAAGAAGCCCACTTCCAGGGCACGCAGCTTGGCGTTCACGTAGGTGACCTGGCCGCGCACGATCTGCTTCACGAAGATGTCGGGAGCCGCGTCGCTCGCGTAGAAGGCCAGCTGGGTGGCCGAGGACAGGTCCTTCTTCTCGTAGGTGCCCTTGGCGTCGTTGTAGGTGTAGAAGGTGGCGCCCAGAGCACTCTGCTCCGGCACCGCTCCCAGGCTGTAGTCGAAGTAGCTGTAGGGGTCCACCACCTCGCCGGTCGCCGGGGCCTTGTGGGCCACGCGCACGGAGACGAAGGCGTCGCCCTCGCCCACGAACAGCGGGGTGCCCGCGTCGGCCAGGCTGCCCAGGACGTACTTGTCCCGCGGCACGGCGGTGTACACTTCCTCGCGCTTGTAGACCGTGTCGGCGGACGGGTCGTAGTCGGTGGCATCGGCCACGGCCACGTAGATGAACTGGCCCGGGTTGGCTGTATCGGGGCGCTTGATGTACTTCGTGCCGTCGTAGCCGGCCTCGGCCTCGCTGTAGACGTACTCGCGGGTGTAGAAGGTCGTGCCCGCGGCGTCGTCCCATTTGCGGTCGGCGTCGGGAATGGGGTTGGTGGTCACCTTCTTGGTGCGCTTGTAGTTCTCGGTCAGCACGAGCTTGCCGCCGCCGTCGCAGTCGCCGGCGTACAGGTCGGCCACGGTCTGGTCCAGCTCGCCGGTCAGAAGCGACAGGGTGAAGGTCTTCTTGAGGGACCACACCACGTTGCCGTTCTCGTCGTAGGACTTCAGCGTCAAGGTGACGACGTTTCCGTTCTTCACGCGCTTGGCGTAGTTCTTCATGGTGCCGTCTTCGTAGCGCTCGCTCATCTCGGTGGTGATGACGCCGTTGTTGTCGGTCTCGATCACCTTGATGCGCTCGTGGCCCTCGGTGTCGCGCAGCACGCGGTCGGTGAACTTGATGCCATTCTCCCACCAGGTGCGCGGCGCGGTGATGATGGAGCCGTCCACGGAGATGATGGAATCCTCGTCGGCGCCCATGCCCGTGGCCGAGGTGCCCGGGATGCCGTCGTTGGCATAGTCCGCGCCGGTATCGCTCGGACGGTCGCTCGGGTTGGCCTCCACCTCGTAGTCGGCGTTCAAGGTGGGCACCTTGGTGCGCAGCTTCATGGTGGAGTACACGCCGGAATCCCCGTGCTCGCGGGCCTCGCCGGCCAGACGGTTCACGAACTTCTCGCGATGGGTGGCCGCGGTGTCGGGCACCAGGGCGCCGTCGCCGTTCACGTCGCGATGGCCGTTCAGGGCCAGGGTGGTGGCCGCCGACAGGCCGTAGGCGTTGGCGGCGAACTCGTAGTCGCCCACCGTGAGGCCCTTGCCCTGGTTCAGCGGCGTGGCCAGCGGCTCGCCGGCGGGGTCCTTGGTCACGGTGTCGGTGCCCACGAGCGGCAGGCCCGCGGCGGGCAGGCCGCCCAGGGCGTTGGCGGAGCGGATGGTGCCGTAGCGCTCGGTGTAGGTGCCGTTGTAGCCGGCCAGGTAGTTGTAGGGCACCTTCTCGCCCAGGGAGGCGCCGGTCTTCGGATCGCCCGTCTTGATGTACTTGGCGGGGATGAAGCCCTCAGTGCGCGGCACAGCCGCATACTCGCTGCCCGAGGCGTTCTGGGCCTCGTACTCGTAGTAGGTGCTCTCGGTGGCATCGAGGCGCTTGTCGGCCAGATAGTAGCCGGTGGCCTTGGCGATGTTGTTGTAGGTGGTGGAGTTCACCGTGGTCCAGTTGGAATGCTCGGCGCGGTACTTCAGCCACGTGAGCTTCTTCTGGTGGCCCTTCAGGGGATGGCCGTCGCCGAACAGGCCGAGCTGGGCCTCGGCACCCGGGGTGAAGGGGTTGGCGTCGCTGGCGGCCACCAGGGTGACGTTGCCCGTGGTCATGCCCGTGGACTGGGTGACGCGGTCGGCCGCGGCGGCGTTGGCCACCTTGATGTCCTCGTCGACGAGGTGCTTGGCGCCGTCCACCTTGGAGGTGACGAAGGCGCGGATGTTCTCGTAGCTCTTGGTCATGGAGGCCGGGTCCAGGCCCATCTTCGGCTCGTCGTAGGTGAGCACGTTGAACTTGAAGGTGTCCAGGCCACCCGAGACGATCTGGGTCACCAGGTCGCGGGCGTCGTTGTAGCCCGTGGCCTTGGGCTCGAAGCGCAGGACGTAGCGCCATTCCACCGAGCCCGTGTCGGTGGTCACCGGCTCGAAGGCGTAGGTGGCATCCCAGTTGGCTTCCTTCCAGGCCGCCGCCATGTTGTCGTTCACGCTGGCCAGGGTCTGATACCCCGTGGCGTCGCCGGCCGGGGCGGGGGTAGCCGTCAGGTTGTCGTAGTTATCGGCATCGGCGCCCACCACGGCGGACACGTCCCAGTCCTCAGTGGCCAGGGTCCAGTTCGCCATGCCCTTGTTCTCGCCCTTGATGGAATAGGGCTGGCCGGTGGTCTTGGAGTACGGAGCCACGCCGTAGGGCAGCACCACAGTCAGCACGGGCAGCGTGAGCGAGCCCTTGGAGCCGCCGTCCACGGCGTAGTTGTTGTGGTACTTGGAGTTGTAGGTGGTGCCGTTGTGCACGTTGGCCGTGTTGTTGTACTGCCACTGGTAGGGCTGGTCGTTCAGCCAGTAGCGGTTCTCGATGTGCACGTTGATCTGGCGGCGGTCCGCCTCGGTGTCCACATAGTAGGTCTCGTTCACCGCTTCCACGGCGTTGGAGGTCTTGCCGGCCTCAGGGCTATACTCGCTCACGGTGCTCCACACGCGCACGAGCGGCTTGCGCATGACCGCATGGGTGCCAGTCTGGGCGTAGAGGGTCTGCGGCTCGCCGGCAGCGTTCTTCTTCAGGGCGTCGTTGTAGTTCACCTGGGCGGCGTTGGTCACCACGAGGCCCATGGCGGCCAGGGCCCGCTGGCCGTCGTTGGCGGCCAGGGCCTCGTCAGCCAGCACCGAGTTGGTCATGGTGGTGAACCCGTTCACGGCCGGGAAGTTCGGAGAGCCGTAGAACTCGCCGTAGAGCGGCGCGTGCACGCCGAGGCGGCCCTTGGCGATGAGGGTCCAGGAGTAGTCCATGCCGTAGGGCTGCACGTTCTGGCGGCGGCTGCGCAGGGCGGCGTTGCCCTCGTACACATCTACGTCGTAGATCTGGTAGTAGGCGCTCGCGTTGAAGGGACGGGTGCCCTCGGTGCCGGCGGTGGCCTCGGCGGTCTTCTTGTAGAAGGTCACGGTGCCGTCGGTGGGATCGGCGGCCGTGGCGGTGCGGTAGGTGCCGTCGGCCTCGCGCACGTACAGGGTGCCGGTCTCGGCGGTCGGGTCGGCCACGGCCTCGTAGACGGCCGCGGTGCCGGGGGTGCCGGGGGTGGCGGCGTCGGTCGGGTCGCTCGTCTGGGGCTCGTCGGTGTGCTCCGCATCGTCCCACGGGGCGGTGAGCAGGCGGTCGTACCAGGCCTCGTCCTCGTTGTTGCCGAAGACGTGGCTGGCCAGGTTCACGCGCAGCTTGTAGCCGCCCTCGGTGTAGCAGTCGGCCATGGACGCCGGGTCGGGGTCGGTGGCGTTGGCCACGCCGGCCACCGCCGCGCCGCCGTCGATGGCGCGGCCGAACCACTTGCCGAGGTCCTGCTTCACGGTGATCTTCAGCACCCAGGGCTGGGAGCTCTGGGTGTAGGCGGAGCCGGTCATCTTGGCGGTGTCCACCACGGGCGCCTCGCCGGCGCCGGGCACCGAGTCGGCGCCGGTGGCGGCGCTCACGCTGGAGTAGGTGGCCTGCTCCACAGCCCGGGACAGGTCGGTGGCGGCCGTGGTCACGTTGCCCTCGCGGTAGAAGGCCGGATCCTGGATGGCCGCCGGAGCGTCGTAGCCCGCATAGGCGCTATAGGGCGTCTGGAGCACCTCCACCTCGATGCGGTCCTCATCGATGGCCTCGTAGGTCTCGTCCACATAGGGGGCGCCGTCGTTGGCGGCCGCGCCGGTGGCACCGCGGCCGTTGGAGACGCTGCCGACCTTCTTCAGCAACTCGGCGCCCACCTCGATGGCTCCGTCCTCGCCGATCACCGGCTCCACGCCGCGGGGCATGATGTAGGTGAACTCCACGCCGTCCAGGTTGCGGTCGCCGTAGTTGTAGGCCGTGAGCTGGCTCGTGAAGGTCTGGCCGAATTCCAGAGCGTCCTCGTACTGGCCGAACTCCACCTCCGGGTCCTCGGTCAGCTGCCAGTGGGTCAGATTGTTCTGGCCGTTGTCGTAGATGTCCTTGTTCGGGTCGGTGTAGTTCACGTCGGCGGCCGTGGGGAAATCGGTGTTGATGGCGGCCGAGCCCGAGGCACCGGTGGTCACGCGGGTCACGCCGTTGTAGCGGCGGCCCGTCGGCAAATCTTGGGCCACGTTGCCGCTGTAGCGGCGAGCGGCCTGGTAGTCGTCGGCCGCATTGGCATCGCCCACGCGGCTGTCGAAGTCGCTCACCATCTCGGAGGTGGTGGTCAGCCACGCCTTCTGCATGTGCAGGCGGGTCTGGGACCACACCAGCGGGGTGGCCGACACCTGGCTGGCCAGGGCGCGGTCCACGTCCACCGTGCTCTGCTTCTTGGCGGTCAGTTTCTTCTCGCCGAAGGTGTTCAGGGCGTCGGCGATGCGGCTGGCGGTGACGAAGGCGAAGTAGTCGCGGGCCACAAGACCGGTGGTGGTGTCGCCCTTAATGTCCCAGGCGTCGCGGGTCACGAAGGAGAACTGGTTCGGCAGGCTGTCCTTGGCATCGGCCACGGTGTTGTCGCCGGTGGTGGGGGTGCCCGTCAGCAGGTAGCTCACCTTCTGGTTGTTGGCCTTGCCGCCGCGCAGGGTCATCACGTCGGCATCCATGAACTGGCCGTTGGACCCGGAGGAGCCGTAGTCGTTGGCGTTCACGTTGGGGGCCGTGACCACGTTCTCGCCGATGTAGCCGCCGCTCGGGCGCTTCACGTTGGAATCGGTGCCGGGAATGAAGGTGTAGGCGTGATTGAACATCTCGTAGGTGTCCACGTGCTTGGGCTTGTCGGCCGTGAAGGCGGCCTCGTGGAGCAGGGAGTCCATGTCCATGAGCACGTTCTGGGTCTCCACGCGGTTCACGCCGGTGACGGCATTGGACAGGCCGAAGGTGGCAGAGCCCACGCCGGGGTTGGTGAAGAAGCTGCCGGCGGCGCAGCCCACGTGCCCGCAGTGCAGGTGGTAGCCGGAGAAGTAGTACTCGCCCAAGCGGGGCAGGAAGGCCGGCTTCTTGCCCGTGGTGTTGCTCGTGCCGTCGGCGTTGGTGGCGGTGGTGGTGGAGGCGTCCAGGTCCTTGTACACCTGGGGCAGATTCTCCTCGGCGGCGCGCACCGGGAAGGCGATGGCCACGGTGTCGCCCACCTCCACCACGGCGGAGGTGTAGTCGGGGCGGTCCACCGGGCGCAGGGCCACCATGTCATCGGAGGCCACGGTGCCGTTCTCGGGCACGGAGCCGTCGGTCAGTTGAGAGCCCGTATTCAGTTCGTTCTCGTCCAGGAAACGGCTGTCGGCCGGGTCGGTGA
The DNA here is from genome assembly GCF_008831045.1 of Adlercreutzia muris. Lineage (GTDB taxonomy): Bacteria > Actinomycetota > Coriobacteriia > Coriobacteriales > Eggerthellaceae > Adlercreutzia > Adlercreutzia muris. The sequence goes on from NZ_WAJS01000011.1 coordinate 47,387, forward strand.
TGTAGGTGCGGCCCGTGGCATCCTTATACTCGGGGTCTACCACCCATTCGATCTTGAACAGGCCGAACGTAGTCGGGTTTGACACGTTCTTGTCCCGGGGGTCCAGATCGTTGTAGGTCTTGCCCCAGGTGTACTTGTTGGAACCGCCGTCCAGACAGGGGTTGTTCAGGCCGCCGTTGGTGCACAGGCCCAGCTCCTGGGAAGCGTAGTTCATGGAGCCGCCGTAGTCGGCAGCCTCGGTCTCGGTGCCCACCAGGGTGGCCTTCAGCTTCAGACCGCGGGTGCGCTCGGCGGTCACGTCGTTGCCGAAGCGATCGTACCAGGCGATGCCCAAAGCCGAGCCGTCGTCGGCCTTGGCGTTCAGCACGGACTCGAGGTACTCCTCGGTGATGCGGGCGCCCAGGTTGCCCGACACGGAGGCCGCGTCGTCGTAGGCGTACTGGGAGGCCTGGCGCAGGTAGTCCAGGGGAATGCGCTCGTAGAACACCGGGTTGTAGATCTCGCCCTCGCCGGCGCCCTCCTCGTGGGTCTTCAACACCTGGAGCTTGGTCTTCTCCTCGGCAGACCCCTCCCCCACGGACTGGTCGATGGCGTCGGCCACGTTGATGTTGCGGATGTAGGCGCGGTCGTCGCCGCTGTGGACGGAGCCGTCCTTGCGGTAGTAGAAGTACACCTCGTAGTTGCCCGCCGACACGTTGTAGCTCGGCCAGGTCTGCCAGCCGGTGTTGCCGCCGTAGTTGCCGCCGTTCATGGAGCTGACCAGGGCGCCGTTGCGGTACACACGCCAGTACAGGTAGTCGTAGCTCGCGCTCTCGGAGCTCACGCGGTACTGCCACGACACCTTGGTGTCGGAATAGGCAGTGAAGGAGAACGACATGGAGGACGTCGAGCTATTCACGTGGTAGTTGGAGTTGCTGTAGTACTCCGTGCCGTTGAAGGCCCAGCCGCCCATGCTCATCACCGGCTTGGTGGCCACGGCCGCCAGCTTGGCGTTCACGAGGGTATCGCGGTACCAGAAGGTCTCGCCGGCCACGTAGCCGCTCTTCTGATCGGCGTTCTCATCGTAGGCCGCAATGGCCTCCTCCTGGGTCTGGAAGACCTGGTTCTGGAACTGCACGTTGGGGCTCTTGCGGTACACGCGGATGGGCTCGTCGATGGCGTCCCACTGGTTCTGGTGGGTGCGCCACTCGCCGTGCTCCACGTTAGTGGAGGCCGCATCACCGAAGGTGGCGCCCTGGATGACGTCGTCGGTGTACAGCGGGTTCTGGAAGTCCAGGGTGGTGGTCTCGTTGTGGAGGTGGCTGTAGGCCACGTCCACAGCCACGGTGCCCTCGTAGTAGTTGGCGATGTCGGTCCACAGGTTCAGCGGGCTGCGGGTGTCGTTGAAGCGGGCCACGCCCTCAAGCTCCACGTCGTTCAGGGCGAAGGGCGCCAGACCGTCGGCCGTGAAAGTGCCGTCGGCGTTCTTCACCGACGCCGTGGCCGGCACGTCGAAGTAGGTCCAGCGCATGGCCTGGGCCTCGCGGAACAGGTTGATGTTGTACACGCCGCGCCTGTCGTAGGTGGTGCCCGTGGTGTCGGTCAGGCCCGAGAAGCGGTTCACGGTGCCGTCCACGTAGTGGGTCTGGCCGGCGAAGGTGCGGCCGGCAAACTCGCCGGTGGTGGCGGTAAATCCGCCCATGTAGTTGCGCAGGGCCTCGCGGTCCTGGTCCTCGGCCAGCCACGCGCCCACGATGGCCTCGGTGGCCGGGGCGGTCTCGTTGCCGTTCCCGTCAACCTGGGCCGGGGTCTTCTTCGTGACGATCTCCACGGCCTCCTCGCCGCCCAGGGCCGGGTCGGCCTTGATGGCCAGGGCCTTGTCGATCTCCTCCTGGGTGGTCAGGGCCACGTAGTACTCCACCATGATGTTCTTGCGGCCGTCGGGGCGCACGGCGGAGCCCGCGGCCACGGTGCGGTTGGCCTCGGTGGTGGCGAAGGACTGGGTGGGGTTGATGGCCTCGCCCATGACGTTGCCCGCCGCATCCATCATGGCCTCGTTGTCGGGCATGGTCTCCGGGTAGGCCAGGTTGTGACCCGTGAACTCGAAGATCTGGCGGCCCGTGGGCTGCTGGTTCTCGGCGTTGAAGCCCTCGGTGAAGCGCACCGTGGTGCGGATGTCGCTCGTATGGAAGGTGGGGTTCTTCAGGTTGGACACGGTCAGCTTCAGCGGGTTGCCGTCCTGGTTCGCCTCGGTGCGGCGCGTCGTGGACTTCTCCGTGTAGGCGGCCGTGATCTGCACGTCGTTCTGATGGTTGTCCGCAATGCGGGCCATGCGCTTGCTGGATGTGGCACCGGTGGCGCCGGCGGCGCTGTAGGCGGTGTTGGCCGTGGTGGTCACCTGGCCGTACTTATCGCGGTTCGCGCCCGTGGCGGTCAGCAGGTCGGCGGCCAGGGCGTTGCCCTGGGTGTCGGTGCCGCCCAGGGAGAGGCTGGCCACCTGGGCATGGGTGCCGGAACCGGCCCCGTCGGTGTTGCCGTTCTTGTAGAAGCGCACCTGCGACTCCACGGCCGAGCCGTACTGGTCGCGGCCCGTGAGGTTGGCGGCCACGTCGGTGGGATGGCGGTGGTCGATGGGGTCGAGGGCCTCGTCGTCCACGGACTTGTACACGTCCTCGCCCACGGCATCGGACTGCTCCACGCGGTACTGGCTGAAGCCGTGGCGCGGGGCGGCGGTCACGGTGTAGGCGGCGGTCACGGCACTGGCGGCGTAGGCCGGGCGCTCGGCGTCGTAGGGCTCCCGCCCGTCGCCGTTGCTGCTGTTGAAAGCTTTGTTCTCCGAGACGTTGTAGGCGTCGCGAGCCGCGGCGTCGCCCTGAAGCTCGTCGGTCATCTGGGTGATGACGCGGATGTAGACGCCCTCGCCGGGCATCATCTGCTGAGTGGGCGAGCCCACGGAGAACACGAGGGCGCGGTTCATGTCGTAGTGCTCCCCCACCGTGTCGGGCTGGGTGGCCCGGGCCACAGCGTCGGCAGCCACGGCCGGAGCCGCGGGAGCAACGGAAGTCGGGGCCGGGGCCTCGCCGCCGTCGGGGCTCTCGGTATCGGTGCCATCGGGGTTCTCCCCCTCGCCGCCGTCGGGGCTCTCCGGGTCCACGGGCTCGGGCTCCGGGTCGGGCAGCACGATATCGTCGTGGGCCAGCAGGGTCAGGTCCGTGGAGGCCGGGGCGAAGGCCATGGTCACCACGTCGGCGCCGGCGGCGTTGGGCTCGCCCAGCAGCTTCGCGGTCACGCGGGCGGCGTTCGCGTCGGCATCGTAGTAGGCCGCATCGGTGGTCAGCGGCGGGTTGGCGGTGTTGATGGCGGGGGCATCCGGGCCGAACTCGCCCGTGACGCCAAGCTTGTCGTTGGCGCCCACGAAGTTGAGCTGGGTTTTCCCGGAGGCGGCGCCGGTGGCGCCGGGCACTTCATCGGTCACCACCTCCCAACCGACGATGCGCTGTCCGCGGTTCACTTCAAAGCGGGCATCCACGTGCTGCAGGGGCAGCATCGACTTCAGGTTCGCGCCCACAAACAGGGTGTACTCCACGTAGTCGCCGGCGTACAGGGCGCCGTCGGGGATGTCGTTGGCCGTGGTGGTGGGCTCGTAGCTGAAGATGCTCGTGGAGGAGCGCTCGTCAGCATCGTAGGCGAACACGGTGTCCTTCTGGCGCAAGGTGGTGGCGTCGTCGCGACCGTAGCCCACGGTGGGCTCAATCTTGCGCCCGCGCACATAGGAGGTGTCCATGGTGCCCAGCTTGTGGGCCACGCGGTAGGAGGCGGTGTCGTCCACGAAGGCGGTGAGGCCCTCGGTGTTGGGATCCTTCGCCTTCAGCTCCACGGTCAGCTTGTGGCGCGAGTCGGTGCCCGTGAATGCGCTCGACTGCTTGCCGAACGACGGCGTGGAGTTGTAGTCCCACTGCCCCGCGTTCAGCTTGTCGCCGTCGCGATCGGCTGCCAGGACGTTGTCCTTGGTGAGGGCCTGGTTCGTAGCGGCCTTGGCCGTGCGGAACAGCTCCACCGGGCGATCGGCGTAGACGCCCTCGTACTTGAAGGCGTAGTTCACCATGAGGTTGCTGGCCTTGTAGGTGGCCTGGGTGGTGCCCACGTTGTACTGGCTCTTGCGGGTGAGCCACTGGCCGGCGTCCAGCATGGTGCTATCGAAACGGCGGTTGGCGTTGGCGGCCTCGAAGGTGATCTGGAGGGAGGTGAACAGCGGCTTGGCGTAGGTCTGGTCCACCTCGGCGCTGTCGTAGGGACCCACCGCGGCCCCGGTGTTGGCGAAGCCCTTGATGGTATCCGTCGCCTCTGTAGCCTTATAAACATTATATGTTATAACGTCATCGCGGAAGAAGCTCTCGAAGTCGATGACGTAGTCGCCGTCGGCGTCGAAGGTCGGCAGGCCATCGGCGTCGTAGACTACCTGCGCCGTGGCGTCGTCGATCTTCCAGGGACCGCTCACGCGACCGGCTTCCTTCAGCTCGCCCCACGTGACGGACTTCGTCTGCTCCACGCCGTCGCCGTCCACGTAGGTGAAGGTGAAGTCGGTGGCGTTGAACCAGCCGCCGTCGCACTCCAGGCAGGCGCAGGCAGCGCCGTCCTGGCCGCCGCAGGCCACGGCCTCGATGAAGGCCGCGTCGTCCTTGGTGTAGGTGTCGCCGACGATGGTCAGGTAGATCTGCTTGCCGTCGTGGGCGCCGCCGTCGGCCACCTGCTTGCCGCCCTCGAGTCTGCGGGGTCCGTCATAGGACACATAGTCGTCGCCCACCTTCACATAGGGAGCGTACTGGTAGCTGATGCAGGTGCCCTGGGCGTGGTCGTTGCACTTGTGATCGCCGTCGTTCACCAGGTAGGCGGGCACGTACACGTTCTGGAGGCGGAACACCTTGTCGCCGGCCGCGGCGATGTTCTCGTCGAAGGTGCTCTTCAGCTTCACGCGGGACATATGGGCCGCACGGGTATGGTCCTCGGTGGGCTTGCCGGCCGCCGGATCGTCGAACTGGTTCTGGAAGCGCACCTCGTAGGTGGCCTTCGTGGGCGTCAGGTTGTCGGCATCGGCGTTGGCCACCTCCTGGCCGCCCACCAGATCGTACACCCGCTCATCGCCGTAGTCGTAGACGCGCTTGGTGTCGGTCTTCCAGGTGATGGTGTTGGTGGTGTAGCCGCTGGACGTGGAGGACGTGTAATCGTTGGCGCCGTTTCTCAGCCACGCGCCCTGGGGCACCACCGAGGCGTTGGCGGCGTTGTAGCCGTAGCTGTCGGTGCGGGTGATCACCTGGGTGCGGTAGTTCTCGTTGAGCACGCCATGGCTGGTGGTATCTCCGCTATGATCGCCGTGGTTGTAGTTCTCGGTGTTGTCCGTCAGGGCGCCGTTGTTCTCGGTCTGGATGCCGGTGTTGTAGCCGTAGCGCACCTTGTAGCCCACCATCCAGGCAGTGTCGTAGGCCGAGTTGCGCGGCACCCAGGTGTAGGCCCAGCCGGTGTAGTTGTACTGGCGCTCGAAGGCGTTCACGATGCGCCACTGGTTGTTGGAGTACAGGGCCTTCTCCACGCTCGTCAGATAGGTGGCAGGGGCGGAGAAGCGGCTGTAGTCCACATGGGCCGTAGAGATGGCGTTGTCGATGTAGCTCTGGAAACGGGTCTCCTGGGCCGTGGTGCCATCGGCGTACAGCTTGTTCGCCTGCCCCTTGAAGATGTAGGGGCGCCCGAGCACCTGGTAGTCGGACACGGCCTGGCCCGAACCCCGATCGCCGTCGTAGGCGCGGGCGGTCTCGGCCGTGGCGTCGGCATCGCCGCCGTAGGGGCCCAGATCGATGGTGTAGCTCGTCACGAACTCGCCGTCGGGCAGGTTGATGGTCAAAGGCTGGTGGTCGCTCTCGTCGGCCACCTTGGTCAGGCGGTTGACCACCGGCTTGCCGTCGGTGCCCACCACCGGGTTGCCGTCGGCGTCCTTGCCCTTCTTCACGTACTCGTACTTGGGCGCGCTCGTCCAGTTCGCGGCGTCCATGAACTCGGGGGTGTAGTCGTAGGGGCGCTTGAAATAGATGATGGCGTCGCCGTCCTTGTTCAGGCCCTTGGAGAACAGGTAGGTCAGGCCCGGGGAGCCGGTGTCGTCGGCCGGGTCGGTCTTCTCGTGGTTCGACGGGCGCAACGACTCGTCCACCATGGTCTCCTTGCCGGAGGCGTCCACGAGGAACATGCCATGCTCGCGGATGCGGATGGTGCGGTTCACCGTGTGGGTGACCTCCTTGCCGTCGGAGGTGGTGAACTCGTAGGTGGAGGAGCCGGCCTTCTTCTTCCAGCCGTTGTCGGTGGCGGCGTCGGCCTCGGTCCAGGTGCTGTCCTTCTCCCAGGCAGTGGTGCGCAGGGTGATGAACACCTTGTCCATGTTGGCCGCGCGCTCCCAGCGGGCGTAGTTGGTCAGTGGGTTCAGGTGGGCCCACACGTTCGCGCCGTCCATGGCGCTGATGGAGCTCTCGGGGTTGCCCGTGTTCGCCCCGCTCGTGCGGAAGAACTTCAGGCCCGTGCCCAAATAGCCGTAGTACTCGGTGTCCTGATCGGGATAGATGGTGGGCAGCGAGTCGTTGATGCGGATGTTGTCGGCCGCCGAGATGTTGGTGCCCCAGGGCTTGTAGTCGTGGTCGCTGTAGCTGTTGTTGTTGCTGCCGGGCTCCCAGCGGTACAGGGACATGAAATAGCCCTCGTCGTCGGCGAAGATGCGCTGGTCGTCGTGGTTGTCCGACACATTGGTGTTGCCGGCCCAGCCGATGGAGCCCCGATCGCGCACCACGGACTTCTGCACGTAGTTGCGGCTCTCGTAGGTGATGACCGAGGAGGAGGTGCGCAGGTGGCGCATCTTGCCCTCGTCGAACTGGTAGTAGTGGTAGTGGTGGTGATAGGTGTTGTGGTAGGAGCACCAGCCCGACTTGCAGCAGGCGCCCACCCGGTGGAAGTTCTTGTAGCCCCAGGTGCCGCGGTTGTACTCGTCGTAGAAGATGTTCAGGCACTCAGCGGCCCCGCCGGTATCGTAGTCGCCGTAGATGGTGCGCGCCTGCTTGTTGGCCTTGTCCTGGGCGTTGGCACCGTCGGCGCGCTGGTCGGGCGAGTCGTAGCGGGTGGCGGCGGCATGGACGTACTTGTCGCCGGAGTACTGGCCGCCGATGGTCATGTTAACCGTGGTAGTGGAGGCCACGGTGTTGTTGGCCGTGGGCTCGGTGGCCTGGTCAGTTTTGATGAAGCGGCCGGTCACCTCGAAGGACATGGCCTTGGTCCACTCGGCGGAGGAGGCCGAGAGGCTCTCGGAGAACCACTGGCCCCAGTCGGGCATCTTCGGGTAGCCGTTGGCATCCAGGGTGCCCTGGTTGATGGTCACGTCGTAGGTGATCTTCTTCACCTTGAAGCGCGGCACCTGCTGGGTGTAGTCGTTGAAGGTGTCGCGGTAGGCGTAGGTGGGATCGGTGCCGAAGTCGGCCTCGTGGCGGTCGTAGGCCGCACTCGGGTTGGCCGCCAGATCCACGGGCTTGCCGCCCTTGTCCACCACCTTCATGAGGTTCAGGCGGAAGAAGTAGTTGCCCTGGTTGTCCAGCTGCACCGAGGTGGGGGTGGCCGCGCCCCCGGCCGTGGCCAGGGAGCTATAGTACTGCTGGCGGATGGTGTTGCCGTCCACCACCAGCTTCTTGCCGTCGCTGTACTCCACGGTCACCTTATCCAGGTAGGACAGGGCCTGCTGCTTGATCTTGATGTAGTAGGCATCGAAGCCGTCGCCGGTGATCTCCTGGACCATCTCCAGGTGGGCACCGGTGTTGTAGGTGTAGGAGCCCACGGAGTTGTAGCGGGGGCTGCCGTTGGCCCAGTTGTAGCAGTAGTCGTAGTTGTGGTAGTAGGTGGAGTGGTTGTGCACCTGGTCCACGATGGAGCCGGCCTTGTCGCGCAGGGAGCCGTCAACGAAGCCGGAGCCGTAGATCCAGCGGGTGTTCTTGTCGTAGTAGGCCCAGTTGGAATAGCAGCCCGGGCAGCGGGTGTTGTAGAAGTTGGAGTTGCCCTGCTCCATGAAGAAGGTGCCCTCGGGGGCCACGGCGGAGATGCCGCCACGGGCGTTGTTGTCATAGGGCGAGCCGTTGGTGGAGGTGCGGTTCGCCGGCTTGTAGGTGATGTTGCCGAGGTTCTCGTTGGGCGTGGTGTCCACCTGGCGGAAGTCCACGAGGAAGGAGCCCTGGGACTTGTAGCCAATGGCCAAGTTGCCCGAGGTCTCGTCGAGGGAGCTGCCCCAGCAGGCAGAATGGCCCGCCTGGCCGTGGGCGTCATTGGAGCCGGCGGAGTAATTCGTGAAGCGGGTGGCCTGGGCATCGCCGGTCAGGTAGTCGGCCCCCAGTTTCTGGGGCATGAGGTACCAGGACGGGTAGGTGCCGTCGGCCAGCTTCTCGTCATAGCCGCTGCTGGCGGGGTCCTTCGCGCTCCAACTGGGGGTGACGGTCAGCTTGCCCGGCTGCGCGCCGCTCGCGCTGCCGGAGGTATCGGGACCGGAGGACACCACGAGGCGGGCGCGGCGGATGTCAGTGGGCGTGTCGTCGCCGGTGAGCACGTCCTCGCTGCCGTCCTCGTTCACGCGCACCAGACCGACGCAGATGACGGCCCCCTCGTCGATGGAGGCGCTCGCCTGCTTGTCAGTCACCTCGTCCACGGTGTAGCCGCCGGCCACGAGCAGGGCCGTGGCCTCTTCCACGGTCTTGCCCACGCACTCGGCGAACAGCTGGGCGCGCAGGTACTCCTCGGTGGGGCCGTCGGAGACGTACACCTTCACGGCGCCGCGGTTCTCGCGGTCCTCGGAGTAGTCGCCGATGCGCTCCACCTTGAACACGAGGCCGGCGGCCACGACGTTGTTCTTCTCATGGACGACGTCATTGGCCTCGTCCACGGTGTAGTGGTTGTCGGTGAGCAGCTGGATGGCCTCGGCCAGGGTCTTGCCGGTGTAGGCGCTCGCCAGCTCCTCCTTCTCCAGGTCGCCGGGGTGCTTGCCCTCGGAGATGGTCAGCTGCACGGTGCCGAGGTAGTCCTTGGCCGGCTGCGGCTTCACGGCCCACAGCAGGTCCTCGTCCGTGGGCACCTCCACGCGCTCCTCGCCGTCGGCGTACACGTAATTCGGGTCGAAGCGCGGGTCGGCGTACACGCCGGCCACGGCCGGCTGGGTCCAGGGGCCGCGGGTCAGGGCCAGGTCGATGAGCTGGCCGGCGGGCACCGCGTTGCTGTACTCCTTCACCGTGTCGGTCTCGACGAAGTAGCCCAAATCCAGCAGCTTCGCCCGGGCCTCGCTCTCGGTGAGGTAGGTGGTGGTGACGTTGCCGTCCTCATCGGTGGAGGTGGTGGGACGCAGGTCCTTGAAGGCATCGGGGCCCTTGGAGATGACCACGGCCACCTGGCCGAGGGTGTCCACCTTGGTGGGATCGTCGGCGTTGTACACCGGCTCGGAGAGCTTCCGGGCCGAGATGATGAGCCCGGCGGCCACGGTATCGCTGTACTCGTAGGTCACCTGGGCATCGGGAATCTCGAAGTTCAGGGGCGCCAGGGCCGCCTTCGCATCGGCCAGGGTCTTGCCCACCTGGTCGGCGGCCTCGTCCACCTCCTCGGCCGGGCCGGCGGACACGTACACGGTCACGACGGCCTTGGCGGTGTTGGTGGCCTCGCTCTTCAGCTCGGCGCGGATGACGTTGCCCTCAGCGATGCCGGGGCTCAGCCAATAGAGCTGCTCGCCGGCGGCGATGGCGCCGGGCTTGTCGGTCACGCGCTCGTAGGAGGTGGTGCCGTCCTCGGCGGTCACGAGACGGTACAGGTCGATGGCGTTGATATCCTCGGACCCATCGAGGGGGTGATAGGTGTCGTTACTGTTCTCGAAGCGCAGCTCGATGGTGTAGTCCGAATCGCGCAGCAGCCACTTGGCGGTCTTCTTCTCCGCCTCGGGAGCCTTGTCGAAGTCGCCGCCGGAATGCCAGTAGGTGAGCACCTTCTTGGAGGCGTCGTCGCGGTCGGCGTTCTCCTCCACGACCACTTTGCCGTAGGTGCCGTCGTCGTTGCGCACGAACAGCTGCTCGCCGGGGGTGTCCCCCGCCCCGTTCTGGGTGGCCAGCTCGGAGCCGCCGGGCACGACGAAGTACCCATCGTGCACGAGGGCCCCGTCGTAGGTGAAGAAGGCCACGCCCTCGGCGGGAATGGGGGTCGCGTCGGCGGCCATGGCATCGGTGCGGTAGCCGAGGGTGTCCGCGGCACCGTCGGCGCCGGGCACCGTCACCACGGTCACCTTCTGATAGGCGCCCTTCTCGTCGCGCACATAGGCCTGGGTGGCGCCGCCCACGAGGGCGGCCGGGTCGTCTACGGCCACATAGCCGTCGTGGACTGCCTTGGCATCGTAGCGGTAGAAGGCCACGCCGTCGGCGCTCGGGTCGGGATCGATCTCGAAGAGCGTGTCCACGATCTTCTCGAAGAGGCTCTTGTTCTCGTTCTCGTCGTTCTTGTCCTCCACAGCCTCGCCGGAATCCACGTCAGCATAGGCCGAGCGGCTCACGGCATCGAAGTACATCTTGGACACGAAGATGAGGGAGCGGTCGATGCGGGTGAGGGTGTAGTTGTCCGCCGTGCCGTTGAGCACCTTATCGCCGTTGAAGCCGTAGTTGGCCTTGTTGCCGTCGGCGGTGAGGGCGCCGCTCGCGGCGCCGAAGGCCGGCAGGTCCAGGGGCGCCTCGCGGAAAGAGTCTAAATGATTATATGTTGCAATGTTTATAGTGCGCTGGGTCTCGAAGTTGCTGTCGGTGTAGCCCTGGATGAAGACGTTCTGGTCGTCGACAGTCTTGCCGGCCATATCCTCGGCCATATCCTTCCAGGAGTACAGCTGGAACATGGTGGGCACCTCGATGCCCATGTCGTAGACCTGCTGCTCGGTGAGCAGGAAGCTGCCGTTGGCCTGGAGCGGGATGCGCACGCGGCCGTCCACCACGTCGAAGCCGTGGTCCCGCAGGGTGGCCTCGCTCACGGCCGCGGAACTGTAGGACAGAGCGCCGCGGGCCTGGAGCGAGCGGTTGGCGGTGCTGGTGCCCGTGGCGTACTCCAGCTCGAAGCCGGCCAGGCGCTTCTTGCCGGCCACCTCGGTGTAATAGGGCCACAGCACCACCTTGGTGGTGCTCGTCTGGGCCACCTTGCGACTGATCTGGTAGGGCGAGTAGCCGAAGATGCGGATCTTGCCCACCTTGTCATCGGGGAAGCACTTCAGGTAGCCGCGGGAGATGGTGTAGCCGATGGGATGGAAGCCCGTGTAGGCGCTCGTCTTACCGTTGTTGCCCACCACGGAGGCCTTGCCGGTCTGGAAGGTCTCCCACTCCACGGGGAACGTGATGTTCACGTCGGTATCGTCCAGCTTGGAGATGCCGGACTCGTTCTTCAGCGTGGCCCAGTAGTTGAAGGTCTTGGCGTAGGGCACGCTCACCTCGGTGCGGGTGCCGTCGGAGGCGTAGGCCGTGGACTCGCTCACGGTCTTGCCCGTGTAGTTGTTCACGTTGCCGTAGCGCACGTAGGAGTGCACTTCCATATAGGGGCGGGCCACCGACAGGGCGGCGCACTTGCGCACCGTGTCGTAGCGGTAGTCCCGGGACAGGGCCTGGGCCTTGTCCTTCTCGGCGGTGTTCACGGCGGAGTTGTCCTGCCAGTCGGCCGTGCGCGCGCCGCGGGTGTCAAAGGCACCCTTCTGCTTCAGGAACAGGCGGGCGTGCAGAGTCTGGTTGTGCGGGTAGTACCAGTTGTAGTTCCGCGTGCCGTTGCTGCTCGTGGAGTAGTAGGTGCGGTAGTTGTTCACGCAGGGGGTGAGGGTCTTGTCGGTGCCGTTGACGAACAGGCCCGCCGCCGACCAGCTGTTGCTGTAGGTGGCAGTGTTGCCCACGGAGTTGTACCAGTCGGCCTTGCCCGTGGCGGTCACCGTGAGCTCGCCGGCGGCATCGGCGGGGTCGGCGTAGCCGTTGTTGGCCGAGCTGGCCGGCACCTTGGCATCGGCGTTCCACGAGGCGGCCGAGGCAGCCGGGCTGCTGTTGGCCGTCGTGTTGCCGTTGGCATCCTGCACCACCCAGTCCTCGGCCCCAGCGGAATTCTGCAGGCCGGGGCGCCAGGAGGGCTCCAGCGAATCGTAGTGGAAGTCCACCTGGTACAGATAGCAGTCGTCGATGGTGTAGGCCGTGGTGTTCTGGTGGATGGGGCCGGTGTAGTTCGCCGCGGTGTAGGCCTCACTCTTGCCGGCCACCGTGGGCACCGTGGTCGTGGCGTCGTAGCCCGCGTCGCCCGAGGGGGTGCGCACAAGGCCCACGGCCTCAAATCCGTCGATGGCATTCACCACGGTATCGCCCGCGGCGTCGCTGTTCCAGGCGTCGTGGAAGTTCAGAGTGGTGGCCGCGCCGTCGGCGCCGAGGAGCGCCGAGTCGGCCGGCACCGTGATAATGAACTTCTCGCCGTTGGGTTGGTAGAAGGTCAGGTCGATGGAATCAAGCTGGCCCATGGTCTTCAGCGCCGTGCCGATTTCCAGCTCGGCGGTCTTGAAGCCGCGCACCACGCCCCGGTAGCCGTAGTAGTTGTTGGTGTCCAGATCGGCGGCGTTGCCGGCGTTGGCCTCGGCATAGCCCGGGGCCAGCATGGCCTTCGCCTTCATGGACACGCTCTCGATGCGCATAGACAGCGTAGCCGCGTCGGAACGGGCGCGGGTGGCGTTGCGCAGGGTGAAGGTGTAACCGGCGCCGTCAGCCTTATTGGCCACCGACACCGTGGCGGAGTTGCCCGAGCCGAGCGTGCCGTTGCCCGTGCCGTTGGTGGTGCCGTTATCGACCCATTCGGGCGTGGAAACGCTGGTCGCACCGTTGGTCGGGCGGCTAGCGGCGTCCTTGAAGGCCGCAGCCTCCGAGGCGCCCAGGTACTTGTCCACCACGAGCTTCTTCTCCGAGGCGCGGTCGATGTTGCCGTAGAAGCTCGACAGCGGGAAGTAGTACATGGTGGAGGCCATGCGGTTGTCGTAGCTGGTGTTCACGGTGCCGCCGGCCACGGCCGTAGGCGTGCCGTGGGTGCGCACGTCGCCGTAGATGCGGGCCGTGAGCGTGGTGTTGCTGCCCGCCTTGGCCGGGGTCAGGCCGTCGGCCGGGTACTCCTCGTACAGCTCGGCGGCCATGGAGTTGTACAGCAGGCGCACGTTGGCGATGACCTCGTAGTCGAAGGCGCCATCCGCATCCTCGCGCAGCTTGATGGAGGCGCCGGCGTCCTTCAGGGCCGCAAGGCCGGCCTCGGTCAGGGGCAGGTGCGCGATGGCCTCGTCCACCGAGGCGCCGTCGGTGCCGGCGGCCGTGGTGAAGTCGATGGCGGTACCGCCGTTCTTGACCAGCAGTTCGATGGTGGCGTCGTCCAGGGTGACCGTGGCCACGGGCGCCGTTACGGTCTTGGAGCCGTCGGAGAGGCGGGTGACCTCCACCTCGCCGGTGGCGGCGTTCACCGAGCGGCGGTACTTCTGGCCGTCGGTCCCGGTGAAGTCCTCGGAGGAGGCGTGGGGCACCACCGTGGAACAGCCGTAGAGCCACAGCTTGCTCACCGTGCCGGCGCGGTTGGTCCACTTGGTGCTTGTCACCGTGGTGTCGGCCGGCAGCTTGGTGCGGGTGGCGTCGCCGTCGCGGTAGCGGTAGTAGCCGTCGATCTGCAACTCGTCGGCGATGAAGCCGCGGGCCTGCTCCACGATCTCGTTCGTGGCCCGCTGGTAGGTGCCGTTGGCGTCCTTGGTCACCTTCATCATGGACACGCCGTCGATGGCCAGGTCCAGGTATCCGTTCTCGGCCGTGGACTTCGACTTGTTGGTGAGGATGTACTCGTACCAGGCGTCCTCGCGCGGATTATCGCTCGTCTTATCGGGGGCGGCCAGGGTGTCGGTGAAGCGCGGGGTGGCGTGGTCCTGGCCCACCTTCCAGCCCTCTCCTTCCCCGTTGCCGAAGTCGAGGTAGCTGAAGTCGCCCTCGCCCCAGCGGTAGGGCACATTGGTGATGGGGCGGTACAGGGTGCCGCCGATGACCTGGCTGTCCACCTTGTTGCCGGCGGCGTCCAGCGTGTAGGTGAGCGGGCGGTGGGTGGTCTGGTCCACCTCGATGTTGCCCTCGCCGGTCTTGCCGCCGGTCCAGTTGAAGTAGGTCTGGATCTCCGGCTCGGCCGTCAGGGGGTTCATCTTGGCATAGTCGCCGTCGATGGTGCGGGTGTCCTTGTTGGCGTTCCAGCTCTCGGTCTTGTACTCGGTGGAGAACTGGCCGTCCAGGCTCATGACCGTGGCGCGGGTGGGCACGCCGTGCATCTCGATGACGGCGGCGTCGGCGGCCGTGGGATCGGCCTGAGTCACCTTGGCGGCGAAGCCGGGCAGGTGGAAGGTGACGCGGGTCACGTACAGCTCGTCTTTGCACGCGGTATGGTTCGGGTTGGCGGCATCGTCGTTGTGGCCGATGCCGTTTTTGGCCGTGCAGTCGTCGGCGTGGGCAAGCCAGGCCTCGCTCGGAATGGAGACGACCCAGTTGCCCGCGGCGTCGCGGGTCACGTAGTCGGCCAGGGCCAGGGGCTGGTACTTCGCCGTGCCGTCGGCGCGGGTGAACACCTTCTCGCCGGTGGGGTTGCCGTCGCCATCGGTGTAGGAGGCCGTGGTGTCGGCCGCGCCGCCCATCTGGTGGATGGGAAGGCTGGGCACGGTGGGCACCGTGATGGTCTCGGTGGCGAAGGAGCCGTCGCCCTGCATACGGTTCACGCTCGTGGCGCGCGAGAAGGTGGTGTCGGCACGGCCCACGGCGTAGATGTCCACCGTGTAGCCGGCGAGCATCGCCTTCACATCGCTCTCGCCCATCGCCTTCAGGCCCGCCAGGTCGGCCTCGGGGGCGATGAAGTCGCTCTGATGCTCGAAGTCGCCCTCGCCGGCGCGGGCCGCCGCGGCCTTCGCATCGGCCATGGGGCCGGCCAGGATGGCGGCCAGGGCCGGGCCGTTCACGTACAGCGTCTTGGCATCGAAGCCGCGCCACTGGCCGTCCACCAGCTCGCCGTAGATGGCATGGTTGCCGGACGGATCACCGCCGTCGTAGTTGGCCACGCCGCCCACCACGTTGCCCGTGGAGCCCGTGGTGCCGAAGCTGGCGCCCTTGTCGTCGCCAGCGGCCACATAGCCGGTGCCCAAGGTCACGCGGGCGGAGTCCAGGGCGTAGTTGGAGTTGTTAGTCAGCGGGAAGCGCCAGCCGGAGTTCATGGAGCCCATGAGGGTGTCGATGGGCGTGTTCGGCGTCGCGGTGTCCGACCACTCCATGTTGGCGGTGACATCGCCGGCCTTGTCGGCGTACAGGAAGGTGTAGGAGTCAATGCGCGGCTTGATGGGGTCCACCTCGGCCACCAGGGTGGCGGCGTCGATGCGGTCCATGCCGTTGGAGCGGTCGTAGGCCGCGATGTACCCGTCGTAGCGGTTGCTGCCCAGGGCCTTGCGAGCGATGGCCGCCTCGCCGAATTTATCGGCCGTCTTCTCCTGGAGGATGCTGCCGCCGGCGATCTCGTCGCTCCACTGGCCGTACATGTCAGCTGTGTGATCCCAGGTGCCGGCGCTCTGGAAGGCACCGGCCAGGGTGCCGGTGGCCGCGCCGTCCAGCAGCGTGTTGTCGAGCACCGTGGCGCTGTTGGCGTCGTAGTCGGTGTTGAACACCGACTCCAGCTTCACGTTCTTGTCCACCACGTCGGTGCGGCCGAGCACATCGATGGCCGCGTTGGCGTCCTCGCGCACACCCGCATTGAAGTGGGCCACGTCCACGCGCAGGTTGTGGAAATAGCCGTCGTTCCACAGGGAGGCGGGCATGACCAGGTTGCCGTCGGTATCGTAGGAGGCGCCGCGGGCAACAGCCGTATCCAGGGTAAAGGTATAGGTGATGCTCACCGCCCCTGCGGTGGTCTCGTCCTTGACCCATGTGGTGCCGTCGGTACGGGTGGTCGTCGTGCGCGTGGTACCGTCGGCCAGCGTCTCGGTGGCGGTGACGTCACCTGCTTCCGCTGCCGGCTCGTCCCAGACGGTCGCTCCCGCTGGGTCGGCCTCCCCGTCGTCGGCGCTGCCATCGGCGCCGCTGTCGCCCTCCCCCGCCGGGGCCGCCACCTTGCGCGGCACGGCGGTGATGGCGATGGTCTTCACGGCGTTGCCGGGGCGCCCATCGGCCCGGGCCTCCATGCGGTTCCACGTGGCCGCCTCCAAGAGCCCCTTCGACAGGCTCAGGTACTTCGCATCGAAGGTGCGCTTCACGTTGGCGTAGTCGTCCGTCTCGGCGGCGGGCACGTCCTCGGAGGGCATGACGCCCACGTTCAGGTAGCTGTCGAACATCTCGTAGTCGCGGTCGTAGATGTTATGGTCGGGGGCCCACACCGAGTTCGCATAGGTGTTGGAGGTGACGGTGGTGGGATTGGCGTAGTTGGTATAGGTGAAGCGCCAGCCCGCGCCGTAGTAGCGCAGGTAGGCCGTCGTGGTGTCGTGCAGCTTGCCGTCGGGCGGGATCGTGCCCACCGACACCCCGTCGTCGGTCAGAGCGCCCATGGGCTTGGCGTTGTCGGCGAAGTAGGCCTTGGCCACCACCTTCTGGCTGGAAGCCGGCGTATGGGCGAACAGGTCGCCGTAGTCGGTGGAGCGGGTCATCTCGCTGAACGCGTTCACATCGTACTCGTTATGGTGGCTGCTGTTCTCGGTGCCCTGGTTGTTGCCCTCGTAGAGGTTGTTCCAGTTGGCGTTGCCGTAGGTGGTGCGGAAATCGGTTTCCATGCGCACGATATCGTAGTAGAAGTCGCGGTACTGGTCCACCGTGGAACCGTCGGCGCCCTCCCAGCCGTGGTTCACGCACCAGGTGTCCTTCACGGTGCGCACCTTGTTGGCGTCGGGCGAGTCGATGGTGTAGCCGAAGAAGTCCACGTAAGGCTCGTCGCCCGTGATGCGCTTGTAGTCCTTCAGCGCCGGGTCCTTCGACTGCTCGCGGGTGAGGTCGTTTTTGTAGTAGCCGTAGTCGATCACCAGGCCCGCCAGGTCGCCGGACACCCACATGGTGCAGTCCAAGAGCACATCGCCGTCGGCGGAAATCGCAAGCCCCGGAGCCTCGCCGGCGGCAATGTCCTGCTCTTCCCTCACAATCGGGTTGCCGTCGCCGTCAGTTGCCACATTGCCGTTCTCGTCGCGCTCGTAGACAAGGTGCTTTCCCTGGAACCAGGCGCTCACCTGCTCGCCGGTGTAGGTGGTGGTGAACACGGGCGAGGCGGCGGCCAGGCCGGTGCGGCTGATGGGCGACTGGGGGATGGCGCTGGTGTTGCCGATCCACGAGGCGGCCTTGCCGTCGCGCGCGTACCAGCTCAGGGTGATGGACTTGATGGAGCCCTCGCCGCTGACGGGATCCACGCCCGCCTCGAACATGCCCCTGGACAGGGCTAGGCGCGTGGTGCGGAAGCCAACGTTGCCCAGCAGTGCCGGCGCGTTGGTGTCGGAAAGGGGCAGGATATCGCCCAGGGTCACCTTCGCACCGTGCTCCATGGCGTAACGCGACTTGTTGGACAGCAGGGCGCGGTAGCCCACGGCCTCATCGCGCCAGTAGGCCCGCGGCTGGCTGTTCCAGTTGTAGCCTGTGATGACGTTGTGGTTGCTCGCGTCCTGGGCGTTGCGCTGGGAGGTAACCTCCGGCGCGTTGCCCACCAGGGTGCCCACGGTCTGGGTGGGCGAGTTCTTCTTCTCGTACTTGTCCAGGTCGCCGAAGGCCTTGTTGGCCACATCGGCGTCCTTGTAGCTGTACAGGGCCACCACCGGGCGCACCGGCGGCAGGGCCACGTTCAGGCGGGCGCTGGCCGTATAGGTGTAGGGGGCGTTGCCGCCCATGGACGCCGTCTTGGAAAGTGTCGTGGAATTGTAGGCGCCGGCCGAGGCGTTCCAGTAGTAGTTGCGGCCCAAGGTGGTGCCGAAGGTGTTGTAGGCCGGGGCCGTCCAGTTGCCGGTGCCCGGGGTGGCAGCCTCGCTCACGCTGTAGGTGTAGTTCTGGAACAGCTGGTTGCGCAGGTTCGCATAGGTGGTGAAGTCGCCGTTAAGGCCGCGGACCTTGAAGGCCGGGTCGCCGTTGATGACCGGCGTGCCGTAGCTCGCGCTCGTGGAGTCGGTGTCGTGCTTGTTGTTGGAGTTCCACCAGCTGGTGATCCAGTCGGTGCGGAAGGTGGCCCGCAGGTCCCAATTGGTCCAGCGGTAGGTGCCCTCGCCCCAGTACTCCACACAAGCGCCCATGTCGTTGGTGGTCTGGGCGGCGAAGTCGCGCAGATGCATCTCCAGGTTGCGGTAGTACTCGTGGTTCCACAGGGCGGCCGTGAAGACGACGTCGCCGTCGGCCTGGCGGTACATGACCACCTCGCCGTCGCTGTCCTTCGCCTCCAGCACATCTCCGTTGAAGGCCACGTTATCGAACAGGTTGCCCTTGCCGCCGGGCAGGGCCACGGCGTTGTCGAAAGTGACCGCGTCAAGAGCCGCCTGGTTCGCCACCGCGGCGAATGTCCGCAGGTCGGCGCCGTCGATGGTCAGGCTGGCGTCGGAGGCGGCCGGCTCTTGGGTGGCCGTATCGTAGGGACGCCAGTACAGGGTGAGGTCCTTCACCGTGGAGTGCTCGAACAGGGCCGCTGACAGGGCAACCTTCTCGGTGTAGTAGTTCACCAGGCCCGCGGGCTTCTTGCCGGCCTTCACCTCCTCGTCGTCCTTGTTGTTCACGAAGGGAATCTTGGACGTGGCGAAGTAGGCCTTGCGCATGCGGAAGTGGCCGTCGGCGCCCGTGAGGTTCGTGCCCTCCTTCTGGGCGAAGTCGGTCATGGCCTTGTCGGTGGCGCTGTTGTTGGACAGGGTGAAGCGGAAGCCGCTTCCCTCCTCCTCGTAGTAGCCGTTGGTATAACCGCTCGTGGTGCCGTTCACGAAGTTGCTCGTGGTCTCGGTGAGCTTGAGCGAGCCGCCGAGGGCCGTCTCCTGGGCCGTGCCGTCGGTGTGGTCGTCGTAGCCCGCCGAGGCGGTGGCGTCCTCGGAGCGCATGAAGGTCTCAGCCTTGATGCGCTCGTCCACCTCGTAGGGGCGTCCCATGAGCCAGGCCGTGGCCGCGCCGTTGTGGTAGGCGTTGGCACCCTTCCAGTAGGGGTTCCAGCTGGCCACGCAGCGCTTGAACTGCGGCATGTAGGAGTTGTAGCGGCTCGTGATGGCGCTGTAGTTGCCGGCGTTGGCCACGCACCAGTTGTGGGCCGCGGAGCCGGGCCAGGTCATGCACTGCACGTAGTCGCCCACGCGGGTGTAGCCGTTGCCGTAGGCCGAGGGGTTGCGGGAGTTCCAGGCCCACACGTTGGGCCAGCTGCCCCAGGCGTAGCCGCCCTTGTTGGTGCCGTAGGGGCGGGTGGGCTCGTCGCGGTCGTAGTGCCAGCCCTGGTAGTCGTAGGTGCAGCCGAACCAGGAGGACAGGGGCATGTCGCGCACGTTGTTGGCCTCGCCCCACAGATCGACGAAGGCGTCGTAGGTCTTGGTGGTGCTGTCGGCGGCCAGGCCCGTGTTCGGGTCCACGGAGTTGAAGCGCACCACCACGTTCAGCACGTAGCCCTGCTTCCACTCGTCCCAGGGAATGATGAGGGAGCCGTCGGAATCGTAGGCCTTCGTGGCCTTGGTCGCGTCGTAGGCGGGGTTGCCCACGGCGTTGCCGGCGGAATCCACCTCGCCGCGCAGGTAGGCGTAGGGCAGAATCACGCGAGTCTTGGCCGGGGCCGCCGCCAGGGGCAGCTTGGTGGCCGTCGGCTCGTAGAAGGTAACTTCCACCTCCTTGATGTCGGAGCTTGCGCGCAGAGCCTTCGAGATCATGATGTTCTTGGTCTGGAAGCCGCGCACGGCGTTCTCGTAGTCCTCCACATCATCGGTGCCGGGCACCAGCTCCCAGGACACTTCTGTGCCCTGGGGCTTGATGCGGCCGTAGGTGACGCTGGAGTCCGTGGAGTTCACCCAGTACTTGGTGCCCTCGGTGCCGATCTGCAGCTCGCTCTCGAACATGGTGCGGGCGCCGTTGGACACGTTGAAGCGGTAGGCCGCGCCGTCCTCGCCCCACCAGGCCTTGGTCTGGCTGCTCATGCCCGTGATGTTGGTGGTGGCGGCCATGGCGGCCACGGACCGCTTGGCTGCCGCGTCGTAGGCCTCCCCCGCTGCGGGTTCAACGGCCTTGAAGTAGGTGTGGGCCTCCAGGCCGATGTTGGGCTGGCCGCCGATGGCGTACAGGTTCGCCCTGTCCCGGGCGAAGGTGCGCACGCCGTCGGAGTTCACGCCGTCGTTGGCACCGGTGGCGCCGTTGCTGGAACCGGAGATGTGGGACCAGTCGGCATCCGGGTACAGGGCCTTGAACTCGGAGTCGGCGTCCACGACCACGTAGTAGTTGCCCACGTAGGCGTAGCGGCCGAGGAACTGCTTATCGATGCGCGACGAGCTCGTGCCCGGGTTACCGCCGCCCCAGCAGCCCCAGCCGTGGGTCTGGCCCACGTGCACCACGTTGTAGGAATCGCCGTAGGCGTAGACATCGTCGGACTCGGCATAGTAGGGGTCGGTGGCGTTGTTCACGTTCGGCGAGTCGATGCCGTAGCCGAACAAGTCCACGTAGGCGTTATCGGTCACGGTCAGGTGCGCGTCCACCTTCTTGAACGTCACCTCGAAGTAGAAGGCGTCGTTGCCGAACCAGCCCTCGGTGGCCGGGATGTTGATGTTCTCGCCGTCCCATGCGCCGTCGGCCTTGACCCCCATCCACTTCTGCTGGATCTGCTCCCAGGTCCACGTGCTCTTCACGGCACCCGCCGTGCCCACCACATGCGAGCCGCCCGAGGTGTACTTGGTAAAGGCCGGCACCGAGTGAATGGTGACCGACTCGATCTCGGAGGAGGCGATAAGCCCGGCCGAAAGGGTCAGGTAGGTGGTGTGGTAACCGAGGTTCTTGTCCAGGGCCTCGCCGGGCTTGTCGCCCTTCTTGTGGCCGTCGCCGTCAGAGCCCCATTCTGCCTGGTCCCAGCGGGGAGTCAGGTTGCCGATGGTCAGCTTTGCGCCGGTGTACATGGCGTGGTCGGCGTCGTTGGTGACCACGGCGCGGTAACCGGCGTTCTCCTCGTTGCGATAGGCCGTGGGCTTCTCGTCGCGCACCTCGGAGGAGGTAATGGGGTACTGCTTGTAGTAGTTACCGCCGCCCTCGGCCGTGAAGCCCTGCTGCTCGCGATAGGTGCCCGAGTTCCACAGGGTGGTCTTGTTCATGTGAATGGTGCTGATGCCGCCGTAGGTGTTCGGCTGCCCCGGCACGATGGTCACGTTGTCGTCGTCGCCGGCGGCCTCTACGCCCTGCTTGGCGCCATAGGCACCCATGTTCATAGTCGGGCGGATGGGCGGCAGCACGCTCGTGAGGGCTACGGCACTCGTCCAAGAGCGGGTCCACTCATCGATGGCCTGCTTGGTCTTGAACGTGGAGTTCATCTGGAAGGTGCCCAGGTTGCTCGTGCGGCCCCGCAGCTCTACGTAGGCGTTGGTGGCCTCGTTCACCCACTTGTTGAAGGAGCCGTAGTCCAGCTCCACCGACACGAGGTAGCCGCGGTCCCACAGATCCCAGTCGATGACCCAGTTGCCGTCCTCATAGCGCACCACCGACTTGGACACAGTGGCGCCGCTCTCGTCGGTCACGTCCTTGGTGAACCAATCGGGCACGGCCACGGTACCCGAGGCGAAGGTGCCCTCGGTGTAGCCCTTCCAGTTGGCATCGCCCGGCTTGGTCACCGTGATGCGGGCCTGGTAGATGTACTCCACCAGCTCGTGGAGGCTGATCTCCTTGAGGGTGCCCTTGCCGCCGTCGGTGATGTCGTAGTAGGTGATCTTCGCATCGATCATCTGACCAGCGTGGGAGGCCTGCTTCTCCCCCTCTTCCACGTTGCCCTTCTTGAACAGCTCCGGGGACAGGGTGATGCTGTGGGTCTCGAAGTCCACGAGCTTGTTCGCGTCGGCGGGGTTGCTCGGGTTCTTCAGCACATCGGCCGGCAGGGGCTCCACGGTGAAGCGGGCGCCCTGGGCGATGGCGTACTTGGTGTCGTTGGCCACGTTGATGCGGTAGCCGGAATCCTCGTAGTCGTAGTAGGCCTTGCGCTTGGGCACGTCCACCCGGTCGCTGGTACCGGGCTTGGTGGCCCAAATCTCGTCCTTACCGGTGGTGGACTTGATGCGCAGGCCGGCGCGGTGGCCCAGAAGCGGGTTGGAGTATCCCTCCGAGGCGTTGTTGGGGCCTAGGTAATCGGTATTGTCGTCCTTTGCGTCCTCGCCGCGCATATCGGAGAAGGCCTTCACGATGGGAGTGCCGTCCGCGGGGTACGGGGCGCCGTTGAGCACGCCCTCGGAATCCACGGCCGTGTCCCACTTGGGGTTCTCGTAGTTGGTGGAGAAGATGCCGCCGATCTCCATCTCGGCCTTGTTCACCACGGTGCCGTAGATGTCCAGGTAGCCGCCATCGTTCAAGGTCAGGCCGCTGCCGAAGTGCACGAACTCCTGCTCCAGGCCGCGCAGGTAGTAGTTGCCGGCCTTCCAGGGAGCGCAGTCGGCCAGGGTCACCACAATGGTGCCGTCGTCGGCCAGAGACAGGCCGTAGGTAGACACCTTGGCGTCGTGGGCCTTGTGCAGCTCGGCATCCACGGTGGCGTCATCGGCACCGGCGAAGGAGGGGTTGGCAATGCGGAAGGCATCGCGGTCCTCCTCGGTGAACAGGCCGAGCAGGGCCCGGAAGGCGATGCCGGGCACCGTCAGGGTCGTCGGTGTCTGGAGGTTCGAGGTGTTGGTGGCGTCGAAGACCTCCAGGGTCAGCGTGTCGGGAATGCCGCCGCGGCGCACGTTCTTCTCCACGGCCACGGCATCGGGGCAGTCGGCCGTGTGCACGTGGGCCATGCTGCAGGTGTTCGACTCGTACACGGTCATGAGCTTGGTCTGCCACAGGGCCGGGGAAATGGCGATGTGGGAGGCCTCGAAGTCGGTGTGCCCCTCGGTGATGTAGGGGATCTTCTTGTCCACGGTCTCGGTGGAGTCCGTGGGCGCGCCGGCGCCCATGCTGTCCTTCAGCACCACGCCTGCCTTGATGACGGCGTTGCCGATATCGTAGGCCGAATCGTTGGCCACGGTGATGCGCCAGCCGCTGCCCGGGTCGCCGATGTAGCCCTCGAAGAGCTTGTCGTGGCCGGCGTCGTCTTTCTCCACCACAGGCGTCAGCAGGCTCATGTCGGTAACCGGGTAGCTGTCGCCCACGAACTCGGTGACGTTGTAGGCGAACAAGTCGCCGCGCCTCACGCCGGTCACGGTGTTGCCGTCGGCATCGGTGCCGCGGTGGTAGATGTTCTTGTTGCCGTCGCGGTGGTAGGACAGCACGCCCACGGCCGGGTCGATGTCCACGGTGCGCTCCACCTGCTCGGTAACGGTATAGGTGAACCAGCCGTCGGCCACGTATCCGCGGTGGCCGTCCGGGTTCTCGTACTCGTCCACCTCCACTTTCACGATGGTGACATCACCGGTCACCGGATCGCGCTGCTCCTGGTCCACCATGACCTTGTTGCCCGTGGGCGTAAAGGCGGTGGTGTAGGGCTTGCTGTGCTCCTTGCCCTCGGTATCCTTATACTTGAACAGGTCGCCCACCACGATGCCCTCGTTGCCGGAGCGGTCGGTGTACAGGTCGTTGCCTTCTGCGTCCTTCTTGACCCTCACCTCTACTTCCAGCTTGTCGTTCTCGCCCGCGCCGAAGATGAACCAGCCGTCGGCGATGTAGCCGGTCTTGCCGGCGTTATCGGTGTAGAGCGGGTTGCCGTCATCGTCGATCGTGCCCGTGGAGACCAGCTTCTTGCCGCCGGCCCACTGCTCGGTCACCAGGTCGAAGAGGTAGTCCTCTGTCACCTCGCGGCTCTGGGGCTCCTCGTAGACGAACTTGTCGTCCCGCAGGATGCCGGTGTGGGTGCCGTCGGAATAGCGCTTCGATCCCGTGAGGGACTCCACCTCGAAGATGGGCACCACGCGGGTCTGCACCTCGCCGTTGGCATCCTCGTAGGTGAACACGCCGCCATCGAGCACGCCGCGCACGCCGTCCTTGTCGGTGTAGAAGGGCAGCATGGTGGCCGCGTCGAAGGGCTTGGTCTGCTCGGTGGTCACCGTGGAGCCGTAGCTGAACACCTTGTCCTTCACAATGCCCTTGTTGCCCGAGGCGTCGGTATAGTAGATGTTGCCGTCGTTGTCGCGCTCGTACTCCAGGTTGCCCACGAAGGCGTTCGGATCACCGGGCACCTTGCTCTCGCGCATGCCCGTGGTGGTCACGGCCAAGTGGTAGGGGGCCTTGCGGGACGTGAAGGAGGCCGTGGCCTTGGCCAGCACGTTGCGGCCCTCCATGGCGGCGGCCAGCTGCTCGTAGTTGGTGGTCAAGGTGCCGGTCATCTCCATGGTGGCCAAGTCCTCGGCCGAGCCCTGCACCTCCACGTACATCTTGCTCGTGCCGATCTCGCTCTTGCCCTTCAGCTCCTCGAAGGACAGGGTCATGGACACGAAGTAGCCGGCACCGAACAGCGCATCGCTCCAGTCCTCGGGAATGAGCACAACGCCGTTCTTGGTCCAGGTGGCGATGTCGTCGGGCTCCTGATCGGCGATGACGTTGCCCTTGATGTCGACGAACTTGCCGTCGGCGTTCTTCTTCCACACCTCCTGGCCGCCCACGGTGTAGGCAGCACGGGCCCGCAAGAGCTCGCGCAGGTCGCGCTCTCCCTGGGCCGTGTCGGGGTTCAGGGTGTACACGGCGTGCTTGTTCGTGTACAGGGCCCCGTCCTTCACGCGATAGGTGATGTCGATCTTGTTCAGGATGCCGTTATCGAGCAGGCCCTGGTTGATGCCAACGCGCTCCGTGGTGAAGCCGGCGGCCTCGGCCGCGCCGTAGGTGTTGCCCACGGTGAAGGAGGCGGGCTCCATCTTCGACATGGAGTTGTTGCTCACCTGGAAGCGCCAGCCCGACCCGGTGCGGGACAGGATGGGCTGCTTGTTCACATCGTTGGGGCCGATGGCCGACTTCTCGTCGTAGAGCTTCGCGGCCATGGACACGGCCGTAGCGCTCACCTGGGGCGTCGGCGAGAGGGCCGAGGTGAAGGTGGCCTGGGAGCGATCGGAGACCTCCACCGAGGAGGCGTACTTCTGGGCCGCCTGGTTCCAGGTGCGCTTGCCGTACTGCACCTCCACCGCGTTGCGGTAGTCGGCCAAGGGCAGCGTCATGGTGCCGGTGACGCGCACGGTCACGGGCAGCACGATGTTGGCCGCCACGGGAGATTCCATGACCATGCGGATGCCGCCGGTGAAGTTCTTCAGGTCGGTCTTGTCCGTGACGGACAGATCGGTGAGCCCGGGGATGGGGCTGATCTGGCGAGCGGCCAGCATAGACGCGATGGAGGTGGCCTTGTCCTCGCCGCCGAGGCGGTAGATGTGGCGGTAGCGGGTAACCGGCTCGCCCTCCTCGTCGGTGCCGGCGTCGTAGGACTCGGTACGCACGTATTCGGGGGTGCCGATGTTCACCCAGTAGTAGTCGTCCTCCTCGTTGGCGCTCTCGTCGCCGGGGTCCTTCTCGGCGGGCACGGCCACCTCGAACTGCACGACAGCGCTGTTGCCCCAGTTCGTGTTGTCGAAGCCGTCCAGGAAGTGGCTCTCGTCGGTATCGAAGTAGCGGGAGAGCGGCTCCATGTCGCTATGGTAGTCGTTGTCGCCGGTGCCCATGGTGCGGGCCGAGTCGATCTCGAACTCCAGGTTGTAGAGGCGGAAGTAGTCTGGCAAGGTGTCCATGACGGCCGGGCCGTGGGGCTTGCCGGCATCCTCAGGACGCTCAGCGCCGCCGATGCTGCCCACGTTCTCGCCGTAGAGGGGCATGTTGCCCTGGGAGGTGAAGTTGCCGATCTCGTAGGTGACCGGGTAGCCCAGGTAGCTGTACTTGGTGGAGAGCACCTTCTCGGCCTGCGGGCGCACGGAGGGATTGGCGGTAGAGCCGGTGTACTTGTTCACCGCCAGCTTCTCGCCGGTCAGGCTCGCCTCGGGAATGCCGAAGGGGTAGGCGAACTTCGACACGGCGTCGGACCAGGAGTAGTCGCGGCTCGGCGCATCCACGCCGCTTCCCAAGTGGCCGAAGTAGATGGTGGTCTTGGGGCCGAAGTCCACATAGTGGCCGCGGCCCATGCCGCCATCGGTCTCGGGGATGTTGGTGGTGTAGGGCACGGCCACGATGAAGGAGTACTGGCCGCGGGCCCCCTCCTTCTCCGGAACGCGGCTGTTCGGGTACAGCAGGCCCCCGTCGGCATCGATGACTGTGAAGTTCACGTAGCCCGGCTGGTCGTTCTGGCGATAGGGAATGGAGTGCGTGGTCACCACGGGGTTGTCGTCGTCATCGAAGGTGCCGTCGATGTTGTACTCGTCGTCGCGGCTGTCGTCGATCTCGTAGCGCGAGGTCGTGACGCCCTCGCTGTTCACCTCGGACTTCCACGTCTTCAGACGCTCGGCGGCACGGGTCATGATCTGGTCCAAGTTGCTGAACAGCGTCTTATCCAGATCCTCGTAGTCCTGCTCCAGCCAGTCGGTGGTGTTGTAGATGAGCACGCCGCCCTTGTTCGGCACGCCGACGTACTGGAGGTTCTGGGTATCCCGCGGGCTCGTGAGCGGCTGCGCTGCCCGGGCCAGGGAGGGATCCTTGTCCTTCTCCGAGATGAGCTCGTTGGGATACAGCGTGTTGAACACCGCGCCGTCGGGGCGCTTGCTCGTGGCGGGGTCGTAGAGCCACTGCATGTGGTCCCGCTTCGTCAGGCCGGTGTTGTTGTTGTGCTCGGTGTTGTGCACGCGGATGAAGTACTCCAAGGCGTCGATCTCGGCGGTGCCCGTGGAGGTGTTGGTGGTGGTCACCTTGTACACCATGTAGTTGTAGCGGTCGTAGAGCACGTTGTTGGAGATGGGCTCGTAGGTGGTCTCCCACGTGAGGTTCGTCTTCAACAGGTTGATCTTGCGCACGGTACCGCCGTAGCCCACGCCCATCTGGGCGGTGAAGGTGCCGAACTTGCCGTTCTTCGGGTCGGTTCCCGGCGGGTAGAAGTACTTCTCGCCGGAGGGCTGCACGTCGGTGAACACGTGGGCGCGACCGCCGTACTCGATGGTGCCGCCGGCGTTCTCGGGAATGTCGCCGATCATGTTCACGTTCACGTTGGGGGCGCGGGAGAGGTGGCCGCCCACGGGGAGCTTCTGGTCGTAGCCGGTGGGGTTGTACACGTTGTTCTCGCCGTGCCACACGAAGATGAGCTCTCCGGTGAAGCCGTAGCTGAAGTTCAGGCCTTCCAGCTGCGGGTAGTCCTTGATGATGTCGTTCAGGTCATCCTGGGCCAGGGTGGCGATGTACTTGTCGAGGCAGACGCGCACGTCCTTGCCGCCGTCGGTGGTGGCGCCGGGCACGCGCAGATACACCGACCAGTTGTTCAGCATGGAGGTGCGGTTCGTGCCGAAGTCCACGGAGATGAAGGGGTAGTTGGTCTTGTCGGCGGGGTTGCCGTCCTTGTCGTAGCCGCCGCGGGACCAGGTGCCGTCGTCGTTCTTGTCGCCGCGCCAGTCGGTGTAGTTGTAGGTGGACATAAGGCCGCCGGCCTCGTTCTTGATGAGGTAGGGCACGCGCAGCTCGAACTCGGTGCCCATCTCCTGGTAGCCCTCGGCATCCTTCTGGTAGTTGTAGTCCTTGAGCTTCCAGTAGTTCTGCTCGTCGGCCGACAGCGTGGAGATGTCCTCGGGGAAGGTGGCGTCCGAGCGCAGGTAGGTGCGCTTGTCCACGGTCTCGGCACTCGCCACGGCCTCGGCCGCCGACGCGAACTTGGTGGCAGCCGTGGTGCTCGGCGTGTAGACGAGGTTGTTGTTGTCGTCGTATTCGTAGGTGCCGTAGTAGCTCGGGCCGTAGGCGCTCCAGCCTCCCATGTAGCCGGTCTGGCCGGAGAACTGGCAGGACAAGGTCAGCTTCGGATGGTTCTTGTCGTTGATGAGATAGGTGTCGGCGCCGGTCTTCTCGTCCTTGCCGAGCGGGGTGCCCATGTCCTGGCACACGAGATTCGGGTTGAAGTTCGAGTTGCCGAGCTGGCCGGCGGTGTTCGGGTTGGGCGCGATAGCCAGCGGGGTCACGCCGAAATCCACGAGGGACATGCCCAGAAGCGCCATGTAGATCTCCAGAAGATCGTAGTCGCCCAGAGCCCCGTCGGCCACGGTCAGCTCGCCGCGGGCCGCCCGATCCAGGGCATCCATGAGCTCGTCCAGGGAGTGGATGCCGGCGGCATCAAGCAGCTTGGTCATCTCGTCGATGACATCCTGGTCGAACTCGCTGTACTCGGGGCCGACCGCCATGGCGTCGTCCTCAACGGGTTCCTCGGCGACCGGCTCCTCATCGGCTTTGGTGCCCTCGTCGCCCTCGGCTGGCTCGCCCTCGCCCTCGGCCTCGGCTGGCTCTTCGGCATCGGTATCGCCATCGGGCTCGGTGGGCTCGGGCTCGGCCGGCTCGGGCTCGGCCGGCTTCGGGAACACTGCGTCTGCGGTGCCCAGCGACAGGATGGCGCAGGACTCCTCGTCGGCCTCCATGGCCTCCGCGTCGCCATCGGCCTCAGCCACGGCCTCCTCCTGAATCGCCTTACTATATAGGTAGGACCACAAGGTGAGTTTCGGGGTCTCCGCCTCGTAGGCGCTGCCGTCCTCGGTGAGGGTCAGGGCGCTGGCGGCATAGGGCACGGCCACGTAGAGCACGCGAGTGCCCGAGGCCTCGCCGGTCTCCTCGTCGCGGGAGAGCGTGGCATCGCCGGGCAGCTCGGCATCCTCGGGGGCCGGCACGGTCCCGGGTTCCACTTCGTCGGCCGGATCGTCGTCGATGGCCATGAGGTTCTCGAAGCTGATGTCGGCCACGCCTTCGGCCACCTTCTGCACCGGAGCGGCCTCCACCTCGGCTGCGGCCAGGGTCGCGGGGTCGGCCGGATCGATGGAAGCCAACGCCTCGGCGGTGAGGTTGGTGGCGTCGAAGGCCACGATGGCGTCGGCGGAAAGGGCGCCGGTGCCCTTGGCGTCCACGGGCATGTCGGACACGCGCAGGGCGTGGCCGCGCTCGAGCAGCGCGCCCTCGGCGGCGGTGATGTTCACGAGGAAGGCGGCCCAGCCGGTCTCACCGGCGAGCACCGGATCGCCCTGGGTGGCCACGGCCGCGCCCACGGTGGCCAGAGGGGCCACGTTGGAGAGCACCACCGAGGCAGCCTCGGCGTTCTCAGCGCGATAGAGAATGGAGTCGGCCGGCTCGACGGGCTCGTCATCGGCAGCGGCCTCAGCGGAGTCGTCGCCCTCGGCGGCGCCGGCGGCCGCAGCATCGGCAGCCTCCTGCTCGGTCGCAGGGTCGGCGGCGGTGTAGGAGCACACCACGTAGCCGGCGTGGACGGTCACGGCCTCGGCGGCCGGCACGTTCTGGGTGAGCGATGCCGTCAACGAAGGCAGCGGAGTGCCGGCCGGCAGTTGACCACGGGTCTCGCGCTCGGTGATGCCGTGCTCGTCCTGCACGCCGTCGTAGCGCAGCACGATGGTGCCGGACAGGCCCGCGGCCAGATCCTCGGCAGTGCGCTTCTGGTACTGGCCCATGTGTTCGGTGTACACCGACCAGCCCACGGGCAGCTCGCCGGCCAGCACGGCGCGCATATCGTCGGCCGCGCCGCCGCGGGCCTTCCACTCCTCCTCGGAGTTGGTGCGCCCGTAGGTGCCGTCGGCGTTCTTATAGAGATAGGGAGCGGCGAAGGTGAGCACCACAGCATCGTCGCTCTCGGAGCCGCCGAGGTAGCCGCCCGCCAGGCTCACGGCCAAGTTGCCGAGAGTGGGGGCCAGCGTCAAGCCGGAGCCGGACACATGGAAGGCATTGTCGGAAGCGCGCAGGCCGCCGGTCACATCAAGGCCGTAGGTGAAGCGCTCGGCCAGAGCGGCCTTAAGCTCCTCCTCGGTGGAAGTGGCGGCGTTCAGCAGCTTGTCCGCCTTCGTCTGCTCGGCTTCCTCGGTCAGGGAGGGCATCACCTTGTCGGCATCGAGCAGATCATTAGGCAGATATGCCTGCATATCTGCCTCGCTGACAGTACTGTCAGCGACCGCGTCGTCCTCGGTGCCTTCGCCGTCCTCGCCGTCCTCGCCCTCCGCGTCAGCCTCGTCGGCACTCTCGTCGGAGGCCTCGTCAGTCCCCTCATCGGCCTGGTCGTCGACCCCATCGTCGGCCCCATCGTCGGCCGCCTCGTCCTCCGCAGCTGGCGCCGTGGGCACCGGCTCGTCGCCGA
This sequence comes from Adlercreutzia muris, assembly GCF_008831045.1. GTDB lineage: Bacteria > Actinomycetota > Coriobacteriia > Coriobacteriales > Eggerthellaceae > Adlercreutzia > Adlercreutzia muris. Next base: position 77,810 of record NZ_WAJS01000011.1, read on the forward strand.
CGAAGATGGTGCGGGCCTCGGCAATGGACACGGAATTCCAGCTGGTCAGCACCAGCAGCACGGCCAAGGTGCAGGCCAGGACCTTGCCCGAGGGGGTCAGCTGGCGCGGCGCGTTGCGGCTCACGATGCCGTCGCCATTGAAGTCCACCGGAGCCGGCAGGGTCCCGTCGAACCCGCCCTTGGCCTCGGCATCTGCGGCAACGCCACCTGCAACGGCATTTCCCTCCTGGGAGCCGGCGCCCTTGGCGGCGATGGCGCGGGAGAAGGCGCCCTTGCCGGTAAAACGGCCCGTATCCGCCGCGACCGAGGCCTCGGCCTCGACGGCCTCGACGGCCTCGACGGCCTCGACGGCCTCGACGACCTCGGCGGCTGCGGCAACGGCCTCGGCCTCCGTCGCGTCCTGGACGTCTGTCGCGTCCAGGACGTCCTCGACAGTGGGGGACTCGGCCGCGATAACCCCAGCAGTCTCCGCGGTCTCGGCAGCCCCGTCAGCCTCAGTGACCTCCGCAGTCTCCGCAACCTCGACAGCCCCGGCGGTCTCCGCAGCCTCGTCAGCTTTTCGCTGGGAGCGCAGGGTCCTCAGGACGGCGAATACGCCGCCCCGCTGGGCCTTCGGCTCGTTTCCTTCGCGAGTTTCAATGCGCATTTTGCTCATATTTCGCTCGTTCTCTCTCCGCTTCGCCCGATGAGCCTTTCCCTTGCTCGCCTGGCGGTTATCTCGATGCCAAATTCCCTGATGAATTGGCATATTTTCTCTCTCTTGCAAACACTCGCTCCGCGTTTTGGGCGCAGGAGTGCCAAAGAGTGTTTGCATCTATGGATTATTATCTACAAATCGGCAACAAAGTAAAGCCAAAATATCTTCGATTTCCACCGTTATACTGGGCTTTTACTATTGACCGGCCGTTATTTTCGATGCACAAAATGAGCGCCCCTCCCCCATTTTGCCCCTTCGAAATCCACAAAATCTCGTCAATTCTCCTCAAAGTTTCTTATGCATCATAGTCATATAATGTCTATATTACTTTATAGTTACATTATATATTAATGATTTGTTGTATCAAATATTTGCAACGCACCAGGTAAACTGCTCTTTTTTCAAATTGTAATTAAATCACTATATGCTTATGTGATTATAATATTTGACTGCTCCAAAATTCTTTTATCCCATCATGACATAGTTTAATAATCATTATATGACATAATGTCTTTAGGGACTGAGGCTTGCATCCCCCGAGAAAAAATTTTTCTCGAATTCGCCTAAAAAGGAATCGGCTCCACGTTCCCTCCAAAACACCATTGCCATCCCTTCCGTTGAATCCCATCTGTCGCCTTCCCCCATCCCCTCCTCATACGATCCCCGTCATCCCTTGCCCCAGTATCAGAGCATAAGAAAAGCGCCCCAAGGGGCGCTTGGTTGTTGCTCGGCTCCAGAGGGGCCATCGCGGCTCCTGAAGCCACGAGCAGCGGCGCTGGCTGGGGGGCGCCGCCCTCACTTCGCGGGCCTGGGATCACTTCATGAGCTTGCGGATAAGCTGCTCATAGGCCATCACGGCAGCCTGGAGCTCGGCCTTGTGGTTGTCCCAATACTTGTCGAGGGCCTGGCGCATCACCTCAGCGCGGGTGATCTTCATCACCTGGGCAAGCAAGTCAGCGTGCTCCCGCTGTTCGGCGGTCATGGGGACGAGCACCTGGGCGGTCATGCGCGCCGACGAGTCCGCAGGCTCTTCCACGGGCTCGGGGGCCTTCTTGCGCGGCTTGCGGGTTCGGGGGGTCTTGGGCTTCTCGGCGCTCTTCGACGACCCTCGGCGTCCCGCTCCCGCCGCTGGGGCGACATCTGCCAGGGCGGCGACGCCCCCGAATTGATCGGAGGCATCCAGGGCCACGATCGCGACCCCGCCATCGGCCCGGGACGACGAGGACGAAGCCTGCCCCGAAAGCGTCCTCTCCGAAACAGCCGGGGGCGCCTCCCCCGGCGAGCCGGCCGCACGGGGGGCCTCTTCTGCCAGCGAGACCACCTCGTAGGCCACCGAGGGGCTCGCCTCCACGGACACTGCGGCGGACGAGGCCGGCGCGGGGGCCTCTTGGGCTCCCCGAGCCTGATCGGCCTCCTGGGCGGCGCCGATGAAGGCGGCCGCGGCCCGGGCGGCGTCCATCTGGGCACGCAAGTCCTTCTTAGCCATTGACTTCTCCCATGAGCTCGTCGATGAAGAATCGGTAATCGTAGGCCACCTTGGCCGATGGCGCGTAGTCGAACAGCGACTGCTTGACCGCCTGGGCCTCCTTGATGACCGTGGCCTCGCGAATCCAGGCCCTGAACACCTTGGTGTCCAGCTCGGCGGCCATGGCCTCCGCGTCCTCGTGGATGACCCGCGAGATGGAGGTGCGCGGATTGTAGCGCGTGAGCAGGATGCCGGCGATCTTCAGATCGGGGTTGGTGTACTCGCGGATGGCCTCGATGGTGGCCGCCAGATCGGTCACGCCGTCGAGGGAGTAGGCATCGGCCTGGGCCGGAATGACGACCCAGCTTGCCGCTGTGAGGGCGTTCACCGTGAGGGTGCCCAGAGCCGGGGGCGTATCCAGGATGGCGTAGTCGTAGTCGCCGGCCACGGCGGCCAGGGCCTTGCGGAGCCGGTAGTCCTTCCCGACGCTCGGCATGAGGTCGTCGGCCTTGCCGTTCAGGCGGCTGGCAGGCACCACGGCGTAGCCGTCGATGACCTGGGCCGCTTCGGCGATAGTGGCCTGGCCCGTGAGCACCTCGAGGGAGGAGGGCACGCCGGCGCAGGCGGCCTTGAGCGTCGTCGAGAGGTTCATCTGCGGATCCAGGTCGACGTAGAGCACCCGGGCGCCGTCCTGAGTCAGCTTCGCCCCGATGGCCAAGTTGGTCGTGGTCTTCGCCACGCCGCCCTTCTGCGAGGCCGCAGCCAATGTAATCATCCCGCTATCCTTCCCTGCTTCCCTTCCCGGGCACCGCGAGAGGGCCCAGTGCTCCTATGATTGATAAAGCGTACTATAACATATAATGTTGTTAGGAATATAGGGTGTAATGACCTAGGGATTTCGATTTACATAACAAGCGCCGATGCCAGCGCGCTCGGCGCGAAGGCCCCCTCCTCCGTCACGATGGCGGCGATGAGCGAGGCCGGGGTCACATCAAAGGCCGGGTTGTAGAGGGCCACGCCCTCGGGCGGATGCGGACACACCTCGGATCCGTCGCGCTCCTCAATGGGAATAGCGGCACCGTCGGCCGTGGCAACATCCACGGTGCTGACCGGCGCGGCCACGAAGAAGGGCACCCCGAAGTGATGGGCCAGAACCGCCACACCAAGGGTGCCGATCTTGTTCGCCACATCCCCGTTGGCCGCGATGCGGTCGGCCCCCACCACCACGGCGTCGATGCGGCCGGCGGCCATGAGGCTCGCGGCCATGTTGTCGCAAAGAAGCGTCGCGGGAACCCCGGCCCGAGCCAGCTCCCACACCGTCAGGCGGGCCCCCTGGCCCACGGGCCGCGTCTCGTCGGCCCAGACGCGCTCCACGAGCCCCTCGGCAGCTGCGGCGTACACCACGCCGAGGGCCGTGCCGTAGAAGGCCGTGGCGAGGCTGCCAGCGTTGCAGTGGGTAAGGATGCGCAGCGGCCGTCCCAGAGCCCGGGCCCGCTCGCGCAACAGGGCCGCGCCCGCGGCTCCGATGCGCCGGTTGGCGGCCTCATCCTCAACGATGAGGCCTTCTACGAGCCCGTACAGAGCCTCGGACACCTCTTGGGCCGCCTGTCCCCCATCCAGGGCCCCAAAAGCCGTCTGAAGGGCCCTGCGCACGGCCCAGGACAGGTTCACCGCCGTGGGACGGGCCTCGGCTACCTCAGAGGCCACAGCCTCCAGAGCCCCCCGGAAACCCCAGCCATCCGCTGCGGCCCAGACGGAGGTTCCCCCAAAGGAGCGGAAATCCTCCGCGGGGCGGCCCGGGCCGACGCGCGGGGAAGAGGCCGCTGCGCCGCCCCCTCCCGCGATCGCCGCCGCGCCGACGCGCGAACCAGCGAGCTCGAAGGCCGCGAGCATGACCGCGGCCGCTCCCGCCACGCCTATGGCCGGGGCGCCGCGCACAGCGAGGGTCTTCACCGCATCCACCACGACCCGCCAGTCCGCCGTGCGAATCCACGTAAGCTCGCCGGGCAGGGCCCGCTGGTCGATCATCACGACCCGCGGCTTTCCCTCCTCCCGCTCGACGTAGATGGTCCGGGGCAGGTTATCGAGATGCAACGTCATCGCCGGCTCTTTCTTTTTCAACTTTTTGGCTGTCAAGCCTTTAATGGTAATTTGTAATACGCTAGTTTGTATCTGTCAACGGTGTAAGTCCCGAAACGTGCTGGCAGTGCCTTCTGATTCTATTGGCTCGTCCAACAAGGCAGGAGGTGATGGCCTATGGAGCTTACCTTGTTTATCCTGCAGTTGCCGACCGCTCTCACGGGATTGGCGACGGCAGCGGTGAAACTCTATACCCAGAGCACCGAGCAGAAACGGCAGGGGTTTGACAAAGAAGCCTCGGGTGAAGCAGCACCCGAGGCTCACAAACCCAACGGCACTGCCCGCTAACGGCCGGGCCTCCGTTGGCGGCCATTCTAGCAAGTTCCCCCGCCCTGCGCAAGAGCGGAAGGGCCGCATCGCCAACCGATGCCGTCAAGACCCCTCCCTGAAAAGAAAGGCGCGAGAGGGCCGAAGCCTTCCCGCGCCTTGGGCGATGCGTAGTTGCACGCTACCGTTGCGAATACGGGCGCGAACGCCGCCGCGCCGCAACCGGCGAAAGCGCCCTAGCGCTGCTGGATGGCAGCCTGAGCGGCGGCCAGGCGGGCCACCGGCACGCGGTAGGGAGAGCAGCTCACGTAGTCCAGGCCGATACGGTTGAACGTGTGGATGGACTCCGGATCGCCGCCGTGCTCGCCGCAGACGCCGCACACGATGTCCGGGTTGCCCTCGTGGCCCAGCTCGACGCCCATCTCCACGAGCTTCGCCACACCGGGATCGATGGTGGCGAACGGGTTGTAGGGCAGCAGGTGCTCGGCCAGGTACTGCGGCACGAACTCGCCCTCCACGTCGTCGCGGCTGAAGCCGAAGGTGGTCTGGGTGAGGTCGTTGGTGCCGAAGGAGAAGAAGTCGGCCTCAGTGGCAATCTCGTTGGCGGTGACGGCTGCGCGCGGCAGCTCGATCATGGTGCCCACGGGGATGGACAGCTCCACGCCCTCGGCCTCGGCGACCTCGGCGATAGTGGCCTCGGCCACACCGCGCAGCTTCGCCAGCTCGGGCAGCACCGACACGAGCGGGATCATGATCTCCGGCTTCGGCGCGAAGCCTTCCTTCTGCAGACGGGCGCAGGCGGTGGCGATGGCGCGCACCTGCATCACGGGCAGGATGGGGTACACGATGCCCAGACGGCAGCCGCGCATGCCCAGCATGGGGTTCTGCTCGGCGAAGCCGTCGATCTTCTCCAAAAGCGCGCGCTTCTCGGCGATGACGTCGGCCGAGGCGCCGGACACCTCCAGCTTGGCGATCCCCACGTCCAGCTCGCGCGGGCTCTCCAGGAACTCGTGCAGCGGCGGGTCCAGCAGGCGTACGATGACCGGCAGGCCGTCCATGGCCTTGAACATGCCGTAGAAGTCGCCCACCTGGGCCTCGTAGAGATCAGCCACGGCCTTCTCGCGGATGAGCTCGTCGTCGTTCAGGATGAAGGTCTGGATGATCTGCTTGCGGTCGCCCAGGAACATGTGCTCGGTACGGCACAAACCGATGCCCTCGGCACCGAAGCCGCGGGACAGCTCGGCGTCCTCGGGATTGTCGGCGTTGGCGCGCACGCCCAGGGTGCGGAACTCGTCGGCCCACTCCAGAATGGTGTCCAAATCGCCGGTCAGCTCGGGCAGCACCAGATCCACCGCGCCCAGCACCACGATACCGGTGGTGCCGTCGATGGAGATCATGTCGCCCTCGCGGATGACGATGTCGGTGCCGGCGATGGCCGCTTCCTTCTTGGCCGCGTCGATCTTCAGGGCCTCCACGCCGCAGACGCATGGCGCGCCCATGCCGCGGGCGATAACGGCCGCGTGGGAGGTCTTCCCGCCATGGGAGGTGAGGATGCCCTCGGCGGCGATCATGCCGGCCAAATCGTCGGGGTTGGTCTCCCAGCGCACGAGCACGCACTTGCGGCCGGCCTCGGTGGCGGCCACGGCGTCGGCGGCGGAGAAGACGGCCTCGCCCACCGCGGCGCCCGGGGACGCGTTCAGGCCGCGGGCCACCACGTCGTAGGTGGCGTCCTTGTCGAACTGCGGGTGCAGCAGCTGGTCGAGCTGGTCGGGGGCCACGCGCATGACGGCCTCCTCCTTGGAGATGAGGCCCTCGCGCTCCATGGCGATGGCGATGCCGAGGGCCGCCGCGGCGGTGCGCTTGCCGGCGCGGGTCTGGAGCATCCAGAGCTTGCCCTGCTCGATGGTGAACTCGATGTCGCACATATCGCGGAAGTGGTTCTCCAGCACGCCGAAGATCTCCTCCAGCTGCGCGCCGGCCTCTTCCAGGCCCTCCACTTCCTTCAGCTCGGCAATGGGGCTCGTGTTGCGGATGCCGGCCACCACGTCCTCGCCCTGGGCGTTCACCAGGTAGTCGCCGTAGAACTCCTTGGCGCCGTTGGCGGGATTGCGGGTGAAGGCCACGCCGGTGGCGCTGGTGTTGCCCTTGTTGCCGAACACCATGGACTGCACGTTCACGGCCGTGCCCAAATCGTCGGCGATCTTGTTGGTGGCGCGATAGAGCACCGCGCGGGGGTTGTTCCAGGAGCCGAACACGGCCTCGATGGCCAGCTGCAGCTGCACCATGGGATCCTGCGGGAACTGCACGGCGCCGTCGACCACCAGCGCCGGGTAGGCCTCGCCATCGACGTTGTCGGCGAAGATGGTCTTGAACTCGCCCACGAGTTCCTGCAGGTCATCGGCGGTCAGGTCGGTGTCGGAGGCGGCGCCGCGGTCGTTCTTCATGGCCACGATGGCGTTCTCGAACAGGTCGCCGTCCAGGCCCATGACCACGTTGGAGAACATCTGGATGAAGCGGCGGTAGGAGTCCCAGGCGAAGCGCGGGTTCTCGGTCTGCTTGATGAGGCCCTGGATGGAGGCGTCGTTCAGACCCAGGTTCAGCACGGTGTCCATCATGCCCGGCATGGAGAAGGGGGCGCCGGAGCGGACGGAGACGAGCAGCGGGTCCTCGGCGTCGCCGAGACGCTTGCCCATGCGCTCCTCGAGGTCGGCGCGGTACTCGGCGATGGTGTCGAGGGCGCCTTCGGGCCACACGTTGCCGGCGTTGGCGTACTCCATGCAGGTCTGGCAGGTGATGGTGAATCCCGGAGGCACCGGCAGGCCGATGTTGGCCATTTCGGCGAGGTTGGCGCCCTTGCCGCCGAGCACCCACTTCATGTCGGTGTTGCCCTCGGTCACGTTGTTCCCGTTGGCGTCCTTGCCGAAGGCGTAGACGCGCTTCACTGCTTCTGTCACCTTACTTCTCCTTAAGCTGTGCACGCGTGCGTGCGGCTTACCTTTCCGCCCGAACCGGTGACAGGCCTCGCAGCACCCGCGAAACGGCGCAACGCCACAGGCTGCCGCCCCATGGCGCCGCGAGCCGCCCGGGTGCCGGGGCGCTTGCCGCACCGACCCTGACGCGCTCATAAATGAACTGCCCTGATTATAGGCCATTTCACGGCTCCGGGTATCGCCAAGCCCCATCCAGCTGCCGCAGTACCGCAAAATCTCCCCAGCGGCGATCCCCCGCTCCCGCAGCAACCATGGCGGGCGCGGCATCCGGGGGCGGCGAGGCCGTGGCTCCGACGAGCGTTGCGGTCAGCGAAACGGACGATCCGCGGCGTCGGACGCGGCAGCAGCTGCGATCCCGGCGAGCGGAGCGGCGGTCGGGCGCGGCAGCAGCTGCGATCCCGGCGAGCGGGGCGGCGGTCGGGCGCGGCAGGAGAGCATGGCGGCCCGCCGCGACACCCGACCGCGGCACGCCCCCGCTCCCGAAGGCTGCGGTGCCAGCGCCCCCTAAGGCTGAGGCGCACCACCTCCGAAGGCTGCGGTGCCAGCGCCCACCCCCATGGCGGGAGACATTCCCCGAGCAGCCAGTCCCCCCCCCAGCCGATGGAGCCCGTCGCCGGGACATCAAGCGGATACTCGCCGTTTTTCCACGATGTGAACGGTTCGTTCGCCAATTTGCGGCAGACAACGACCCACAGACGCCCTTCTCCCCAACTTTTTCGCCCGAAATCACCGATGCGCCCGTGCAGGCCGGCAATTACCGGCAGCAAGGGATATTCGGATCCCGCTTCAGACGCAAAGTACGGCGCTTTTTCACGATGCTCCCGTGCAAATCGTCACTTTGTGCCGCGTCGGCAGCCCTCCGCCGTGAGGTCATAGCCCGCCGCCCCAGCCCATGACGCTCTGGCGGCCTTCCCTTCTGATTTTACCGACGAATGTCTTTTCTTACTGGCGGATGTCCGGCCCGACAGCGCAGAGGAACCCCCTGAAACCGAAGAAAAGCCTGTTCAGATGTTCGTGAAGACAGCATGGCGACACCGACGCGACGCGCCGGCGGTTTGGGGACGGTTCCGCAGGGTCTTGAAATGCGGCAGCCTTTCCCCCTATAGTCCCTGCACCACCATTGGACCGGCTCGGCATGACCCTCGGCTGGATCGCGGAGAGGATTCCCTATGCGTTTAGCACTCTACGGCAAAACCGCTCTCTCGGTTTTAATGACCCTGCCCTCCATCGATCGCGACCGCGCGGTGGCGCAGGAGGCCCTCGACGGCTGCCAGCCCACCGCGCAGGCCCTCCGCTACGTTCGCCGTCGCTATCCGCAGCTTCCCGACCCGCTGCACCTTCTCGCCCCTCGATGGGAGCGCGCGCTCGGCGCGGCGGCGACATTACACAGCGCGCGGGCCCCGCTGCCCGCGGGCTCCCTGCTCAAAATCCACAGCGGCATTTACGCGCCATCGCCCGAGCTCTGCCTCGCCCAGCTCGCACGAGAGTCCACCGATCAGGAACTCATCTTGTACGGCGGTCTACTCTGCGGGTCATTCGCCATCGATCCCATCTGTGCCACGGGCCTGCGCGAGCGCGCACCTCTGACGGACGTTGCGACCATAGCCCGATTCGCCCGCCTTCATCCCGGAATCAAGGGGCTGAAGGCCCTGCGCCGCTGCCTCCCCCACATGACCGAGCTGGCCGCCTCGCCTCCCGAGGTATTTCTGCGCATGGCCCTCTGCCTCCCCCACCGCCTCGGCGGATTCGGCTGCGAGGGGGCTCTCGTAAACCATGCGATTCCCTTGGGCAAGCGCGGGCAAAACCTGGCAGGGCGCTCCTCGCTCGTTCCCGATCTCTACTGGCCCGGCTGCCGGCTCGATGTCGAATACGATGCCGATTCCATACACCTCACCAGCCACCAAGCCATGCTCGACGCCACAAAACGGCTCGCGCTGGAGGCCGAGGGCTACCGGGTAATCACGGTCACCTCTCTGCAGCTCGGCAGCAGCCGGCACATGGCCAATGTAGCCCGCGAGGTGAGCCGCTGCGCCAAGCGGCCCATGCGCATCCGAAGCAAGCGCTTCCCTAAAAGCCATCGATCCCTTTTCGCCCTGGACTGGTCGCTGCGAACGCTCTTCGAGACCCCCGATCAACATGAGAGCGGCCGGGATGCCGGAAAGCCCGGCAAGAGCACCGCGCCGAGACCCGATCGCGAGTATTAAGGGGCAGCATGGCGGCGAGGAAGTGTCGTGGCGATAGCGGGGCGATGGCGGGCGAACGAGGGACGGCGGGGCGATGGCGGGGCGAACGAGAGATGGCGAGGCGATGGCGGGGCGAACGAGGGACGGCAGGGCGATGGCGGGCACGAGGGGGCACGCCGGGGTGCGGCCGCGGACGATGGGGCCGCACCAGAGCACGGCCATAAACGACGGAGAGGCCGCACCGAGGTGTGGTCGAAAGCGATGAGGGGGCCGCGAAGCGCGACATCAAACGACGAGGAGGGGAAGCAGGGCAATGATCAGGGCGACGACTCGGCAGCGGAGCGGCAGCCGAGGCGGCGACCCGGCGGCGGAGCGGTGGCCGAGGCGGCGACCCGGCGGCGGAGCGGTGGCCGAGGCGGCGACCCGGCGGCGGAGCGATACCCGGGCGGCACCCGGGTATCGCTCCTTTTTCGCGACAGCTCCAGGGAAGATGTCCGAAAATACCGATATGATCGGGCGATTCGGCATTTTCGGACATCTTTTCGCACCAACTGCAGAAGATGAGGGGAGAATCTGCCTGTTTTTTGCGGTATGCACGGGCCAACCGTAGTTTTCAGCCGCAAATAACTGCCAGGGGAGATCGCAGGGCTGCTCGCACGTCGCAAAAGCACGATGTGCTCGAGCACATCGTGCTTCTCGGCCGAATTGCCCGAATAAAAAACTTCCGAGCCTCTATAATGCGATGCACCCGGGCACATCGTGCTTCTCGGCCGCTCCCCCAACCCCGGCCGCGAGCCGCACCCCTCCCCGCAGCCGCGCCCCGGGCGGCAGGACCGCCGCAGGCCGGCCCCTCGAC
>NZ_WAJS01000012.1 GCF_008831045.1 Adlercreutzia muris
CCCTTGCGCCCCACGAGTCCCCGCCGCACCAGCCCCATCTCCCGCCAACCCTGATCTTTTGTGTCATAATGTTGCGAAACGGTGGGACACTAGCGGCGGAAGGGCCGAACGTGTACAGCGAGCTCGTGATCGCATATCTGTTTCTCGGCGGCGCAGCCAGCGGGGCCTTCCTCGTCATGGCTGTATGGAGCCTGGGGTTCCACCACCGCGAGGAGCGGGTGCGCGACCGCCGACTGCGGCTGGCGTTTCGGGTGATGAAGCGCGTGGTGTACACCGTGAGCTTCCTGCTGCTGCTCATCTCGCTTGGCTGCCTGTTCGCCGATCTGAAGGTGCCCGAGAAGGCGCTGCTGCTGTTGCTGCGGCCTCAGCCCACGGCACTCACCTTCGGATTCTTCGTACTCAGCCTAGAAGCGCTGGTGGGATTCGCCCTGTTCATCGCCAACGGGCTGCGCCCGCGCTTCATGACCGGACGTGCGAAGGCGGCCTTGGAGTGGGTCTGCGTCGCCACCTCCCTGGCCGTGATGACCTACACCGCCGTGTACCTGTTCAACCAGAAGGCCGTTGCATTGTGGAGCTCGCCGTGGCTCATCGGGCTGTTTCTCTGTTCGTCCACCTCATCGGGCATCTCGGTAGTGCTTTTGTGCAACTGGTTCGTCCAGGGTAAGACCCTGCTGCTGCGCGCCGCCCGGCCCCTTCAGCGGGCACACCTCACCGTGCTGGCCGCTGAAGCCGTCACCCTGATCGCCTACACCGCCGCCGTGCTGGCCAATCCCGATGCCGCGTCGGCCCTGACCCTGCTGCGCGAGCCGGGGCTGCTGCAAACCGCCGTGGTGGGCGCCGTCGGCATGGGACTCGTGATACCGCTGGCGCTGGAAACCTACGCGCTGGCATATAAAAGCTGGCGGGCTATCCCCGTCTCTGATGTTATCTGTCTGATTGGAGGCTTTTGTCTTCGCTGGTGCTTGATCATGGGAGGAGCGCATTAGCCGATGAAACCGTATCCGCACACCACCGCCGCGCGCGAGGCCACCACCCCCAGCGAGCTGGCGCCCGGCGACCTGTTCGCCGTAGACGAGAACTCCGACCTGCCCATCTGGGCCCAACTGCGCAACCGCTTCACCTTCCTCATTCGCACTGGCGCGCTGAAAGAGGGCGAGCAGCTGCCCAGCGTGCGCAGCCTGGCGGCCTCGGCCCACATCAACTATAACACCGTGGCCCGCGCCTACCGCGATCTGGAACTAGCCGGACTCGTGGTGTCGCTACGCGGCCGCGGTATGTTCGTGCAGGCGGCCACGGGCACCGATGACACCACCGCAGACGTGGACGCCATCTTCGAAGACTGCATCCGCCAGTACCGCGCCCGCGGCATGACCTACGAGGACATCGCTGGGCACCTGGATGACATCCTGCTTTCCGCACGCCTATCCGCCGAGAAGGACGCCGACCCGCAAAGGAGCTAAGCGCCCATGAAGAAGTTTCCCAAGTCCACACTACCCACCGGCTCGCAGCGCCGCGAGCGCGAGGACACCTTTTCCATCGAGGCCTACAACTCGCCCAAGACCCGTTACGCCGATGAGAACGCCGGCACCATCTTCTCGGCCGCTCTGTTCTGCGTGGCGGCTCTGGCTACCGTGGCCGCAGGCTGGCTTGCGGCTGGCGAAGTGAACGTGTGGGTGGTGGCCGCCTCGGTGCTCGTGGCCACTTTCACCGTGCTCACCGTGCGGGTGGCCTCCCAGTGGGAGCAGGTGGTCATCCTGCGCCTGGGCAAGTACCAGCGCACCGCCGGCCCAGGCGTGTTCGTCACCGTGCCCTTCATCGACCACGTGGCCCTGCGCGCCGACTCCCGCGTGCAGCTGACCGGCTTCGGCGCCGAGGAGGCGCTCACTGCCGATATGGTGCCCGTGAACGTGAACGCCATCGTGTTCTGGATGGTCTGGAATGCCGAGAAGGCCTGCATGGAGGTGGAGGACTACTACGATTCCGTGGCCCTGGCCAGTCAGACCACCCTGCGCGACGCTATCGGCCGCAACGCCATCACCGACCTCATCTCACGTCGGGTGCGCCTCGACGAGGAGTTGAAGGCCGCCATCGCCGAGAAGGTGGAGCCCTGGGGCATCTCGGTACTGTCTGTTGAGATTCGCGATGTGGTGATCCCCCGCTCGCTGCAAGAGGCCATGTCCGCCGAGGCCCGGGCCGAACGCGAGCGCGACGCGCAGATCGTGCTGGCCGAAGTGGAGAGCGATATCGCGGCCATGCTCCATGAGGCGAGTGACATTTACCGCGACGACGAGTGTGCCTTCAAGCTGCGCCAAATGCACCTGTTGAATCAAGGCGTCAAGGGCGCCGGCGGGACACTGGTGGTACCGAGCGCCTACACCCAGGGCTTCACCGATCAAGCCGCCGGCGAGCCCCTGCGCTCGCGCTGAAACCGCTGGCGAGGGCTCAGAGACCACCGCGGACGCTTTGAGCTGGGCAACCGGAGATGGACGCAGAAGACGCCCCTCCCAGAGGACGCGCTGCCAGCCCCCGTTCAGCGCCGAACGGTTGCTTCAGGATGACAAATGACGCAAGCGGATGACGTGATTGGGCACTGCAGGGGGGGGCAGAGCGTGCCGCCCGCTGAGTCGGTTCTGCGGGCGATGCCATCATGGGCTTTCCTACTTCACCAGCATGCCGGCGGCTACGGTATCGGCGGCATTGTCGCCGGCCAGCATGCGCAGCAGCTGGATGCCGAAGGGCAGCGCGGTGCCGGGGCCCGTGGCGGTGATGAGGTTGCCGTCGACGCACACGGCCACATCGGCCTGGTACACGCCGGCCGGCCAGCCCTCCTCGCAGCTCGGGTAGCAGGTGGCCTTGCGGCCGTTCAGCAACCCGGCGCGGGCCAGCAGCACGGGGCCGGCGCAGATGGCGGCCACGGGCTCGGCCGCTTCCATACGGCGCGTCAGCTCGGCCATGACCCGGGCGTTCTTTCCCAGGTTGTCCACGCCCACCGAGCCGCCGGGCACCACGGCCAGGGCGAAGCCCGTCAGGTCAAGGGCGGAAAGCGGCGCATCGGCCACAAGGGTCACCCCATGGGCCGCGCGAATCGTCAGATCGTCCTCGATGCTCGCAAGCACCACCTCCACCCCGCCGCGCCGGAGCACGTCGGTGGGCGCCACCACCTCCAACGGCTCGCAGCCATCGGCCAGAAACACCACTGCGCTCTTGCTCATAGGGACCTCCCTTTCGAGAAACCGAACATCGCACGACTCCTATTGTAGGGCAACGGAACTTTCCGTCCGATCACAAAAGCCGACTGTCGGGGCAGCCGTTATAATAGATGCTAGTCCAACTGCAATTCTCAAGGGGAGACCCCATGTCGCCACGACAGTCCGACATTGCCGATATGAAGTGCTGACTCTTGCGCCTGGCCCAGAAGCGCTGGGGCCTGCCGGCCGCCGAGATCGCACGAATCTTCCGTCACGCCGACGTGTGCGCCTACATCTCCGAGCTTTATGACCTGCTGCATCTGAGCAGCTATGATCGAGCGCTTGATGACGTCGAAAACCACCTCGCCGCAAAAAAATGCCCACCATGCTGCCGAACCGACTTGAAGACCAGTACTGTTTTCTGACGCCGGCGGCCATAGCATGTCTGGGATTCAAAGGGAGCGAACCCTATGGGATTTGACGAGGAGCTGGTAACTGACGCACAGCGCGAAGCCTGCGCGGTGGAGGTCATGCGCGCCATACTGGAAGACTGGTGCGACGACGCGGGCGCGTCCTTCGACGAGACCCTTGACGTTTTCGCCTCGTCGCGCACCTACGAGCTGTTGTTCGATTTCTCCTCACGCCAATGGGCCGAAGGCCCCGACAACCTCCGCTTTGTATGGGAGCGGGAGCGGAAAACAGCTAGCTGATCTGCTTGGCCTCGCCTGGAGCTCTCTCGCCGAGGCCGACGGAGCACCACAGCACTATCTCCCATTACGCCCTGATTTGTGTGAGTTTTGACACTTTTACGTCCTTGTTTTTGCGAATCTTCTTACTTTTACGTCCTTGTTTTTGTATACTCACAACGTCCACCGAGCAAAGAGGGTGTCTATGGAACGTTTTCTTATGCGCGATCTCGAAGCATGGTGCGAGAATCCTCGCAGGAAGCCCCTTATCATCAACGGGGCTCGCCAGGTGGGGAAGACATGGCTCATCAAAGAGTTCGGAAGGCTCCATTACAAGAGCGTCGCCTATGTGAATATGGACAACAACGCGGCCATGCGCGAGCTGTTCGACATCGGGTACGACATCGACGTTCTTATCGCCGGCCTCCAGCTGCAAACCGGCGTTACCATCGAGCCCGACTCGACCCTCATCGTGTTCGACGAAGTCCAGGAAAATCCCAAGGCACTCACGGCCCTCAAGTACTTCGACGAGGACTCGCGCGGCTTCTCGGTCATCGCCGCCGGCTCCTTGCTGGGAATTCTTCTCCAAAGCGGGACGGGTTTTCCGGTGGGGAAGGTGGAAACACTCGACCTCTATCCCCTTTCCTTCGAAGAATTCGCCTTAGCGGCCGAAGGAGAGCAGTTCCTTGCTTCATTGCAGAGTCCAAACCCGACACTCATCCAGGCCTTCAAATCACGGGCGATCGCTCTCTTGAAAACCTACTATTTCGTCGGGGGAATGCCCGAGGCAGTCAGCGTGTTTCTCGACAGCAGGAACTACGATGACGCACGGGCCGTTCAGAAGCGGATTCTCGCCGACTACGAGCGCGACTTCTCCAAGCACATCGCCCCCCGCGAGGCCGAGCGGGTTTTCGCCGTGTGGGACTCCGTCGTCGCCCACCTGTCCCAAGAGAACAAGAAGTTCATTTTCGGCCGTCTCGCTAAGGGCGCCCGGGCGAAAGAGTTCGAGAGCGCTCTCACGTGGCTGAGGCAAGCCGGCCTTATCTACCAGGTACCGCGCGTGTCCAAACCGGGAATACCCCTTAAGGCCTATCGCGATCCGGGCGCATTCAAAGTGTTCCTGCTAGACGTGGGACTGCTCGGTGCCATGAGCGAGCTGGACAGCAAGAGCGTTATCGAGGGCAACACCCTTTTCGAGGAATTCAAAGGGGCGCTCACCGAGCAGTACGTGTGCCAAGAGCTTATAGCCTGCTGCAAGCTTGTTCCCTATTACTGGTCGGCCGAGAACTCCCGGGGGGAGCTGGACTTCCTTGCGCAATCAGCGGGCACCGTCTACGGCATCGAGGTGAAGGCCAAGGAAAACCTGCGTGCCAAGAGCCTGCGCAGCTTCAAGGAGAAGTACCCCGATATTCAAGCCCGGCGCTTCTCGCTTTCCGACTATCGCGCGCAGGATTGGCTCACTAATGTGCCCCTCTACCTCATGGGGAACACAGCCCTCTGGTTGTAGCGAAGAGCTTTCCGAAGCCGATCTATTCGAATCGGATGTCGACGAAACCAGATCCCACCGTTGCGGCTAAATCCTTCGGGTTTTCCACCTCAATCCGCTTGATAACGCGGGCCGGGACGCCGCCGGCCACGGTGAGCGGGGGCACGTCGCGGGTCACAACGGCACCGGCGGCCACGACGGCCCCATCGCCCACGGTCACGCCCGGCAGCACCGTGGCGTTCGCCTCGATCCACACGTCATCGCCAATGCGGATCGGCGCGGGGTATAAGTCGGCGCGATGGGCCGGATCCATGCCGTGGTTCAATGTGGCTAGCACCACGTTCTGGCCCACGAGCACCCGATCTCCCAGGTAGATGCCGCCCTGGTCCTGAAACTTGCAACCGGCATTGATGAACACGTCGCGGCCCAAATGGATGTTCTTGCCGCAGTCGCTGTTGAACGGCGGGAAGAGCGCAAAGCCCTCGGGCACGGGCCGGCCGGTCAGCTCGGCCATGAGCCCACGCAGCTCTTCGGGCGTATGGTAGCGATTGTTGACCTCCATGCAAATGCGGATGGCCTCCTGGCTCACCCCGTGCATGAAGCGATGCTCCTCCGAGCCACCGACCACGGTACGGCCCGCATTCAGGTGATCGAGGTAGCCTTGCATGTCCATAAGGCGTCCTTTCAACGAAACAGGGCGACCCGAAGGCCGGCCCAAGGGGAGGAAGGGTCACCCCCATTATGCTGCATCCTGTCGCACAAGCGCCAATACCCTCTTCTCATACTTTTCCATACCTGCAGGGCATGCCCCTCACTCGCCGCCCACGATCCTTCGGAGCTCTTCAAGGAACACCTGCGACGCCCGCGACAGGGGGCGCCCCTTCTTCCAGATGAGCGCGTTGCCCGTCTCCAAGGGAGGATCGAAGGGAATGCCGTGGGAACCCAAGACGGAATCCTCTTCGTTCTGGAAATAAAGGTATCCCAGCATATGGCCCACGCGGCCCTCCACTAACCGACGCCAATGGCTGGGAAAGATATCCGTGGAAACCGCAGGCTTGATGCTGGCATAGCACTCGCCGGCCCATTGCTTCAGAAAACCACTCTTGAGAAACTGGCGCGACACAATGAGGGGCTCCCCCACTAAATCCTCGGGACGAACGGAGGTCTTTCCCGCAAGCGGCGTGTCGGGCAGAGGATAGACGCCCCAAACATCCGCCCCGGGGAAGACCAAGCCCTCGTAGCCGGGGCGCGCAATATGCTCGACTTCGAGCATGAAATCGAGCTGGGCCCGCATTCAGGCGATCGAGCAGCGTAAGCGAGCTGCCGGCATGCAGATGGAAAACTACCCGCGGGTAGGCGCGGCGCACGGCAATGATGGCGTCGTAGGCGCCTTCCACATATCCGCGCACGTTCTCGGCAAGCTTCGCGTCCGCCGGCATGTGGTCGTCGTCGAAACCCACGGTGTGGCTGTACAGGAAGTCCCAGTCGATGACGCTGCCGCGCTCCTCATCGAGGCGCAGCATCTCGTAAATTACCGCCGAGAGGAAGGCCGCGTCCGTCGTGGGGCGCACGGGAATCCAGCGGGCCTCCACCAGGGCGGCCGTCTGGCTGTAGTCCGGGCCGATGAAGATGAAGGGGATTCCCGCCTCGTGGGCGCGCATGAGATGCAGCGGAGGCGAGCCGGCGGCCGCGTGCACGGGGTTGTTGCCGTGCAGCACGATGAGATCGCTCTCCAGCATGCTCAAGCGGTCGTTGGTGCCCATGGTGCCCGGTTCGCCGGCCGTGTTGTCGATGCCGATGGCATCGGGCTCGGAGCACCAGGAGCCGTAGGAGGTGAAGCCGAGATGCCACGTGTAGCCGCCCAGGGCCGGCAGCAGCGTTTGGGCCACCGGCGCGTTGTAGAAGGGAATGCCCGCGTAGTTGATGGCCATAGGCCCGTAGGTATCCGCAATGCGTTTCACCTCGGTTGCGCACAGGTCGAGCGCCTCGTCCCAGCTGATGCGCTCCCACTCGTCCTTGCCGCGCAGCTCGCCGTGGGCGGCTTCCCCGCCACCGGGCTGCCAGCTCTTGCGCTTCATGGGGTACTTGATGCGATCGGCGCTGAAAGCGTGCATGCGCTGGGCGCGGCCGCGCGGACAGGCGCGGTTCTGGAAGTTGTCGAAGCTGTCCTCTTCGATGTCGTCGGTCTTGATGCGCATGGGCATGCCGTCAACCACGTAGGCCTTCGGAAGGCAGCGGCCGCCGCAGCTCGTCCAGCAGCTCACCGGCACCCATTCGCCGGCCTGTGCCTCGTCGAATTCCGCGTCAACGGTATAGCCTTGTCCCGTGGCGCTCAGCGACTGGCCCTCATCGGTCGCATCCAGCGCGTTCTCGGGCGCGCAGCCCGCCACCATGGCAGCAGCGGCGAGCGCGCTGGCTCCTACGAACGAGCATCTCGAAATGGTGCTCATAGGGCTCCCCTTCTCTTTCGGTTCTCCAGCGGCACACGGCCGCTCTCTCTGGGAAAAATTCTATGAAGCGCCCGCGTAAAAGGCCAATACGCGTCACGACTACTTGCGCATACGTGATTTGCATGGGTTGAGACAGCCACGCCTTTGAATCGAACACTCCGCGCCGCTTCAAGTACAATAGGAGAACTTTAGCGAGGGAGGGTGATGGGATGGTCAAGGACGAGCCCCGGGAATGGGTGCCGCTGCGGCAGCTGGGATGGGCGTTTCTGCTCGCCTGGGTGTTCTGCGTGTTCTATACCAATGCCGCAGGAGTGTTGAGCGATGGGGCCGGCAGCGCGGCGGTGCAGGGCAACGATAGCGCCGTCGCAAGCTCGGTCGCCGGAACGCTGTTCTACGTCGCCATGCCCCTGGCCGCCTCGGTGGCCACTCTCATCGCCATCGTCATCGCCGAGCCCCGCTTCGGCTCGCCCACCGACCATCGGCGCCTCATCGTCGCCGCGCCCCTGCTCACGGCGGTCAGCACGCCGTTCATGTTCGTGGCCGCCCCCGACCCGCTGGCCAACGCCCTGCTCTTCGGCGCGGGATCGGTGGCCACGGGCATCGGGAGCGCCCTGCTGTGGGTCATGTGGGGCGCGTACTACGCCGTGCTCCCCCGCGAGAAATCGGAGCTGCTAGCCCCAGCATCGGCCGTGTCGGCAGCCCTCATCGTGCTGCTCGTGTCGGCCATGGACGGCTGGGTCTCCATCGCCGTGGCGGCAACGCTGCCCCTCCTGTCGGGGCTTTGCTTCTACCTTGTCTGGACTCCCGAGGCCGAACGCGCCGAACGTCGGCTCGCCCGGGCGCGGGGCGCTGCCGCCAGTCCAAGCCCCGCGCCCCTGGCTGGGCTCGGGCGCACGGGAGCAGGCATTCTCGGAGTGTTCGCCGTCATCAGTATCGCGGGAATGCTGCATCCCGAGCGCATAACGAGCCTGCCGCTGCAAATCATTTTGTTGTTCTGCGCGGTCATGATGGCCGTAGTGGCGCTCATAGCCGTATCGGGCCCGCGCCGCATGTCTCTGTTCTTCCTCTACCGCTGGATGTGCCCCACCCTCGTCATCGGGCTTTCGGCCGTCATTCTCTGGGGCGAGGCGGGGGCCATTGCGGCGGTGGCCGCCTCCCTGGGAGGCCGCTTCACGTTCTGCCTCATCGCCCAGGTCTATTTCGCGAACTACGCCGCTGCGGGGCGCGCCACCCCGGCCCAGTCGTCGAGCCTCGGTTGGCTGTTCGTCCACGGCGGCGACCTGCTGGGCGCCGCGCTGTGGGTCGTCCTCGAACCCGTGGTCGCTCTGCTGTCCGGAGGCATAACGGCCACGGCCGTGGGGTGCATCGTCGCCCTCGTCACCGTCACCATGCTCGTCATGGGCGACACCACCACCTTCCTCCGGGTTCCGGAAGAACAGAAAAACAACCTCGGCAAGGCCCCGACGCCCGACTCGAGCGACGATGCAGCTTCCGCCCCGCCCCCCTCCGCCAATTCGGCCCGTACCGCCCCCAAGGCCGGAGGCGCCGAGCGCGTCGCCGAGCTCGCCTGCGCCGGCGGCCTCACACCGCGCGAGACCGAGGTGCTCGCCCTGCTCGCCCAGGGCCGCTCCATCCCCTACATCCGCGACGAGCTCATCATCAGCCGCGAGACGGCGGCCACCCACGCCAAGCACATCTACGCGAAGCTCGGCGTGCACTCCCGCCAGGAGCTCATCGATCTCGTCCAACGCTGAACTGCAACGAAAATGACGGTTCTCGTAGTTTCGAAGCCGTCTCCCAAGGGCTCATTGCGATAGGCGTGCTTGTTTTCCCAAGTCGCGTGTTTTCAAACAGACTCTTCGACATCCGGCGACTACGAGAACCGTCATTTTCATTGCAGTTCAGCGCCCTCACTTTCCGAAAGTCCTCCCCGTAACGGAAGCGGAGGACGTTTGACCGAACCGCCCCCATGCAAAGGGGCTTCCCCGAAGGGAAGCCCCGGAACGATCGCCTGCGGGGAGGGAGAGCAGGCGCACGATCGACTGATTGCGCCGCAACACCGCCGGGCGGAAGGGCGCGAAGATGTCCCGTGCCGCCTTCGCCCGGCGCTCGTCGCGGCGGCTCGCCCTACGCCACGCCGAGGGCGTGCTTGGCGGCGATGCGGGCAAAGGTGGCCACACGGCCGGCGTTGATGCCCGTGAAGTTGCTCGGATAGTTGTGCGGGTAAAAGCCGCCCTGGTCGTTGCCACACACGTACAGACCCTCGATGACCGTGCCGTCGCCCTTCAGCGGCTGGGAGTTCACGTCGGTGATGACGCCGTGGATGGTCACCAAGAGCTCGCCGCCGATACGGGCCGCGTAGAAGGGCGCGGTCTCCACATCGGACAGACGGTAGGCCGGCTTGCCGAAATCGGTGTCCTCGCCGGCGGCCACCAGGCCGTTGTAGCGCTCCACCGTGGCCAGGAAGGTGGCCTTCTGATCAGCGTCGAACTCCATCAGGTCGGCCAGGGCCTCCAGAGTATCGGCCTTCTTCAGCGTGCCGGCCTCCAGGCGCGGGTTCAGCCAGAACTCGTCCAGGTGCTCCTTGCTCATGGCCTCGCAGTCGTACACGTCGGCGTTGAAGGCGGTGCCGGAGGGCGCCGGGTACAAACGCGAGCAGCCGCAGGTGTCGAACTGGGCGATGTCCTCCCAGTAGTTGCCGTCCCACACGATCCAGCTGTAGTGACGCGGCTGGTTGGCGCCGGCGGCGTAGCTCATGGGATAGCACTGGTCCTCGTTCATGAAGCGCTCGCCGTTCACGTTCACGTGCAGAAAAGGCTGGCTGCCGGGCAGGAAGATGTCGCCGCCCATGCGGTCCTCGTTGAATTCGAAGCCGTCGGGCAGGATGGCGCGGTTCCAGATCATGCAGGCGCCGCCGGCCTCCAGCTCGGCTCCGGCCCAGAGGGCCATGCGGATGCCGTCGCCGGTCTCCGTCACGGAATCGCGCAGAGCGCACCAGGCGGAATTGCCCGGAGCCAGGTCGGCCAGCATCTCGTTGTTGGCGCCGTAGCCGCCGGTGCACACGATGACGCCCTTGGCGGCGTTCACCTGGATGAAGCCCCCCTCAGTCTCGGCGACGACGCCGGTGACCTTGCCCGCCTCGTCCACGATGAGCTGCTGGGCCGGGCACTCGAAGCGGATCTCGCCGCCAAGATCTTGGGTAAACACGTCGCTCAAAACAGACAAGTGCGCGTAGGCGTTGTAGTTCGGGCCGTCGGGGTTGTACTCGCCGATGCAGGGGTTGTAGCACATGGCCGGATAGTATGCGTGCTCATCGTCGGGGGCGTGCCATTCGAAGGGGAAGAGCATGCCCTTGGGACCCAGGGTATCGGCCATCCACTCGATCATCTCGCCGGACCTCTCGGCCCAGGTCTTGTACATGAGCATGTTGGCATCGCCGGACTGGGTCATGTTGGCGTGGTTCAGCAGCGTGGGCACGTCTACCTTATGGTCGGGCGCCAGCTTGGAATTCAGCGCGCCAATGGCCTCGCGGGCGGCGGCGATAGCCCCGGCCTTCTCCAGCACCACCACCTTCGCGCCATTCTGAGCCGCCGTAGTGGCCGCAACCAGACCGCCGTTGCCCGCGCCCACCACGACGATGTCGGCATCCACAGTCTCGATGAACTCAGTGGGCATCTCCGGCTTGTCGCGCCAGCTGGTCGCCGCGCCGGTGTCAGCGGCCTTCGCGTTGCCCTCGGCCGAGACCTGGGGCGCGCAGCCCGCCAGGCCCATGGCCGCCAGAGCGCCGGTCACAGCGGCGCCGGTCAGAAATCCGCGACGGGAAAGGTTGGTCTCCATGGTGTCCTCCTCTAAGAATCGGTTCGCGCCCGCCCCTTCCACGGGGAGCAGTGCGCATCCGGCCCTCCCATAAGCGAACCGAACGAAACGCATCCTAGCGGAGGAACCCCGAGCCGCACATCGCCCGCATTCGGGTATTCACCCAGATGCTACCTGGGAAAACGCCAAATATACCCGAGAACGGGTGAGATGGAAAACAGCCCCGCCCGAGCTTCTTGCCGGGGACGGGGCCGTCGACGGGCGCAGATATCGGGTGCGCCGATTGGCAGGCGCCAGACGAGGCACCCCCTAGCAGCCGAAGAGCTCCTCGGTGGCCTCCATGCGCTCGGGGATGGGCACGCCGAAGGGGCAGCGGGGCTCGCACTGGCCGCAAGCCGTGCAGGCCCCGGCGGTCACGGCCATGGCCTCGTAGTGAGCCTGCACCGAGGCGGGCACGGGGGCCGCGCTGCCCCCGACGGCCATCTCGGCCAGGTCGTAGAACTTGTTCGCGAGCGCGATGTTGATGCCCACCGCGCACGAGGCGCAGTGGCCGCAGTAGGTGCACTGGCCCATATAGGCGTGCTTCGGGGCGCCGGCCAGCACGCTGGCGTAATCGCGCTCGGCCGCCGTGGCGCCCTCGTAGCCCAAAGCCTCGTCCAGCTGTTCCACGGTTTCCACGCCCACCATGACGCTGGCCACGGCCGGGCGCGTGAGCGCGTAGTGGATGCACTGCACGGGCGTGAGGGACACGCCGAAGGGAGACGTATCGGCCGAAAGCAACCGCCCGCCCGCATAGCCCTTCATCACCGTGAGGGCGGTCTCGGTCGCCTCGGCCCGAGCGTACAGGCGGGCACGTACCGGCTCGATGCCGTCGCCGCCTACGTTCTCGTAGTCGCCGAACAGGTCGTCCAAGTTCTCCGAGGCCGGCATCATGTCGAAGGCCGGGTTCAGCGAGAACATGACGACCTCGATCTCCGGCTCGTCGCAGGCCAGAAGCGCCACCTCGGGGTTGTGGGTGGAAAGGCCGATGTGGCGAATGCGGCCCTCGGCCAAAAGCTCGCGCATGTAGGCGATGAAGTCGCCGGCCATGATAGAGCGGAACTCGTCGCAGGCATCCACGTAGTGGATCATGCCGATCTCCACATGATCGGTACGCAGCCGCGCGAGCAGGTCGTCGAAGGCGGGACGCACCAGCGCCAGGTCGCGGGTGCGCACGTACTGGCCGTCCTGCCAGGTGCTGCCCACGTGTCCCTGGATGATCCACTCCTCGCGCGCAGGCGCGAGCGCCTCGCCCAGGGCCGAGCGCACGGCCGGGTCGCTCATCCAGCAGTCCACGATGTTCATGCCCGCCGCCGCGCCCCGGGCGGCCATGGCGTTCACCTCGGCCTGCTCCATCTTGCCGATCCACTCGGCCCCGAACCCGATGACGCTCGCCTGCAATCCCGTGCGGCCCAGCTTGCGGTATTCCATGGTGCTCCTCTCGTCCCCTGTCTCGTTGCGGCCATTCAATCACTTGAAGCGAACTCCAGGTCAACGATTATAGCGTGAAGCCCTTCTGCATTATCGGTCGTTGACGCGCCGCCAGGGGCCGACGGGCGTACACTGACGCCATCGGACGAAAGCGGGCCCGAGCGGTCATGCCGCGCACGTCCCGGCCCCGGCCGCACCCGCGGCGCACACCTTCCGGGCCCCGACCCCACCTGCGCACGACCGCGCGGCCCGCCCGAGCGCTGAAGGAGGCGCCCATGCTGAACCATTTCTGCAAGCAACCGCTCTGGGAGTGCACCCGTACCCTGGCCGCCGTGGCCCAAGGCCAGGTGCCAGCCGACACCGTCATCACCAATGCGCGGCTCGTGAACGTGTGCACCGCCGAGATTCAGGACGACATCGCCGTGGCCATCGCCTGCGGGCGCATCACCTACGTGGGACCGAGCGCCGAGCACTGCATCGGCGCGGATACCCTCGTGATCGATGCCGCCGGCCAGGTGATCGCCCCCGGCTTCCTCGATGGGCACATCCATGTGGAATCCTCCATGCTCGGCGCCGGCGAGTACGCCCGGGCCGTGGTGCCCCATGGCACCGTGGGCATCTACTGGGACCCCCATGAAGTGTGCAACGTGCTGGGGCTTGAAGGCGTGAAGGTGATGATGGGCGACGCCGCCCGCACGCCCCTGAAGGCCATGGTCACCACGCCCTCCTGCGTGCCGGCCGTGCCCGGCTTCGAAGACACCGGCTCCTTCGTGGGGCCCGAGGAGATCGCCGAGTCCATGACCTGGGACGGGGTGGTGGGCCTGGGCGAGATGATGAACTTCCCCGGCGTGCTGGCCGGCGCCGACCACGCCCACGGCGAGCTGGCCGAGACGCTGAAGGCCGACAAGGTCATCACGGGCCACTACTCCATCCCCGAGACCGACCAGGGACTGAACGCCTACATTGCCTGCGGCGTGCGCTGCTGCCACGAGTCCACCCGGGCCGAGGACGTGCTCGCCAAGATGCGCCTCGGGCAGTACGCCCAGCTGCGCTACGGCTCAGCCTGGCTCGACCTGCCCCAGCTGGCCGCCGCCATCACCGAGACCGACATCGACACGCGCTTCGCGAACCTCATCTCCGACGACACCCACCCGCACACCCTGGTGGCCGAGGGGCACCTCGACTACATCCTGCGCATGGCCGTGAGCCTGGGCATCCCCGTCGTGGCCGCCATCCAGATGATGACCATCAACACCGCCACCTGCTTCCGCATGGAGCACGAGCTGGGCTCCATCACCCCGGGCAAGTGCGCCGACATCGTGTTTCTGGACAACCTGGAAGATTTGAACGTCACCCGCGTGCTCATCGACGGCGACGTGGTGGCAGAAAACGGTGCCTGCATCTTCGATCTGGCGCCTTTCGACTACCCGGACTGGGTCACCCACTCCATGCACCTGGGGCGCGCCATCACTCCCGACACCTTCCGCGTGGAAGCGCCCGCCGGCGCCTCCGACGGCGATGCCGTCACCGTGCGGGCCATCGAGCTTCTGCCCGGATCGGTGCCCGACCGCGAGGCCTCCGTAGCCCTCGCCGTGCGCGACGGGGCCCTGGAAAGCGACCTGGACCAGGACATGCTGAAGACCTTCGTCTTCGAGCGCCACCACGAGACGGGCACGTTCGGCGTCGGGTTCACCAAGGGCTTCGGCATCAAGCGGGGGGCGATGGCCTCCACCGTGGCCCACGATGCCCACAACCTGCTGGTGGTGGGCACCAATGACGAGGACATGGCCCTGGCGGCCAACACGCTCGCCGAGGTGGGCGGCGGCATGGTCGTGGTGGCCGACGGCGAGGTGCTCGGACTCGTGGAGCTGCCCATCGCCGGGCTCATGGATGCCCTGACCGCCGAGGAGATGAGCGCGAAGGTGCACCACCTGGAGGACACCTGGGCCGAGATCGGCTGCACCATGCCCTCCCCCTTCATGACCATGGCCCTCATTCCGCTGGCCTGCCTGCCCGAGTTGCGCCTCACCAACCGCGGCCTGGTGGATTGCACCACCTTCCAGTTCACCGATTTGGTGATGGACGGAGAAGCCGAGTAGGAATGCGAAGTGAGGGGCTCGACCGAGTCCCCGACGACGGGGCCGGACCCCATCACCCCTCGTCAGGACGAGTCCGCGGCGTCGTCGCACCCGTCGCCTCATCCTGCATCGCCGCACCCGTCGGCGCAAGCGCGACCGTGCCCCCGACGCATCGCCACCGCTGCGCCCGGGGCCATCGGAGCATCCCATGGCCCCGGGCGCCCTTCCACGCTTCGCCGGCGCTGCTTGGCCGATGCAAGACGAGCGCCCCTCGCGCATGGTGGTATGTTCGTACCTGAGAAAACAACCAGGGAGGAAATCTCAGTGATTATCGGCATCACCACCACGCTCAACGAGGCCGACGGCTTCCAGCGCGTCAACGTGGAGTACATCAACCGCGTGGCCGCCACAGGTGCCGCACCGGTGCTGCTCACGCCCGTGCGCGGCGGGGCCGAGGCCAACCGCGCTCTGGCGCGGCAGGTCATCGATACGGTGGATGCGCTCGTCATCACCGGCGGCGGCGATGTGCACCCCCGCTACTACGTGCCCGATCCAGCCAAGAACCGCGATGCCCTGAACATGGACGATGTGGCAGCCCTCGGCTGCGGCTCGGCGTCCCATTGCCGTTCCACGGGCGCACCCGTGCCCTTCTGCGGCCACAACGCATCTGACGAGGCCTTCCGCCAGGCCATGGGCGGCCCTCCCGGCCCCGACGAGGTGACCACCTTGGACGGCCGCAACGTGCTCACCGACCCGGATCGGCCGGCGGTGCCCTGCCTGTCCGACCTGCTCGCCGTCAGCGAGGACCGCGATGGCTTCGAGCTGGAGCTGGCCCGCCTGGCCCACGACCGGCGCATTCCGTGCCTCGGCATCTGCCGCGGCATGCAGGTGATGAACGTGACCTTGGGCGGCAGTCTCTACCGCGACCTGTACAACTGCGGCGTCACCGAGCGGGGCCACC
Source organism: Adlercreutzia muris (assembly GCF_008831045.1). Classification (GTDB taxonomy): domain Bacteria; phylum Actinomycetota; class Coriobacteriia; order Coriobacteriales; family Eggerthellaceae; genus Adlercreutzia; species Adlercreutzia muris. The sequence continues at coordinate 16,136 of NZ_WAJS01000012.1, forward strand.
GCCAGGAACCGCCCTACGACCGCACCACCGACACCATCACCATTGCCGCAGGCAGCCTGCTGGCCACCGTGCTCGGTACCGCAGGGGCCTTCGACGTGAATTCCATGCACCACCAGGGCATCGATCACGTGGCCGAGGGTCTGACGGTGGCGGCCCGCTCGGATGACGGCGTGGTGGAGGCGGTGGAAGATCCGAGCCGCCGTTTTTATCTGGGCGTGCAGTGGCATCCCGAGTACCTGGACCGTCACCGCGGCCTGTTCAGCGCCCTCGCCGACGCGGCCCGCTAAGGTTTACCCACGCAGCAACCGCCTCTGCGAACCGGCGCTGTGAGCACTTCGCAGAAAAGTGGACAAAAAGCCGTCGAGTGAGCTCTCGGAAGCCACTCGACGGCTTTGATTTATCACGTTTCGCTATCAGATAGGGTAATTTGACGCTGTCCAACGCTCTTTTGGCCCAAAATTGACCTCCGCAGAGCTCACTCGACGGCTTTTTGTCCACGATTCCGTCTTCTACTCGCAAGGACAGGCCCATGACCTCCCCCAAAGCAAATACCGCTCCCCTTCTCTTCCCCGAGCCTTTGCGGGAAGGGGTCATCCTGGCGCGGCCGAACCGCTTCATCATGGACGTGGCCTTCAGCGACGGTGCTCCCGTGCGCTGCCATTGCCCGGCTGTCTCGCGCATCGGCGACCTGGATCTGACGGGACGGCCCTGCCTGGTGTCTGATTCCCACAACCCCCAGCGCAAGCTGCCCCTCACCGTGGAGGCCTTCTCGCTGCAGCAACCCGACGCGGCCGAGAAGCAATGGATCGGCATCAACCAGAATGCCTCGAACCGCTACGTGGAGCATTTCCTGCGCGAAGGCGCCTTCAGCGCCGTCACCGGGCCCGTGGACCAGCTGCGCCGCGAGGTGCCCTTGGGCTCCTCGCGCCTCGACTTCCTCGTGAACGAGAACCAGTACCTGGAAGTGAAGACGCCCCTCGTGCAGATACAGACCGCTATTCCGCCTTGGGTGCCCACGGTGCCCCCGGTTCCCTTCGACTCCACCGAGCGCGTCCAGCGCCATCTGCGGGAACTGGCCGCGTCCCTCCAGCACAACGAGCGGGCCGTCATCTTGTACTGCCTCTACTACGAGAACGACGGCTTCCGCTACTACCACGGCACCACCTACGAGGAGATGCTCGCCTGCGTGGACGAGGCGCGCACCGCCGGCGTGGAGCTCTGGCAGGCCGACTTCGCCATCACGCCCGAGGCTGTGGCTCTTACCGACTACCACCCGCTGGAAGAGTGGTAGCGAGCGCCGAGCCGGGAGCCCCAACCGATAGCGAGCCCACGCCGCAAGAAAAAGGAGCGGCCTTGCGACCGCCCCTGCATCGTCGGGTATGCCCGGAACCCCTAAGCCTCTTCGGCCACTTCCAGGACCTCTTCCTCGAAGCCCGCATGATCGGGCTCGTAGCCGCGGTTATCCGGCACGAGGAAGATGAACACCAGCGAGCTCAGCAGCAGGAAGAACGGGTAGAACAGAAATGGCATGATCTGGAACGCCGACACATTGAAGCCCAACTCGGCGCAGGCGGAGATGGCCACGAGCATCTGAGCGCCGTAGGGAATCACGCCCTGGAACACGCAGGAGAAAGTATCCAAGATGGATGCGGTCTTGCGCCGGGAGATGTCGTAGGTCTCGGCCATCTCGTGGGCGATGGGGTTCGCCATCACGATGGCCACGGTGTTGTTGGCCGTGGCGATGTCCATGGCGCCCACGAGCAGACCCATGCCCAGCTGGCCGCCCTTGCGCCCCTTGAACACGCGTTTGATGCCGGCGAGCAGGGCCACGAAACCGCCGTTCTCGCGAATGAGCGCGCAGATGGCGCTCACCAACACGGCCACCATGGTAGTCTCGAACATGCCGGCCGCTCCCGTGCCCATGCTCCCCAAAAGATCGGTGGCCGCCACCGCGCCCTCGGCCACCACGATGATGGAACCGGACAGGATGCCCAGCAGCAGCACGACGAACACGTTGATGCCCAGAATGCCGCCCACCAGCACGATGAGGTACGGAACGAGCTCGATGAGGTTGTAGTCGTTGTGCACCGTGCCCGAGATGTTGGATCCCAGGGACAGCGCCAAGATGAGCACGAGGGTCACGATAGCCGCGGGCAGGGCGATCTTGAAGTTCTCGCGGAACTTGTCCTTCATCTGGCAGCCCTGGCCCTGGCAGGCGGCGATGGTGGTGTCGGAGATGAACGACAGGTTATCGCCGAACATGGCGCCGCCCATGACCGAGCCCACGCACAGAGGCAGGCTGAAGCCGGAGGCAGCCGACACGGCCACGGCAATGGGGGTGATGAGCGTGATGGTACCCACCGAGGTGCCCATGGAGATGGACACGAAGCAGCTGACCACGAACAGCACGGCCACGGAGAACTCCGCCGGAATGATGGACAGCATGAGGTAGGCCACTGACTCGGCCGAGTCGCGCCCCACGGTGCCCACGAACACGCCGGCGGCCATGAAGATGAGGATCATGGTGACGATGGTCTTATCGCCGATGCCACGGCCCATAACCACCAGCTTGTCATCGAAGGGCAGCTTGCGGTTCTGGAAGCAGGCCACCAGCAGCGCAATAAGGAAGATCACCACGATGGGGATGTTGTAGAACCCCATGGAGATGCCCATGCCGTACTCGAACAGAACGCCGAGCCCCAGATACAGCACGAGGAACACCCCGATAGGCAGCAGCGCCGCCACATTTCCCTTTTTCACGTCGAACTTCACCTTCTTCGTCTCTGAAAAAACAGCCCGCCTATAGTACACCACAAAAACCGCTGCCGATGCGTCATCTTCTTCACGCGGCCCTTACTTATAATAGATGGTGAGACATCGCCCCGTCAGAACGGACATTCTATGGACAACCCAGCCGAAAACCGCGTCGAGGAAGGCGCCTGCGAGACCTCCGACGACATCGCCGCCGAGGCTGCCGAGCGCACCACCTGCGCGGACGCCGACAACCCCGTCGCGCCCGTCGACCCCTTCGAGCCGGGCTCGCTCGGCTGGCTTCTGCCCTGGGCGGAAACCGGCGAGGGCGACGTGCTCACCCCCGACGAGGCCTTAGAGGTGTTCCTGGAATGGGTGGAGGCGCGGGGCATGGAGTTGTGGCCCCACCAGGAGGACGCGCTCATGGACCTGGCCGTGGGCGATTCGGTCATCCTGGGCACGCCCACCGGCTCGGGCAAGTCCATGGTGGCCCTGGGACTGTGCTTCATGGCCATCGCCACGGGGCGCACTGCCTACTACACGGCCCCCATCAAGGCGCTCGTGTCCGAGAAGTTCTTCGACATGGTAGAGGTGCTCGGCCGCGACAACGTGGGCATGATCACCGGCGACAGCACCATCAACACCGAGGCGCCGGTCATCTGCTGCACAGCGGAGATCCTCGCGAACCAGGCTCTGCGCGAGGGCGCCGCGTCGAAGGTGGCCTGCGTGGTGATGGACGAGTTCCACTTCTTCGCCGACCCCGACCGCGGCTGGGCCTGGCAGGTGCCGCTGCTCACCCTGACAAACGCCCAGTTCCTGCTCATGAGCGCCACGCTCGGCGACGTGACCGACATCGCCGCCCTCGTGGAGGAGCGCACCGCACGCCCCGTCGACCTTGTCACCGACGCGCCGCGGCCCGTGCCGCTGTCCTATGACTACACCTTGGAGACGCTCGAGGCCACCGTGGAGCTGGGCCTGCGCGCCGGCGAGGCGCCGATGTACATCGTGCACTTCTCCCAAGACGAGGCGCTGAAGAACGCCCGCGCGCTCGCGAGCTACGGCGTGGCTGACAAGGAACAGCGCGAGGCCGTGAAGGCGGCTATGAAGGGCACGAAGTTCACCACTCCCTTCGGCAAGATCCTCCAACGGCTTCTGGCCGCCGGCGTGGGCGTGCACCACGCGGGTATGTTGCCGCGCTACCGGCTGCTCGTGGAACGTCTGGCCCAGCAGGGGCTGCTGCCGGTCATCTGCGGCACCGACACCTTGGGCGTGGGCATCAACGTGCCCATCCACACGGTGGTGCTCACCCAGCTCACGAAATTCGACGGGCAGAAGATGCGCCGGCTGCGTTCGCGCGAGTTCCACCAGATCGTGGGCCGTGCGGGGCGGTCGGGCTTCGACACCGAGGGCATGGTGGTGGCGCTCGCCCCCGAGCACGAGATCGAGAACCACAAGGCCATGTTGAAGGCCGGCGACGACCCGAAGAAGCAGCGCCGGGTGAAGAAGAAGCAGCCGCCCGAGGGCTTCGTCAGCTGGAACAAGCAGACCTTCGAACACCTCATCGAGAAGCCGCCCGAGAAGCTGAACCCCCACATGCGCATCACCCATTCCATGGTGCTGTCGGTGGTGAGCCGCGGGGGCGACGCCTGGGCCAACGTGCACCAGCTCATCGCCGATTCGGCCCAGTCCCCCGAGGAGAAGATCAAGCTGAACGCGCGGGCCGACGAGATCTTCCACACGCTGCTGGAAGCCGGCGTGGTGGTGCGCGGCACCGCTGAGGACGGCAGTGCCGCCTACGAGCTCACGGTGGAGCTGCCCGAGGATTTCGCCCTGGACCAGCCCCTGTCCCCCTTCCTGCTGGCGGCGCTGGACCTGCTGGATCCGGAGAGCCCCGATTACGCCCTAGACGTGATCTCGCTTGTGGAGGCCACGCTGGAGAACCCCGCCAAGGTGCTGCGGGCCCAGGAGCGCAAGGCGCGGGACGCCGCCATGGCCGCCATGAAGGCCGACGGCGTGGAATACGAGGAGCGCCTGGAGCGGCTGGCGGAAATCACCTACCCCAAGCCCCTGGAAGAGCTGCTCGCCCACGCCTTCGATCTGTACTGTCAGGGCGTGCCGTGGGCCCGCGACTACGAGCTTCTGCCCAAGAGCGTGCTGCGCGACATGGTGGAGACGGCGAGCGACTTCAAGACCTACATCGGCCGCTACGGCATCGCGAAGTTGGAGGGGACGCTTTTGCGCTACCTGTCCGACGCCTTCCGGGTGCTCGTGCGCACCCTGCCGCCCGATGCGCTGGACGATAGGCTGCGCGACATCATCGCGTGGCTCGGGTTCATGGTGCGCACCACCGACTCGTCGCTCGTGGACGCCTGGGAGAATGCCGGCGCACTGCCCGAGGCCGGCGCCCCGCCCGTGGCCGCCGATGCCGTGGTGGCCGACCGTCACGGCATGGAGGTCATGGTGCGCAATGCGCTCTTCGCCCGCGTGCGCCTGGCGGCCCTGGAGCGCACCCGCGAGCTGGGGAATCTGGATGAGAACTGGGGCTTTACCGAGCGCGCCTGGGATGCGGCCCTGGACGACTACTTCGCCGAGCACAACGAGATCCGCCTGGACGGCGATGCGCGCAGCGCCGCCTACCTGGCCATCGACGAGGGACCGGAGCAGAAAGAGCATCTCTGGCACGTGCGCCAGATCTTCCTCGACGAGGACGGCGACGGCGACTTCCGCATCGAAGCCGACGTAGACCTGGATGCCACCCAAGAGGAGGGCGAGGTCATCTTCAAGAACTACCGCGTGGGCTTTGTAGAAGATTTGGGCGAGTAGCGCCTGCGGGAGCTCTCTTGGGGCCGCCGCGGCAAGTCGACCACGCTGCGGACGCCGCGCCGACACCGTGGTACCGCGGCGCCAGTACCGACACTGTGGCACCGTGGGGCCGCACCGCCGACGCCGACACCGTGGCACCGTGGGACCGACACCATGGCGCCGCTCCCTCGCAATGCAAACGCTCAGCTAGCCGCTCACCCGCGAGAACTGCACCGTCTTGTGCTTCATCGAGATCTTCCCCACCTCCCAGCCGCGGCACACGAGCTCCTTCTTATAATTCAGAAACGAATGGTCCAGGGGAACACCGGCGTGCTCGCCCACCTCGTCGAAGGTGAGGGTCAGCTCCTCGCCAGGCTGGGCAGCTACCCAGTCCCACAGTTTGTCGTACTTGCTCATGGCGCGTCCTTTCCGCATTTCAAAATCCTCGAAAACGCCCCCATTCTCCCGCTCCCTTCTCTTTTTAGACGAGCAGCGCGATTTTGTATCGAAAACGCGACTTATGAGCGTCTCGATGCCCATCTCGCATGAACCGCTTCATCGACATTTCAAGAAATCCCAGGTCGCAGTTTTCCAACGCATAGCACCACTACCAAATTCCGTAACACGGACGCTCATAAGTCACATTTTGCCTCATTTTTTCGACTTTCGCAGAAATCTTTCACGTCCGGTGCCTTTCGCGGACGATGCGGCAACGAAACGAACGCTAACCAAAATAGTTGTTGATCGACAACGCGTCAGGGTGTAGAGTGGCCTGCGTCAATATTTCTGTGATGTCTTCGGGATGTGCAAGGCGCTCGCGTTGACGGCAGGGCGGCCCCGCCGCAATGTCGCAGCACGAACGCGACCCGCAAACCGGAGGCGGAGAAAACTCTGGAGAACTCTTAAGTGAGTGCCGAAGGTGCAAGGCCCCGTTCACGGGCGCCGAATCTCTCAGGCAAACGGACAGAGCGATGACGCGACCTTTTCGGCCGGCCACGCATAAGTTCCCCCGAGTTTTCTCGCGAGAAGAAGGGAACGCCGTGGAAGAGGCACTGCTTGGTATCGTTACCACCATCAACAACTATCTTTCCAACTACATCCTCATCATCCTGCTGCTCGGCATGGGTATCTGGTTCACCGTGCGCACCAAGGGCATCCAGTTCCGCTGCTTCGGCGAGGGCTGGCGCCGCGTGTTCGGCGACTTCAGCCTGCGCGGCGGCAACCAGGGCGGCGGCATGACCTCGTTCCAGGCCCTGTCCACCGCCATCGCGGCCCAGGTGGGCACCGGCAACATCGTGGGCGCATGCGGCGCCATCATCGTGGGCGGCCCGGGCGCCATCTTCTGGATGTGGATCATCGCGCTTCTGGGCATGGCCACCAACTACGCTGAGGCCGTCATGGCGCAGAAGACCCGTGTCGTGGACGAGGACGGCACCGTGCACGGCGGTCCGGTGTACTACATCACCACGGCCTTCAAGGGCGGTCTGGGCAAGTTCCTCGCCGGGTTCTTCGCCGTGGCCATCATCCTGGCGCTCGGATTTATGGGCTGCATGGTGCAGTCCAACTCCATCGCCGAGACCATGAACACCGCCTTCGGCATTCCCACCTGGGTCATCGGCCTGGCCGTGGTCATTCTGGCCGGCATCGTGTTCATCGGCGGCGTGTCCCGTTTGGCCGCCGTCACCGAGAAGATCGTGCCCATCATGGCCATCCTCTACGTGCTCGGCTCGCTTATCGTGCTCATCATGAACGCGGCGAACATCCCGGCCACCTTCGCGCTCATCTTCGAGTGCGCCTTCAACCCCGCCGCCACCGTGGGCGGCGCCACTTTCGGCATCATCGCCGCTATCAGCCAGGGCGCCAAGCGCGGCCTGTTCTCCAACGAGGCCGGCATGGGCTCCACCCCGCACGCCCACGCGCTGGCCGAGGTGCGCGACCCCCACGAGCAGGGCGTTGTGGCCATGATCGGCGTGTTCGTGGACACCATCGTAGTGGTCACCATGACCGCGCTCGTGGTGCTGTCCACCCTGTACGTGGGCGACGGAATGCTCGCTACCGGCGACTACGCGAGCCTCACCGCCGAGACTATCACCAAGACCAACATCGCCCAGCTGGCCTTCGGGCAGTTCTTCGGCGAGGGCGCAGGTGCCTGGTTCGTGGCCATCTGCCTTTTGTTCTTCGCCTTCTCCACCATTCTGTCGTGGAACCTGTTCGCGAAGCTGAACGTGGAGTGGCTCTTCGGAAAGCGCGCCGTGCTGCCCTTTACCGTGATCGCGCTCGTGTTCATCTTCCTAGGCTCGCTTTTGTCCAACGACCTGGTATGGGAGATGGCCGATATGTTTAACCAGCTCATGGTCATTCCCAACGCCATTGCGCTGTTCGCCCTATCGGGCGCGGTGCTGGCCATCGCCAACGCCAAGCATGACAAACGCGCCCTGGATGTGGCCGAGGAGAAGCTCGCAGACAAGGAGCGCGCCGCCATGAACGCCATGGTGGAGAAGGACGAGCGGAAGTAGGCCGTTCAGTCGTCATGGCAGACTCACGTGTATACCACTCATGAGTCTGCCATTTTCATTTTGTGTCAACTCTATTAAATATAGGAACATTTGTTTCCATATTGACATTGCCGCAAAATGACGCACCTGCTATAATCTATTTCACCAAAGCCGACTTGAGTGGATACAAGCTGGGTTCCCGAATGGGAGTAGGCATAGGTTGTATGCTTAGAATTCCTTTGCTCCTGGGGTCGGCTTTGGTCGTTTCGCAACTTCTTTCTTCAGGCGATCGATGATGCCTTCCGGATTCTCTCGTATCTTATCCCAAATCAAATCCACCGCTTGCTGCGAATAAATGAAAGAAGAGGCCTCCCCTTCCAGCGAGTTATCGTAAGAGTATCGGCTATCGGTTTTCATTCCATAGAATGAAGTAAACAGTCCGAACATATAGAGGTTGAAGGGGCGACGATTCTTTGTGCGGGCGCGCGTATCCGAGCCATCCTGCATCAGAACAACGTTCGACTTCGCCAGACGCTCGCAAATAGCCTTTACCACTCCACTCGGGCGATAGGGATATTTGTTCTTAACTTCAACAGGTGTCTTGATGATCGCCACGGGCACATCACCGCTCTCGGCAATGCGAAAAGTATGGTCGGCATCGCCTTTCTTCGTACTTCTCAACTCAGTTACATAGGTGCAGCTGAATTTTCTGTTATCGAGTTCATCAGCTGTGGTAAGGATGCCCTCGCGTTTTTCCAACATCTTCTCAAGAACAATGGGGTCGTAGCGGGCGCGGCACTCATCTTCATCCACTGCAGATTTGCGAACAGACAAAACAAGATAGTTCTCCGGAATGAGGTCGCTCACCTCGATACCTAAGAGCCTTCTTGCCTGACGATCGAAATTTTCAACGGAGGCTTGCAGAATGGGCCCGTAGAAACTTTCGTATTCAGGAACAACGAAATGAGCGCTGGTATTTCGCACATCGATGAGCTTGTCCATATTCCTGCGAAGAGGATCTTTGCTGTTCGTAAACACTTTTTTGAGGCAATCCTCTAGGGAAAGAGTACGCGTATTTCCAGGATAATAGATCTCCCCAATTCCATACCGCTCAATAATATGAGCTTTAAGCATGAGCTCCCATGCGTTGCAGAGGAAGAAAGAGCAGCCTTCTACATGGTACTGAATAGTAGGGCGATTATAGAGCTCGATGGCGAGCAAGAAAGCCTCCTGAGCCTTTCGTATAAGTCGATCGTACGTCTGTCGCTCCTGGTCGTTCATATCGCCCCCACTTCCATATCCCCTGATAATGACGAAGCATCATAGCACGCGCGAAGAATCGCGCTCTTGGACCCGTCGAAAACTAATACTTTTTACTCTTCCCCCAAAAGCTCGGCGAGGCGGTCGCGGGTGAGGCCTTCCAGGGCATCGGCACCGGTGGCGGCCACCACGGAGTCGGCCAGGTCGCGCTTGGCCTCTTGCAGCGCCACGATGCGCTCCTCGATGGTGCCCTTCGCCACCACCTTGTACACGTCCACCTCGTGCTCCTGCCCGATGCGGTGGGCCCGGTCGGTGGCCTGGTCGGTGGCCGCGGCGTTCCACCACGGGTCGGCGTGCACCACCACCGAGGCGCCTGTGAGGTTGAGCCCCGTGCCGCCGGCCTTCAGCGACACGAGGAACACCGGCGTGTCGTCCTCGTTGAAGCGCTTCACCAGCTCCACCCGCTCGCGCTTGGGCGTGGCGCCCGTGATGGTGAAGTGCGTAAGCCTTCGTCGGTCAAGCTCGTCGGCCAGCACCGATAGATAGCTGGTGAACTGGGAGAACACGAGCACCTTGCGGTCGGCCTCCTGGGCCTCGGCCACCAGCTCCATGATGGCGCCGAGTTTCTCGGCTCCGCCCCGGTAGTTCTCGAACACGAGGGACGGATCCAGCGCGATCTGACGCAGACGCGTGAGCTCGGCGAGCACCTCCACCGAGCTCTTCTCGGCCTCGGCCAGGCGCCCGCGCCGGTTCGCCCGCGAGGCGTTCTGGCACTTCTGGGCGTTCAAGTCCTCGCGCAGCCGCTGCTCGGCCCCGTCGTAGAGGCGCCGTTGCTCGTCGCTTAGGGGCACGTAGCGCACCATCTCGGTCTTCGCTGGTAGATCGGTGAGCACGTCGGCCTTCCGCCGGCGTAGCAGAAACGGCTCCACGAGCGCCCGCAGGCGGGCGGCCGCCTCCTCGTCTTCCCCTAAGATGCCCAGCTCGTAGCGCTCGCGGAAGCGCTCGTAGCTGCCGAGGAGCCCCGGCATGAGGAAGTCGAAGATGCTCCACAGCTCCGAGAGGCGGTTCTCGATGGGCGTGCCCGTCAGCGCGAAGCGCAGCGGGGCACGCAGGCGCTTCACCGCGCGGGTGGTCTTGGTGGCGTGGTTCTTGATGCGCTGGGCCTCGTCGAGCACCACCATGCCCCAGCCGACCGGCTGCAGGAAGGGCCCGTCGATGCGCACGCGGTCGTAGGAGGCCACGATGACAGCCGGTGCGACCGCGGGGGCACCGTCACCGGCCGCCCGCGCACCGCGCCCGATCACGCTGCCCTCCTCCGCAGCCGCCCGGGCCACGAGCATCTCGCGCTGGGCGCGCGTGCCCTCCAGGGCCCCCACGGGCACGGCAGGCGCGAAGCGGGCGAACTCGTCCAGCCAGTTGAACACGAGGGAAGCCGGGCACGCGATGAGCACGGGCGCTTCCAGCCGCCCCGCGTCCCGCAGGCTCTGCAAAAGCGCGATGGTCTGGAGCGTCTTGCCGAGGCCCATCTCGTCGGCGAGGATGCCGCCGAAGCCGAGGGAGGCAAGCCGCGCGAGCCAGCGGAAGCCCTCCAGCTGGTAGGGACGCAGCGTGGCGGCCAGGCCCGCAGGGGGCTCCACGGGACAGCCCGGCTCCTCCACCCGGCGCAGGTAGTCCTCGAAGGTCGCGTCGCGCACCGCGTCGGCGTATTCCCGATCGAGGTAGAACGCCTGGTAGGTGGGAATCTGCGCCGAGCCGTTCAGAAGATCGTCGGCCGACACGCCCAGATCGCGCATCATCTCGCCGAGATGCGCCACATCGCCCTCGGCAAGCGCCACAATGCGCCCGTCGCTCATGCGGTGGAAGCGCTTGCGGCGGCGCAGCGAGGAGAACATCGCCGCCAGCTCATCGCGGGACACGTCGCTGTCGCGCACGTCCATCTGAATGAGGTTCGCGACCAGTGAAAGACCCAGCTGCACCCGCGGCGGCCGCTCTGCCACGAGCCGATCGAAGGCCGGAGTGGTGAACACCTCGCCCGCGGCGCGGAACTGCGCGAGGCCCCCGTAGAGCAGCTCGCCGGCCAGGTCGGCCTGGCGCAGCGGCAGCGTCATGGAGCCGTCGAAGAACTGGGCGGCCAGCATGATGCCGGCGTCCTCCAACGCCTGATCGCGGAAGGGCTGCTGCGAGGCGGGGCGCAGCTCGGGTTCCTCGCCCGAGTCGGCGGGGCTGGCCAGCACCACCTCGCGCTCGCCGTAGAACGCCTTCACCGTCAGGCGGATGAGCGCCGCCTCCTTCTTCCCGGTCTTATCGAAGTAGAAGGCAAGGGTGCCGGCCACCGGGCGCAGAGCCTCCCACCCCTCAGGCAGGCGCACGTCCACCGCCGCCTCCAGCACCGGCAGCGCCCGACGGCAGAACGCCGCCCCGTCGCCCTCGGCCACGAAGGCCGCGGCGCCGTCGGCAAGGCCCGCCTCCCGCAGAAACGCGAAGGCTGCCGCCGCGGCGCCCTCCACCCGCGCGGCCACGCCGTCGGCGAGCACGTAGGCCCGCTCCAAGCCCCGCACCACCAGCGCGGATTCGGACAGGTGCAGGTCGTAGCCGCCATCGGCAGCATCGAACAGAAGGGCCGTAAGCGGTGCGTCGGCGGCCACACGCCACGGTTCAGGCGCAACGTCGGCGCTCGCCTCGGCGTTGCCGGCGCGACGCGCAAACGTGAAGGATCCCTCGCCGAGGGCGTCCAGCAGGGCCACTACCTCCGCCTCGCGCACCCGTGCCTCGCGCTTGCCGGTGCCGGCAGTGCGGAAGGCCGAGCCCCCGAACAGGCGCTCGTCAGGAAAGAGCCCGGCCACCACCCGGGCCACGGCCCGGGACGGCTCGTCGAAGGCCTCCAGGCGATGGGCGAAGGCGAGCTTCTTGCCGTAGGCGTGAAACTCACCGCGTTGCACGTGGCGGGCGAAGTCCTCGATGTCGCGCACCTGGTAGGTTCCGCGCGCACCGCCCACCGCCAGGCGCAGCGACCAGAGGCGCCCGTCGTAGACGAGCTGAACATCCAGGCGCACGCTGCCGGGCGTCACGCCCGAGGCCGTCCCTTCCGCACCACGCGAGGCAGGGGCGGCCAACCCCGCCGCGCCGCCTTTCCCCTCCGCCAACAGTCGGCCGAGGGCCTCGCTCGTGCGCCGTGCCATCGGAGCCGCAGCGCGCACGGCACCTTCCTCGAAGCTGCACGGTTGGGTAAAGTAGGAGGTCACCAGAGCTACGCAGTGCTTGCACAGGCCATCGAAGCGGGCGATGGCCGGGCAGGTGCACTCGTAGTCGACGATGCGCGACTCGTAGTCGCCGAACATCACCGAGGCGTCGAAGTAGTCGGCGATGCCCGAGGCTGAGGCCACGCGGGCGGATATCACCGTCACATCCTCGTCGCGACGCACGGTGCGCCCCGCGATTGACTTCGCGCTGGCGGCAATGCCCACGCCCCGCGACACGGCACGCGGATCGGCGTAATCGGCCAGCTTGATGCCTCCGACGCCCACGACGCCCTCCTTCCCACAACGAATTGCGAACACTTGAGGTTACCACAACAACGCCATGCGCGAAGAGCGCAGGCGATCTCCCGCAAAAACGGAAGGGAAATCGACACCGCCGGGCCACATCTCCGCGCACCCGCGAGCCCCACGACCGCCCGAAACGCCACGCCCAGCCGCGTCGTGCGCGAAAATACGGTCGCGCGGATGATGGGTACCGCGCCCGTCATGCTAGAATTCTCCCGCAATCCCATCGCACCCCGAGAATCGAGGAGACACCCATGCGCCGCATTCTTCTGGCCCTCTGCACCGGCGAGATCTCCAGCCCCTCCTCGATCACCCTCGTCAACGCCACCGAATCCGGCCCCACCGATGCCGTCGTGAAGCTGTAAGCGACTCCGAACTTCACCCACAAAGCGGGAAAGTTCGGAGCCGGAGAATCACCACGATGGCAAACCAGGAACTACGCGGAGGGAAGCGGGGCACAACCCCGCTTCCCTACTCTTCTCCGTAGGCGCCGGTTTGGCGGTTCCAGAGGCGGGCGTAGTCGCCGCCCTTGGCCACGAGCTCGGCATGAGGGCCGTCCTCGGCGATCCTGCCGTGGGAGAGCACCACGATGCGGTCGAGGCTCGCCACCGTTGACAGCCGGTGCGCCACCACGATGCAGGTGCGCCCCTCCATCAGGTTGGACAGAGCCTCTTGCACGGCCGCCTCGCTCTCGGAATCGAGCGCGCTTGTGGCCTCGTCCAGCACGAGGATGGGGCAATCGGCCAGCATGGCGCGGGCGATGGCGATGCGCTGGCGCTGACCGCCCGAGAGCTTGATGCCGCGCTCGCCGGTAATGGTGTCGAACCCCTGGGGCAGCGCCTCGATGAACTCGAGCGCGTTAGCGGCACGGGCCGCCTCGCGAATCTCGTCCATGGTGGCATCGGGCCGCCCGTAGGCGATGTTCTCGGCAATGGAGCGGTGGAACAGCAGCGCCTCCTGGGGTACGTAGGCGATCTGCCGGCGCAGGCTCGTCTGGGTCACATCGGCCACGTTCTGGCCGTCCACCAGAATCTCGCCCTCCTGGATGTCGGCCAGCCGCAGCAAGAGCTTCGTGAGCGTGGTTTTCCCCGCGCCGCTCATACCCACCAGTCCCACGCGCTGACCGGCGGGAATACGCAGGTTGAAGTCCTTGAACACCTGGGTTTTCACATCGCCGTCGGTGTACCAGAAGTTGATGTCCTTAAAGTCGATGTCGCCAAGCTCCACGGAAAGCGGACGCGCGCCGGGCTTGTCAGCCACCAGCCGCGGCTCGTCGAGCACGGCCGTCATGCCGGAGGCGTCGCCGAAGGCCTGGTTGATGCGCTGCAGGCCCGTGTTGATGAAGTTGAACTGGTTGGTGACGGTGTTCGTGTAGGTGAACATGAGGATGACCGTGCCCGGCGTGATGCCGAACCACGCGTTGCCGCCCGAGATGAACACGGTGACCACGCTCATGATGACCACGGTGATGGCCGCCGTGGTGACGCCGCGAGCGAGCGAGGCCCGCATGCGCTTGGAGTCGCGGGCCACCACCTCGCGGTTCGCCGTGTCGAACAACCCCCGCTCGTAGTCCTCGCGCCCGTAGGTCTTCACGGCCAGGATGTTCGTGACCGCGTCCGACAGTTCGCCCGACAGCTGGTTCTGGGCGCTGGCGGCCTTCTCGTTCAGGTGCAGGATGCGCTTGTACATGAGGTAGCTCACCGTCGCGTACACCGCGAGCATGGCCATGAGCACGCCCGCGTACACCGGCACGGCCGGCAGCAGAATGATGCAGGTGAACGTGATGGAGCACAGGATGGGCAGAAACGGGAAGTTCATCGTCTGCAGAAGTTGGGTGTAGCCGGCCATGAACTTCGAGGTCTGACTCACGAGCGTGCCCCCGAAGCGATTGGAATGGAACGACAGCGACTGGTTGCACAAGCAGTCGAAGGCTGTGGTGGCCAAGTCGTAGTTCACGGCGATCTGCAACTTCCACAACGTGTAGTCCTGCAACTTGGAGCACGCCTGGCCGGCGAAGTTGATGGCGATGAGCGCCGCGATATAGGGCCCGAACACGGTGAACACCTCGTCGGCGGCCACCGGTGCCGCGCTGATGCGATCCACGATGAGACTCATCACGTAGGGGTTGCCGTAAGTGAGAAACCCGCAGAACCCGATCGTGGAAGCCACCAGTGCCACAAACAGCCCCAGGTGGTTGCGCGTCGCCAGCCAGTAGTAGTGCAAACTGCGCATCGTCAACGATTGCCTTTTCGTCATAACTACCTCAAGAGTTCCGTGAGCTCGCCGTTGGCGAGGATGGTGACGTGGCGGGTGGCGCGGCTGATAGTGGTGTACAGGCGCCGGCGGGCCAAGTCGCTGGCGGGAAACACCTGCGGCGAGGCATCGGGGACAATGACGCGGTCGAACTCCAGCCCCTTCGCCAACTTGAGCGGCAGCACCACCACGCCGCCATCGGGCAGGCTGTCGCGCTCGCCGAGCACCACAGCGGCCTCTCCCAGCACCTTTGCCACCCGCCGTGCCTCGCTCTTGTAGGGCACGATGACGGCCGTCAGCGTATCGGCGTTGGCCGCCTCATCGGCCACGCGCCGCAGCTCGGCGGCCCAGGCCTCTCCGTCCGCGGCCACGACGATCTCCGGCGGGGCGGCCTCCCGCTGCACCGAGGACACCTCCACCGCCTCGTCCGGCGGCAGCAGCGATGCGAACAGATCGGTGATGGCCGGGGTGGAGCGGTAGCTCGTCATGAGGCGACACTCGTCCACCGATCCGCGCTCGGCTTCGAACACGGCACGGATCTCGCCCCAGCCGGCCGTGCCCTCGGCGATGGCCTGGTTCGGGTCGCCCAAAAGCAGGAAGTTCGCCCGGCGGAAATAGCGGGCCATCACGGCCAGCTGACCTTCGGAATAGTCCTGCACCTCGTCGATCATCACGTACTTCGCATCGGGGTCGCCCATACCCGTGAGCGCCATCTTCAGATACACCCATTCCACTGAGGTGAGCCCGTCGCAGCCCAGAAGGCGACGGGCGATCTCGTCGATGTCGAGCCAGTCCATGGCACGCACCTGCTGAATGCCGGCCGCGTACTTCTCGCGCACGTAGGTGAGGACGAGCGTGCGGGCCTCCTCCTCGCTCTGCGGGTCGAAAGTCTCGCCGAACAGCCGCAGCTGCTCCTCGATGGGAAGGTCGGAAATCTCGTCGTGGGTGTCCTCGGCCGCCGCAATGCTCGCAAGCCGGCTCTGCAAGCGCGTTTCCAATTCCTCGTTCATGAGCGTCACGCGGTGCGGGCCGGCGGGCAAATGATCGAACTTCGCCGCCACCTTCGCCACGGCATCGCCGCCGACAAGGCGCGTGCCGGCCGCCGTGATATCGCGGAAGTCCGAACGCTCGAAGGCGAAGCGCGCCAGGGCCGCGTCGATGGCGCGCAGGCGCTCGTAGGAGACGTTGCCCTCCCCCGCCCCGCGCCCCGCGGGTAGAAGCGGCGCCAAGAACTCGGCCCAGGTGAGGATCTCGGGGTTGCGCTCGCCCAGATCGGGCAGCACGCGGTCGATGTAGCGGCCGAACACCGGATTCGGCGAGATGAGGAACACCTGCGTGGGGTCGAGCGTGCCGCGATGCTGGTAGAACAGATACGCGATGCGCTGCATGAGCACCGAGGTCTTCCCCGAGCCCGCCACGCCCGCCACCTGGAGCACCGGCACGTCGGCATGGCGCACGACGGTGTTCTGCTCCTTCTGGATGGTGGCCGTGATGGCCTGCATGTGGGCGGAGCGACCCCGGGAAAGCGAGGCTAAAAGCAGCTTGTCCTCGATGGCCACGTCGGAATCGAAGTAACCGAGCAGCTGGTCGCGATCGATCTCGAACTGGCGGCGCAGCAGCAAGTCGGCGTGGATGACGCGCCCGTCGGCCACGTACGACGTCGGCCCCATGGCCTGATTGTAGTACACCTCGGCCACGGGGCTGCGCCAGTCCACCACCAGGCGACGGTAGTTCTCGTCCGAGATGCCCGCCGAGCCGATATAGAGCTCCTTGGCTGGCGCGCCCTCCTTGAACCGCAGGGCGATCTTCGCGAAGTAGGGTTCGCGCAGAAGCACCTCCACAGCGCGCAGGCGCTCGGCCTGCACGGAGTTGGCCATGTCGTGGGCCTCGATGATGTTGTTCATGGCCACGATGTCGGCGTGGGTCTCCAGAATGTCGTCCCAGGTGGCGAAGTTCACGGCCAGCTCGTCGGCCATGGACTTCTTGTCCTCGGCCGCCTGGGCCGCCACGGCCTCCATAGCCGCCACGGCATCGCGACCGATCTTCTCCAGCTTTCCGTAGGTCTCCGTTAAGTGCGCCTGCTCGGTGGTAAATTCGGGATCGGACGCGGCGCTAGACAAGGATGCCCTCGCAGTGGTCGATCATGTGCTGCACGGCCTGGGCGGCGTTACCCTCGAGCTTCTTCTTGGCCGGCACGAGCTTGCCGTCCTGGAAGCGGTCGTAGCTCACGCGAACCCAGTCGTAGCGCTGCACCGCCGTGGGCTCCTCGCGGGAGAGGCACGCCTCCACCGCCGTGTAGGGCTTCAGCTTCTGGGTCACCTTCGGGTTGTACATGACCACCGGGCGCCCCGCCTCGTTCAGGTAGGCGACGATGCACTTCGTCTCGCCGATCTGGTTGGCGGCCAGGCACACCGCCTCGTCGCTGGCCAGCAGCGTCTCCACCAGGTCGGTACCGATGGAGGCGTCCTCGGCCGTGGCCGGCTCGCAGGGCTTCGACAGAATGTCCTCGTCGGTGATGATCTCTTTAATCACAGGGGCTCCTTTGCGTCGGCGGCGGCTCGGACCGCCGCGTCTTCCGGAAAAATGCGACTATCGAGTATACACCACTGCCGCCCCGCGCACCCCCGCGCGACTGTGGCGTTTTCGCGGTATCGCCCTGCAGGCTGCCGGGTATCGCGGCAAGGTTCCTCCCCACGGGACGAGCCGTGCCCTATAATGAAGATGCAAGCCCCTGTCCGGGGCTTTTTTCCGTGCTCTTCTACCCTTCCATGGCCAGGGAATATACCACCCCGGCACCGTAGAGCTTCCCGAAGAAGTACTTGTTGCTCGCCGACTCGTCGGACACGTACACCCGGCCATCGTAAGACTCGATGCCCTCGGCCATGGGCGGCGCCTCCACATCGGCCCCGAGGCTGCGGCTATCCAGGCAGTAGAGGGGCACCTCGGCGCCATCGGCCGTAAACGTGCCCGAGGGAGCCAGATGCGCGATATCGTAGGCCAGAAGGTGCGAGGGGGCGACGCCGTAAGACTGGGACAGCACGAGGCGGTTCTCCCCCGCCGTGCAGACCCCCTGAATCATGCCGGGAATGGAATAGACCCGTTCGGGCAGGGCGGCCACACCAAAGGGGGCGTTGGGATCCAGCGGATAGGCGTACATGACCGCCGGGTTCTCTGCGCCGTCGGGAGTGGCGATGCGATGGCTCTTCGGTGTCTCGTAGTCGCCAGGAAAGTAGAACTCGCCCGTGAGCAGCGTGTCGCCCTCGATGTTCATGAAGGCCGGGGAGAAATCGAGCTCGACCCGGGCCAGGGCCCGCACCGTGGCGCCGTCGGCGGCTGTGGCCACCTCCTCGGCGTCGAGCACGAGATAGCCCTCCTCGCAGGCCAGATAGGCGTACTGGTCGGTGCTCGTGATGGCCGAGCCGTGGCCCTGGTAGAGCTCGCCGTCCGGCGTCTGCACGAGCAGCCGCGCGATGGCGCCATCCACCGCCCGGCGGTAGAGCGGCGAGGGGCCGCTATCGACCATATAGCCGCTGAACAGCCACGCATCGCTCCCCTGGAGGTGATCGAGGTCCTGGCAGACGAAGCCGCTGTCCACCCCGGGTATGGCAAATTCCCGCTCAGCTTGGTTGTAGAAGGACCCGAAGGCCACGCGCACGTACAGGTTGAGCCCGATGACCGCCGCCAGAACCAGGGCGGCCACCGAAGCCAAGACGATGCCGATGATCTTGAGCATCCGGTTCCGTCCGATGCCCGACGCGGGGCGCACTGCGCTCTCAGCCACAGGAAGCTCCTTTCCCAGGGCCGCCGCGCAACCCCGTGCCTCACGCTATGGGCTCAGCATAGGGCACCACCGCCTCGGGAAGGACGGCGCGGGTCAATCTGTCACGCCACTGTGACGGGACGATCCTGGAAGGCCACCGTCACGCGCACCTGCGGCGCCAGAGCCGGAGACGCTTCGGCAAGAGCCCGCTCCAGCGTCTCACGGGGCAGGCGGTAGGTGTTGTTCTCCTGGGACACGTGCATGGCCACGACGGCCTCGAGCCCCTCGTGGACCAGATCCACCAGGGCCCGAGCGGCCTGCTCATTGGAAAGATGGCCCCGATCCGAGGCGATCCGCTGCTTGACCGGATAGGGATAGGGCCCCTCCCGCAGCATCCGATCGTCGTGGTTGCTCTCCAGCGCCAGCAGGCGCACCCCCGCCAGGACCCGGGAGGCCTCGTCGGTCATAAAACCCGTATCGGTCACGAAGCCGAGGGCATCGGCCGCGACCTCGGGCGCTCCGCCTTCCTCGACCCGGGGCACCGGCTCGTCGAAGCGGAAGCCGAAGGAGGCAGCCGCGTCATGGGAGGTGGCGAAGGGACGCACGGCAAGACCCGCGAGAGGCAACCGGTCGCCAGCGGCAAAGACCCGGCAGGAAACGCCCACGCTGGCCACGGCGTCGCGCAGGGGCGCCGAAGCCGCCAGCACCGCCTCGCTCGCGTACACCGCCGGACGCACGCCGGCCTTCGCCAGGCCCCGCAGCACCACGCCGAGGCCCTTCACGTGGTCGCCGTGGTCGTGGGTGATAACGACGGCGGCCAGGCCCGACAGGTCGAAGCCGCAGGTGGCGGCCCGATCGAGGAACTCCCGCTTGCAGATGCCGCAATCCACGAGCACGCCCTGCCCGGTGCGCCCGTTCTCCACAATGGCCGCATTGCCGCGGCTCCCGCTGGCCAGCACGTGCAACTTCAACATTCCGGCATCGCTCCTCTCTCTGGAAAGGCCATCCTAGCGCGTCGGGGCCTCGAGGCACGCCCCCTCCAAGGTATCCCCACAGCGCCGCACGCCCCCCGACACCGCCGCAAAGCCGTGGGCGCCTTCAACGCCGCCGCAGCGCGAGAGGCGCCGCACACAAAAGGAATATTTTTGTTCAAGTGCACTATTTGTCGATGATGACCTGTGGTTTCTCTCTCGCTTGATGCCTGACATTCTGTCAAATACCTGCATATGGCTCCTTTATCGGCCAACGGCATTGACAATGACCCTTCCCGTAAAGTTTAATGCACTTGCACAAAACGGTGCACATTCTACCTTGAAGGGGGTACCAATGACCGATCCGAACGTGGTAGTGGCCCGCAACACCGAGAAGGCGCCCGTAAGCGACCTCTATTCTCAGACCGTGGCGTTCTCCCACTACAACAACCTCTCGGCCCAGCTGCCCATCGACCCGGCGACGGGTGCCATCGTGGCCGGCGGCGCTGCCGAGCAGGCCGAGCAGTGCCTCAAGAACATCCAGGCCATCGTGGAGAGCATCGGCCACGACATGAACGACATCATCCGCTTGTCCGTCTACCTGGCCGACATCATGGATCTGAATGCCGTGGAGAAGGTGCAGGCTTCCTTCTTCCCCACCTACCAGCCCGCCCGCACCGTGGTGGCCGTGGACGCCCTGCCCCAGGACGCCCTCGTGTTCATCGAGGCCCTTGTGGATAACGGCGAGGGCACTCAGTCCGTGCCCCAGGCCGGCGACCTGGTGAAGCTCACCAACAACACCCATGCCGCTCCCTACGACGCCCTCTCCACCCAGACCGTGGCGTTCTCCCACTACAACAACATCACCATGCAGTTGCCGCTGTGCCCGAAGTCGGGTCGCCCGATCCTGGGCGATGCGGCCGCCCAGACCGCCCAGTGCCTGAAGAACGTGAAGGCCATCCTGGAGTCGGTGGACGTACCGCTGGACGACATCGTGAAGGTGACCATCTTCGTGAAGGACCTCGCCGATATGGAGGCCGTGAACGAGGTGTACAAGACCTTCTTCCCCGATTCCGGCATCGCCCGCGCCGTGAACTACCTGCCGGCCCGCACCGTGGTGCCCGTGAAGGATCTGCCTTTCCACTGCGACGTGGCCGTGGAGGCCGTGGTGTCCCATGGCGACGGCACCCCGCCCCAGGCCATCGAGGACCGTCACGGTCTCATCATCGAGGCGAACAACACCGACGCCGCCCCGAAGTGCCCCTTCTCCACCCAGACCGTGGCCTTCTCCCACTACAACAACATCTCTGCCCAGCTGCCCTTCGGCGCTGACGGCAAGCTGATCGCCGGCGGCGCGGCCGAGCAGACCGCCCAGTGCCTCGCCCACGTGAAGACCATCATCGAGTCGGTGGACCACGTGGTGGAAGACATCGTGAAGGTGAACGTGTTTTTGGCCGACCTGGCCGATCTGGACGCCATGAACGAGGCCTATGCCGCCTTTTTCGGCGACCACAAGCCGGCCCGCAAGGTCGTCGGCTGCGGCAAGCTGCCCTTCGGCGCCCGCATCATGATCGACGCCATCGCCGGCAACTGGGAGGGCACCCCGCCGGTGGCCTAGGATCTCGCGGCTGCACACGTCTCGCACTCATACATGCACAAGGAAGGGGAACCGAAGCGCTTCGGCTCCCCTTCCTGTTTTCTACAGCTTGACACGCCCCGACCGCAAGGACCGAAACGGACGCCACCCACCGTCCCGCCGCCCATAAGAAAGTGGACTCCAACGACGGAGGGGCGCGCCGCCTTCCCCTACTTCTCTGAAATGTGCTCGGCGAGCAGGGCGATGAGGGCGTGGGTGTTCAAAGGCTTGGTGGTCAGCGCCGTCATGCCGGCCTCCCGGGCGCGGCGCTGCCCTTCCTCGAAGGCATCGGCCGTCTCGGCGATGATGGGCAGGCTGGCGGCATCGGGGCGGTCGAGCGCGCGTATCTCGCGCGTGGCCTCGTCGCCGTCCATGCGGGGCATGCGCATGTCCATGAGCACCGCATCGTAGTAGAACGGCACCACCGAGGCCACCTTGCGCACGGCCGCGTCGCCGTCGCGGGCCTCTTCCACCGCGAAGCCGTAGTCCTTCAGAATTTCCATGAGGATCTCGCGGGACAGATCGTCATCGTCCACCACGAGCACCTTGCAGCCCGTAAAATCGCGGCGGCACTCATCAGTCGCAGAGCTCCGCGCCTCCTCGCGGGACACCTCTTCCGGCGATGCCAGGCGCAGCGGCAGCGTGATGGTGAAGGTGGAGCCGCGGCCCACGGTACTTTCCACCTGGATCTCGCCGCCCATTAAGTCCACGAGGCTCTTGGTGATGGTCATACCAAGGCCGGTACCCTCGGTTCGGTTGGCATAGCCCAACCCGTCGCGCTCAAAAGGCAGGAAGATGCGGTCGAGGAACTCCGGCGTCATGCCGCAACCGGTATCGCTCACCGTGATAACATAGCTGCCGAACCCGCGAGGCGCCTCGCCGCTCTCGCTGAAGGTCACCGTGATCAGGCCGCCGGCCGGCGTGAATTTCACGGCATTGCCGACGGTGTTCACAAGTACCTGGCTGAGTCGCAGCGGATCGGTAACCACCCGGCTGTGGGAAAGCCCCGAGGTGCTTACCGTCAGATCGATGCCCGAGGCCTCGGCCTTGTCACCGAACATCGCGGCCACCTCCTCGGCCGCCTCGGCTAGATCGACCACATCCTCGTTGAATGACAGCTTGCCGCTCTCGATGCGGCTCACGTCCAAGATATCGTTCACGAGGCTCAGCAAGTGATCGCTCGATACCATGATTTTGCGCAGGCAGTCGCGCACGCGGTCGGTATCGTTCAAGTGGTCGAGCGCAATGGAGGCGAATCCCGATATAGAGTTCATCGGCGTGCGGAAATCGTGGGACATATTGGTGAGGAAGGTCGATTTCGCCCGGCTGGCATGCTCGGCCAGATCGAGCGCGTTCTGCAGCGCCAGCTTCTGCAGCAGCTGCTCGCGCATCTCGGCGGTGACGTTGCGCGCTGCGAGAATCACCTTGGAGCTCGGCCGCGGAAGACGGATGATACGCAGCTCCACGTACTGCTCCTCGTCCCCGAACAGGCGCCGGTAGCCCACCGAGAAATCGGCATCGCCTTCAGCGAGGCGCCGCCACAACGCATCGGGCCCCACCTCAGCGCGCACGCGGGCGCGATCCTCTTCCACCACGTAGGTATCGATGTAGCGCTCCATAGCGACCGGATAGTCACCCTCCTGCTCGCTGATGAGGGCAAACTGAGTCGCGTTATCCGCACCGCGACGATATACTTCCAGCTCGTTGGTTTCCAGATCCACCAAATACAGCGCGAAGTTCTCGGCACCCAGGCTGTCGATGACCTCTACGTACTGCTCGCTTTTCTGCTCGGCCTGCTTGGTGCGCGTGAAGTCCTCCACGAAGCCGTAGGCGAAGCGCTCCGAATGGCCCGTGTGATCCAAGCTGATGCGCAGCCAGCGCCCGTCGGGCAGCTGGCCCTCCTGGTAGAGGCTCGTCTGGTCGTCGAGGAAGTTCTCCATCTGGCGGAGCAGATCATCGCCGGCGGTGGCGCCGAAAGTAAGCTCGATGAACTCAGGGAGGCTGATGTAGTTGGTATCCACTCCGCTCTGCTCGCGGGCCGAGTCGGTGAGCAGCAGCTGGCGGTAGCGCATATCGTAGAAGAACAGGCCCGCGCCGGCCTTATCGAGCGAGCGCTGGGCCGGCACGATCCAGCTCGTCACATCCTGCAGGGTGAAGCCGCACAGACCCGGGGCCACGGGGAAGGCTTCGGCGCGGAAGAACTGCTGCAGCATGTCGGAGAGCGTTTCGAACTGGACGACGCGGTCCGCGAAGGCCGCCTCGTAGAAGTGCTCGAGCCAGGTGGGATCGCCGCCCCACATGAGGTACATGAGCGCGCCGGTGAGCTCTTCCACGGTGTGGTCGGTCACCGCCGCCATGGCCGGATTGAGGTAGCGGTAGGCCGCATCGTAGGGGCGGCCGTCGTCGTCGACGAGCACCTCGACGATGCCGAAGGGCTGCGGGCTGCGGTCGAATGTCATCGCCCAAACCTGCAACATCTCATCCATGGTACGCTCCCATTGACAGATCATCCGAAAATCCTCCGCTGGTGCACTATTACAGTGTAGCACTTTCTGATCAAAAGGATCATCTGAACACCTATCATACCCGTATAATGCCTAGATTTAATACCTCTCGTCCTCTTGTGCAATTGCACAAAAAGAGCCCGCCGCATGGTGCGGCGGGCTCTCAGTTTCCACATAGGGAAGCGTTTCCGCAGGTCTTTAGGCCTCCGGGGTAGCCTCCTGCTCGGCGCCCTGCTCGGTCTCGCTGGCGGCCGTGGGGATGTCGCCGCGCTTGAAGTGCATGTTGTCGTCGCCGTAGCTCATGACGAGCTCATCGCCCTCCAGCTTGGCCTGCTCCGTGGAGCCTTCGAAAGTGAAGGACACGGTGGTGGCGTCCTTGGCCTCCCAGGTGCCCTGCATCTCACTACCCAGCACGTTCAGCACACAGGAGCCGTCCTCGTTGAACTGCATGTAGATGGACATGCCGAGCTTGGCGGCCTCGTCCATGACCTCGGGAGTCACTTCCTGACCGTCCACGTTACCGCTGGTGAGCACCCAGTTGCCCTGGAAATTCGCGGCGTTGTCGGCGGAATTGCCACCGCCGCCGCAGCCCGTGAGAGCCACGGTCAGGGCAATCGCGCAAGCTGCCACAGCCAAGATCTTTGCCTTCAGTTTCATTCCCGCTCCTTCAGTTGATGGATAATCCCGTCGGCTCCTTTTACGGCCAACCCAGCCATGATAATGCTTAGCGGATTGATCGGCAACAAGCAAGTGATCTATCGGCTCGTCTAGCGCGGCAGGATAATTTCGATAAGCTCGTTGCGGCTATGGATGTCAAGTTTCCGATAAATGCTCTTGATGTGGGTTTGCGCCGTTCCCGTTGAGATGAACAACCGACTTGCGACTTTCGAGAGGCTATAGCCTTGACCGTAGAGCCACGCAACCTCCGCCTCACGCTTCGAGAGTCCGTACCGACCGACGAGCTCGGGGGCGATGGCATCCGGTCGATCCGCTTTCATATCGGCCACCGTCCCGCTTGTGGCCACCGGCTCGCGATTAAGGGAAAGCGCGCCGAACGTGAGCGTGAGCATTGCGAGCAAGAAGAACAGGCTGAGCAAGATACTGCGCCCGCCCAACGATGAGAAAAACTCCTGGCTTTCCGTGGCAGCCAAGGGAATGATCAGGTAGCTTATGGTCCATGATGCAATTTCGGTAAGCACGCCGCATACGAGAAAGAGTCGGCACGTGCGCACGCGCTCGCTTGCGGCAATGCCGCACAGCAAGATCCACAGCAGGAAATCGAGCCCACTCCGCGCGACAACGACGATATGGCCACCGAGCGCATAGGATTGACTCGCAACGATAACCGCCATGCCCACAAAGAAGAGCAGAACGAAGAAAATCCAGCAGAGCAGCGTAAGGCGCTCTCCCTCAACGTACTCGCCTTTTTGGACGCCTATGCTCTTCAGAACATCGGCGCCCCCAGCTCGTTACGATATCGTGGTTATCGGGGCGGGCACAGCCGGCGTGCCCGCCATTTTGACCGCCCTTGAAGAGGGCGCCACCGTTGCCTGCCTGCAGCGCGAGGACAGCGCCCAGGCTAACGGCAACGGCTCGTCGGGCATTATCCTCGAAGAGTCGAACCCGCTGGGCATGAAGCAGTACATCCAGGCATGGCGCAAGTCAGGCGGCTATCGCATGCAGAGTGATCTTCTCCAGTTGTTCATGGACCATTCGGGAGAAACCGCCATGTGGATTCTCACGCGCTCGGACGAAGAGGGCTTCCCGTCCTACAACGTTTCCGCAACCGCCAATAAGTACGAAGGCGACAAGGGCACATGCACAGCCGTCTTGAAGTCTTACGGCCCGAAGCCCGACAACCATGGCACTCTCATGCGTACCCTTGCCCAGCGAGCTGAGAAGGAAGGCGCCGTTTTCTACTACGGCACTCCGTGCGTGCAGCTTCAGAAAGACGACTCGGGCCGCGTAGTTGCCGCCATCGGCAAGAACTCCGACGGCTACGTCAAGCTCATCGCAAACAAAGCCGTCATCATCGCCGCAGGCGACTACCAGAACAACGAGAACATGGTCAAGGCGCTGTCCCCCGATGTCGCGCGCTTTGGTCGCAAGCAGTCCGGCCGCACGGGCGACGGTATCCTCATGGCAGCTTTGGCAGGAGGCCGGATTTGCCCGGTGAACCACGCGAAGACCATGCACGACATGGATGCCCAGCCCATGCTCCTCACTCGCAAGCCCTTCATGGCCCTCGACGAGAGCGGCAAGCGCTTCATGAACGAGGACATCCCCATGGAAAGCTGGGATTTGACCTTGCGCGAACGCTCCCTAGATGTCGAGGATCCGGGCCGCTTCGTTCGCATCTTTGATAACGATTACCAGGCAAAATACGAGTTGCCGCCGTCGATGGGCGTAAAGACCCTGGAGAACTACATTCCCGGGTTCAAGGAAGATCCCGAGAACGTATACCCCGACCTCACCGATACCTATCGCGCTGATACGCTTGATGAACTGGCCGAGCAACTTGACATTCCCGTCGATGCCCTGAAGAAGAGCGTCGAGGATTGGAACAAGATGTGCGAGACCGGCGAGGATCTGGAGTTCGGTTTGAGCTCTGAGCTCATGAAGCCCATCGACACACCGCCGTACTGGGGCACACGTCAATGGATTCGCTGCTCGGCCATCAATTCGGGCATTGGAGTTAACGGGAACTGCCAAGTGGTCGACGAGAACAGTGAGCCCATCCCGGGCCTGTATTCCGTGGGATCGGGCGCGGGCAGTGTGAGTGGCGGCCTCGAGTGGAACCTCGCCCAGGGCGGCCTGTGCTGCGGCATCTACATGACCATGGGCCGCTATGCCGTCATTCACGCCCTCACCGGCAAGATGGAACCGAAAAATCCCATGCAATATGAGGAATGCAAGCATTACTGGGAGAAAAAGGGCAAGTAGCCCTCCCTACACGGCGCCCTCCCCTTACAGGCCAGGCGAATTCGCCTGGCCTTTTCGTTCGACCAGAGGCACTGCGAATCGGGTGCCGCGCCCCTCGGCGGTGCCCCTCCTACCCTTCGCGCACCTTGCCCGTCACCGGACAGGTGATGCACCCGTTCCGGTGCGCGTAGTGCACGACGAACCCGATGCCCGCCAGGGCCAGCGCTATGCCGAGCCCCGTGTAGAAGAACGCGATGAACCAGCCGGGCACCAGGTGGAAAGAGCGCAGGGCCACACCGCCGCCCATCATAACGGCCATGATGACATAGCCCTTCACGTCGAAGAACTTCAGCACATGCATCTTCTCCTCCCCGTAGCTGCGGATGCGGGCGGCATGCTTGCCCACCAGCTTCGAGAACATCATATGGAAGACGAGGAACGTGGCGGGAATGCCGAGAAGCAGCAGCCACAGATTGCCCTGGCCCGCGGCTATGGCCTCGATGCCCATGCGGGCCACCTGGCTTCCAGCGATAAGCCACACCGCGGCCGCGATGAGCAGCAGGTACTTGGAACGGACTTTGAGCATAACGAACCTTTCGGGGAAAGCGGCGCCGAGCACCGCGTGGTTTTCTTAGCGCACGATACCACCGCGCGCCCTCGGGAACCAGAAACTGCGCTATGCTGACAGCAAAACTTCAACGGGCGTCCACGGAAGGTCGGTCATGGGAGATTTCGCCAATCGGGTATTTGCGGTGGTGCGGCGCATCCCCGCGGGGAAGGTGGCCACCTACGGCCAGGTGGGACGTATGATCGGGGCGCCGCGGGCGGCCCGCTACGTGGGCTATGCCCTGCACGGCAACCCGGAGCCGGGCACCGATCCGGGATGCATCCCCTGCCACCGCGTGGTGTTCAAGGACGGCCGCATGGCCACGGGCTTCGCCTTCGGCGGCCCTGACGAGCAGCGCAAGATGCTGGCCGCGGAGGGGGTGGCCTTCGACGAGGAGGGCCGGGTGCTCATGGGCGCCCACCAGTGGGACGGCCATCCCGAAGGCGCGACGGCCGGCGGCGACGGCGCGGCCGACGGGCCGCTTGGGCCGCCGCCCGACTTCGACTGGGAAGCCGAGCTAGCGGAACACCCCCTGCACCGCTGCGAGACCTGCGAGCGCCCCCGCGCCGACTGCCGCAAGAACGGCGCTTGAGCACCCGAGGAGCGCGCTCGAACGCCGTGAAACGACGCATGCCTACGTGAGCAGCAGCGTGGCCGCCACGAAGGCCGCGGTCACGAGCACAAAGCCGGCCGTGAGCGCCCATGCGGCCGGGCGGCCCCAGTTGATCGTCCAGCCGATGCCGAAGCGCTCGGGCAAAAAGAGACTCGCGTCGCCGCGGTTCACGTAGAGGATGCCGAGCTTCCAGAAACGGTCGTCGTCGCGGGCCATGGCATCGCTCGCCTCCATGCGCGCGATGAGACGGCTGCCGTTCTGACCGTACACGACACTCACCGCGAGCGTTGCCACGAGGATGATCGCGACGATGGCGACAAGCGGCACGAGCGTCTGGGCCAAGGTGAGCACGCCGACGAACGCGAGCTGCATGAGCGGGCCGATCAGGCTCGCAAGCAGCCCCATTCCCAAGATGAGGATGCTCTGGGCGTGGGCGAACATGCCGTAGGCCCAGGTGCTGGCCGCCGGACATGTCGGATCGCTCCCCTTCTTCGAGCGCAGGATAGACCACTGCCCCAAGGTGAAGCAGGCGGCCATGAACATGGCGAAGATGACCGGAAACGCCACGACACCCGGGGACTTGTCAGCCCAGCGGGTCACAGCACCGTCGAGGCTCACCTGCATGGGGATGCGCTCGGGCATAGCGCCGTAGCCGGCAAGGCCGATGGCGAGCGTGAGCAGAATGACGGGCACGTACAGCAGGCACCACCACAGCGAGAGGGGCTTGGGAAACGACTCGTCCGCCACGAGCGCGGTCATCTGCTCCCCGGCCGCCTTCCAACCGCGCTCGCGCTTGTAGGTGCGCACCTTCGCACGGGAACGCAGCATGAGGGCGTAGCCTGCCACCATGAGCACGAGAAGCGCCGGGCAGAGCACCGCGAGGAAAGCCTGGGGCGAGGCGAAGGCCAGCGAGAGCGCGGAGAGCAGGGTGAGCGCCGCCGTGAGCCCGAGCACCTTCGCGGTAAAGGCGCGCTTGAGGCGACGCAGATACGGGTCGGCCTGGGCGGCATCGGGCACGGTGACGGCGAAGCACTCGCGCTTGGGCATCAGGTAGGGCGTGAACGCGAACAGGGCGCCGGTCAGGGGAAGGGCGATCACGATCACCCCCAGCAAAAGCATCATGGTCGGTTCGATGGATATCATGGTTTTCCTTTCGCTCAGTAGCACCCGGTGCAGATGCAACGAGGCGTCACGGATCGAGTGGCGGACGGAATGCCCTCAGATGGCGCATTTTTTCGATTTTGGTGCATCTCGAGTCGCCCCTAAACGTCGAATCGAACCAAACTGCACCAAAAACGAAACCATGCGCCACGACTCGAGGGATTCCCGCCTTTGAGAGGCCTTCAGAGCCGGGGCTTGCACCATTTCCGCAATTTTGCGCCCGATTACACGCTCGCTCCCTGCAGAGGCATTCCGCACGCCCCTGTTGCGAGGCGGTCCGCCGCGGAGGCGCCGGGCGTGGCGCTTTCGACGGAGGCGCCCATCACGCCGTAGGCGCGGGCAGCTTGGGCGGCTGCCGCCTCCAGGAAGGCGCCGCGCGCGCCTCCGCGGGCGCGGTGGGCCAGGGCGAGCTTGAACAGCTCGTCTTCCATCTTCACCTGGGCACGCTCGTCCGCATCGGCGCGATCGGCCGCGGCGGGGTCGGCAATGACGGCGCCCGCGCGGCCCCGCATGCGCACGTAGCCCTCGTCGCGCAGGACGGCGTAGGCCTTGTTCACCGTATGCAGGTTGATGCCCAAGTCGCTTGCCAGCGAGCGCACCGACGGCAGCGCCTGGCCGGGCTCCAGCTCGCCAGTGGCGATACCGGCCACGATCTGGTTGCGAATCTGCAGGTACAGAGGCTCTTCCAGGGCCCCGTCCACGGCGAGCATCATGGCGCTCCCCTTTCTCTTGACTTTCTGTTCTATTCGTATTATAACAGAAATTGTTATAGCTTCAATAGAACAAAATTGCTCCAGGAGGTACCCCATGAAACGAGCGCTCATCTTCCTCGCCATCACCTTCGGCATCACCTACGCCTACGAGTTTCTCGTGGTGTATCCCCTGGCAGCGGGTACGGCGCCCTACATAAGCGACCTCGTCTCGCCGACGCTGGCCTACATGGGAGCCGTGGCCCTCGTCATGCTCTTCCCCGCGCTCGGCGTGGTGCTCACGCGCGTGGTGACGCGCGAGGGATTCAAGAACTGCGTGCTGAAGCCGACACCGCCGCGCCAATCGCTGCCGTGGTTCGCCGTGGCCTGGTTCGGGCCGATCCTTCTGGTGCTGGCGGGAGGGGCCGTGTACTACCTGCTGTTCCCCGGCGACTTCGATCCCGCCCTCATCTCCTTCGTGGAGGCGCAGCGCGCCGCGGCCATGGCGAACGGCGCCGACCCAGCGACTCTGGCAGCGTTCAATGAGGCAGCGGCTGCGCCCCTCGCGATGGTCGTCAGCCTCCTCGGAGCTTGCGCCATCGCGCCCGCGCTCAACATCGTCACCACCTTCGGCGAGGAGTGGGGCTGGCGCGGCTACCTCATGCCGAAGCTGGCGACCCGCCTCTCCATCGTGCCCACCCTGGTGGTCACGGGCGTCATCTGGGGTCTGTGGCACGCACCCATCGTGGCCCTCGGGCACAACTACGGCACCGGTTATCCCACCGAACCTTGGGGCGGTGTCCTGGCGATGTGCGCCTGGTGCGTGGCGCTGGCTGTGTTCCTCGGCTACGTGACCATCCGCACGCGCTCCACCTTCGCGGCGGCCATCGGCCATGGCGCGCTGAACGGGTCGGTGAACCTCGTCACCATCTGCTCCATCTCGGGCGGCAGCCCCTTCGTGGGACCCTTGTGCACGGGTATCGTGGGCGGCTTGCCCCTGCTGGCCGTAGCGGCCCTCATGCTGCGGGATCTGCGCCGGCGCGAGAAAGCGGGCACCCTGCACGTTCCCGAAGCGGGCCTTCCCGACGGGGTGCGGAAAGAGCACCGGTAGGAGCGCAACGAACCGGAGCGAACGGGCCGCCACGGCACCGGGGCGCCGCTGCGGTCAGCCCGCGGCGGCTTCGAGAAGCGGCTCGATATAGGCAAGGGGCGCCACGCGAATGCGACCGCAACAGGGCGCGGGAACGAGCGGGGCGGTTGCTGCGGCCGCCTGGCCGCCAGGCACCTGCACGGCGAGCGGCCCGCCCTCGGCACCGCCTCGCCCAGCGCAACCTTGATCGCGGACAATGTACAGTCCCGGTTTGGGAGTGATCATGGTGACCGTGACGTCGGCGCGCACCGTGTCGGCGGCGGCCGCGCCCGTCTGGGCCGAGAGCCCGCTCGGCACATCGGCGGCCACCACCACGGTGCCCCGGACGCGGGCGTCGTTCAGGGCGCGAATCCATCTGTCGAAGGGGGCTTTCACCGCATCGTGGGAGAATCCGGTGCCGAGGATGGCGTCGATGGCGAGGGGCGCGGTCGCCAAAAGATCGGCAACCTCACCGGAATCGGGCGCGACGAGCACCGCGGCGCGGTCGCTCAGGGCCGCTCGGGCCCTGAGCGCCGCCGAGCGCGCCGGCTCGGCCCTTAGGTCTTCGGGAGCCCGCGCCGTCACCACGCGCACCGGGATACCCCACCGATCCAGGTACTCGGCGGCCACCCAGCCGTCTCCCCCGTTGTTGCCGCTGCCGCAGAAGACGACAACCGGGCTCTCGCGCCGGAAGCCCCTGTGCCCGGCGCCAACGGCTGCCGCCGACCCATCGAAGCCCGCTGCGGCGCCAACGGCGACTAGCGGCACATCGGCACCCGCGGCACCGCTCTCTGCGGCAACGTTCCCGCCAGCCGTTCTCCCCTCCAGCATCTTGCGCGCCTCGTAGGCCAGGAAGCGGCCCGCGCGGCGCATGAGTCTGTCGAGCGGCGTGCCGGCGGCGGCGATGGCCCGTTCCAGCGCCACCACTGCGGACACATCCAGCACCGGTGGCTCGAAGCAAGTCACCGCCTCGGCCATGGGACGGTAGGCCTCCACGAGCCGCGGCAGCGACCAGGCGGCGTTGGCCGGGCTCGTGGAGGGCAGCTTCTGGGCCGCGATGCCGCAAACGGGCTCGCACAGCTTCTCGTAGAGCCGCGCCGAGGTGGCGCCGGTGCAGAACACGTGCCGCACGGGAGCCGCATGCAGAATGCGCGAGAGATCGTTGGGCCGGGCGTTGCGAATGGAAGCGTCGGAGGCGCCCTCGATGTCGCAGGAGGCGAGCACGTCCCACAGCGCTATATGGTGGCGCAGCAGCAGATCGGTGCGCTCGGCGTTGCCCTCGGGCACCGGCTCGTCGAACAGCGCCGCCAGCACGCGCCAGAACCGATTCTGCGGATGGCCGTAGAAAAACCCCGCCTCCCGCGATTTCGGCGAAGGCATCGTGCCCAGCACGAGCACCTCCGACCGTCCATCGAACACCGGCGGAATGCCGTGCTCTACCGATTGCGGCTGCCTCTGCGTCTCTTTCGTCATCCGACCTTGCCCTTTCCTACCGTCTTTCCATGACAGCGTTATATATCAGGATGACCCCGCTGGCAACGGCCGACGGCCCCTTCAAATTCAAACGCCTCTTTTCCCATCGACCATCTATGCCTGGTAAAGGACGCCGCCTGACGAGGCGATCACACCCTATAACGGGTATCACGCTCTAAGCTCAATCGACTACGCCTTTCTACATCAGGCGCACGGTGCTCTTGCGCTGGACGCGCGGGGTGCGGCAGGCGAACAGGCCGTGGCGGTTGCAATAGGCGAAAATGATGCCGAGACCGCGGTAAGGGAAGCGGGCATCGGCCGTCTGCTCGGGGTACAATTTGCGGAAGAACACCTGGTCAGTGGTCACGTATGCCATGAAGCTGATGAAGTGGTCCTTGCCCATGGGGTGCTCCATCGTAAGATACACCTCGCCGTCGGCCACCTCTACCCGGGGCAGATGAGCGGACGGGTCGGCCGCCGCCGCGTTCTCGGGAGCCGCGGGAATCCTCCCGTCGACGGCGTTCTCCACTTCCAGCACCGGCAGCGCGATGCCGCAGCAGCTGATGGAAGCCTCGCCCGTAGCGTGGATGACATTGCCGCACAGCGGGCACACGTAGAACTTCGCCCGCAGCAGGTTACCCGCGCGGTTGGCGTTCACGATCTGCTCGCCGGACAGAAGCTCGGCCACCGACACGCCGAGGGCGCAGGCCAAAGGCTCCACGAGCGTGATGTCAGGCAGTCCGCGATCCGTCTCCCACTTCGATACCGCCTTGTCGGTGATGCCGAGCCGATCGGCCAGGTGCCGCTGGGTCATTCCTGCCCGCTCGCGCAGGGCGCGGATGGACGCGCCGCTGATGTATGAGGTCATGGGGTGCTCCTTCTTCCGAATATTGAACGTCGCCGATTATGGGCGCTCGCGACCGCCCTGGCAACCTACGCTTCGTAGACCCCATGTCCGTCTGCGAACCGTGCGACCACCGCCCGTCGGCCGCACGCCAACCGTCCTCCAGCCACACGGCAACCGAGCGCCCAGCGCCCGCGGACGCCCTTGCAGCCGCCCATCGCCTATACTGGCGAAAACGGAAACGATGGGGAAAGGGCAACATCATGATGAGCGTGCTGTGCGTGGGGGCGGGCGGTTTCGTGGGCGCGGTGAGCCGCTATGGCCTCGGCCTCATTCCCCTGGCATCGGGCCTGCCGCTCGTGACCCTGCTCATCAACCTCGTCGGCTCCGTGGTCATCGGCGCGGTCGCAGAGGCCGCATCCCTCGCCCCAACCGCCCTGCCCCGCGAAACGG
Organism: Adlercreutzia muris; assembly: GCF_008831045.1. GTDB lineage: Bacteria > Actinomycetota > Coriobacteriia > Coriobacteriales > Eggerthellaceae > Adlercreutzia > Adlercreutzia muris. Next base: position 50,001 of record NZ_WAJS01000012.1, read on the forward strand.
TGCTCTTCCTGAAAGTGGGCCTCTGCGGTGGCTTCACCACCTTCTCCACCTTCTCCTTGGAAACCCTGGAGCTCATCGAAGGCGGCCAATGGGCCGTGGCCGGCGCCTACGCCCTGGCCAGCGTCGTCCTCTGCGTAGCCGGCGTGCTGGCCGGCAAGCTGCTCGCCCGCGCCCTGCTGCCGGCCGCGTAGACGTCGAAGACTTACTTGACTTGGAGTTTACTCGAAGTTATACCGTTGAACCCAGCCCTCAACGAAAAGGATCCCCATGACCAAAGTAGTCCAGACCGCCGGCCGCGATGCGCTCGGCACCGAAAGCCCGACGTCCCATGGCGGCATCTTCGGCTTGGGCGGCCCGAACGACGCCTATGCGCAGTACTTCACCGGGCAGTCGTACTTAAACCCGCTGACCGACCCCGCGCAGACCCAGTTCATCGCCAACGTCACCTTCGAGCCTGGCTGCCGCAATAACTGGCACATCCACCATGCGGAAGACGGCGGCGGCCAGATCCTGCTCGTCACCGATGGCGAAGGATGGTACCAGGAATGGGGCCAGCCGGCTCGCAGGCTTCTGCCCGGCGACGTGGTGGTCATCCCCGCCAACGTGAAGCACTGGCACGGCGCAACCGCCGACAGCTGGATGAGCCACGTGGCCTTCGAGGCTCCGGGCACCGCCTGCGCGAGCGAGTGGTGCGAGCCCGTCACCGATGAGGAGTATGCCGCGCTTTCCTTGCAGTAAGAGAAGGATTCCCAACGCCCAGAGGCCGTAAGGTATACTGACCGACGCTGGCAAACTCCCGTTGAAAGGCCGTCCCTTGAAGCCGCTATCCCCCATCGCGTTTCTGCGCGAGCATGCCGTGCTTGCGGTGTCGGCCGTGGCGGCGGTAGCCTCCATGGTGGCGGTGCCGCCCGACAGCGCGTATTGGGGATATTTCGACTGGAAGACGCTCGGCTGCCTGTTCTGCGTGTTGGCCGTAGCGAGCGCTCTCAGGCTCATGGGCGCCTTCGACCGCGCGGCCCGAACCGTCATCGCGCGATTCGGGAGCCCGCGATCCCTTGCGCTTGCGCTCGTACTCACCACAGCGGCACTCTCGTGCGTGGCCACCAACGACATGGCCCTCATCATGATGCTGCCGCTGTCGGCCGCCACCCTCGTGGGCGCGGGGCGGGCACGGCTGATACCGGCCGTCTTCGTGTTGCAGAGCCTGGCGGCGAACCTCTGCGGCATGATCGTGCCCTTCGGCAATCCGCAGAACCTGTACCTGTACTCGTACTACGGGCTGCACCTCGGCGACTTCCTGCGCACCATGGCGCTTCCCTTCACCGTATCCGTGGTCGGCGTCGTTGCCGCTACTTGGTGGCTCGCAGGGCGACCCGGCAGGAAGAAGGCAAGCGCGGAGGCGACCCGGGGCATAACCACGGCGAAGGCTCCCGCCTCCTCGACACCTGCGGCTCGTGCCGCCATCGGGGCCGCCGCCGAACCCGCAACCGCGCCCGTCCCTCGCCGTCCCATGCCGCTCAGTCGCCGTCGTCTCGGCGCCTACGGCGTGCTGCTGGCCCTCACGCTGCTGGCCGTGTTCCGCGTCCTGCCCATCGCCGTGGCCGTCGCGGCAGTGGCGGCAACCCTCGCCGCACTCGACCGCCGGGCGCTGGCCGCCGTGGATTGGTCGCTGCTCGCCACCTTCGCCTGCTTCTTCGTGTTCGCGGGGAACCTGGCCCGCATTCCCGAGCTGGCGGCCATCCTCGGCCCGCTCATGGACGATCACGGCCTCATTATTAGCGCCGGCGCAAGCCAAGTCATCAGCAACGTGCCCGCCGCCGTGCTGCTGTCGCACTTCACGGACGCGTGGCAGCCTCTGCTCGTCGGCGTGAACATCGGCGGCGCGGGCACCCTTGTGGGCTCGCTCGCCAGCCTCATCACCCTTCAGCATTTCACCAGCGTGCGCAAGGTGTTTCCCCAAACGCGCGACGTGCCCGAGCTGTCAACTGGCCGCTTTCTCGGTCTGTTCACCCTGCTGAACGTGGCCTTTCTCGTGATATTGCTTGTGGCTTGCGGACTGTGCGGATAGGTGTGCGGGCCCTATTATTCTCCCTTGCGAATATTCCAGGAATTCGCTAGAATTTTCCCGCGCCGAAGTTTCCCCCTCTCGTCGTGCAGCGGGCCGGGGATATGTCCAATGCACCGGGCGGGTCGAGAGTGGCGCACGGCCTGTCGCCAGCGAGAAAGGTGCATCATGGGCGTTGTCAAAGCCGTATGCACGAGCAGCATCAAGGGAATCCAGAAAACCGAACAGGACGCCATCGAGCTGAAGCCCGATTGGGGCATCGAGGGCGACGCCCACGGCGGGCCGTGGCACCGCCAGGTGAGCCTTTTGTCCTACGAGCAGATCGAAGCCTTCAAGGCGCGCGGGGCCGACGTGGGCCACGGTTCCTTCGGCGAGAACATCGTCGTGGAGGGCTTCGACTTGAAGAGCCTCCCCATCGGCACGCGCTTCGCCTGCGGCGACGCGGTGCTGGAGCTGACTCAGGTCGGCAAGCAGTGCCACGCCCACTGCGCCATCTACCACCAGGTAGGCGACTGCATCATGCCCCGCGAGGGCGTGTTCTGCAAGGTCATCGAAGGCGGTACCATCGCCCCCGGCGACGCCATCGAAATCGCGCAGTAAGCTGGAGGCGAGCCCTCAGCGATGAGAAGCACGCCGCCCTCTAGGTCAGTGCTCTCCGAAAATGCCCCGAGCCAGCAGTCCGACTCGGGGCTCAATTTTCGCCTGGGCAACTCACCTTATCATTTCAGAAGGTACCTCACATTTCGCGTACCGCCCTCCCTTACAACGATCCCCTTGTCGATAAGGTCGTTGAGCACGTTGATGGTCTTGGTCTGGGAAAAGCCCGCCGCCTCTTGAAGGGCGCTTCGCGTCGTCTCGCCCTCCGCAATGGCGCGGGCCACGGCAATTTCGTCGCGCGTCAGCTCTCCCACTGGCACATTACCGAGCCTCCTCGCGTTTCTGTTGGCCAGTGCCACGGTGAAGGTATTGGGTGTGACCGAAAGCTCGACTGCCGCGGGCCGCCCCTCGTAGGCCGATCGCATCCGGCCAATGCCCGTCCCCCATGCCTCGATAATTCCCAGGCGATACAAGACCGAGGCAAGCAACTTGTTTCTTGGAACTGATATGTTAGCAGTCAGATCTGCAAAGGTGATCCCCGGCACCAGACCGCCGAGCGTCACGATCTCGATGCGAGACGGCATAACGCTCACCAACGTTGGACCGGAAAGGGCATACTCGCGATGGGCCACGGCATTCACCAGCGCCTCCCGCAATGCCGTCGACGGATAGTCGTCGAAGTCCACGCGCTCCAATCCATCGTAGCGCGTCTTGAACTTGTTGTGCGACTCAAGGAACTCATAGGCGCTATCGAGCTGGGCCAAAAGGGATCCGGTGTACTCTTCGCGTTCCAGAAAGGCGTTGCGCTCGTCATCGTCAAAGGCGGCCGCTTTGAGAAAGGAGGGGCACTGATCCGAGAGAAGGAGCGCAAGATTCGTGAAACCGGCCTGAAAGTCAAGTTTCACGACCGTCTCCCCTGGATTGGTTTCTAACATATTCTAACTTTTTCTAACATTCTAACATTTTCTAACATAATACCAGGTCAGAAATTGCAATAGTTCGCAAGGTGCGCCCAAGCCATATGCATCAGCTCTGTCGTGCCCGCCTCAGCGCCAGCGCACTGTGCCATCTACCACCAGGTGGGCGACTGCATCATGCCCCGCGAGGGCGTGTTCTGCAGGGTCATCGAAGGCGGCGCCATCGCCCCTTCTACGACGACGCCGATCGGCAGCTGCGCCTTGCGAGCGACACCTCCTGGCTCGACTTCGACAAGCTGGCGGGCTTTCCCGAATGGGCCACCGACTTACTCGACGAGAACCCCTCCATGTACGGACGCACCGATTTCATCTATGAGGGATTGCAGAAGCACATCGACTTCCTGCAGCTCCTCTTCGGCTAAGCCGCGGAGTGCCGGAGACGCTATTTCACCTTCGCGGCGCGCTGGGCCTGAAGCCAGTCCACCAGCTCGGGGATGCCCTCGCCGGTGCGGGCGGAAGTGACGAAGATGTCGAGCGCGGGGTTCAGCAGACGCGCCTGTTCCTTGAGGCGGTCCATGTCGAAGTCCTCGTTTAAGGGCAGATAATCGCACTTGGTGACGATGAGGGCGTCCACGGCGGCGAACATGGGCGGGTACTTCATGACCTTGTCCCAGCCCTCGGGGACCGAGAGCAGCATGACGCGGGTGTGGGCCCCGGTGTCGAAGTCGGCCGGGCACACGAGGTTGCCGATGTTCTCCAGGAACAGGTAGTCGAACCGCGAGCCGTCGAAGGCCTCGAAGGCCATCTCCACCATGCCCATCTCCACATGGCACACGCCCCGGGTGTTCAGCTCCACCGACTCCACGCCGGCCTCCTTGATCTTGAGCGCATCCACGTCGCTCTCGAGGTCCGCCTCGATGACGCCGAGCGCCTCCACGCCGCGGCCGCGCAGCTCGGCGATGATGGCGAGCAGGATGGTGGTCTTGCCGGCGCCCGGGCTCGCCATCACGTCCACGAAGAACGTGCCGTCCTCGGCCCGCGCGGCGCGGAAGGCGTCGGCGGCCTCGTCGTTGGCGGCCAGGATGTTCCTCTTCACTTCGATAACGCGCTTGCTGTCCACAAGGGTCTCCTTCGTTTAAGGCCAGCGCCCTCGGCGCGGCACGTCCGCTTTTCCTCTTGAGACCATAGTAACCGCGCGGCCCCCTTTCGCGCAATTCACAAAGGGAATCGGCTATGCAGATTATCGGAATAGCCCCTGCGTATTTTGCAACCGGCAGCCCGGAAGGCTGCGAAGATGCGGGGCCAAGCCTACGCGCCGCTACCCTTGGGAAGCGACCGCCGTCACCAAGTCGATGAGCTCCTCTTTGGAATGAATGCCGAGCTTCTGGTAAATGTGCTTGATATGCGTCGCCACCGTGTTCTTCGAGATGAACAGCTTCTCGCGAATATAGGGGCGACTGCGGCCCTGAGCCAGGAGAAACGCTATCTCGGTCTCGCGATCGGACAGACCGAAGCGCTCCTGCAGGCGCAGGCAGCCTTCCATCAGCGCACGCTCCACCGCGTTCGCCCCGACAAGCTGATCGGCATCTTCGGTCGGCTCGCCGGAAGGCGCCACGACGCCGGCAAACGAGACCAGGCAGATGAGCAGCAGTCCCACCGTGGTAAGCGGCACGCCCGCGGCAACGCACAGCTCGCCGCCAACGTTTCCCACGAGCACCCCCGCCTGCACCGCGCCGTTGAGCAGTCCCACGCCCAGGGCTGCCGGCACCTTCCCCTGTTTGGCGAGCGTCAGCGCGAAGAGATAGACGAGCACCTGGATGAGCGAATCGAAGGTCTCCCCAATGGCACTGGCGGCGAATCCCGGCCACAAACCCGGCATCTCGCGCAACACAAGCGTCACCACGGCGAAGGGCACCGCCCAGCGGAACAGGCCCGAGAAGCTCACCTTCTTCGAGAAGAAAACGATGGCCACCCCCAAAGCCACGCTGGCCAAGCTAGAGAGGAGCATGGCGACATCGAAATCAACGAGCTCGTGAAGACCGTCGCGCGTTTCCGCAAGCGAGGAGAGCCAACCCACCGACACATAGAGAACCGCCAGCACGAGAACTACACGGAGAAGATAGACGCGCCACGATCGCTCGATCGGGATTCGCGCAGCGCGATTCCCATCCACGCAAAACTCGGCGCACGGCAGATCCCCTTTGTGCGAGGAGCCCTCGGCCCGTTCCCCCGCCTCGCCGTCGCGGGCGCACAGCAGAAGCAGTACCCCCGACGCCAAGGGCAGCAGCACCGTGGCCGCCAGCCCCGACAAGCCCCGCAGGTGGGGAAAGACCACTACGCACGGCACGATCACTATAAAAGAGAGGGGAATGGCGACCTCCATCTCCTCGATGTCGAGCACCATGAGGGCCTGGGCCCACAGCAAGCTGAGCAGAGCGTAGCCCACGCCCGTCAGCAATCCGCCTGCGCCCGAAAGCATCGGAGCGCCCACCCCCAGATAGGAGAGGATCGTGCCAACCGCCATCAGCAGCGGCGCTGCCAGGCGCAAGGGAAGCCACAGCGACGAGGTTCGGGGAATCCGGCTGAGAGCCATACCGCCGACGAGAAACACGATCACCACCGCCGCAGCCGAGGCGAGCCACGACGCGTCGGCGTTTATGGACTGCCCTTGGCGCTCGGAAAACAGCGCCGAGGTGGAATACGAGCAGTACAGCCACGCCCAAACGAGCCCGATGCCCATATAGCGCAGTTTGAAAGCAGATTCGATATATCCCAGCGATGCCAAGGCTCTCCCCCGAGCCGTCACGCTCTTCACCAAATTCCCCCCCCGACTCCGCGAAAACAAACAGGCTGCCACGCAGCGCGAATACCGCCACGTGAATTTTCCTCGGAAGAGTATACCGCTGTCCCTCCCCCGCCCTTCGCGAAAAGCCCTGATAACGGCATCACCTCAGAAGGGTGATTTCTCCAATCGCCGCCAGAGGGCGATAGATAGCGCCCTCGCATTTTCCTATGGTGCCCTTGCGTCGCGCGCTTCGCCCCGCCCGTTCGTGACGAAGCGGCAGGAGAGCGGCGCGCCCGAGTATCACCGACAGGAGGGACCAATGAGCAACAAAACCATGAGCATGAATCGCCGCGATTTCCTCGGCCTCGGGGCCGCCGGAGCCGCCGTCGTCGGCGCCCTGGGCCTTGCGGGCTGCGCTCCGAGTGCTCCCGCCGAGAAGAGCCTCGGCGAAACAGGTGCGGCAACCGATGCTGCGGCCGCATCCGATTGGCTCGGCACTGAGCCGGAGGTCGCCGAGGGCGATATCGCAGAGACCCTGGACACCGACTTCCTCATCATCGGCGCGGGTACGGCGGGATTGGCCGCCGCCGGCGCCGCGGCCGACTTGGGACTGAACTTCATCATCTGCGACAAGGCGAACCAGGTGCCCGAGACCCGCGAGTACCTGGGCGGAGTCGACACGGCCTACGCCAAGGCGAACAACGTGGAAATCAACAAGCCGAAGCTTCTGAACGAGCTGACGCGCTATGCCTCGGGCAAGTGCAACCAGAAGCTCATCAAAATGTGGATCGACGAGAGCGCCGAGTACGTGGACTGGGTCACCGAGGTCATGAAGGATCAGGGCAAGGAGGTCATGCTGGATATGCCGCCCGCCCACGCCACCGGGGGCACTGACTACTACGTCCCCTATGTGCAGCACCTGTGGGAGCCCTCCTACGTACCGCCGACCCGCAACGACGTCATCGCCGAGCGGCTTTCCGGCCAGGGCCACGACATCCTCTTCGAGCATGAGATGGTGAAACTGCTCCACGGCGAGGGCACGGTGACCGGTGCCATCTTCAAGACCAAGGACGGCTACAAGCAGATCAACGCCAAGAACACGCTTTTGGCCACCGGCGGCTATGCGGCCAACCCCGTCATGATGCGCGCCCTTCAGCCGGCCGCCGTGGCCTGCTGCACCGCTTCCAGCTTCAACCCCACCTGCACCGGCGACGGCATTCGGGCAGGAATCTGGGCCGGAGCCTCTAAGGACATCGATGCCGCTCCCATGATCTTCGACCGCGGCGCGGTGGCCCCCGGCGTCGATGCCGGCTACGAGGGTACGGACGAAGCGGCGGTCTTCCGCGGCAACATCTTCCAGGAGAACATCGGCAGCCAGCCCTTTATGAAGGTGAACCGCCGCGGCCAGCGCTTCGCCAACGAGTCCACCCCCTACGACTTCGTCTGCTTTGCCGCCACCTACCAGCCCGGCGGCGTGTGGTGCCAGGTGTACGACGCCAACATGATGGACGACATGGTGCGCTTCGAGACCGTGGGCTGCTCGCGCGTGGTGCCCTACATCGAGATGGGCATGACCTTCGACGAGTACACCGCCGCCTCCCAGGAGTCCGGCATTCTCATGAAGGCCGACACCTTGGAGGAGCTGGCCGATATGCTCGGTTTCGCCAACCAGGATAAGGAAAACTTCCTCGCCGAGGTAGAGCGCTACAACGGGTTCTTCGACAAGCAGGTGGACGAGGACTTCGGCAAGGAGGCCTACCGCCTGTCCGCCATTCGCCAGGCACCCTTCTACGGCTGCTGGTTCGGCGGAAGCCTGCTCACCACCATCGACGGCCTGCGCATCAACGAGAACTGCCAGGTGCTCGATCCTGAGCTGAACGTCATCGAGGGCCTTTATGCGGCCGGCGACGTATCCGGCAGCTTCTTCAGCGGCAACTACCCCGAGTACATCGTGGGCGTGGCCTGCGGCCGCAGCTCCGTTGAGGGCCGCCACGTGGCCAAGCTGCTGGCCGGCGCTGCCTAAGGCGAGCTGCCCGCCTCGTCGCGAAGGGGTGCTCTCGAAAACGCGCCCTCTGCGATTCACTTCCCAGCCCTCCCTGCCGAAATCCAGCCATCGCGTGCTGGATTTCGGTTTTTTTGGCTTGGAAAGCACGACCTTGGTACCACACGAGCGCCCTTTCCGCTTCCTTGTCATACGCTACCTGGGAAAATGCCGCCGCTGTAATACGGAGACACCTCTTTTGTGCCGTTTTCCGTCCCAAAGTCGTGTTTTTCAAGCCAGAATACGCGTTTCGAGCGTGCTATAGTGGACGCGTTGGCTTCAAACGCAGCTCAAACGACCCCGAGGAGCCCTCATGACGACGACGGAAGTTGCCTTCGCCCGTTCCACCTGGCGAAAATCCCGCGAGTTCAGCACGGCCCTGCACGATTTGGCCCAGCGCATGCCCATGGAGCTGGTGCGCCTCTACGTGACCGAAGGGGTGCGCACCCCGCGCGTGCGCATCGACTACTACGACCGCATCGACGAACTGCGCGAACTGCGCCGCGAGGCCCTGCTCGGTGAAATGCCCTACGTGGAAGCCCAGGCCGAGATGTGGCTCGAAGAGCATCCCGCCGAGGCGGCTCGCATCGCCGCCGACTGCCGCCGCAGCCAGGCCACGGCCGAAATGCTTCTCGGAACCAGTGTGATGAACGGCACGAGCCCCGCTTTCGGCTTCTCCCCGGAAACCTATATCATGGCCCCGAGCCTGCGCGTCTACGAGCTGTTCATGTGGTACGACGAGAGCGAGCACTGGGTCCGCGAGCGTTAAGGGAAAGCCCGAACTACCCCCGGCCACGGCCCCGAACCGCCTCCACCCGTCGCACAGGCGCTCGTGCGACCCCATGCACCTGCGTGCCCGCTTTGCGGATATGCCGCGCCCGCCAAAAAGGGCCGTCGACCTCTTTGCCGGTCGGCGGCCCTTCTCAGGCAGCTACTCGCAGGCGCAGCCCCGAGTCCGGGACGGTGCACAGCGCGAAGACGCCGCGCCAGCCCCTTAGGCCTCGTGGCGCTTCGCGTAGAAGGCCTCCAGCTCGGGAATCATCTTCTCCAACGTGGGCAGGTCCTCGTAGGCCATGTGCCCGTTCTCGTGCACCTTGTACTCGATGCGGTCCGTGATGGAGGCGGGCATGAACATCTTGGAAATGGAGTGCTTCACGTTCCAGAACGGCGTGGCCGCATCGTGGATGCCGCCGAAGAACAGCACTCGGCAGAACGGGTTACGGCGCAGGGCGGTGCCCATGTCGTAGGCGGTGTTCGGGCACACGGGGCTGCCCATGGTGCCGGGGGCCTGGTGGGTCCAGTTCCATTCCTCGTTCACCTTCATGGACAACAGCATGTTGATGGACGAGCCCTTAAAGCCAGTTTCTTGCACGAGCTTCATCCACGCGGACTGGTCGGGGGTCATGATGGCGTCGCCCGAGGGATCCTCACCGGCGAAGAACTCGTTGTCACCCTGGACGTCCATGTAGGCCGGCTCGGTGAAGCGGGTGTCATACCGGCCGCAGAACAGGCCCTCATCGGCCATGATGTTCTTGCGGAAGGTGTCCAGTTCGATGCGCAGATGGCGCTTCTCGATGAACTCCGCGGGCAGGCCGATCAGCTCGCTCATCTCGACGGCCAGCTCGTGCTCCTCGGCCGGGGTGATGGAATCGCTCGCAATGAGGGCGCGGCCGTACTTCTCGTCCACGAACTTCCACGCCTTGTCAAACCACGCGAACTGGTCCACGCCGGCGCCGGCCTTCCCGAAGTAGTTGGCCGTAGCGGCGTACACCGGCAGCATGCCCATGTAGTACAGGTCGTTGCCGGCCAGGGTGGGCGCGTAGTCCAAGATGGAGGACTGCTCGATGACGCCCGTGAGCGCAATGCCGCGCTCGCCGAGGACGCGCATGAGCACCGAGTTGCGCATGGTGCCGTAGGACTCGCCATAGAGGTACAGCGGGGTATTCCAGCGCTCGTGGGCAGTGAGCCATTGGGCGATGCCGCGCATGAAGGCATCCGCGTCGCCGTCGACGCCCCAAACCTTCTTCGGGTCGTAGTCCTTGGCCACCTGGGAGTAGCCGGTGCCCATGGCGTCCAGGTACACCAGGTCGGTGGTGGGCAGCAGCGAATAGGGGTTATCCTCGGGTGCCGTGGGACAGGGCAGCTGCCTCAAGCTGTTGATGGGCACGCGGCGCGGGCCGAGGCCGCCGATGTTCACCATGGCCGACGAGCCGCCCGGGCCGCCGTTCCAGCAGAAGGTGACGGGGCGGTCGGTCTTGTCCTTCTCGTCGCTGACGTAGGACAGGGCGAACATGTGCCCAATGAGCTCGCCGTCGTCGGTGTGCAACGGCAGCAGCTCGGCGGTGGTGGTGTACTTGACGGTCTGCTTGCCGTTTGTCCAGGTCATCGCCTTGCTGGCCGGCTCGGGCACCGGCTGGGCGGGCGCGGCGCCCTTCGCGCCGTCGTTCATGGTCACGGTAAAGGACGGAGTTGTCTCTGCCATGGTGGGCTCCTTAGTCGCGTGGAATTTCCCCGCGCGAACGCGCACGGGGTGTAAGAAGGAGCCTACGCGCTCGCGCGCAGGCCGGCGCGGCGCGACGGCTCCTTGTCACGGAACATGGGGGGAGCCGTAGTCTGGCCGTGAACTAAGAGGCGCTGCGGTTAAACCTGAGTTCGTTTCTTTACTTTATTACAGTAGAGTACTATAGTATGGGGCGCATTGACGGACCGTCGGTGCCACGTTGCCGGGGCGCCCGTCGCACGCCCCGGCAACGCGCTTCGCCCGCTCGCGAGAGGAGCCTGCCATGAGCGCACCTTACGACGACAACAATCCTGCCGCCACGCCCCCTACTCTGCGCCGCCAATTCGGTCTGCGCGAGGCCGTCACCATCACCGTGGGCACCGTCATCGGGGTGGGCCTGTTCACCACCGGCGGCAACATCGTCGGCCTCATGGGCCCATCGGTCATCATTGCCACCCTGGTGGCGATGCTCGTCTCCATCTACCCGGCGCTACTGTACGCGGAAATGGGCGCGGCCCTCCCCTATGCCGGCGGTACCTACCAGTACGCGGGCCTGGGACTCGGCCGACCCTTGGGCATGCTCGCCGGCTGGAACTTCATCATCTCGCTCGTGGCCGTGACCGGCGGCGAGTCGCTGGCCTTCGCCTACTATTTCAAGACCGTCTTTCTTGCCATCGGCATCGAGCTGCCCGTCCCCGACGTAGTGCTGGCCTGCATCGCGCTCGTGCTGTTCATCGTCACCAACGTGCGCGGCGTGCAGATCACCGGTCGCTTGCAGAACGGCTTCATGTTCTTCTTCTGGGGCGTGGCCGTCATCTGGTTCCTCACCATGATCCCCGAGGTGAGCCTGCCCACCTTTGTGACCGCGCCGACCTTCTTAGGCTCCATGGACGCATTCGGGTTCATCGCCGCCGTGGCCATGATCTGGTGGTGCTTCGCCGGCTTCGAGACCTGCTGCGGCATGGGCGAGGAAATTCGCTACCCCTCTATCAACATCCCCCGGGCCTTGAAGCTCGCGCCCTTCATCATCTTCGCCGTGAACGGGGCCTTCCAGTGGTTCCTCGTGGGCATCACGCCGGTAGAGGCCATCCCCGGCCTGGCCGAGGCGGCCGCGCCCTACGCCGAGGCCATGATGTCGGCGGGCATTCTAGGGCTGCCGCTGCTGCTTCTGGCCCTGGGCGTGGCCTTCGGCGGCGACTTCTCCACCCTGAACGCTTCCATCGCCGTCCCGCCGCGCTACCTGTTCACCATGGCCCGCGACGGCGCCATGCCCCGCGTGTTCGCGAAAGTGCACCCGCGCTTCCGCACGCCGTATGTGGCCATCATCGCCCTGGGAGCGCTGTCCATCCTGCTCGTGGCCACCTCCACCCTGGATTTCATCGCGTCGCTGTCGCTGTTCGCCGACTTGTTCTACTACATCATCGGCATCGCGGCGGCTTTGGGACTGCGCCGGCGCATGCCCGATCTCGCCCGACCCTTCCGCGTGCCGGGCGTGGCCGTGGGCGTGCCGGTGTCTATCGTCATCTACGCCGTCATGATGAGCCAGCTGGGCACCGAGCCTTTGGTGGTGGGCGCTGCCTGGTGCGTGATCGGGCTGGCGGTGTTCTTCATCTGCCAGAGCCGCTACGGCAAGCCCGAGCCGGTATCGGTGGCTGAGGCCCTGCCCGGCGCCGATGAGGTGCCCGGCGCCGAAGAGGCCGCGAAGATGGATCGCGAGTACCGCGCGTGGAAGATCGTGGTAACCGCTGCCTGTATCGTGGTGGCCCTGCTGTATGCGGTGCCGATGCTCGCGGGCTAGGGGCAGCGGCGCACGGTGGCGGGCCCCGGCTCCGAAGTGCTCGTGCGCGGCGGCAGCTCCGGCTCTGAAGTGCTCGTGCACGGTGGCAGCCCCCGGCCCCGAAGTGCTCGTGCGCGATGGCGGGGCTAGACGGCCGACGGAGGCCCGCATGTTTTCGAACGGCCCTCGGGCCCGCTCAAGCGCTCGTCCTCCGGGACGGGCGCTTTTCAGTGCGCCTGGTTTCTACGGCCCGCTCTTCTGCGCGGAAAAGGTCTGATTCTCTATTTCCTAAATTTGGCCACTAAACTCTGCAAGATAGACTCGGCCTAGTGAAAAACCGCTGAAACGGGGCCGCAATAGATCAAATATGGGCCTTTTCGACAAACCAGACATCTATTTCGCGAAGTTTGCTGCACAAAAAGCAGCATTACAGAAACAGCGGACGGGAGCCAGCTGCCGAATCTGAAGACGTACTTGGGTTTTCAGGTGAGATTTCCCGTCTGCCCGCGGAAACATCGACGGGAGCGGCGGCCTCCGAAAACGTAAGCCCCTACGAGTCCATGCGTGGAGCCGGCCCGTGCGATTTCCTTGCCCTCTCGCCGTCACGACATGGAGATACTCCAGCTGGGCCAGAGGATCGCGAGACTCCCCCCTTCCTAAGGCGACGAAATGCGCAGTAGCTGCTTTGTGCACTGAAGACCAGCGGCACCCGAGACTTCGCTACCCGAGGGCCACGTCCAAGACCATCATGAGCACGAAGCCGAGGGCCACGCCGATGGTGCCGATGTTGGTGTGGCGACCCTGCTGGGTCTGGGGGATGAGCTCCTCGGTGACCACGTACATCATGGCGCCGGCAGCGAAGGCCAGCACGTAGGGCAGAAGAGGAGTCACGAGCCCTGTGATGGCCAGCATGAGCATCGCGCCGGCTGGTTCCACCGCGCCGCACAGGGTGCCCGCCGCAAAGGCGCGGGGCCGCGAGAGGCCGTTGGTCGTCAGCGGCAGCGACACGATGGCGCCCTCGGGCACGTTCTGGATGGCGATGCCGACAGACAGCGCCACCACGGCCGACAGCGTAATGGTCGCGTCCCCCGCCAGAAAGCCCGCGAGCACCACGCCCACGGCCATGCCCTCGGGCAGGTTGTGGATGGCCAGGGCCGCCATCATCATCGCCGGCTTCTTCAACGTAGAAGCCGGGCCCTCCGGTTCGTCGGAGCCCACGTGCAAATGCGGCGTGAAGTGGTCGATAGCCAAAAGCAGGAGCATGCCGCCGAGAAAGCCCACGGCCGCGGGCAGCCATGCGGGCACCGGACCTCCCTCGGACGCCTCGAGGGCGGGGGTGATGAGGCTCCACACGCTGGCGGCGATCATCACGCCGGCCGCGAAGCCCAGAAGTGCCTTCGTGAACCGTTCGGACATGCCGTGGCGCATGAGGAACACGAGCGCCGCGCCCAGAGTGTTCCCCAGAAACGGCACCACCAAGGCCACGAGTACGCCGATCAGAGCGGGGTTTTCCACCGCGCACCTTCCTTTCCCAAAAACGAGCCTCGCAAGCGGGCCGCCACCCGCCCGAAACGAAACGGGGCGCCCGAACGGGGGGCGCGCTTACCGGTGGGGCTGTCCCGCGTTCCTGAACATGGGGCAGCCCCACCGGGTAAGCGCGTCCCACTATAGCGCATAGGCCAAAGCGGGGCGTCCCGAGAAGGGCGCCCCGCCAACTTAGTTACCGATCTTTTACCGAGAACGCCTACTTCGCGTAGCTCGCGGCGTTCTTGCCGGCGATGCGGCCGAAGGTGTAGATATCGGTCATAGAGCAGGAGCCGAGGCGGTTCGTGCCCATCTTGTGGCCGGCCACCTCGCCAGCGGCGTACAGGCCGGGAATGACCTGCGCGTCCACAGTGAGCACCTCGGCCTTAGGCGTGATGTGCAGGCCGCCCATGGCGTAGTGCACGGCGGGCTTGCAGGCCATGAGGTAGTAGGGGCCCTCCTCGATAGTGTTCATCTCGACGCTGTAGCCGAAGTCGGGGTCCTTGCCGTCGGCGCAGTACCGGTTCCACGCATCCACGGTCTTCTTCAGCTCCTCAGCATCCACGCCCTGGGCCTGGGCCACCTCGTCGAGCGTGTCGGCCTTCACGATGACGCCGCGGCGGTCGAGTTCCTGCACGAAGCGGTCGCCCTCCTTGTTCACGAGGACGCCGTAGTTCTCCAGGCGCACGTCGCCCACGTACAGAAGCGCGCCAGTCTCGGGGTCGCACACCGGGTAGGTCTGGATGTACTCCATATCGATGGTGCCGGCGCCGATCTTCTCGGCCATGACGATGCCGTCGCCCTGGGCGGCCACCGAGTCGGTGGAGAGGATCTTGTCGTCCATCTCGAAGTTGTACTTCACGCGCATATCGACGTTCGAGCCGAAGCCGCCGGTGGCGAGCACCACGGCCTTGCACTTCACCTCGGCCTCCTCGCCGGTGACGGGGTTTTTCACTTTCACGCCGACGACCTTACCGGTGCTGTCGGTAACGAGCTCGGTGGCCTGGGTGTTGTCGATGAGCGTGATGGCGTCGATGGCCTTCGCGCGGTCGGTCAGCTTCGTGGTCATCTCGGAGCCAGAATGGGTGATGGGGATGATAGAGCGCTTGATGTTATGGCCGCCGAACTGCATGAGGTCGTGCTTCCAGGAAATGCCACCGTCGTTAGCGGACACCTCCACGGTGAACGTGCCGTGCTTGCCCATCCCCTCGCCGATGGACGTGGTCGCCATCCCGGCCGAGGCGCCCCCGGCCGCGTCGGCCTTGCGTTTCTCCTGCGCCTCCTCATGGGACATCGGCGCGCAGCCGGCTAGAGCCAGCGTGCCGCCCAATGCGGCGATGGCGCCGCCCGCACCGGGAGTTGCCCTCGGGGGCGCTCTCGGGTAGGCTGTAGGGGAACGAAGGGAGACCCGTGAACGAACTGGCCATACTGAATGCCATGCAAGCGTGGCACAACCCCGTGCTCGATCCGCTTGTGGCGGTCTTCACCAGCACGAGCAACCACGGCGAGCTGTGGATTCTCCTCGGCCTCGTGCTGCTGTGCTTCCGCCGCACCCGCAAGGCCGGCGCAGGCGTGCTCGTGGCCGTGGCGCTCGGCGCGGTGATGACGAACCTCACCATCAAGCCCCTGCTCATGCGGCCGCGCCCCTGCGACGTGAACGCCGCCGTGGCCATGATCGTGCCGCGGCCGAGCGGCTCGTCGTTCCCCTCGGGCCACACCACGGCCGCTTTCGCCGCTGCGGCAGCCCTCTGGTTCGCGCGCAGGCCCACCGCGCCCGCAGGACTCGTCGTCGGCGTCACCGTGGCCGCCGTGCTCATGGGGCTTTCGCGCATGTACTGCTACGTGCACTACCCCACCGACGTGCTCGCCGGCGCCATCGTGGGCACCCTGGCCGGCCTTGCCGCCGCTCGCCTGATGGATGCGCTCTGGAAGCAGCGCGCCAAACCCAGCATTCCCCGCGGACCTGCCGGCTCCGACTACCCTGCCGGCACCGACAGCCCCGACGGCCCCAACAACCCCGACGACGGCCGCGGCCCGGGCGCTCCCGAAATACGGCCCTAACCACCGCAGGAATCGGAGCCGCCATGCGCCAGACCTACTACGCCATCGACAAGCGCCTCTGCTGCCGCTGCGGAGCCTGCCAGCGCATCTGCCCCCACGGCGCCCTCGCCACCGCCGCTAACGGGGTGCCCTCCATCGACCAGGAGCGCTGCCGGCACTGCGGCATGTGCTTCCGCGCCTGCCGCTTCGGCGCCGTGGGCCGCCCCTACGAGCTCTGCCGCCTGAAAGACGGCCGCTCGCACCGATAGCCGCCCATCCCTAGTACGACAGCGCGTGGGGAATGAACAGGCGCTGATAGGTGCTTGTGGCGAAGCGGTCGGTCATGCCGGCGATGTAGTCGGTCACCGCGCGCAAATCGTCGCCGTCGGAGATGGCGCGGTAATCGGCCGGCACCTCATCGATGTGCGCGGCGTAGTAGTCGAACAGATCGGCGATGAGATGCGTCGCCTTCTCCACCTCGGCCATCACGGGAGGGGCGGTGTACACGTTGGCGAACAGGAAGGCCCGCAGCTCCATCATGGCGTCCCACACCGCCGGGCTCATGCGAATGTCGCCCCCGGCAGCCGACGTTTCCACCATGTCGCGCACGAGCGTCTCGATGCGGGCCGAGTGGTCGGCGCCGAGCACGCGGTGAGTCGCCTCGGGCAGGTCGGCCTCGCGCAGGATGCCCGCGCGGATGGCATCGTCGATGTCGTGGTTCACGTAGGCGATGCGGTCGGCCGTGGCCACGATGCGCCCCTCCAAGGTCTCGGCGCGCAAGTTCCCCGTGTGGTTCAGGATGCCGTCGCGCACTTCCGCGGTGAGGTTCAGTCCCGCGCCGCCGTTCTCGATGCGCTCCACCACCCGTACCGACTGCTCGTTGTGGCGGTACAGACGCGCCGCCTGCGGGCTTGCCGGGTCGATGCCCCTATGGCGTGCGAGCGCCCCGGCAAGGGCCGCCTCGCCCGTGTGTCCAAAGGGGGTGTGGCCCAAGTCGTGACCGAGGGAGATGGCCTCGGTGAGGTCCTCGTTCAACCCGAGTGCCCGCGTGATGGTGCGCGCGATCTGCGCCACTTCCAAGGTGTGGGTGAGCCGCGTGCGGAAGTGGTCGCCCTCCGAGGCGAGGAACACCTGGGTCTTGTGGGAGAGCCGCCGAAACGACTTCGAGTGCAGAATCTTGTCGCGGTCGCGCTGGTAATCGGTACGCAACGCATCGGGCGCCGTCGAGCGGTCGCGTCCCTCCGACTCGGCGGCCAGCGCCGCATCTTCCGCCAACATCGCGCGCTCGCGCTGCTCCTGATCTTCCCGGCCTATTACCCGCATACCGACCTCCCTTCCCGCCGACTGGGCGGACACTCCGCCTGCTGGCAGTGTAGCAAAAGAAATGACCTCCCCGAAGGAAGGTCATTAACCCGTCGAATCGCTTTAATCCTAGTGGTGGAACAGGCGCATACCGGTGAAGGCCATGGCGATGCCGTACTTGTTCGCCACCTCGATGACATTGTCGTCGCGAATGGAGCCGCCAGGCTCGGCGATATATTCCACGCCGGACTTACGGGCGCGCTCCACGTTGTCGCCGAAGGGGAAGAAGGCGTCCGACCCCACGGTCACGCCGCTCATCTCGGCGATCCAGGCCTTCTTCTCCTCGCGGGTGAGCGGTTCGGGACGCTTGGTGAACACGCGCTGCCACTCGCCATCGGCCAGCACGTCCTCCCACTCGTCGGAGATGTACACGTCGATGGCGTTGTCGCGGTCGGGGCGGCGGATGCCCTCCACAAACGGCAGCCCCAGCACGCGCGGGTGCTGGCGCAGCCACCAGTTGTCGGCCTTGTTGCCCGCCAGGCGCGTGCAGTGGATGCGACTCTGCTGGCCGGCGCCCACGCCGATGGCCTGGCCGTCCTTCACATAGCACACAGAGTTGGACTGGGTGTACTTCAGCGTAATGAGGGCCACGATCATGTCGATCTTGGCCGCCTCGGGAATCTCCTTGTTCTCGGTCACCACGTTCTCCAGCAGCGCCTCGTTGATCTCGAAGTTGTTGTGGCCCTGCTCGAAGGTGATGCCGAACACGTCCTTCAGCTCCGTCTCGGCCGGCACGTAGGCGGGATCGATCTGCACCACGTTGAAGGAGCCCTTGCGCTTGGTCTTCAGAATCTCGAGCGCCTCGTCGGTATAGCCCGGCGCGATGATGCCGTCGGACACCTCCTTCGCCAGGTAACGGGCCACGTCGGCGTCGCACACATCGGACAGCGCGGCCCAGTCGCCGTAGGAGCACAAACGATCGGCTCCGCGGGCGCGGATGTAGGCGCAGGCGATGGGCGACAGCTCGCCCTCCTCTTCCACGAAGTACATGGCGCGGTCGGTGTCGGTCAGCGGATGGCCCACCGCAGCACCGGCCGGCGACACATGCTTGAAGGACGCCGCGGCAGGCAGCCCCGTGGCCTCCTTCAGCTCACGCACGAGCTGCCAGGAATTGAAGGCGTCGAGGAAGTTGATGTAGCCGGGCTTGCCGTTCAGCACCTGAATGGGCAGGTCGCTGCCGTCCTTCATATAGATGCGCGAGGGCTTCTGGTTCGGATTGCAACCGTACTTCAGTTCCAGTTCGTTCATGATTCTCCTTCGTTGTCGTAAGTCATCGGGGTCGGGCCGCGGGGTAATGCTCAGTCGCTCAAACAGTCCTTGCTCGGCGAAACAGTCCACTGGACTGTTTCGTTCGCTGCGGAACTCGCTTGGTGAGCACCACCCCGCGCCCCTCTGCGCTCAATTCCAGTCGGTCGGGCGAGGAGCAGGGGTGTTCCTCGCCCGACTACCTGGCTAGTCCCCGAGATTCTTGTTGTAGAGGGTGACCTCGCCGTTCACGTTGGCGTACAGACTCACCTTGTTCTCGTCGTTGAGCGCGCCCCACAGCTCGTCGGCGGTGGGCAGCGCAACGGGAATGGGCTCGCCGGCGAAAGTGGGCAGCGGGTTGCCGTCGCCCTGGTAGGTGCTGATGAAGTAGCCGCAGCCCTCGTCGACGCCCTCGTAGGTGAAGAACTCGCGAATGCAGCGGTCGTCGGCCCCGTGCTTCAGGATGGACAGCTCGAAGGTGCCGTCGGGGTTCACGATGGCCGAGATGCGCGGGGTGAAGTTCGGCGCATCGGGCTCATATTCGCGGGCCATGCAGCCGGCGCGGAAGTCGCCCGCCTCCACGATAGTGTCGGTCTGGTCGCCGTTGGTCACCACGAGCGCCTCGCCCATGGTGCGCACCGGATGGTAGATGATAAGGCTCGGATCCTCCAAAAGCGCTGGGTCGTGGGCCTCGGTGCGGATGCCGTCGGGCTCGATGGCGAAGATGCGGTTGCGGCTGTTAAGGCTTCGGCCCATGATGAAGTAGTACACGGTGTCCTTCCCCACCACGATGCCGCGGCCCGGGTAGGGGTTGTTCTTCAGCAGTTCGACGAGATCTTGCACGGACTTCCCTTTCTCTCTGACCTGACCGCAAGCGCACGGCCCCTGCAACGGCCCGCATTCCCCTGCGGCACTTCCCCGCATTCCGCCCATGAAAAAGGGCAAACCAACGCCACGCGAATGCGCAGGTCGGCTTGCCCAGACGGTCGGCGGAAATCGCGCGCTGCTCCCCCGTGGTCTTCCACGCTTGCCCGTCAGTCACGGCGCGCTTAGCTTCGTTTCGCAGGGTACCACGATTTGACGGATCCCGCGACCGAAAACACCCCGTGCGCCCAAACCCGCGGATTTTGTGCAGGAAACGCCGCGAGATAGATGTCGCTTTTCGACGCTACGAGAAATCGTGAAGCGACGTGGAAGAAAACGCCTGGTCAGCATCTTTCGCATTAAGCGGAAACCTGCGCACCGGGCCTCTTGCCCCCTCCGCATGTCTACTTCGCGGAGTTTACTGCGCAGAAAGTGCGATTTCAGAAACACAGCTCCGCTCACACCCGTCTCGCCCGCGGCGCCGTGCTCGGTCTCGCGACCCGTCTCGCCCGCAGCCTCGCGCCCGGTCTTCCCACCTCATCCACGGCGCTGCATCCGGTCTCGCCCGCGGCGCCGCGTCTGATCTCGTGCCCGTCTCATCCACGGCGCTGCATTCGGTCTCGCCCGCAGCGCCGCGCCCGGCCGCACACCCGATTCCGCACCCGATCCCTCACTCGGTCTCGCGACCAGCCGCTAGCGCATGGCGCTGCATGTCCCCTCGCCGCATTCGGCAACGGGCGGGCAACGGTGAGTCAAAAGCTGAGAGATGCCACCGCCGATGGACGGCAGTCGGGAGTACCCTAGAGCCAACGGACGTCCGAGCGAGGAAGCATCATGGCATTCCCGAACATGAGAAAACTGACCGAGCACGATGAGATCGGCTACTTTGCGCCCCGCACCTGGGAGTTCTGGCGCGTTCTCATCGTGTGCTTCTGCCTGTGCTGCATCCTGGGCCATTGGCTGGAAATGCCCTACTGCTGGTTGATGGACCAATGCTTTGGCATCGTAGCCGACGACTACGCCGTGTGGACCGACCCGTGGTACCACCCTTACTGGGTCTACGGCTTCGGCGCCGTGTTCATGACCTTGCTCATCGAACCCTTGAAGGAGCGGCTGATCCTGCATCGCAAGACGCTTTGGGGCGCGTTCCTGGAATCCCTCGTTCTGGCCATCGTCATCGCCATGGTGCTGGAACTAGTCATGGGCTGGCTCATCAACCAACCCGACCCGGCCACCGGCGAGTACCCCTTCTGGGACAACTCCCAACTGCCGGGCAACGTGTTCGGCCAGGCCTGGCTCGTGAACGACTTCTTCATCGGCCTGGCCACCATGATCTACGTCTGGATCATCTTCCCGCTCGTCTGCGAGGGTTTCTCGCTCTTGAACCCCAAAGCCGCCAACGTCGTCTTTGCCCTCATCATTATCGGCTTCATTGCCTGCGTCACCGCCTCCTACCTGGAGCTGCGCCTCTGGGAAAAGTATTAGAGTTCCCTCCTCGGAGCCGTGCGCCGCCACCGCCACCGCCCCCCCCACATCACCATAAGCCACCATCCCCCGGCACCGGAGAACGCGAGCCGGCGGCTCTCCCATGGGAGCACCTTCGCGAGAGTGCTCCGCGCCCTCCCGTTGCGCGAACGGGAAGCCCGCTCCGTCTCCGCAGTTTCTGCGGGGAGGGACGGCGGTCGAGCGGGGTCGGATACAATGGGGTCACGGAATCTCTGCGGTCCAACAAGGAGGATGATCTATGGACGCGCTTGAAACGACTTACCTAGAAGCTCTCTCAGAGCTGTACCCGACGGCCAGCGAGGCAGCCGAAGCGGCGGCGATGCTGGAAGGGGTGCTGGCCCTGCCCCGGGGCACGGAGCTGTTCGCTTCGGACATCCACGGCGAGTACAACGCCTTCTCCCACCTGCTGCGCAACGGATCGGGCGCCGTGCGCACCCTCATCGCCGACACTTTCGGCGCTGGGCTGACCGCCGGGGAAGCCGCCGAGCTGGCCGCCGTAGTGGCCTATCCGGAAGAGAAGGCCCTCGGGGTTCTCGGCCGTGCCGCCAGCGACGAGGCCGCCGATGCCTGGCTCGCCGCTACCCTGAGCCGACTGGCGGCCCTGGCCCATGCTGCCGCCAGCCGCCACGGCCTGGCCGAGGTGGACGCCCTCATTCCCGCCGACTTCGGCGCCGTGGCCGCTGCGCTTTTGGCCGCCCAGGGCGTGACCGCCAAGGCCGGCACCGCCGCGGCCCTCATCGAGGCCGCCATCGAGGGCGGCTACGGCGTCAACCTGGCCATCACCCTGGCCGAGCTGACCCGGCACCTCGTGGTGGACCAGCTGCACCTCATCGGCGACGTATACGACCGCGGCCCGGCGCCCCACCTCATCATGGACGAACTTTTGGACTACCCCGCCGTGGACGTGCAGTGGGGCAACCACGACATCCTGTGGATGGGCGCGGCCGCCGGCAGCCCCGGC
Organism: Adlercreutzia muris; assembly: GCF_008831045.1. Taxonomy (GTDB): domain Bacteria; phylum Actinomycetota; class Coriobacteriia; order Coriobacteriales; family Eggerthellaceae; genus Adlercreutzia; species Adlercreutzia muris. The sequence continues at coordinate 72,185 of NZ_WAJS01000012.1, forward strand.
AGCGTGGCCAACGTGGTGCGCATCTGCGCCCGCTACGGCAACCTGTCCATCCTGGAGGACGCCTACGGCATCAACCTGCGCCCCCTGGCCAGCTTCGCCGCCAAGGCCTACGCCGACGACCCCTGCGTCGCCTTCGCCCTCAAGGGTAACCCCGGCCTCTCGGCCGCCGAGACCGCGCTGACCGAGAAGATCCAGAAGGCCATGGCCGTCATCCAGTTCAAGGTGGAGGCGGCCCTCATCGCCGCAAACCCCTCCTTCGGCCTGGACGACCGCAACCTGCTGCATCGCATTGACCGCGAGCGCGGCACCGTGGTAGTGGACGGCGTGGAATACACACTGACCGACACCGCCTTCCCCACGGTGGACTGGAACGACCCCTACCGCCTGACCGAGGGAGAGGCGGCCGTCATCGAGCAGCTCTGCGCCGCCTTCACCCGTTGCGAGCGCCTCCAGCGCCACATGGCCTTCTTCCTCGACCACGGCAGCCTGTACAAGATCGAGAACGGCAACCTGCTGCTGCACGCCTGCGTGCCCCTGGCTCCCGACGGGTCGCTGCTGGAAGTCACCCTGTTCGGCGAAACCTACCGGGGACGGGCCCTCTACGACATGGTGGACGCCTCGGTGCGCGCGGCCTTCCTCGCCGCCGACGAGGAGGAACGCGAGCGCGGCCTGGCCATGCTGTGGTACCTGTGGCTCGGCCCCGGCTCGCCCCTGTTCGCCAAGAGCAAGATGGCCACCTTCGAGCTGTACCTCATCGCCGACAAGGCCGCCCGCAAGGAGGTGAAGAACCCCTTCTACACGCTGCTGGACGACCCCGCGGTGGTAGACGGCATCTTCCGCGACTTCGGCATGGATCCGGCTACCTCGCGCATCATCTGCGGACACGTGCCGGTGAAGGCGAAAGACGGCGAGGACCCGGTGAAGGCCGCGGGGCGCGTGCTCACCATCGACGGCGGCTTCTCGAGCGCCTATCAGAAGACCACGGGTCTGGCCGGCTACACCCTGGTATCGAACGCCGAGGGCCTGTTCCTGGACGCGAACGAGCCGCTGACCTCGCGCGAGGCGGCCATTCAGGAGAATGCCGACATCATTGGCGCGCGCCGCGTGCTCGAGCGCTACGACGCCCCGCGCACCGTGGCCGACACCGACGAGGGTGCGGCCATCCGCCAGCGCATCGGCGACCTGCGCCGTCTCCAGGCGGCCTACGAGGCCGGCCTCATCCCCGAGGACGAGTAGGCAGGGAAGGCCGGACGGACCTGGCGACCGCCATCGCCGGGGTCACCGGGCCGCCTGCGGCACCGCTCGCCCCCGGCGATCTGGCGTCGCGGCCCAGCACAATCCCCGATCCTTTTTGCGGCCCCGTCGACGCCGGCGGGGCCGTTCTTTTTCCCGAATCGGTCCGAAATTCCGAAAATGGGACTATTGCGACTATTTCTTTCGTCGCCGCGCTGCGCTATGGTAGAAACATCAGAGAAACACGCCGAGCACCCCGCCCGCCCGCCGGGCGCCGTCGCCCTGCGGTCGCGAGCCCTCGCCCCCGGGAGGACACCATGAGCTACAACGACATCTTCAATCGCCCCTATTTCGTCGTACCGCCGGAGTGCGCCCAGGTGCAACTCCTGTTCGACCGCGTGGGCAATCGCGTGTCCGCGGCCGCCTGGACCGGCGAGGACCCCTCCACCGGCGAGCTCAGCTTCAGTCTCGCCGTCTACTTCGGCACCCTTGTCCTGCACCCGGATAACCCTTCTGTCACCGAAATGGCCGTGCGCCGGGCCCTCGGTTTTCCCGCCGACAGCACCCTGCGCCTCGATTACGCCTGCACCGCCGACGAGCTGTACCTGCTGCGGGCCGGCCAACCCGGCGGCGACCCCTTCCCCTTCGGCGCTTTCGCCCCCGAGGCGCTGGCCGAGGCCGAGGGCCTCATTGGGGCCTTCCTCGCCCTGGACTTCCGCAGCATCCTGCTTGGCCGTCGCATCGAGGACATCGACGTGGACTACCTCTTCGCCGGCGAAGATCTCTTCTACGAGGGCTTCCTCGGCAACGATGGGCTGCCCCTCAAGCGCGAGAAGCTCGCCGACGGCGATGCCTGCATCATTAACGACACCATGTTCGTCACCATTCCCTAGGAAAAAACCGTCCGCGCCCTCGCCATCGCCGCCCAACGGGAACCGTCCGCGGCGGCGCATGCCATCCGCGCTCTTGGCTTCCTGTCAGCCGTTGCCTCGGCTCCGCTGGCCCCAACCGCCGCGTCTCATCCGCTTGCCGCCCCCGCGGCCCTGCGCCCACGGGCCCGCGGGGAATGAACTACACTGCAATCCGCATCTATTGCCGAACCTTCAAGGGGGTGGTTCGCGCTTGGCCGCCAACAACTCGCTTCCTGCCGGAGAACAGGATCTCTTCCCGCCGACCCCGCCTGCCGGGTCCATCGGCAATCTGCGGAAGACCAATATCAGCGCCATCGGCATCGCCTTCATGCTGTTCTGTCTGGTGTCGGCCGGCGCCTTCGGCATCGAGGAGATCATCCCCGCCGCCGGTCCGGGCCTCACCCTCATCATCCTCATGGTGCTGCCCTTCGTGTGGGCGCGCCCCATCAGCCGACTGGTGGCCGAGGCCAATGCCATCCTGCCCCGGGAGGGCGGCATCTACGCCTGGGCCAAGGAGACCTTCGGCGAGTTCTGGGGCTTCCAGGCCGGCTGGTGGACCTCCATGGACACCTACATTTCCTCGGGCGCCTACATCGCCATGGTGGGCGGCTACACCTCCCAGCTGCTGTCCCTCGATGCCGAGGGCACCTTCGTGGTGAAGCTGCTCGTGGTGGGCTGCTTCACCGTGGTCAACCTCGTGGGGCTCATCGAGGTGGAGCGCATCAGCACCTTCTTCTCGGTGCTCATCCTCATCGTGTTCGGCATGGCCGTGGTCTTCGGCCTCATCAACTGGCAGACCAACCCCTTCGACCCCATCTTCGCCACCCCCGAGGCCCCCATGGGGTGTTTGGTGGAATCCCTCAGCATCGGCATCTGGATGTACTGCGGCTACGAGTGCATCGCCGCCATGTCCGGAGAATACGAGGACTCCCGCAACGTGGCCAAGGGCTTCCGCATCGCCCTGCCGCTCATTGCCCTGTCCTACATCCTGCCCACCTTGGCCTGCCTGGCCGCCTACCCGGCCGGCTCGTGGACGCAATGGGGCATCGACGGCGGCTTCTCGGCCGACGTGCTCGGCTACGGCACCATCTTCTCCATGGTGCTCGGCCACTCCGGCGTGGTGCTGTTCCTCGTCATCGCCATCATGAGCCAGTGCACCATCTACAACACCTACCTGGCCAGCGGCTCCCGCAGCTTCTGGGTGCTGTCGGAGGACAACCTGTTCCCCAAATTCATCCGCAAGGTGGACAAGGCCGGCCGCAGCCCCTACGTGGGCGTGCTCACCATCGCCGCCTCGTCGCTTGTCTTCTCGCAGTTCGACTTCACCACCATCATCGAGATGAACATCATCTTCATCTTGGCCCGCTACATGTTCCTCGGCTTCATCGTGATGCGCCTGCGCAAGATGTACCCAGTGGAAAGCCGTCCGGCCGACATGTACGTCATCGGCGGCGGGAAGATGGGCGTGCGCCTGTACTCGGCTTTGGCCTTCGGTATCGCTACCTTCACCCTGTGCCTGAACCCCGTGGCGAACTTCTTCGCCACCGTGGCGTTCCTCGCCTCGGGCGTGGTGGCTTACATCATCTTCAAGAAGATCTACGGCGGCCTGGCGAAGGAGAACCCCTCGGCGCACCCGATCGACCCGAAAACCGGTCTCGCGGTGGGCGACACCCGCCGCATCGGCCTGTTCGCGCTCATCATCGTAGGACTGCTCGCCCTCAACGTGCTGATGAACCTGTTATTTTTGGGATAGGAAGAGCGGCTCTCTCGCTCTTCCTATCATCTGCCAGACGCTGCGCCGTAGCTACCTCCGGAGGCCGCACCCTAGCTGTCTAATCAACGGCAACGAGCGAGAATACCTCGGCGTCGGTCTCGGCGGCGATAACGGCGCGAGGGTCGAGGAAGGCGAGCTCCACGACAAACCCGAAGCCGACGAGGCGGGCGCCGCTTGCGCGAACGAGACGCACCATGGCCGTCGTGGTGCCGCCCGTGGCCACCAGATCGTCCACAATGAGCACCACGTCGTCGGGCGTCAGCGCATCGGCGTGAATCTCCAGCGCATCGGTGCCGTACTCCAGCACATAGGACTCGCGCAACGTCGTACGCGGGAGCTTACCCGGCTTGCGGCAGGGCACGAACCCGGCCCCCAGGCGCAGCGCCACGGCCGCGCCCACGATGAACCCGCGGGCCTCGGCGCCCACCACCTTGGTAATGACGCGATCGGCGAAATGGGCCGCCAGATCGTCTACCATGGCGGCGAAGGCGTCGGCGGCGGCGAAGGCCGGCGTGAGGTCTTTGAACACGACCCCGGGCTTCGGATAGTTCGGAATGTCGACGATTAGTTCCTCATAGGGGCGCATGGGGCATCCTTTCTCGCACCGCCTATTTTCGCTGAGACACACTCGCCTGGCGAGGTTGCGGCCAACTTCGAAGCTTCGCTGTAACCGTCGCGGTCCTCTCCTGTGGGGGCCGTAAGCCGAGCGATGGCCCTAGCGTTCTACGTCTCCGCGCCAGCTGCCGATGCCGCCGATGTTGCGCGCGTCGGTGTAGCCCATCTGCTTGAGGGCGCCGACCGCCTGCTGGCTGCGCGCCCCGCTCATGCAGTACACGAACAGCGGCGTGCTCTTGTCGGGCACCTCGCTCACGATGGCGCTGATCTGCTGCAGCGGCACGTTCGCCGCACCGGGAATATGGCCGCCAGCGTATTCCCCCGGCGTGCGCACGTCGATCAGCCGCGCGCCCGGCGTCGCGCGGAACTCCTCCACGCCGGCGTTGATATCGGCCGGTTTCAGAAAATCCATCAGTCCCACCGCTGCATCCTCCTTGTGAAGTTATTTTTGCTTGCTGCCGCTTATGATGCTCTGCATTCTCGCCTATTCGCGCGCACTCTCGATCACTAAATTTCAACGGACAGGAGGCATCGATGAACAACCAGCGCAAACGCGAACTGAAAGAAGCGTATCGCACCAGTCGGCCGCCTATGGGCGTGCTGTCGTTTCGCTGCGTGCCTACGGGAGAGAGCTTCCTTCTGGCATCGCGCAACATCCCCGGCGACACCAACGGCATCACGTTCAAGTTGAACTCGGATTACCATCCCAACCGGTATCTGCTGGAGCTTTGGCGGCGCTACGGTGAGGAGAACTTCCAGGTGGAAGTGCTGGAAGAGCTCGATTACCGCGACGAGTCGGATAATCCCGCCGACTACAAGGAGGAATTGGAGCAGCTGCGCGATTTATGCCTCGAGCGCGACGAGAGCGCCTCGCTTCTGTGGAAGTAACCGACTGCGTGCGGCTGAACGAGCGGCTGCGCGCAAGGTAAACAGCGGTGCCAAAACGAACCTTCGAGGTTCTCACTTTCCTTACAGGTGGCGGCGCGCGAGGAACATCGGCGTTCGCGCGCGGCACAATGGGGCTACCACGAGAAAGGACGCCCCATGAGCACTGCCACCCCTTCGACTTCCCACGGTGCCGGCACCGCTGCCACCGACTCCCCCGCCGCCATCGAGGCCGGCATCAAGGCCAACGACGATCGCTCCTTCGAGGAATCGCTCGGCGCCATGTCGCCCTTCGAGGTGAAGAACCTTCTGGTGAAGATGGCTAAGAAGGGCGATGAAGGCACCACGCGCACCCTGCTGAACGCCGGGCGCGGCAACCCGAACTGGATAACCACCCTGCCCCGCGAGGCCTTCTTCCTGCTGGGCGCCTTTGCCATGGAAGAGGCGCGCCGCACCATGGACGAGCCGGACTTCGACCTGGCGGGCATGCCCGCCGCCGAGGGCGCCGCCGCGCGTTTCCTCGCCTTCCTTGACGAGCACGGGCGCGAGAAGCCGGCGCAATTCCTCAAGCGCGCCTGGGATTACCTGGACGCTGAGGGCCTGGCCGGCGACGAACTCGTGCACGAGTGGACCGGCGGCATCGTCGGAGACGAGTACCCCATGCCCGATCGCATCCTGCGCTACACCCAAGAGATCGTCAACCGCTACCTGGTGAAGGCCATGGACGACAGCCGCGCGCCCGCGACCCCTTACGATCTGTTCGCCACCGAGGGCGGTACGGCGGCCATGTGCTATCTGTTCTACAGCCTGAAGTGCAACTTCCTCGTGAATCCCGGCGACCGCATCGCGCTCATGACCCCCATCTTCACGCCGTACCTGAACATCCCCACGCTGAACGACTACGACCTGGACGTCACCTATATCCAGGCGAACACTATCGATGCGGATGGGCTGCACACCTGGCAGTACCCCGACAGCGAGCTGGAAAAGCTGCGCGACCCGTCCATCAAGCTGCTGTGCCTCGTGAACCCGTCGAACCCGCCGTCGGTAGCCTTGGACGATACCTCGCGGGCCAAGCTCGTCAGCCTCGTGAAGAACGAGCGGCCCGACCTCATCATCATCAGCGACGACGTCTACGGCACCTTCGTGCCCCACTACCGGTCGCTTCTGGCCGATTTGCCCTACAACACCGCCTGCGTGTACTCGTTCTCAAAGTACTTCGGCGCCACCGGCTGGCGTCTCGCTGTCATCGCCACCGCGCAAGATAACGTTTTCGACGACCTCATTGCGAAGCTGCCCGAGGACAAGAAGAAGGTGCTCGTCAGCCGCTACGCATGCCTGACCGACCATATCGAGAAGGTGAAGTTCACCGACCGCATGGTGGCCGACTCGCGCCTGGTGGCCTTGAACGGCACGGCGGGGCTCGGGACGCCCCAGCAGGTGATGATGTCGCTGTTCGCGCTGTACTGCCTGCTGGACGACCGCGACGTGTACCGCACGCGAATGCAGCAGCTCGTGCAGCATCGCCTGGGCCTTCTGTGGAAGAGCCTCGGCTGGACGCTTGAGCCCGACCCCGAGCGCGCCGGCTACTACTCGGTGATCGACCTGGGGATTTGGGCCACACGCTTGTACGGCGCCGACTTCTTCGCGTGGCTGAAGGAAAACTACGACTCGCTGGACATCGTGGTGCGGCTCGCCCAGGACACTGGCGTCGTGCTCGTGGACGGGCATGGCTTCGACGCGCCGGAATGGTCGGTGCGCGTGTCGCTGGCGAACCTTAATGCCGACGATTACATCGCCATCGGCCAGCGCCTCTCGGCCATGCTAGCCGACTACGCCGAAGTGTGGAAGGCGGAGATGAGCAGGTAGTAGCGATTGGTCCCTGGATTGGCCCCGCGCCTAATCCCCTGCGCCCAAGAACGACAATCAACCCCTTCGCGCCCAAGACTCGGATTTTGGTTGCAACAAATTCGGATTTTGGTAATTCCCAGCTCGGTTGAGATAGTGGTCGGAAGAGAGGTCGTGTTACCGAGCCTGGAATCTTGCCGTCGCGAAGAAGCCCTTCGACAAAATTGCGCCACTGGCGTAAGAAGCAGAGAGGTTTACCCATGTTTGTTTCCGATGGTTATGTATGCGCAAGCCAGCCTACCGCAACCCTCAAGGTCACGGACGCACGCGACGTTGGCAACCTCTGTATGCTCGTTACCTTCAATACAGGAGAGACGCGCCTTCTTGACGCCACCGAGCTCACTGAGTTCGAGGCGTTTGCGCCTTTGGGAAATCAGGAGACTTTCTCGTCGTTCTCCATCGACCACGGGGTGTTGCAATGGCTTGACGGGGAGATCGACATCGCGCCTGAGGGGCTCTACCTCCGCTCATTCAAGTATCCCGCCGAGTTGATCGCATAAACACAGCGCAGAGCCACTTCGCGCCGCCCAATCTCATTCAGTTTCGACTACGTATTGCACAGTGCGTTAGGGCATGATGTTGCGCAGGTAGCCGTAGCCCTCGGCTTCTAGCTTGTCAGCGGGAATGAAGCGGAGGGCGCTGCCGCTGATGCAGTAGCGCTGGCCGGTTATCGGGCGGAGCCAAAATCGGCGGCAAATTTGTAGCCAACGCCCCAAACCGTGAGCACGTAGGCCGGCTGGCTCGCCTTATCCTCGATCTTCTCGCGGATGCGGCGGATGAAGACTGTGATGGAATTACCGTCCACCACACAGTCCTCGTCCCACAAATGCTCGTAGATCTGCTCGCGGGTGAACGCCTGGCCCGCATGACTCGCCAGAAGGGCGAGGGTCTGGAACTCCTTGTTCGTCAGCTCAACAACCTCGCCCCTTTTGCGCACTTCGTGACCGGCCAGATCAATCTCCAAATCTCCCGCTCGGATCACGGGGAGCGCCTTCCGAGCGCGGGCCGCTGCCAAATCGCTCTTGTAGCGGCGCAGGTGCGCCTCAATGCGCATGAGCAGCTCCTCGTTGTCGAAGGGCTTCACCAAGTAGTCGTCAGCCCCGGCCTTGAACCCCATGCCCTTGTCGACGATGTCGCCTTTCGAAGACAGGAAGATCACCGGAATGCGCCGCCCCTGGTCACGCATTTCCTGACAGACCTCATAGCCGTTCATCTTCGGCATCATGATGTCGAGCAGCAGCAGATCGGGATGCTCCTCATCTAGCATCGCTAATCCCTGGCGACCATCGGTGGCTCCGCAGAACGCATAGCCCTCGTCGGTCACAATGTGGCGCAACGCCAGCTGCAAGCTTGGGTCGTCGTCGATGAGCATGATCTTGCACACGGGCTACTCCCCTTTCTCTACAGGCGGCTGCAGGTTCGCCGGTATGCGCACGGTAAATGTACTTCCCGCCCCTGGCTCGCTTTCCACAGCAATGGTGCCCCCATGCATCTCCACCAGCTCCTTGCACATGGCAAGCCCCAGACCGCTGCCGCCGTAGCTGCGGCTGATGGAACCGTCAGCCTGGGTGAACTTCTCGAAGATGCGCGCCGCATCGGCCGCGCTGATGCCGATGCCGGTATCGGTGATGCGGAATTCGATGGCGGACTGGGCAGCAAGACTCTGGCAGCGCACCGCGATGCGACCACCCGACTCGGTGAACTTGAGGGCGTTGCTGGTCAGATTCTCGAACACCCGGCGCAACTTCTCCCCGTCGGCGAACAAAAGTGGCATGTCGTCGGCGATATCCCATTCCAGGACAATGCCCTTGTCACTGGCCAAGGGCTCAATGGTGGCTTGAAGCGGCCCCAACACATCCACCAGATCGATCAGCTCCAGATTGAGCGTCTCCTTGCCAGCTTCAATGCGGGCCATCTGCAGAATGCTCTCGATGAGCGCAAGGAGCGAGCGGTTATTCGCTTCCAGCTCGGCCCACAACTGGGCGTCCTCGTCGCTTGGCTCGCCCTGGCGCTCCTTCAGAATGCGCGAGAAGGCCATAGAGGCCGCCAAGGGCGTTTTCAGTTCGTGACTCATCATGGCAAGGAAATCGCTTTTGTACTGGCTCTCGTCAGCCAAGCGGCCGTTGGCCTCTTCTAGCTTGGCCTGCTGAGCCGCCAGCTCCTCATTGGCCTCCGACAGCCGACTCGTACGCTCCTCCACCTTCATTTCCAGCGATTCGTGCGACTCCTGCAGCTCATCGGCCATGCTGTTGAACCCTCGGGTGAGCAGCTTCATCTCACGCGTGGTATCCTCGAGAACAAGACGAGTGTCCAGGTTCCCCTTCTCGAAGCGTTCCATACCCTTGCGCACCCGGTCGATGGGCCGTGTGACAAGGCGACTTAAGGCCAGCCAGATCACCGCCATGCACGCGAGGATCATAAGTGCCGAGAGCGCAATCGTCTGCATCATGCTCGTGCGACTCGCCTGCTGATAGGCATCTACGGGAATGGCGAGTGAGATGGCACCGTAGAGATCCCCCTCGTGCAGCCCTTCACGCGGATAGCCCGTCATGTCCAGCTCGCCGGCCGGCTCGCCATGGCAATCGAGGCAGGTCTCTTCCATGTTCATGCGACGCAGATAGCGAAAGTAGCTGTGTCCATCGATCTCGTCGTAGCCATAGTACTCGTTTGCCTGAGCATTTTGCGCGAAAGCGTTCAGACCCGATGCTTCGAACTCGTCGGGGTAGTCATAGTCGTTGCGCGGCGAAAGTGCCACATAGCTCGTGCCATAGTCCGTGACCCGCGAGAACAACGCACCGATGGATCGTCCGGCGATGGAGCACTGCAACCCCTTGAATTCGTAGTTGCCCGCCGAATCGTAGTTGATGAGGTCCTGATTGCGAGTCATAAACGTCCATACCGCATCCATGTTTGACGACAGTGCCCGCGCCTGGTCGAGCAACTCGCGCTCGGTGGACTGCTCGCTGGCATAGTGCTGCCATAACATGTTGGTTCCCAGCATCACCACGATAACCGACGCCAGAAGCACGATGAATTTGGCGCGAATCGTCTCGAAACGCCGCACGGCACTCCCTTTTGTCGCCCTTCTGTCAACAACGTATAGTTTATCATGGCAGATAAGGTTCCCGTGAGTGCACAGCGGTTTAGCGAGGGGGCAAGAAATAGGGTTTGAACAGGGAAGTAATAATTTGTTTAGATACCTGTTATAACTTATCAATACCCTTAGGCACCTTCCGTTCCTATACTCGCCGGCGTCGATGACCTTGAGGAGAAGGAGGAAACCGTGGCAAAGAACACCACGTCTGCACCGACGCTCAACCGACGCAGCTTCGTAGCTGCAGGCGTTGCCGCTAGCGCTTGCCTGGCGTCCGGATGCGCGCCCGAGGCAAAGGTGGACACTGGCAAGGAAGCGAGCTATGCGCAGCAAGGCGCCTACGAAGGCGGTCTCGCCAACACATCGCTCAACGACGGCGAGTGGAAGTTCATGGAATGTAACAAAGGTTGCGGGGGCGGATGCGTCAACATGGCCTTAGTCAAAGATGGCAAAGTGGTAAGAACCAAAACAGACTCTAGCCATGAGGACTCCTTAGAGCACCCTCAGTTTCGCGGATGCCTTCGTGGGAGGTGCGCTGCAGAACTCGATTTCGGTCCCGACAGGCTCACCTATCCTGTCAAGCGCAAGCACTGGAGTCCCGACGATCCGCATGGAGAGCTACGGGGCCAAGATGAGTGGGAGCGCATCAGTTGGGATGAAGCCCTCGATATCGTCGCCGACCAGTTGAAGAAGGTATACACCACTTACGGCCCGCGCGCAGTTTTCTATCCTTGGGATCAGCGCAATGACCGCACGCCCGTGCTTGATGCCTGCGGGGGCTATATCGCAAGCTGGGACACCCAGTCTTTCGGAAGCTATCTTATGGATCTCGCCCAACTGGGGCTTCCCGAAGTTGCTTACGGTGGCTTGGGGACGGTGAACGATCGCTTCGATATCATCGAAAATGCTCAGACGATCGTCTTGTACGCCCAAGATCCAGCATGGTCAGCCATTGCATTTGCGGCCTGGAATCTACGCGCCGCCAAGGACAAAGGTGCCCGTTTCGTTTGCGTCGGCCCTTTCTGCAACGCAAGCGCCAATGCGTTTGACGCAGATTGGGTTCCCGTCTTCCCGGGCACAGATACCGCATTTATGCTGGGTGTCATTTTCGAAATGCTGAGACTGGACGAGGAAGAAGGAGGAATCATCGACTGGGACTTCCTTCATAAGTATTGCATAGGCTTCGATGACGAGTCGATGCCACAAGACGCGACGTGTGAGTTACATGAATCCGGAGCGGTGCTCCCAGAGGGCCCCGGAGCCTGCCCTTGGAGGGCGCCGGCCGGGGCATTCGTCGACGGGAGCATCCTACCACACCTTCGAGAGGGCCTCGGCGCTGCG
>NZ_WAJS01000013.1 GCF_008831045.1 Adlercreutzia muris
TCTCGGCCGGGGTGGGGTCCGTAAGGGGGCGGGCGTGGGCCGTGGCGCGCGCCGCGGCGTCCTCGTCCAGGTCGAGGCCGGCGGCCAGGGCCGCGATGAGCGAGTCGCCCTCAAGGCCGGCCGCATTGCCGCCGCCTATGGCAAGGGGCGCGCCCTGCTCGCCTCCGCAAGGCCCATGCCCTGGGCTGTGGCGGCCGTGCGCAGGTCGGCGAAGGCGGCGCTGTTGGCCAGGTAGTCGCCGAAGCCGCACCAGCAGCGCCAGGCCAGGGCGTCGCGCGGGTCGGCGACCAGGGCCAGGGCCGTGAGCAGTCGGGCCGCAGCGCAGCGATCCAGGTCGCGGTAGTCGCCCACGGCCACGCGGCCCTCCACGGGCGAGCTTGCGACAATGCCGCGCTCTCGCAGGGCGCCGACGATCTGCCGGCTCCAGGCCGGGTGGAAGGCGAGCACGTGCACGGCCCCGGGCGCGGTGCCCGCAGCCAGGGCCGCTTCCACGGCATCGGCCACGGCCGCCATTTCGGCTGCGGGGCTCTCCGTCGCCAGGGCCGTGAAGGAAGCCCGGGCCGCCGCCTCGTCAACGGCGGGAACCTCCTCGTCGGGAAGGGCCTCGGCCCGCAGGCGGCCAGCGGCGACCGCGGCGGCGGCACAGCGGTGGCTCTCCGTGAGCGTGATGCGCTCGCAAGCCCCATTGGCCTGGGTGAACTCGCCGATGCCCTCGGCGTAGGGATAGCTGTCGAACACCTCGGTGCAGGCGGCGGCATCGGCGGCCACGGCCACGGTGTCGCGGGCCAGCAGGTTCGCCAGGTGCTGGGAGGCGCGGGAGAGCATCTGGTAGTCGTCCACGACCACGTGGCGGCGGCCGGCGGCGGCCAGGGTCGCCTCGTCGGCCAGCAGGAAACGCACGGCCATGGCCGCGGCTTCCGGCTCCAGCACGGCCCCCGTGGCGTCCAGCACAGCCTTCAGCAGGGCGTGCACGTCGGCCTCCTCGCCGGGGATGAGCCAGTCGCCGTTGCCGTCGGCGTCTTCCACCAGCTCGGTCCAGCTGCGGTAGAAGAACTTCAGCATCTCCTTGAGGCGACGGTTCTTCAGGCCGCTCACCTTCATGTCCTCCATGATGAAGCCCATCTCCAGCGGCGTGGCGATGCGCCCGGTCCGTCCGCTGAAGGCCCGGCCGGCCTCGCAGGACAGCAGGTCGGTGGCGACGAAGCGCGGGCAGGTGACCGTGATGTCCCGGGCGGCCGTGCCGCAGGTTTCGCCCAGGCACCGCTCTAGGGTGCGGGCCGCATCGGGGGTGGCGGCCAGCACCAGCACGTCGTGGGGCGCGGCACCCGCCTCCAGCAGGGTGGCGATGTGCTCGATGAGCCACGTGGTCTTTCCGCAGCCCGTCGCTCCCTCGACCAGTATGGCGCGGGGGGTGGGGGCAAGTTCGATGGCCATGGTTTCCTCTCTCTCGCACGCGCGGATCTCCGCGCATTTCGTGTCTTTCCCGGGGAAGAAGCAGGGGTGCTTGCTCCCCGGGAAAGACCGCTCGCGAACGGTCTTTCCCGAAAGGGGAGGGCGGCCGGCCGGGCCTGCGGAAGCAGGGCGATCCGTCGAGGAGCCGGCTCGTCCTGCTCTGGGCGCGAAGCCGGCTGCCAGGAGGGGGCGTCTCTCCAGGCGCAGGTCGGCCGCCGAGGGGGCTAGGAAGCGGCCACGGTGTCCTCGTCTTCCACGACGACGGTCGCCGGTGCCATGGCCTTCTTCGGCAAAAACGGCATGGTGATGGCCCGGGTGGGGCAGGCTTCCACGCAGGCGCGGCACTTGGTGCACTCCGAGAAGCTCATGCCCGCTTCGGGATGGCGCACGTTGATGCCCTGGGGGCACACGGCGGCGCACACCTCGCAGGAGGCGCCCTGGGCGCTCTCGCGGCACTTGGCGTCATCGACGGTGGGCACGAAGGTGCGGTTGGCCTTGCCCAAGAGGCTCATGAACGCGCTGATGGGGCAGAACGTGCTGCACCACTTGCGGAAGAACACCACTTCGGCCGCAAGGAGCGCCGGCACGAGGATGACGCCCCAGGCCACGTCGCCGAAGGCGAACAGGCGCATGACCAGCACGATGGTGGCGAAGGTGAGCCCGATGGGGCAGATGAGGCAGAACACGGGGAAGCCGAACACGGCCGCCGATACCAGCGAGCCGCCGAGGATAACGTGGCGGGAATCGAGCCTCGCCCGCTTCTCGGCGCAGGAGGAGCAGCCGCCGGCGCAGCCCTTAAGCGCACGCTCCTCTTCGGCGGTGAGCGGTGCGGCCTCGTGGACGGCCTCGACGGCTCCCTCGGCGGACCCGTCGGTGCTCTTCACGGTCACCGTGGCCTTCACCAGCGGATTCTCGTTGGCAGGCAGCACGCCGGTGCCGGTCATGTCGGTGTTCGAGGTCTTCTTCGAGAAGACACCGCGGATCTTCGACACCACGGGCACGGGGCAGATCCAGCCGCAGAAGGCGCGGGCCAACAGCAGGATGAGGGCGATGGCGATGACCACGGATACGACCGCCCGGGGAATCATGGTCTTGGTGGCGATCATGGTCATGAGCGCGCCCAAGGGGCACAACAGCGAGATGTCTTGCCAGCCGATGGCCGACAGGGTGCCCACGCCCACATGGGTGGCGAAGCCCACGGCGATGACGCCGATGACGGCGAGGGGAATGATGGTGCGGAGTCGCTTGGTATTCACGCGCGGGCCTCCTTAAGCCTCGAGGGGACGGACGACGATGGCGCGCTCGGTGGCGCCGGCGGAGATGGAGCCGTTCTGCAGCGAGGCGCACACGCTCTCGCAGGCGCCGCAGCCGTTGCACGCATCGTTCAGCACGTAGGGGCGGTTGTTCTCGTCCAGGGCCATGGCCTCGTACTCGCAGGCGTCGTAGCAGAAGCGGCAGCCGATGAGGCGGTAGGCCAGGCACAGGTCCTGGTTCAGCTCGGCCAGGCCCAAAATGCCGGTCTCGGGGGTGGATCCGGTCTTCAGCGCCTCGGTGGGGCACGATGCCACGCACAGCGGGGTGCCGCCGTTCTCCTCGGTGCACCAGTCGCACCAGTTCGCGCTGAAGTCCATGACGGGGGTGCGCATGTTCAGGATGCCGTCTTCCAGATGGGCCGGGGCGATGACGCCGCGGGGGCACACCTCGTAGCACTTCTCGCAGCGGATGCAGGCCGACACGAGGGCGTCCTCGTCCTGGCCTCCGGGCGGGCGCACGAGCGGGGCGCTGCCGGCGTAGCGCACGGCCCCCAGCCCCAGAAGCGCCGCGGTGCCCCCGAGCCCCACGCACAGGGCGCGGCGCGTGATGACGGGCCGCTGCTCCTTCTTCGGCTGGGCCGCGTCGGGAACCTTCTCCTCCAGTTCAGCCATGGTTTCCTCTTCCTCTCTCATTCGCCCTTGGGGTTGCAGTACTCGGTCGGTGTCGACCGATGGGATGGCGGTGCGCGGCCACCGGGTGCCTCGGCGGCCTCCCATGTGCCGGCGCGCCTACTCGGCTTCCTCCGCGCCGGCGGCGTCGGTGACAGCTTCGGCCTCGTCGCCGAAGATCTCATCGAAGAATTCCTGCTCCACCTGGATGAAGCCGTCGGTGAGACTCGCGAGGCCCCGGTACAGGCCGCACTGGGCGAAGCGGCGCAAATCGGCGGTCATGAGCGGCACCCAGCTGGCCAGATGATCCTCCAAAAAGTTGCGCTGGGTGGCCAGCAGGCGCTCCGCCTCGTCCTCGTTGCCGGCCTCGGCCGCCGCCACGATGCGGTCGCCGAGCACGGCCATGAACTCCAGCTCCAGGGCCAGGTGATCCTCGGATTCCTTCCAGGTGGGCAGCTTGTCGAGGCCCTCGCTGCGGTACACGGCGAGCACCTCGTCGCGGGCCTCCTGCATCATGAGGCGCTTGGGGGAGGTGTACACCGACTCGAAGGGATAGGCGGCGGAGTAGGCGTCGATGCCGTGGCCGATGAAGGCGCGCACGTAGTCGACGGCCAGATCGGTGATGGCGTGGGCGTCGGCCCCGGACAGGTAGGCGGCGATGGTGCGGTAGCCGGTGTCCACGGCGGTGTTGCCCGTGGCGGCCGGGAAGCGCATGGCCTTCAGCTCGGCCAGGAACTCCTCGTCCACTTCCACCCGGTACAGGCGGGCCAGCAGGCGGTAGACGGCACAGCGCTGGGTCGTGAGCTCGGCCAGGGCTGCCAGGTCGGCGGCCTCCTCGGCGGCAAGGTCGGTGGTAACGGTATCGGTCATGGGAATCTCCTCTGTGTCGGGGAAGGCGAGGAAACCTCGTCCATTCCAGTGGTTCCAGGGGGTGCGGGGCCGCGATGGCGCCCGTCCGGTCCCGCAGTCCGGGCGGCTACTGGCCGTCGGCTGCGGGCGCGTCGCCGGCGGCTTTGGCCTCGGCGGCCTGGGCCGCCACGAGATCGGCCACCAGGCGCTGGCCCTCCTGGCCGACCGCGGTGATGCGCCAGCTCTTGTCGCGCCATTCCACGGCATCGCAGCGCTCCAGCTTGTCGACGAAGTGGGGAGCGTACAGGCGCGGGCTCTTCAGCAGCTCGTCGTTGTCCACGGCATCGTTGATGGTCGGGATGGTGGCGCCGCCCTCCTGGGCGGTCAGGTTCAGGATGCGCTCGTAGATGGTGGCGTAGCGCGCATCCTCGTTCAGCAAGTCGGTCAGACGGGCCAGGGGCGCATCGGCCTCGGCATGGGCCATCCCCTCGGCGGTGGCCACCCAATGCACGGCCGGGGCCTCGGCGGCCTCGTAGTAGGACACGCCGTCCACTTCCACGAGCACCGGCTCCGGATCGCCCTCGGGGTAGGGCTCGCCGTCGGCGGTCACGCGCGTAAGGCCGCCGGCCCGCTCGAGCAGATTGGCCAGGCTCGCGGGGGTGTACACGGAGAAATTGTCGGCCTGCAGGCGATTCACCTCGGCGTCCAGGGCGTCGGCGGTCTGGGGGGTGGCGCAGAAGGTCAGCATGCCCATGAGCGTCTTGCGTCGCGGGGCCATGGACTGGAACAGGTCGGCGATGCGCTCGGCGGCCGGGCGCGTGTCCACTTTGGGGGCCGGCTCGTCGGTGTGGGGCGTGCCCAGGTAGCCTTCGGTTACCGCCTCGGCATCCTCTTCGACCTCATCGTCGAAAGCGCCCAAGGGGTCGAAGCCCACAGAATCGTCCAGTGCCAGATCGAGAAACGAGGAATGGTCTTTCATATCATCCGCCCTTTGAACAAATGCTTGCATTCCGCTCTCGCGCGCAGCGAGAGATGAACCTCGCCCCCGAGGTTCCACTTTTGCAAACATTGTCCGTCTGAGAATTCAGGCGGTATCCCCACGCCGCATCATAGGTCAGCGCCCCCGAATCCGTCAAGGGGCAATTCTGACCGTGCCTATCATCCTTGGGCGGGGCAGGGCTTGGGCGGAGCTTGGTGGGAGCCGCCATCTCTGCATGGAGCGACAAGCCCGGGCTCGCGGGACAAAAGGCGACGGGGCCGGGGCGCTGGTCATGCTGGCCTTTCTTTTGCCGGCCTTGCGGAAGGCGGCGCCCCGCCTAGGCTCCGTAACGCTCGGCCACCCAGCGCTCCGTCACTTCCGCGAAGGCCCGGGTGGCCGCTGAGGCGGTGTCCCAGGAGCGCACGGCCAAGTAGATCTCCCGGGCGCAAGGGCACTCGGGCGGCAGCACCGCCAAGGGGAACAGGGGTCTTGCAAGGATGAGGCTCGGCAGCACGGAGAAGCCTAGGCCGGCGCTGACCATGGACATGACGGCGTAGTCCGAATCCACGGTGAACCGCACGTTGGGAGTCACACCGTTGGCTTCGAAGAGCGCTTCCATCTCCGAGGGCCGCGCGTTGCCCTGGAGCTGGACGTAAGGCTCGCTTTCCAGGGCCTCAGTGGGGAAGGTGTCGGCCCCGGCCAGGGGATGGTCGGGCGGCAGCACCACGAGCAGGGGGTCGGTGTGCAGGGGCACCGCATCCAGGGAGCGTCGCTCGGGGGCCACGGAGAAGGCGCAGTCGGCCCGACCCTCCCAGGTGGCCTCTACCAGCTCTTCCTCGTCGTCGATGCACAGCAGCTTCAGGTCGATCTTGGGATACTGGGTGAGGAAGGCCTTGGCGATCTGCGGGAACCACTCGATGGCGGCGCTCGTGAAGGCCCCCACGCGCACGAGGCCCCCCTCCCGGTGGCTCAGTTCGCGCACGCGGGTGGCCAAGGCATGCTCGTCGGCGTTGATCGCTTGCACAAGACCGAGCACTTCGCGGCCCTCGGTGGTGAGGTGCACGCCGCCGTACTCGCGCAGGAACAGCGTGAGCCCCAGCTCCTGTTCCAGGGCGTTCACCAAATAGCTGATTCCGGCCTGGGTATAGCCTAATTCCGCAGCGGCTCCCTTGAAGCTGCCGCAGCGGGCGGCGGCCAGGAACGCATCGTAGCGTTGATTGGCCATAGGAATCCTCCCTTTCGTTGTGCGCTTGCATAAGTATAAGACTTTCTTGAAATGTTTTACAAGAATTCTCGTTTTACTTTTACTGCACGGGCGCGTACCATGGCAGCCGTTCCTCAATCAGACGAAACGAGGCTCCCGTCAGGGAGCTTGGCAATGTGCGCCCGCAAAGGGCCGCCCGTGCTGCGTCGCGGGTGCAATAGGGAAACAGAAAGCGAGGGGAGGATACTATGGGTCGTTGGAAAGAGGCGCGGTGGCCCTATCTGGCCTTCGTGCTCATCGAGGTCGTCATCTTCGGATCGGGCAGCGCGGTGACGAAGTTCGCCTACGAGTCCATCTCGCCGCTGTGGTGCTTGGCTGTGCGCTTCGGTCTGGCCACGCTCGTGTTCGCCCTGTTCTTCGGCCGGCGCATGTACCGCCGTCTGCGCACGGCGCGGGTGCGGGCATGGCTGCCGGCGGCCTTAGGGATGGCCGTCTCCTACCTGTGCTGCAACGTGGCCCTCGATCTGACGACGGCCACCAACGTGGGCTTCCTCGTGGCGCTGCCCGTGGTGTTCGCCCCGTTGCTCTCGGCCGTTGTGGGGCGTACCCGCTATCCGCGGGCTCTCATTCCCTTCCAGGGGGCCGTGGCCGCGGGCCTCTACCTGCTGTGCAGCCAGGGCGGCAGCCTCTCGGTCGGCGCGGGCGAGCTGATGGCCCTTGGTTCCTCAGTGGCGCTCGCGGTGGCCCTGGTGTTCGGCAAGGAGGCCCTGGCCGAGCTGGATGCCGTCACAGTGGCCGGAACCCAGATCGCCGTGGCGTTCCTGCTCTGCCTCGGCTGCGCCATCGTCCTCGAGCCGCCGGTGAACCTGGCGGCGGTTCAGCCCGTGGCCTGGGGCATCATCCTGTTCCTGGCGCTGTTGTCCACCTGCCTCACGTTCTTCCTCCAGAGCGTGGCCCTCGACCGCCTCTCCTCTACCACGGTATCGCTGCTGCTCACGGGCGAGCCGGTGTTCACGGCCCTGTTCGCCTACTGGTGGCTGGGCGAGACGCTCTCGGTCACGGGCCTTGTTGGCGCGGTGCTCATCGTGGCCACGGTTATCGCCGCTACCTATGTGGACGGTCGCGCGGATGCCCCTGTCGCCCCCGCCGCCCCGGCGACTGCCGCTGCGCAGCGCACACCCTCGGCGGTTGCGGTCAGTGGCGGCACGATTGCCCCCGACGCGCTCGCGCCGGTATCCGTGCCGGCGGTCGCTGCGGTCCCTGGTCCGGCCGCACCACGGGTGGCCTTCGGCTTCCGTGCCGGTTCCCACTACGGGCGCCGTCTCGGTCTGGGATCGTGGGTGCTGGCCCGGACGGGACGCGGCGAGGATTCCCTGGCTGCCTAGGGCCGGAAACGGCGACCATTGATATTCCCGGGCTTCCCGCGCTCCGGCAGGTGCGGCCCTGGCCGTCTGCATTCCAAGGGCCCCGGCGCGAGATCGGACGCGCTCGGGGCCCTTCCCTATTCAGAAACGATGACCCCAAGGCGCCGGGCGAGGGCAGCGGCCTGGTACACGTTCATCTTCGTGCCGTAGATCTCGGCCATGGTGTCCGATAGCGACACCCCTTCCAGCTGGCAGGTGGTGAAGTCCAGACCGAGCAGCGCTGTGCGGAAGAAGCTCGTGCCGACGAAGCGGTCGTCGTCGAGCAGGACGTAGTGCAGCTCCATCTCGGTCATGTCGGCGCCGGAGAAGTCGCAGCGCGTAGCCTCCACGCCCCACCAGCGGCAGCGATTCTGGGCGCTGTAGGCCAGCGTGCAGTCGGTGAAGGACACCTGCTCTAGGTTCGCCTCCATGAACGATGCGCCGGTCAGCTTGCAGTTCTTGAAGGTGCAGCGGGTGAAGCCGACGTTGTCGAAGGAGGTGTTGGCGAAGTCGCAGTCCTCGAACGCCGTATCGGTGAACAAGGCGCCGGTGAAGTCGCAGTCGGCCAGGTGACAACTGGCGAATCGGGCACCGGCTGCCTCCAGCTCGGAGAACGCTTCGCCGGTTAAGTCGAGGTCGCGCGCGTCGATGGCCTCCAGGGAGGTGTCCGGGCCGCTCAGCAGCTCGTCGGCCTCCAGGGCGTGCAGCTCTTCGGGAATGGTCGGCAGCACGAGGGTCCGTTGGGCCGCCGCGCGATCGAAGGCGGTCTGCACGGTATCGGAAAGCGTGGCCATGGGCATCCTTTCGTCGGGGAGGTGCCGCCATTGTACTACGGGTTGCGGAGCCGGTCGGGAGCCTTCGATGGGAGATCGTGCAGTCGCGCTCGAAGCCCCTTTGTATCTGAAGAGCGGAATCTTGTGCAGTAAACGCCGCGAGATAGACATCGTCAAGCTGGGAAGCGCCGAAGAAAAAGCCCCCTGCTGAAGGCTTCTGAGTCTTCCCAGGTCAGAGTTGCCCGGTAAGGCAACCTGGCAGAGAGCTTCAGTCAAGATATCTACCTCGCGGCGTTTGCTGCACAGAAAACGGTTCTTCGGAAACAAAAATGACCAGTGCGGGAATGGCTGGAATAAGATGACTTGAAAGGTCGCCTGCGGATTCCCTGCCGATGCGGCGGTGGAGGAGGCACCGAGCGATCCGGTGACGGAAGGCTAAGTCTCGGTTATACAGGTTTGTTCGGAAAGCGGGTCCTTCGGGACCCGTTTTTTCTCGTGGGACCGGTTCGAGAGCGCAAGGCCCGCGATGGTGAGCCCAAGACCCCCGACGATGGGCGCAGTGAGCGGCTCGCCCAGCACGATGACGGAGGCGGTGCCCGTCAGCGCCGGCACGAGATAGATGTAGGTGCTCGTGACGACGGCTCCCAAATGCTTCACGGCGAAGTTCCAGGTGACGAAGCAGGCGGCCGAGGCACCGAGACCGAGGAACAGCAGGTTTCCCGTCACGACGGGCTCGGCCAGGGCGGCCAGGGGCGCGGGCCCGGCGACGAGGAGCGCGGGCGCCATGAACAGCAGGCCCCAGCCGAAGATGCGTTTGGTGGCGTCCAGGGTCTCGTAGCCGTCCTCGGCGATGCGCCCTACGATGATGGAATAGATCGCCCACACGACTGCCGCGGCAAAGGAGAGCCCGCAGCCGATGAAGTTGGCCTCGGCGCTGCCGGCGAGGGTCGCCTCGCCGTTGGCGCTGCCGACGAGCACGATGCCGGCCATGGCCAGGGCGAACCCGAGAGCGAAGGGCGCCGGGGCGGCGGGGCGCGAGCCCCGGGCGAGCATGATGAGGGCGCAGAACAGGGGAGCCGTGGCCGCGATGGCGCCCACGGCGGTGGCGCTCGTGAAGGTGAGGGCGATGTTCTCGAGCAGGAAGTAGCAGGTCACACCCGCCAGGCCCGCAGCGGCGAATAGGCGCTCGTGGCGGCGGTCGGCCAGGGGCAGACGGCGGGGACGCAGGCAGCACAGGGCGAGAAAGCCCAGGGTGAAGCGGATGATGAGAATCCACAGCGGCGTGAGGCCGGCGGCGATCAGCACCTTGGTGGCGACGAAGGTGGTGCTCCACACGAGAATGGTGAACAGGGCGAGCAGATGAGCTTTCATAGGTGCGCCTTCTGTCGGCTTGCGATGGGGCCGCTCTTCCCGGTGACTGCACGCTGATAGAAGCCGGGGGTGACGCCGAGGCGCTCCTTGAAGGCGCGCGTGAGATGCGCCTGATCGGAAAAGCCGGCCTGGAGGGCCGCGTCGGCGCAGCTGGCTCCGCGGGCAAGCAGCTCCCGGGCTCGTTCCACGCGCAGCGAGGCCAGGTAGCGCATGGGCGTGAGGCCGAAAGCGGCGGTGAAGGTTCGCAGGGCGCGGTACTTGTCCAGCCCTGCGGCCTCCGCCAGGGCGTCCAGGCGCACGGTCTGGCCCACATGGTCGCGCAGATAGGCGGCCATGGCATGCGCGGCCTCGTCGCGGGGCTTGAGATCCGCAGGGGCAGAGAGGTGGTCGATGAGCAGGTAGAGCGCCTCTTCCACGGCCCCCTCGTCAAGAGGGGTCGCGTCCATGAGCGCGGCGATGTCTTTCATATAGGCTGAGGCCTCGGCGCTCTCCACGATGGGGCCCTCGAGGGGAGGGCAGTCGGGAAAACCCAGAAGGGCCACGCTGTCGTAGACGAGTGGCACGGGGCCCTTCTGGATGCAGCCATGGGCGTCTCCAGCGTTCAGCGCGAGCAGCTGGCCTGCCTCCAGGCGGTAGGCGTGCCGGTTGCACTCCATGAGGCGGCAGCCCTCGCGCACCAGGCCGATGACCGGGTAATCGTGGGCATGGGCCGCGAAGGGTCGGTCGAGGCCGGCAAAGCGGCGAAATTCCAGCGCGCCGCCGAGGGCGCGCCGTACCGATTCCCGTGCGTGTCTGACATCTTGCTCCATGATGGATGCCATGGTAATCCTTCTGCACGGGTGCTTCTTGCATGAAATTGCACTGGTCGAAAGGGGTCGGGGACGGCGGGCGGGGAGACGGCGGGCGCGGTGGTCCCAAAGTTCGGCCGCGCTTGCCGATACGAAACCAGGGTGGGGCCGCTCTGCTCGGTGGGGTACAATGGAGTTTATCGCGAAAGGAGTGTGGGCACCATGAAGCAGATATGGGACGGTCTCATCGTGGAGCATCCGATTGCCAGTGTGATAGGGGCGCTACTGGTCGTGGTGCTGACCTGCGGATCCGCTGGCTGAAAAGCGCGCGGGAGGGCTCGGGGCGCCCGGCGCCCGTGAGGTTATCGTCGGTATGTTTGCCCTGTCGGCGAACTTGTGGCACAATATTCATTCGCGCGAGTGTCTCGCGCAGCACCAAAGGGTCGCGTGGCGCAGCGGGAGCGCAGGTGCCTTACAAGCACAAGGTCGGGGGTTCAAATCCCTCCGCGACCACCAGAGGAATCAGGAGAGCCCCAGCCATGGGGCTCTTTTCATGTCCGAGCGCCTCCCGAGAGCGGTTCAGCCGCGACGCTGGGACGGTTTGCGGACGGTCGCCCGCGACGCTGGAGCGCTTTGGGGGCGGTTTCGGGCGATGCGGGGTCGGTTCGCGGCGGGTATCAAGTGCGAATTTGCCACGTCATTTCTACGGTTTTGGGAATGCATAATGCCGGTGTTTCCAAATGGCGGGAGATGACATGAGAATGAGCAAGACAACTATAACGGGCATTGCATGCGGCGTCGTCTGCGCGCTGTGCGTGGGCCTGTACTTGGCAAGCGTTCGAGGCGAGGTCGACGAGGCCCGGGCTGCGGCCCTCGAGCGCTACGGTGGCGACCAGATAGAAGTGTGCGTCGCGAAGCGGGATTTGGCCGCCGGCGAGGTGGTGGACGGAAACGCCATCGTCACGAAGCTGTGGGTGGCCGATCTTCTGCCCGACGGCGCCGTGACCGATGCCGCTCAGATCGTGGGGAAGCGTCTGGGGTCGAGCATCGTGAAGGGCGAGGTCATCACCGTGCGCCGTACCGAGGCTGCGGCTGCCTCCCTGAGCGTTCCCACGGGGAAGGCCGCCATCAGCGTGCCTGCCCGGGCGGTGCAGGCCGTTGGTGGCTCGGTGGAGGCGGGCATGACCGTCGACGTGTACGCGACGGGGCCGGTGTCCACGACGAAGCTTGTGGCTGGCGCTCTCGTGCTGGCCACAAGCGCGGCGGCCGAGGGCTCTGCGGCTGCTGCCGAGTGGGTCACCCTGGCTGTCGATCCCGAGCGGGTCCAGGAGATCGTGGCCGCGGCCCAGAATCTCGAACTGTACTTCGCCTTGCCGGCCATCGGCGACGATACCGAGGCGACGGCCGCCGATGGCGAGGCCGCGGATCTCGGGGTGCCGGCGGGGCAGGCCGCCCCCGCTGCCTCAGAGAACGGGGCAAGCGCCGTCGCTGATGATGCGGTGACGGCGGCCTCCTCGGATGGCTCGTCGGCTGGGATCGACGGGGAGGTGGCCCGATGAGCGCGCCGCTTTGCATCCTGTGCGCTTGCGGCGCCGACCTTGCCGAGCCTCAGCGCCTGGGTCTGGCGGCGGGAACGTCCCTGGAGGCGCCGTGGCTCAAGACGTACCGTAGCGCTGCGGAGGCGCGCGCCGCTCTCGGCCGCGAGGATGCCGTGGCGGAGGTCTGGGTCGCATCGAGCGAGGAGGTGCAGGCAGTCAATCTCGCCGCGGCCCTTAAGGGCGATCATCCGCAGTATGCGGTGTTCCTCGTGGGTGGCCAATCCGGTTCGACCCGCTCTCGGGCCAACGCCGCAGGACTCGACGGAGTGCTGGATCCCGGCGAGTTTGCGGCTCGCTTCGAGGCCGCTGCCCGGAAGGGCGTCGCGCCCGACGGTTCGCAGATGGTTGGGCGGTGCGCGGAGAGCTGCCACGAGGCCGCCGTTTCGGCCGCTGGGGGAGACGGCGCGCGTCCGGACGGGGGATTCGACGCCTCTGGAGCCACCTCGCGCGGCGGCTCTCCCTCCGGGGGCGCTCCAGGGCGCCCGACGGGCTTCCTTCTCACCGTGGTGAGCGGCAGCGGTGGGGCCGGCAAGAGCACGGTGGCGGTGCTGGCGGCCCATCTGGCTGCGCGGCGCGGCCTGCGCACGGCGCTGCTCGACGGCGATCTCCAGTTCGGCGATCTGCACGAGCTGGCCGGCCCGTGCCCGGCGTTGTCCATCGAGGAGGCTGCGGCCGACCCCGCGGCACTGGCCGCTCTGGCCGACGAGGCCCTTGTGCTCGTCTCGGCCCCGCGCAACCTAGAGCGAGCCGAGGCGGTCGGTGACCTTTTCGAGACGGTGGTAGCGCAGCTGGCGGCCCGCTTCGATCTGGTGGTTGTCAACACGGGCGGCAGCTGGAGCGATCTCCATGCCCATCTGCTCGAGCAGAGCGCGGCCTCGGTGTTCCTCGTGGACCAACGGGCGTCCTCGGTGCGGGCCTGCCGCCATGCTCTCGATCTGTGCCTGCGCTGCGGCATCGCCACAGGGTCGTTCCTGCTGGCCGTGAACCGCTGCGGCCGCCACGCACCCTTCACGTCCATCGACGTGTCAAGTGCTCTGCACGGTGCCCACGTGGCTGAGCTGGCCGACGGCGGTCCCGAGGTGGAGGAGCTGCTCGGCGCGGGTCTCGCCTCAACTTTGGCCGCCTCGGGCAACGGACTGTGCGCGAGTGTCGAGGCTATGCTCGACGAGCTGCTTCCCACGGCGGCCCGCGGTGTTCCGGCCGCGGCCCAGGAGAGCGTCATGGCCCGTTTCGGTCTGGCCAGGTCCCGGGTCCGCGAGCCGCGGCGCTCGCGGAGGGGCCGTGCTTCCCGCCGGCGCGACGCGGCCGCTCCGGCGGCCTCCGAAGCCGTGAAGCGATAGGCGGTGATCCCATGGCATTTCTTGAAAGGGTCCAATCTATCGAGGAGGCCCAGCGCCGAGAGGACGATGGCCGTGCAGCACGGAGCATGGAGGCTCTGCGGGCCGCCGTCGGTGAGATCGTGCCCCTGGATCGGGTGGCGGTCATCGTGGGGGAGAGTCCCGAGCGGGCCCGCAACGAGATACGGGCGGCCTGCCGCCGGCTCGCCACGCGGGAGCCCTGGCGCGACCTCGATGCCGCGGTGTTCCGGGGGCTTGTGGACGGCCTCATCGACACGGTGTTCGGGCTTGGGCCCCTCGACGCTCTCATCCGGGACGAGTCGGTGACCGAGATCATGGTCAACGGGTCCCGCAGCGTGTTCGTCGAGCGCGACGGCCGCCTGATCCCCTCTGAGGTGTCCTTCGAGAGCGACGAGCAGGTGCGGGCTCTCATCGATCGCATCCTCGGTCCGCTTGGCCGGCGCATCGACGAATCGTCGCCACTGGTCAGCGCCCGGCTACCCCAAGGCCATCGGGTCCATGCCGTCGTGCCGCCCTTGTCCATCGACGGCCCCTGCCTCACGATCCGCTCCTTCACGCGTCGGGCCATGACGTTGGGCGACTTGCGCGCTCGTGGCTCTTTCGACGGCTCCGTGGAGCGCTTCCTCGTCTGGGCGGTGCTCGCACGGAAGTCCCTGGCGGTGGCCGGCGGCACGGGGAGCGGCAAGACGACGCTGCTGAATGCCCTGTCCCACCATATTTCCCACGAGGAGCGCGTCATCACCATCGAGGACGCCGCGGAGCTGAAGTTCGATGGTCATCCCCATGTGGTGAGGCTTGAGGCGCGGCCGCCCAATGCAGAGGGCACGGGTGAGGTCACCATCCGTGAATTGGTGGTCAACGCCCTGCGCATGCGTCCCGATCGCATCATCGTGGGGGAATGCCGCTCCGAGGAGGCCATCGACATGCTTCAGGCCATGAACACGGGGCACGAGGGTTCGCTCACCACGCTTCATGCGAACTCGCCCCGCGAGGCGGTGGATCGCCTTGTGACCATGGTGCGCTTCGGGGTCGATCTGCCCCTCGACGCTATCGAGGCCCAGATCGGCAACGCCTTCGATCTCGTGGTGCAGACGGCTCGGCGTCCCGGCGGCGAGCGATGCGTCTCGGAGATCGCCTCCATGGCCTTCGACTTCGAGCGGCGCCGGTGCATGCTGACGCCGCTCTACCGGCGGGAGGCGGGCCAGTCTGAGGGCCGCTGGCTTGGCTGGCCGCCCTGGATCGAGGAGCTTGTCTGGACGGGCATTGCCGATAAGAAGGAGGTGAAGGCATGGATCCGCTCACTGGATATACGGTTGTCGGCGTAGCAGCCTCGGGTGCGGCGGGATTTCTGCTCGGGCGCGACTGGCTCGGGCGCAGGGATCGGCGCCTGCGGGCCCGGGCGCTGCTCGCTGCCGACGGCGCGGGGTCTGCTTCGTGGCTGGAATGGCGGCTTCGCCACGGCGTCTTGCCGTTCAGGCCCCTGGCCCGAGGGCTCTTGCGCCATGGAGCGCCGGCCCGGTGGGCCGACGGCGCGGTGATCCTCTGCCGAGCCCACGGTATCGACGCTGCGCCAGAGGCGGTGGCATCGTGCGCCTTGGCCTTTGCCACGGGATCTGTGGTCCTGGGGTGGGTTCTGACCGGTTCCCCGGTTTTCGGGGCGGCCGTGGCCGGAGGCGCCGCCGTCGTTGCGGGCGGTGTCGCCCGGGCCGATGCCGAACGGCGCCAGAATGCCCTGCGCGACGAGGTGCCCGATGCCCTCCGATCGCTCGGAGTGTGCTTCCGGGCCGGGCTCTCGCTCATGCAGACCCTGCGGCAGACAGGCACCGAGATGAAGGGCCCGCTGGGGGCACTGTTCCTCTCCTCGGCGCGCATTTTGGAGACCGGCGGCGTGGCAAGCGAGGCCCTTGCGGTCTTCCGTCGTCGCAGCGACGTGTCCGAGCTGGCCTTCGTGGCCGTCGCCCTCGATGTGCAGCACACTTGTGGTGGCAGCCTCGCCCCGGTGCTCGACGCCGCTCGGGAATCGGTGGAAGGGGAAATCGAGCTGGCGCGCTCACTGCGGGTCCAGACGGCCCAGGCGAAGCTTTCGGCTCGCATCGTCACGGCGATGCCCTTCGTGCTCGCCGCGCTGTTCTCCCTCATGAGCCCGGGCTTTTTGGGGCCGTTCGTGGAAAGCGTCCCCGGCATGGCCCTACTGGCCATGGCCCTGGCCATGCAGGCGGCCGGGGTGCTCATGGTTCAACGGATGCTCGATGTTGACGGGAGGTGAGGTTCGTGGATTGGGTCAACGGAGTCTACGGGGCCGGTGCGCTGCTCTCGGCCGGAGCGGCCGGTTGGTGCCTGTGGCGGTGCGGGTGCGTCTGGCAGCGCCGAGCCCGCCATCGGGCCGCTGTCCGTCCGGACGGCAGCCAATCTCTGCGTCGCGAGGGGCGGAGGAAGGCCGAGTCCGTGGACGAGCGCATCGTCGCCTATGCGGCCTATCTGTCGCAGCGCATGGACAGCCCGCTTGCTGTGCCCTGGACGCCGGCGTTCCTGCGCGATCGCCCCAGCACCCAGAGCGCCGCGACTGCCGGCATGGCGGGACGGTTGACCGATGGGGGCTGCTGGGAGGCCCGGGTGCGGCTGGCCGTCGGGGGCCTGCTGGCAGGATTGCTGGCTGGCGGAGCGATCTCGGTCGAGCTGGGCTGCTGCCTGGCAGCCACCGGAGCGCTGACGGGGTGGCAGGCGCTGCCCTGGGCCCTGCGCCACCGCGCTCGGTGCCGGGCGGAGGCCATGGAGCGCGATCTCTCCGAGATGCTCGATGTGGTGGCTCTCGGCATGCGCAGCGGCATGTCCTTCGATCGCAGCCTCGAGCTGTACACGGGGCATTTCAGCACGATGCTCGCCGACGCGCTTGCCGATGCCCACCGCCAGTGGTCCTGCGGCCTGGCATCGCGCGACGAGGCCCTGCGCGCCGTCGCCGCCTCCTACGACTCGCCGCTCTTCGAGCGGGTGGTGGAGAACGTCGTCCGCTCCCTGCGGTTCGGCGCCACGTT
The DNA here is from genome assembly GCF_008831045.1 of Adlercreutzia muris. GTDB lineage: Bacteria > Actinomycetota > Coriobacteriia > Coriobacteriales > Eggerthellaceae > Adlercreutzia > Adlercreutzia muris. The sequence continues at coordinate 16,730 of NZ_WAJS01000013.1, forward strand.
GGCTGACAACTTGGAGGACGCGGCGCGGGAGGCCCGCAGCGGGTACAAGGCCCGCAAGCAGGAGCAGGTGGCGAAGGCCCCGGTGAAGATGATGGTGCCCACGGGCGTACTCATCTTGCCGGCCATGCTCATACTCGTGCTCGGCCCCGTGCTGCTGGAACTGGCGGGAGGCTTCTGATGGGCCCCCGCGACAACAAACGACATGATGGTAAACGACATACCGAGAGAAGGGACATGACCGATGAAGCTTTGGAATACCGCGACGTGTCGCATAAGGCGTCTCAAGAAAACGGTGGACGAGGAAACGCGGGCCCTGTGCGCGAGCCTGCACGGAAAGCTGGCGAGCACTCGGGGCCAGGGCACCACGGAGTACGCCATCCTCGTCGGCGTGCTGGTGGTCATCGCCATCCTCGCCATCACGCTGTTCCGTCCCAAGTTGCAGGAGCTGTGGGATGCCATCGCCAGCGGTATCAATGGTCTCTGATCGGGGAGACGGGCCAGGGCACCGTGGAGTACGCCGTGGTGACTGCTGGCGTGGTCTGCGTGATCGTCGCCCTGGGCGCTCTCTGGCGCATCCTGTCCGCAGGCCTCGTCGTCGATCACGCGCTCATGGCCGCCTCCCATCATCTGGAAGGGGCCCTCGGGTGGGCCTTCGACATCTTCAGCTATTAGGGCGCGCTCTGGCGCGGGCGGCGCTCATCGTGCGACTCGGCTCTGCCGCGCCGCGTCGCGGCCGCGCGGGTCACTGCGGCTGTCGGGAGGATGGCCAGGCTACTGTGGAGGCCGCTTTCGCCTTGCCGGTGCTGTTTCTGCTCGTGCTTTCGCTCGTACAGCCGGGCATCGTGCTCTACGACCGCATGGTCATGGCCTCGGCTGCCGCCGAGGGGTGCCGGCTGCTCGCCGCCGGGGCCGGAGACGAGGGGGCGGCCGTGGCCCTCGTCAAGCGGCACCTCGGCTCTGTTCCCGAGCAGGAAAACTTCCATGTGCACCGCTCCGGCTGCACCTGGGAGGTGATCTGCGAGGGAGGGGGCGCGGCGGATCGGTCGCGGGTGACGGTGCGCACCGAGGTGCGCCCGCTTCCCCTGTTGGATATGGGGGCGGCTCTGCTCGGGCTGGTCAACGAGCGCGGGAATCTGGTGGTGGAAGTGACGGCCGAGGCACCCACGCGGGCGCCGTGGGCCCAGCGGTCCCTGGGCGGTGTGAGCCCGGAGGAGAAGGCAGGTGCATGGTGCGATGAAGATTGACCGATTGATGCGGGACGAGGAGGGCTTCACCACGGCCGGCATGGCCGTGGCCCTACTCGTGTCGCTGACCCTGCTGTTCTCGGCTGCCCAGGTGTACCGTGTGAACACGCGGGCAGCCGAGATCCAGGACGTGGCCGATGCCGCGGCCCTGGCTGCCGAGAACCAGGTGGCGGAGTTCATGGTGGCGGTGCGCGTCGTCGATGGGGCGGTGCTCTCCATGACACTGCTGGGCGCTGCCTCCTACGGCCTGGGCACCGTGGCGCTGTGCATGCCGCCCACGGCCGAGCTGGGGGCCCAGCTCATCTCGGCGGGCCAGAAGGCGCTCAATGCCCGGGATGTCCTCGCCGAGCGGGCGGCGTCCGCCCTCGACGGCCTGCAGCGCGCCCTGCCCTTCATGGCCGCCGCCAGTGCGGCGTCGGTGGGCCGTGCCAACGGAGAGGGTCAGGACAGTGCCTACTATGCCGTGGCGCTGCTCCTCCCCTCCGAGGGGGCGCCCATCACTGTGGGGGAGAACGGGGCCGAGGGGGCCCTGGAGCAGGAGGTGCAGGAGGGCCAGGACGGGCTGGCCGAGGCGGCGGCTCGGGCTGAGGAGGCGGCGCGGGCCGCAGAGGAGGCCAAGGAGCGCGGCTTCCGACGGGATTGCGGCGATGCGCCGGACTATTGTATGTACGAGCGGGCCCAGCACCTCGCCGGGCTGGAGGGAGCCGCGAACCCCCATTACACGTCGGTCGATGCCTGGTCGTTCTCCGTAGCTCTCGAACGGGCTCGGGCTTATTATGCCGCGCGGCTGCGCACCGAGGCACCCGAGGGTCCCTCGGTGGATGAGAAGGCCCGGTCCGCGTTGCGGCGCATGTTCTACCGCTATGCGGTCACGGTCGTGCGCCAGGCCTGCGATGGGGCCGGAGAGGGCGACGAGGTTGTATTCCCGCGCCTGCCCCGCAATACCGAGCAGGTGCGCGAGACGACGCTGTACACCGATCCGTCCTATCCGGTGACTACCGACGGCGAGCTGCCCGTCATGCACGCATGGGAGGGCTGCCCCGAGTCCGGTCTCGTGGACTACTACGGGTCGCTGCGGACTCTCGAAGAGGGCACCTTCGCCGAATGTCCCGCCTGTCGCTTCACGGCATCGTCTCTGGGGGCGGTGGCTGCGGCCTCCACGGCCATCGAGAACGGCTTCGAATACCACTACGATGCTGTGGCCCGGGCCTCCGAAGATTACGAGCGGGCCCGGCGCGAGGCTGAGCCGCTGGCTGAGGCTGTGCGCGAGAAGGCCCAAAGTATCTTCGATCAAGTTCTCGAGACCGTGCGCGGGGCTGCGTCTATGCGCATCGAAGCACGTCCTCCCGGGGCATCGGGGTGCCTCGCTTTGGTGGTATCCCCGGGTGAGGAGAGTTCGGCCCGGTGGGGAGGTTCCTTCGTTGCGGGGAACGGTCTGGGGCCACGGGCGGCCGTGGCGGCGGCAACACTCATCGAGGACGGTGATGAGGGGGCCTCGGTGGTGGGAGATCTGCTCGACGGCCTCGGCGGCGACGGATCTGCTGCGATCGGCGCGGGGCGCATCGTGCTCGACTGCTGGTCCTCGCTGCTCGGGGCCTATGGCACTGGGCAGGCGGCTCTCATAGAGGGGGTGGAGCGGGCCTTGGACGGGCTACCGCTGGTGGGATCGTCGGGTCTCGGATCGTGGGCGGCCGGGGCGCTGGGCGATGGCCTGGCGGCCGTGGGCCTCCAGCCGGCCGACATAGCGCCGCTCAAGCCGGTCCTGGTCGATTCAGGCGCGGTGGCTTCTGCTGATAGCGGTCCGCTTTCCGTGCGCTATCTGGCCGTGCGCGAGGAGATGCTTGGAAGCGCCCCCTCGTCCGGCAACGTGTTCGGTTCTCTGGCGGATCGGATCGAGCGGGAGGCGTTCGACCGCCTCGACGGGCTTGAAATCGAGATAGCCTGCATCGAGCTGCCTGTCGTCGGCCTCTCGCTGCCTCTGACCGTGGCTCTGCCGCCGGTCGTGACCGAGGGTGCTCAAGGCCTTGTCGAGCGGGCTATGGACGTGGTGCGCTCGGCGGCGGCCACCCTTGGCCTCGACGGATCATGGGAGTAGGGGGACGCCATGGGTGGGACGCGTCTGAGAGAGGAGAAAGGGCAGGCGACGGTGGAACTGGCCGTCATGCTGCCGGTGGCCATCGTCGTCGCGATAGTAGTCGTGAACGCGCTCACGTTCTTCGGGACCTGCGCCTCCTTCGATCGGGTGTCGCGGCAGACAGTATGTGCGTGGGCCGCCGCGCCCGCGGCTGGGGAGGACGCAGGCGACGTGGCGGCCCGGCTGGCCGACGAGTTGGAGGAACGCTTCGCTGAGTCCCATACGGCCGTTTCGGTGAGGGCCGAGGCCGCCTCGGCGGGATTGGTGCGCTTCACGGCCCGTATCGAGTACTTTCCGACGCTCTTCGGCCTCGGCTTGCGCAGCGAGGTGTTCGGCGTAGCGCTCCCGCCTCTGGTTCATGAGGTTGATTTGGCGGTCGATGCCTACAAGCCGGGCATCTTATTCTAAGGAAGGTGATGGCATGACAACGCAAGCCAGGCGGCTGCTGCGAGCCACGGGGTTTCTCGGTGCTGTGTTTCTGATCTTGGCGGTCGCCGCAGTCGCATCGGCGCCGACGGCTTCCGGCGGGACCTCCCTGCTCTCTGGCCGTGCCTTCGCCGACGGGGTGATCGCCCGTGCGGTCGACGAGGCGACTGCGGACGCGACGGTCTCACGCGAGGATATGGGTCCGCTCGGGCCGATGGACGACGTCCTGGGTCGTCAGGCCGCCGACGCACCCCCATGGTTCGAGCAGGAAGTACTCCCTCTGGCCGAGGCCTGCGATCTGCGGGCTCTGGACGACTGGTCTGTGGTGGGCTTCACCATGGCGGGGGAGGTAGCGACGGTTCGGCAGTGGGTCGTCGCCTCGTTGGAGGAGCGCGGTTGGGCGCTCGTGGAGACCGGCGAGGGCGCGACTCTCGCCGGTATCAAGGAAGGAGGGACGTGTCCATGGCTCTTGCTCAGTTGCACGCCCGTAGGCGACGAGGTGTGCATCGTCGTCCAGATTCCGGTTCCGTAGGCGATGGGGCACCTGCGCCCTTCGGCGGCACATGGGTCGTAGCCGCCAGCCCGCTCATGCGCTTGCGCGGCTTGGCGGGGCGGCCCCCCGATCGGACGGTGATGGTGCTGCCTCGCTGTCGCGATGTGCACACGCTTACCATGCGCCACCCACTCGACATTGCCTTCGTCGACCGCGCTGGCCGGGTGATCGAAGTGCACCGGCTCGTACTGCCCGGCACTCGCCTGCGCAGCGATCGGGCCTTCGGGGCCATCGAGCGCTTCGCCCGGCCCGGCCCCTGGTTTATGCGCGGCGATAGCGTTGAAATTCCCGGTTGCAAGAAAAGCGGCCCTCGACGGGTTGCGGAACGGAGGCGGCGATGAAGATCTGCCCCACCTGTAAGAGCAAGTTGTTCGATGATATGGATACCTGCTTCGGGTGTATGTACCGTTTCGGCACTGATCCCGAGCGGGAGCGGGAGGCCGAGGCCCTCTCGTGGCCGCCCTCCCTGGAGGACGTCAACGAGGGAGCGGTGTTCGAGGAGGCGGTGCCCTGGCCCGCAGGCTCCGGGCCTGCGCCCTGCCCCGCCGCGCCGCCGGCTTCCCCGCCAGGATATGCGGCCCGGGGCGAGCGCATCATGGGGGTGTCCGGTCTCGTGCTCCGCGTGCTCGCTGGCGACGGCGCCCCCGGCGCACCGCTGCTCACCATAACGATCGAGCCGGCCTGAGGGGCCGGCTCGCGCAGGTCGTTTGCGGGGGAGACCGCGTTCTCTTGAGAGGGCCCCCTAGCGTGTCATCTCGTCGAAGAGCTGTTCCGCTTCGCGGGCCAGGCGCTCCTGGATGGCGAGGTAGGCGTCCAGGAGGCGGTCGCCGTCCTCGGTCAAGGTGGACCCGTGGGCGCCGTCGCGCACGAGGAGCTGGATGCCCAGCGTGCCCTCGGTGTCCTTGATGACGCGCCACGCCTTGCTGTAGGCCATGCGCATAGCCTTGGCGGCGGCGTTAAGGGAGCCGTGCTCCCTCACGCCGAGGCAGAGCTTCGCGATGCCCGGGCCGAACGCCGATTTCTCCTCCGCATCCGGGTTGGACACGGTGAGGCGCACGACGGGGGTGAGCGATTGCAGCTGGCCCATGACTATCTCCCGTTCTGGATGGCTATCGCCGGCAGAAAGCCTCGGCCGCGGCCTCGATAGCTTCCACGTCGTTGTCGATCACGTCGGTAAATCGTACCTCCATGGTATCAAGGTTGGCAAGCCCCGCCGGGATATCGCACCGGCCCGTTTCCTCGGCGATGCGCTCGTTGAGCTGGCAGCCCGTCAGCGACGCCACCTCGGCGGGCAGCGCCTCGCCCGGAGCCATGGCATGGAGGGCCCGGTACACGTTGTCGCCGAACTTCGCCCAATGGGCGGTCGAGGCGATGAGCACGGGGTTCTCGCCGCGCAAGTTCTGGGCGGCGGCATAGGCCACGGCCGTATGGGGATCCAGCAGGTAGCCGTGCTCGTCGAGCACTTCCTTGATAGTGGCGAGGCAGTGGGCGTTGTCGATGGAGTCGGCGCTGAAGTTCTCGCGGACGCGGGCAAAGGTGTCGCTGTCCACGCGGAAGCAGTGCTTCTCGTTCAAGTCGGCCATCCACCGGCCGATGGCCTCTCCATCGCGGCCCGTGAGCTCGAACAGCTGCCGCTCGAGGTTAGAGGACACGAGGATGTCCATGGAAGGGGAGGCAGTGAGGATGAACGCGCGGTCGGAGATATCGTAGGTGCCCGTGTTGATGAAGTCGGTCAGCACACGGTTGTCGTTGCTCGCGCAGAGCAGCATGCCGATGGGCGTGCCGATCTGCTTGGCGTACCATGCCGCGAGGATATTGCCGAAGTTGCCCGTGGGCACGCAGACGTCGATCTCGTCGCCGGCCTCGATCTTGCCGGAGGCCACGAGCTCGGCGTAGCTGGAGATGTAGTACACCACCTGGGGCAACAGGCGCCCCCAGTTGATGGAGTTGGCGCTGGATAGGGCGACGGCGTCTTCGGTGAGCAGTTGTTTGGCGAAGGCATCGTCGGAGAAGGTGCGCTTCACGCCGGTCTGGCAGTCGTCGAAATTGCCGCGCACGGCCCATACGCGCACATTGTCGCCAGTAGTGGTGACCATCTGCTTGCGCTGGATGTCGCTCACGCCGCCATCGGGGAACAGCACGCCGATAGTGGTGCCGTCGACGCCCTTGAAGCCCTCGAGGGCCGCCTTGCCCGTGTCGCCGGAGGTGGCCACGAGGATCATGAAGTCGTGGTCGAGCTTGCCCGCCTCGCGCAGGGCGCTCGCGCTGGCCGAGAAGAAGTGCGGTAGGCACTGCAGCGCCATGTCCTTGAAGGCGCTCGTGGGGCCGTGCCACAGCTCCAGAATGTGCGTGTTGTCGTCCAGGGAGGTGATGGGGCAGATGGCCGCATCGTCGAAGTTCTCGCCATAGGCGCGACCCATCAGCTCATCGATGGTCTCATCGGGCAGATCGATGTTGAAGGCCTTGTATATGGCTGCCGCCCGCTCGGCGTAGGGCAGCTCGGCCAGGGCCGCGATTTCGGCCACCGATAGCGAGGGCAGCTCCTGGGGCACGTACAGGCCGCCGCCAGCCGCCAGGCCGTTCACCACGGCCTCGGTGAAGGGAACCGGCCCCCCGGCCGCTCCCCGCGTGTCCACGTACAGGTTCTGGCCGAACGAGGCGGCCCGGTCGATGCATTGCGCCATGACTCATCCTTCTCTGAAAGACGTTAATGGGGTCAAGAATACCATGGGGCGGACCGCGATTGGACAGCCGTGAGGTGAACGATGGGCAAATAGAGAGGAAAGTGGATATGGCTCTCGGCGGCAGTGCGGTTTGTCGCGGCTTTACTCCCGGGGCGTCTGTCCCACTGGTCGGTGCGCGCTGTCGGGGGTTCTCCGCCCAGGCTTCCTTGCTGCCCCCCCGTCGACAGCTCGGGTCGGCGGCGCGCGAGGGGTGTTCGCGCGACCGTTCGCGAAAAAGTATGAAAAAGTTAACTTTATAGGGTTTACGAAAGTTAACTTTAGATTACAATACGTTGCTGCATGCAACTAACATTGATGGGAGACGCTATGAGCCAAGCAATGGTCTCGGAAAGCGCTTGCTGCAAGACCGGGAGCACCGGAGCAGCGTGCCAGCCGATGCCGCTCGCCTTTTTGCGCAGCGGCGATATGGCGAACGTCGTCCGCGTGCGCGGAAAGGGCGAGGTGCATCACCATCTCGAGAACCTGGGGTTCGTCGAGGGTGCGGCCGTATCCGTCGTTTCCGAGCAGGCGGGGAACTTTATCGTGCAGATCAAGGGGGCAAGCGTCGCCCTCGATCGCAGCGTGGCATCGAAGATCATCGTCGCTTGAGGCAGCATGGCTGGCGAGGCGCTTGCGGTCGAGACCTGCCCCGGCCCTTGGCTGCCGCATCTCCTGTCGCGCCCGTTTCAGAGGAACACAGAAAGGAAGGACTATGGCAGAGCATAAGACCCTGCGCGATGTAGCCGTGGGCCAGTCGGCCACCGTGCGTCGCCTGGTGGGCGAAGGCGCCGTGAAGCGCCGCATCATGGACATGGGCATCACAAAGGGCACCGAGGTGTTTGTGCGCAAGGTGGCTCCCTTGGGCGATCCCATCGAGGTGACCGTGCGCGGCTTCGAGCTGTCGCTGCGCAAAGACGAGGCGGAAAACGTGCTCGTCGCCTAAGGGAGATCGCACCCCTCCCTCTCGCGCCTCGGGCGCATTTTTTCTCCCCAGTAGTTAACTAGAACTAACTTTATTGTCCCGCGGGTGCCCGGGAGAGCGCCGCGGAAAGGACGCGGGACGACGTCATTAGGAGAAGGAAAGGCTGATCATGGCAATCAACATCGCCCTTGCCGGGAACCCCAACTGCGGCAAGACGACCATGTTCAACGATCTGACCGGCGCGAACCAGTATGTGGGAAACTGGCCCGGTGTGACTGTTGAGAAGAAGGAGGGCCCCTGGCGACATGACAAGTCGGTGACCATTACCGATCTGCCGGGCGTGTACTCGCTCTCGCCCTACACCCCCGAGGAAATCGTCACCCGCGACTACCTCATGAGCGGCAAGCCCGATGTGGTGGTGAACCTGGTGGACGCCACCAACCTCGAGCGCAATCTCTACCTCACCACTCAAATCATCGACCTGGGCATTCCGGTGGTCATCGCTCTGAACATGATGGATCTCGTGGAAAAGAACGGCGATGTCATCGATGTGGCCGGCCTCTCTGCGCGCCTGGGCTGTCCCGTCGTGGAGACGTCTGCCCTCAAGGGTCGCGGCACCGCCGAGGTCATCGAGGCCGCCCGCGCGGCCGCCTCTGCCGGCACCGCCCCTGCGACCACCCTGCGCTTTTCCGCCGACGTGGAGGAGGGCCTGGCGCACATCGCCGCCGTCGCCGGGGACCGCATCGCCGGCCGCCACGGCCGCTGGTACGCCATCAAGCTCTTCGAGGGCGAGCAACTCACCGTGGACAAGCTGAGCTTGCCGGCCGCCGAGCTCGCCCAGATCGCCGCCATCCGCGACGCGGTGGAAGATGCCGAGGACGACGACGCCGAGTCCATCATCACCAACGAGCGCTACGACGGCATCACCGCCGTCTGCGACGCCTGCGTGAAGAAGTCGCCGAAGACCATGACCACCACTCAGAAGATCGACCGCGTAGTCACCAATCGCATTCTCGGCATTCCGATCTTCGTCGTCATCATGTTCCTCGTGTACTACATCTCCGTGTCCACCGTGGGCACGCTCGTGACCGATTGGGCCAACGACGGCCTGTTCGGCGACGGCTGGCTCTACACCAACACCGAGGCCTACGATGCCGCCGTCGAAGAGTTCGAGGGCGTCCTGGAAACTGCCGAGGGTGCCGCCGCCTTCGAGGCCGGCGAGCTGGAAGAGCCCGACCCGGCCGACTACGGCCTCTACCACGTGGGCGTGCCCGTAGTGGTGGGCGGCTGGCTCGAGGCGGTCGGCGCTGCACCGTGGGTGCAATCGCTCGTGCTCGACGGCATCATTGCCGGCGTTGGTGCCGTCATTGGCTTCGTTCCGCAGCTGATCGTGCTGTTCATCCTGCTCGGCTTCCTGGAGGGCTGCGGGTATATGGCCCGTGTCGCCTTCATCATGGACCGCATCTTCCGTCGTTTTGGTCTGTCCGGCAAGTCCTTCATTCCCATGCTCATCGCCTCGGGCTGCGGCGTGCCCGCGGTCATGGCCACCAAGACCATCGAGAACGAGAAGGACCGCCGCATGACCATCATGACCACCACCATGATCCCCTGCGGCGCGAAGCTGCCCATCATTGCGCTCGTGTTCGGCGCGCTCGCCGGCGGCGACTACGAGGCCACCTGGTGGGTCGCCCCGGTGTTCTACTTCCTGGGCCTGGCCGCCATCATCCTGTCCTGCATCATCTTGAAGAAGTTCCGCGCCTTTACCGGCGAGGTGGCCCCCTTCATCATGGAGCTGCCCCAGTACCATCTGCCCACGGTGAAGAACGTGCTTCTGTCCATGTGGGAGCGCGTGCGCAGCTACGTGGTGAAGGCCGGTACCATCATCTTCCTGTCCTCTATGGTCATCTGGTTCCTGCTGAACTTCGGCTTCTACGAGGGCTCCTTCGGCCTGCTCGACTCCGAGATGGACGGCTATATCCAGTACAGCCTCATGGCCGGCCTCGGCAACTTGCTCGCCTGGGTCTTCGTTCCGCTCGGCTTCGGCAACTGGGAGTCTGCCGTCACCTCCATCACGGGGCTGGTGGCCAAGGAGAACGTCGTGGCCACGGTGGGCGTCATCACGAGCCTCGGCGAGGCCGGCGAGACCGACCCGTCCCTGTGGGCGTCGTTTGCCGCCATGCTCGGCGGCGGCAGCGCCGCCATCATGGCCTTCTGCGCCTTCAACCTGTTGTGCGCCCCCTGCTTCGCCGCCATCGGCACTATCCGTCGCCAGATGATGTCCGCGAAGTGGACCTGGGCCGCCATCGGCTACATGACCGTCTTCGCCTGGTGCGTGGGACTTATGCTCTATCAGTTTGTCGGCTTGGCCACCGGCGAAGTCGCCTTCAACCCCTTCACGGCTTTGGCCGTCGTGGTGGCCGCCGGCATGCTCTTCCTGCTGCTGCGCCCGGCTGCCAAGCCGGGCGCGGCCACGCTGAAGACAGTGGCCGACAACGCCTAAACGTTCGTTTCCCGCCATGCACCTCGCGCCGCTTTGTGCCGCGGAAGTCGGCGCGGCGCCTGTCGGAACGGCATGATCGCAAAGGATTCGCCATGCAGGAACTCATTCTCAATGGACCCACCATCGTCATCCTGATTGCCATCGCGGCTCTTGCGGTGCTCTCTGTCCGCCGTATGACCCGTCGCGGCCTGTGCGATTGCGGCGACCGGTGCGAGGGGGGCTGCCACGGCTGCTCCGGGTGCGCGGCGGCGGAATCGATGACAGCCGCGATGGAGGAGGCGGCGCGGAAAGAGTAGGCGCTGCGGGGTCGCGCGGCCCGGGGTCGCGGTCGGCGTCACGGCCGCTGCATGGCGCGCAGGTGCAGAAGCACGGCTTGTCTTGCAGGTCAAGCAACCGCTGGCAAACCGTTGGCGAAAACAATGTGAACGAGGCTCGGAACTCTGTGTCCGAGCCTCGTTTTTTTGCCGGGGCCGTGATACCATGGCATGACGTATCTGATAAGGAGAGCGCTGTGGTAAAGACATCCATGTCCCACGAGGACTACCTCGAGGCCATCGTCATGCTGGGAGGCACGACGGATGTCCCCGTGCGCTCGGTGGACGTGGCCAACAAGCTGGGTGTATCCAAAGCCTCGGTGAACAAGGCCATCTCCGCCCTGAAGGAGCAGCAGCTCGTCATCCAGCCCCACTACGGCGATATCACCCTGACCGAGGAGGGCTACGCCTACGGCAGCTCGGTCCTCGGCCGCCACCGCATGCTCTTCGACTTCCTCACCCAGGCCGTGGGCATTCCGCCGGATGTGGCCGAGGACGAGGCCTGTCAGATGGAGCATGCCATCAGCGACGAGTCCTTCAAGAAATGGGAGGCCTTCGTCAAAGGCCTCGATTTGTAGACGGGCCCCATCGCCCGACCGGCCCACCCGCTTTCGACTGACTACCCGCCCCAGAAACGAACCCCGGCAGCGAAAGGAAGTTCCATCCCTGTGCCACGCCAGGCCAACATCGTCTCCTTCGACGCAGCGCGTCGCGCCGCGGGCACCTGCGTGCCCGGGCGTGCGTCCGCGCGTCCTGCCGGCCGCACGGCGGCAGCCGTGCTCGACGGGGCCGGGGAAGTGCGCGTGCGCTCGGCTGGCCGCCGCCCCGCGGGCTCGCCGGCAGGGGCAGAGCGCCCCGTCGGCCGCGCCGCCGACACGGCCACGGCCTTCCCGGGCGCCCGCGCGACGTCTTCCGCAGCCCCGCCGCGCACCGCTGGGGCCGGCAGGCCCCACAACCCCACACCGAGCTGGTACGACGACGGCGCCTCGGCGCGCCCCCGTCCCGATGACGGCTTTCTTTCCGGGGCCGCTGGCCGGGCCGAGAACGAGGCCGGCGAGGAATACGAGGCACGGCTGCTGGCCGCCCTCGAGGAGCGCGAGCGCGGCCCCTTGGGTCGTTTGGCCGCCAAGCGCCGGGAGCGTGCCAAGGAGCGGGCCGGCAAGGCGTACTTCCGCCAGTACGAGGCCGGGAAGGCCTCCGATGCCGCCCAGGGCGGTCCCCGTGCAGCGGTGTACAAGGGGGAGATGGGCTCGTCCCACAAGCGTTCTTCCCGCATGCAGCAGCAGGCGACCTCGGGCTCGGCTCGGCGCGGCCGCGCTGCCATGGCCGCGGCCGAGAAGCCGTCGCTGTTCGCGCGGCCGCCCCTCATGGGGTTGGCGGCCACGGTCCTCTGCATCGCCTTCGCGGCGGCCTTTCTCTACGGTCCGGCCCAGCAGCTTTACGTGGACATGCGCGAGAGGGATCGCCTGGCAGCCGAGTACGAGGCCGTGGTGGAGCGCAACGAGGCCCTCGGTGCCCAGGTGGACGCCCTCCAGACCGATGCGGGCATCGAGGATGCCGCCCGCACGCAGCTCGGCTGGGTGCGGGAGGGCGAGCACGCGGTGTCGGTGGCCGGGCTCGCCGAGCGCGAGAAGCCGGAATTCCGCGGCAACATCCTCTCCGAGGACATCGAGCTGCCGGATACCTGGTACTCGGGAGTGCTCGACCCGCTGTTCGGGGTGTCCTGAGGCTTTCGTGCGGCGGGAGCGGTTGCGCTCTGTCGGCGGTTTTGGCGATCTCTTGAAAGGAAGCTAGCATGGCCTATCGCAACGGGCGGTTCGCCGCCTTGGACATTGGCACGGTGACCTGCCGTCTGCTCGTGGCCGACGTGGATGCGGGCCGCATTCGCGAGGTGGCCAAGGAGTACGCCATCACCGATTTGGGCGTGGGAGTGGATGCGACGGGACGTCTGTCGCAGGAGGCCATCGAGCGCGTGCTCTCAACGGTTGACCGCTATCGGGAGGTGCTCGCGCGCAACGACGGGCCCGCGCATCCCGTAGAGAGGCTCATCGCTATGGCCACCTCAGCATCGCGCGATGCTGAGAACGGCGCCGATTTCGTGCGCCAGCTCGCCGAGCACGGCGTGTCGCTGGCCGTTATTCCCGGCGAGCGCGAGGCACAGCTCACCTTCGTCGGCGCATCGAGCGATTTTCCCGGTGAGAACCTGCTCGTGGTGGACATCGGCGGCGGCTCCACGGAGATCGTGGCCGGCCGTTTCGGAGAGGGGCCCGTGGCGGTGCGCTCCTTCGATATCGGCTGCCGCCGCGTGACGGAGCGCTTCTTCCGCGACGATCCGCCGACGGCCGCGCAAATCGGGCAGGCGCGGTCCTGGATGCGGGAGGCCATGGCGTCGTACTTCGCCGATCTGGCCGATCGGGGCTTTGCCGTCGATCGCGTGGTGGCCGTGGCCGGAACCGCCACGAGCGTGGTGGCCATCCGCGAGGCTATGGAGGTCTACGACTCGTCCCGAGTGCACCGGGCGCGGGTGACGGCGGCCGAGCTTCAGGCCATCGAGCGACGCCTGGCCGCCGAGACGCTGGCGGAGCGCGAGCGCACCGTGGGGCTCGACCCCAAGCGCGCTGGCGTCATCGTGGCGGGGCTCGTCATTCTGGAGGAAGTGCTCGCCCTTGCCGGGGCCGAGGCCTACACGGCCAGCGAGTCGGATATCCTGCACGGGATGATTCTGGAGGCGGCGCGCGAAGAATAGGGCGCCTGCGGGCCAAAACCCGAGGCGGGCCTCCGCTGCGCCAGTTCGCCCGGGAGGTGGCGCGGTATATGGTAGGGGCGGTGGGACTCGAACCCACAATCCGAAGAGGCGGATTTTAAGTCCGCTGCGTATGCCAATTCCGCCACGCCCCCACGGCACGACTCTCGGTGTCCGCCCATGATACCACGACCCGCCCGGGACGCTGCCGGAAGAGCGGCGAGACGCGAGCGGGACTCGGATGCGACCCGGCGAATTAATCTCCGGTTAATCGAAAGCTTAGGCAAAAATTAGCGCCCATCGCGTCTGAAGGGGGTTACTATGGGGCATGCAGGGGCGATGCCCGCAGCGGTGCGTCGAGGGGAGGCGGATGTGAAGGCGCGAAACGTCAGCTTACGCGTGATATGTGTGCTGGTGCTGACGGCGGTGTTCGTTGCGGCAACGGCGGCCTTCACCTTCTTCGACATCCGCACCCAGACGGAGCACATGGAAGACTCGCTGGCCGAGGAGGCCCGCACCTTCGCCCGCGAGATGGATGCCGTCTGGCAGTTCATGGACAATTCCCAGTACACCATCAACAACACCAGCGACGGCGTATTCGAGTTCAAGGGCCTGCACTGCGCCATCGTGGGGAAGAGCGTGGGGGCCATCTTCTCGGCGGGCAACGACTACTCCATCAGGTACACGAACTTCGAGCCGCGTCGCGCCCAGGACAAGCCTGACTCCTTCGAGGCCGAGGCCCTCACATTGTTCGGCGAGGGCTCTGCTATCGAGCACTACCGCATCGTCGAGGACGATGACGACGCCGACCGCGCCCAGACCTCCGCCGACAGCGGGGCTGCCCAGTTCCGCTACGTGCAGGCTCTGCGCGTGAACGAGAGCTGCCTGGAATGCCACGGGGAGCCGGCCGGCGAGATCGACATCACGGGCTTTCCCAAGGAGGGCTGGACGCTCGACTCCGTCGGCGGCGCCATCAGCGTGGTCATCCCGCTCGAGCAGCAGTACCAGGCCCTGCGCGACAATGTGATACGTGACGTGGCGTTCTTCCTGCTTTTGGCCACGTTCATCGGCATCGTGGTTTTCGGGCTCATGACCGCGTTCGTGCTGCGCCCCCTCGAGGCCATGAAGAGGGCTTTCGGCGCCGTGGGAGAAGGCCGGCTGGAGCACTCCATGGACGATGCGGGCACCGCCCGCGAGATCGCGAGCCTCATCGAGCGCTTCAACGCCATGGCCAAGGAGCTGCGCGTGACGTACGCGGGCCTGGAGGACCAGGTTGCGGAGCGCACGCGCGATCTGCGGCGCGCCAACGAGGAGCTCGCGGCGCAGCGCGACAGCCTGGAGGCCCTCAGCGAGAAGCTGGCGAAGGAGTCGCAGGTCAAAAGCGACTTGCTCTCCATGGTGAATCACGAGCTGCGCACCCCGCTCACGTCTATCATCACGCTATCGCAGATCGCCCTGGAATCGAACGGGGGCGACGTGGAGGAGCGGAGCAGCTGGGAGGAGGTGCGCAAATCCAGCTCGGTGCTGCTCGGCATGATCAACAACATGCTCGACATCGCGCGGTCCGATGCCGGAGCGATGGCGGTGAGCAGGGAGCTCATGGATTTGGGCGACATCGTGGCGTCGGCCCAGGGGACTATCGGGCCTTTGGCGGTCGGCGCGCGCGTGGGCCTGAAGACGGCGGTGGCCCCCGACGTGCCGCTCGTGAACGGCGATTACGAGAAGATGCTGCGCATCCTGGAGAACTTGGGCACCAACGCCGTGAAGTTCACCTCGCCGGGCGGCACGGTTTCCATCGAGGTGACGCGCGAGGCCGCAAGCGGAGACGTGCTAGTGCGCGTGCTCGACGACGGCATCGGCATCGCCGAGGAGGACCGGGAGCGCATCTTCGACCGCTTTTTCCAGGTGGACAGCTCTGCAACGCGCGTCTACAACGGCAGCGGACTGGGGCTTGCCCTGGTGCGGGAGTACGCGGTGGCCCAGGGCTATGCGGTGTCGGTGGAAAGCGAGCTGGGGCGCGGAAGCGCGTTCACCGTGCGCATTCCGGCCAGCGAGGCGGTGGAGCTGGGGGACGAGGAGTAGCGGGGGCGCCGGAGCCCCGGCGTCCGGAGGCTCGGCCGGCGCAGCGGCGCCGACGGGGGCGGCGATACGAGGGCAAGGCGAGGACAAGGCGAGGACGAGGAGGCGGCATGTACAAGGTGATGCTCATCGACGACGAGGAGAGCCTGCATGTATCTATCGAGAAGCTGCTGACGCACGCGGGCTACGAGTACTGCGGCGCGCGCGATGCCGAAAGCGGCATGGAGATGCTCGTGGCCGAGCGGCCCGATCTGGTGCTGCTCGATGTGATGCTGCCGGGCATGAACGGCTTCGACCTCTGCGCGCGCATCCGCGGCGAGGGGCGCCGCATTCCCATTATCTTCCTGTCGGCGAAGACCGATATCGTGGACAAGTCCATCGGCTTTCGCGCCGGCGGGGACGACTACGTGACCAAGCCCTTCGATGCCACCGAGCTGCTGCTGCGCATCGAGGCCCATATTCGCCGACACCACGACACCATGGAGTTCGCGCGGTGCACCAACCGCGACGGCTCGGTGACCATTGGGGATTTGGAAGTGCGCTTCGACGAGTACCAGGTGCTCGTGAAGGGCAAGCCCGCGAACCTGACCACCAAGGAGTTCGAGATCGTGGCGTTTCTGGCCACCCACCCCGGCAAGGTGTTCACCCGCGGCCAGATTCAGGAGTACATCTGGGGCGAGGGCGAGGCCGATGTGCGCAGCAACTCCATCACCGTGTTCGTGCGCAAGATCCGCGAGAAGATAGAGAAGAACCCGAGCGAGCCCAAGTACCTGCTCACCGTCCAGCGCGTCGGCTACAAGATGGCCGACGGGTTGGACACTTAATATCCCATACATATGTACTCATATTTTTGCCAAATAACCGATATTAATTCGTCCAAATAGACGGTATTATGATCGTAACGGCGACTCCCTATGCCTACCGCCGCGAAGACGGCGTCTATGTTGTGCCGTTGGGATGCATTCGACCATAGGGGTGTCTCGCAATCAGGCCGACCAATGGCTGGGGAAGCGTAAAGACTGGCAAATGCGCGGGTGCACGTAGAATTCCTCGGTTCTCAATCCTTCGGCCTGCCGTTGTTCAACTCCCGCAATGAGCTATCGCCAAACCCGAAAATGAAATCGCGCCAAATCCGAAAACGTCCCTGGTCAAGACCAAAGTTTCAATCGTCCTTTTCGATCTTAACATCCCGTTAATATCGAATTAACTCAAAGCTTATCCGCAGCGTATCGCTATTAACGGGCGATTTCCTCAGAATGGGATTATCGAAAAGTCCGAAGAGGAGAGGCTTTTCGCACTTGGCTCCGGCGCGGCTGCCAACCCCTCCCTGGCAGCGCGCCCGCCAAGTCCGTGAGGGAGAGAGAGGAGAAATCCATGACCCAAGCGAAGACGGAGCCGAAGTTCTCGCGCAGAAGTTTCATCAAGGGAGCTGCGGCGCTGACCGCAACTGGCGCGTTGGCTGGCTGCAGTCCCGCCGCCGAGACCTTGGCGGAAACCGGAGAGGCTCCGGTGGAGGTTCCGGAAACCAAGATCTTCGCAGGTGCCTGCCGCGCTCAGTGCGGTCAGGGCTGCTACCTGAACGTGCACGTGCGCGATGGGCGCGTTGTGCGTACCACGGCGGGCCATTTCGACGACGGCTCCGAATTCGACCGCATCTGCCCCAAGGGCTTGTCGCAGCCGGCACGCGTGTACAGCGCCGAGCGCCTGCAATATCCCATGCGTCGTGTGGGCGAGCGCGGCAAGGGCGAGTTTGAGCGCATCACCTGGGATGAGGCCATCGCTGAGATCGCTGAGAAGTGGAAGGGCTACACTGCCGAGTTCGGCCCCACCTCCATCGCCTTCTTCCTGGGCAGCGGCAATACCGCCACGCTTGGCGGCGGTGCCCCGGAGGGCTCTCTTATGGCACGTCTGCTGAACGTCATGGGAGCCAGTCGCGTGCTGCCGGACCGCGACATCGCCACGCCCATGGCCTGGGCTTACATGTTCGGTGCTGGTCCCTACGCGAATCGCTGCTCAGATTCCATCAACGCCAAGCACCATGTTATCTGGGGCGGCGATATTGCCGTATCGGATAAGCAGCGCGCGCATTTCTTCCTAGAGGCACGCGATGCCGGGGCCGAACTGGTCGTTATCGACATTGCCTACCGCACCATGGCTTCGAAGGCGGACTGGTTCATTCCCGTGCATCCCGCTACCGACGGCGCTTTGGCCCTCGGCGCGATCCACGAGATTTTCGAGCAGGGCTGGGAGGCGACTGATTTCCTGCGCGATCACACCGAGGCGTCCCTGTTGATTAAGGAGGACGGCGCCTTCTTGCGCATGAGCGACTTGGGCGTGGAGCCGACCGAGACCACGACCAACGCCCAGGGCAAGGAAGTTCCCGTCGATCCCTACGTGGTGTGGGATGAGGAGACGTCCAGCGCCGTACCTCTGGCCCAGGCCAAGAAGCCCGCTCTCGGGGGCGTGCCCGCTATCGAGGGTATTGCCGTGCGTACCGAGATGGAACTGATTCGCGAGGCCGTTGAGCCGTGGACGCTTGAGCGTACTAGCGAGGTGACCGGCGTAAGCGCGGAGGACATCAAGCATCTCGCCCATTTGTACACCCAGGAGGGCGATGTCCAGACGGACATGAAGTTCGGTCTGAACCACTACAACAACGGTATGTATAGTTCGAAGTGCGTCAACTCGTTGCTGCTGGTATCTGGCCAGATGGGCCGTTCGGGCTCGGGTCTGTTTACGGGCGAGCCGAACTTCGGCGAGGGCAACGTGCAGGCCTGCATCACCATGCCGAGCGCTTCGGGCGAGGTGCCCCAAGGGGTCGGTGCCATCCTCAACTGGACTGACTTCTGCAACAACATCGTACCGACGGGTAAGAAGCTTGGTGAAGACTTCCCCATTAAGTCGTTCTACGCTTCGTGCACTAACGTCGTTTCGAACCAGACCGATCAGAACAAGACACTGGCCCTCATGAACCAGATCGAATTCATTGTCATCCAAGATATGACCATGAATGACACTGCTCTGTACGCTGACATCCTGCTTCCGGCCTGCCATTGGTTCGAGACGGCCGACCTGCGTGTACGCTACTACACGAACCCCTATCTGCTGTGGAACGAGAAGGCTGTCGAGCCTTTGTACGAGAGCAAGCCCGATGCCGAGATCTATCGGATGATTGCCGAGGCCATGGGGTACGGCGATTTCTTCCAGTTCACCGATGATGAGTATCTCAACGTTGTGCTTTCCACGCCCTATGGCAAGGAAAACGGGATCACCATCGATAAGATACGCGAAAAGAACTACCTGCGCTGCGCCAACGATCCCACCATCGCCTTCGAGGGCGGGATCTTCGGCACGGCCACTGGTCGTGCCATGTTCTACCGCGAGGCACCCATGCCCGACTACAACATGGGCCAGGAGATGGATCTTGAGAAGGAGAAGCTGGCCGTGTTCTGGGAGCCGGCGCGCGAAGCTGATTTGGCGAACCCTCTTCGCGAGAAGTTCCCGTTCACCATTTGCTGCGAGCATATGCGCACCCGTGCCCATACGCAGTGGTACGACGTGGGGTACTTGAAGGAGTTCGAGGCTCAGCCAGTTTGCCGTATCAATCCGGAGGACGCTGCCGAGCTCGGTATCGCCGAGGGGGATACCATCCGCCTGTACAACGACCGCGGTTCGGTCACCATGCTGGCCACCATCAATCCCGGTCAGCAGCGCAAGGCGGTGCACTGCCCGCGCAGCTTCCTCACGCGCGAGCACATTGACGGCGACCTTGCCCGTACGACCTTCAACGACTACAACCAGGCCTGCAGAAACCAGTCCTACTTCGACTGTGCTGTGGCCATCGAGAAGCTCTAGGGAGGCTGAGATAGATGACTCGATACGGAATGGCCATTGACCTTCGCCGTTGCATCGGTTGCCAGGCCTGCGCTGCGGCGTGCAAGGTGGCGAACAACCTGCCTAAGGAGCTGAAGTACAACGTCGTGTACACCAAGAGCGACGACGATTGGGATACGCTCGGCACTGCTGTGGCGCGGGGCGCGCTGGCCAACGACAACGCCGGCGGCACGTTCCCTAATTGCACGATGAACTTCCTTCCTATGCAGTGCCAGCATTGCGCGGAACCGGCTTGTCTGGAGGTATGCCCCACGGGTGCTACGCAGAAGCGCGAGGACGGTATCGTGTTCGTTGACTCCGAGCTGTGCATCGGTTGCGAGTCCTGCGCGAAGGCCTGTCCCTACGAGGGTGTGCGCAGCCTCATCAGCGACAATCCGGAATACTATCTGGAAGTGGAGGTCGGCGAATTCGACGCACCGCCCCATACGGCTGGAACCGTCGAGAAGTGCACCTTCTGCAAGAACCTCATCGATCGAGGAGATGTGCCCGCCTGCATGCAGCTGTGCCCTGGACGCGCCCGCTATTGGGGCGATTTGGACGACCCGGCATCTGAGGTGTCGAAGGCCATCGAGGGTCGCGACTGCCACCTTATCCTGGAGGCGGCCGGTACGAGCCCCAGCGTTTACTACTTGAAGTAGATTCAACGAATCAGAAGATAGGGTGGGCGTCGGACGGGCGCCCACCTCTTTTCAAGGAGGCTTTTATGGAGGCAGGGGATGTGAAAGCCGTTGTCGGTTTGGCCGATGGGTGCGAGTTGATGGGTGCTCTAACGCGCTTTCCCGATGCGGGGCTGGCTCGGGGTGTGGTGGATGGCTCGGTGCATGGCGACGCTATGGGCTGTGCGGCGGATATGACGGCGTCCAGTGGTGAGCAGTGGGAAGGTATGCAGGCGGCTTGCGAGGGCTTTGGCGTGAGCGAGGACGACGAGGTGGCAGTGTGCGATTCGTTGCGGCGAGCCTGGTCGCTTCTTTACGCACGGCAGGGAAGCGGTGTGGCAATTTTCCCCTACGAGAGTGCGTTTATCCATGTGCGCATGGGGGCCCATGGCGCACCGGCGCTTTTCCGCACAGCGCTGACGCTCCGCGTCGAACGAGCCATGCGCGAAGCGCATGCCCTTCCCGTAGATGCCGGGACCGAGCCCTGCGATAGCGCGTGGAACGAATGGTCTTTCTTGGCGCGCCTGCTGGGCAATGAAGCGGCGGCCCTCATGGCGGGCGATGGGGAAAGCGCAGCGCTCTGGCGTGATCGTGCCGCGAGTTTTACGCGCGAGCACGCGGGGCAGTGGCTGCCGGACTTTCTTGCGCGCACCGAAGAGGAGCTCTCCCGCCTCGCTGCGGCTGGCGGAGTCGATCGGACGGCTGAGCGTTTTTATGGGGCGCTTGCGGCCTACGGGCGTTTTCTACTAACGGTCCTAACGGAGCGGGCTGCGTAAGTCTCGAAGAAAGGGAGAGTGGCCATGGCGTTTCTTACCATTCTTGTCGCTTCGGCAGTGGCAACGGTAATTTTGCGAGGTCCG
The DNA here is from genome assembly GCF_008831045.1 of Adlercreutzia muris. Lineage (GTDB taxonomy): Bacteria > Actinomycetota > Coriobacteriia > Coriobacteriales > Eggerthellaceae > Adlercreutzia > Adlercreutzia muris. The sequence goes on from NZ_WAJS01000013.1 coordinate 37,778, forward strand.
ATTAAGCGCTGGCCGGTGGCGTTCTACGGGTTGGCCGTGGTAGCCGATGTCGCCTACATCGTCGGCATCGAGGGACTGCTTCCCCGTGCCGTGATGGGGCCGCTCACGCTGCTTATGGGCAAGTGCGTGCTGTCGTTGGCGCTGTTTGTGGTGGTCATGTATGTTGGCGTGTTTGCGAAAGGCTCGCGTGCTCACCAGTGGCTGAAGCCGGTGCGCAGCGAGCTTTCCATTGCCGCGTGCATTCTGGCTTGCGGGCATATGGCGGTGTACCTGGCCTCCTACGTTCCGCGGTTCGGGGGAGCGCTGAGCGCAAACGTTCTGGGCGCTCTAGCCGTGGCTCTGGGGCTGCTCGCTCTTCTGCTGGTGCTGGGCGCGACGTCCTTCGGTTTCGTGAAGAAGCACATGCGCACGGAAAGCTGGAAGCGTCTGCAACGATGGGCCTACGTGTTCTTCGGGCTGGTGTACGTGCACCTGATGCTGATGCTCGCGCCGGCGGCGAGCGGCGGCGGCGAGGCCGCGGTGGCAAGCGTGGCGGTGTACTCGGTGGTATTCGGCGCCTACGCCGTGCTGCGCGTTCGTCGCGCGCTCCTCGACCGGCGCTCTGCCGCGGGTGTGTCGGTAAGCGTCTCTTCCGACCCTGCTATTTCAGAGCTAGAAACTAAGGATTGTGCTGCTTAACGCCGCCAAATCTTACAATCTTGTCGATGGGCTGATCGGCGCGGCGGCGGTGGGTTGGCCGTGGTATTATGATTCGATGCTGAAACGACCGACCGACGGCAAGAAAGCGCTATGAAGAACATCACCGAAATTCTCGCCGGCGTCGAAGAGACGCCCACCACGTTCGAATCCTATCTGAAGAGCTATGCCGATCCGGTCGGGGAGCTCATCAATAGCTATATTCCCCACGGCGGCCACGGCGACATGGATCGCTACTTGTACGGGCCCCTGTACCGCTACAGCGAGAATGCCGGCAAGCGCCATCGTCCGCTTATCTGCTATGCGGCTTGCCTGGCCGTGGGCGGCAATCCGGATTGCGCCACCACATCGGCGGCGGCCATCGAGCACTTCCATTCCGCGGCCCTCATCCACGACGACATCGCCGATGAGGCCGAGCTGCGCCGCGGCGAGCCCTGCCTGCACCTCACCGAGGGGCTGGGGCTTGCCATCAACATGGGCGACTTGGCGCTTTCCATGGTGAACGGGCCGGTGGTGAACGATCCGCTGCTCGACGATGCCACCAAGGTGCGCGTCATCAGCGAGCTCATCGCCATGACCTGCCGTACCGTGGAAGGCCAAGCCCTCGATTTGGGTTGGGCCCGCGATGGCCGCTACGACATCACGCCCGAGGACTACCTCACCATGGCCGTCCACAAGACGGCCCACTACTCCGGCGCTGTTCCGCTCGCCGTGGGCGCTATCGTGGGCGGTGCCACCGAGGATCAGGTGGAGGCCCTGCGCAGCTACGGGCTCGATACCGGCCTCGCCTTCCAGATTCAGGACGACCTTCTGAACCTGGTGGGCACCGACGAGGCCAAGAAGAAGGACTTCCGCAGCGACATCACCGAGGGCAAGCGCACGCTCGTGGTGGTGCACGCCCTGCAGAACGCCGCGCCTGCGGCCCGCGAGCGTCTGATCGAGATCCTCTCCGCGAAGGAGCGCGATCCCGAGGTGCTGGCCGAGGCCGTGGCCATCATGGAGGAGGCGGGATCCGTCGACTACGCCCGAGCCTATGCCGAAAATCTCAGCCAGAATGCGAAGGCACGGCTGGTGGCGGCCATCGAGCCGTCGCCCTGCCGCGACCTGCTCGTATCCATGGCTGACTGGTTCGTGAACAGGTTGAAGTAACATGGAGCCTATTAAGCGCAATGATATGGGCGCCGCCGTCGAGGACGTGCAGCAGCGCCTCGCCCGCATAGGGCACCTGCCCGAGGATGCCGTCACGGGCACTTTCGACGACGCCACGGCCGCTGCCCTGGCCGACTTCTGCGCCGCTGCGGCCCTTCCCATTGCCGAGGAGGTGACGGAGAAGGTGTGGTCGGCTTTGGTGGACGCCTCGTTCAACCTGGGCGACCGCACGCTGTACTTGCGCATGCCCTACTTCCACGGCCATGATGTCTACGAGTTGCAGCATGCCCTGGGGGCGCTCGGGTTCTTCTACGGGGCCGACGACGCCATCTTCGGCGCCCATACCGAGGATGCCCTGCGTCGCTTCCAGCTGAACATGGGGCTGCCCTCCGACGGCATCGCCGGGGCCTACACCTACGGGGCCCTGCGCAACCTCGCCCACTCGTGGGTGGGGAAGGAGGCCACCCACAGCCCGGCGCGCCACCTTGGCTTTGCTCGGGCGGCCGACGTGCTGGAGCGCAACGCCGTGTGTTTGTTCGGCACCGACGATTTCTCGCGGTCGGTGGCTTCGCGCATGTCGAATCTGGCCGTGGCCACGAACCCCGCTTCGAAGATCATCAGCGCCGACAGCCTGTCGGTGCCCCCCGATGCCTCCATGATGCTCGTGCACGTGCTGCTCTCGGCTGATGATGCGGAGGCGGGCGTGCCGCTCGTGTCCTACGAGGACGAGGATAGCCTGGCGCTGCGTCTGACTTCAGCCGCTGATGTGGCTCGCGATGCCCCGTGGCCCCGCGTCTCGGTGCTGCTGCCGGGAAAGGTGTGGCTGGAAGCGGGTCCCGAGCGCTCTGCCCAGCACTACGCCATCACCCTGCTGGACGCCCTCTGCTCGGCGCTGCAGGGGTAGAGACACGTTCGATTGTCCGTTTTGGACGCTGGGCTGTCCCGAAAATGGCCGTTCTGCACCCTGCAGCTGCGGTAGAGGAGATATGGCGCAAAACTCCGGTTTCGGTGCGCGATCGGGCTGAGAGAGGAGCCCATCATCCTCGTTCGCCCCCCATTCTCGGGCCTTTTATGCCGTAAACGCCAGATCGTGCTCCCCGAGCCGGGAGAATGTGCACCAATTCCGACGTTTCGCGCCACTTCGAGGGAGAAAAAACTGCATGCAGTCGCGCGGTGCTACAATTATGCGGTTTTCAGTAAGGTTTGCGTTGCGTAAAGGAGCTTCCTTTGACTCGTCCCATGACCATGGCGGAGAAGATTCTCGCCGCCCATGCGGGGCTCGACGAGGTGGTGCCCGGGCAGTTGATCGAATGCGATCTCGACCTGGTGCTCGCCAACGACGTCACGGCCCCCATCGCCATCAAGACCGTGCGCGAGATCACTGATCGCGTCTTCGACGCCGATCGTGTGATCCTCGTGCCCGACCACTACGTGCCCAATAAGGACATCAAGAGCGCCGAGCAGGCCAAGATCGTGCGCGACTTCGTGCGCGAGCAGGGCATCTCCCACTACTACGAGGTGGGCTGCATGGGCGTGGAGCACGCGCTTCTGCCCGAGCAGGGCGTTGTGGGCGCGGGCGACCTCATCATCGGCGCCGACAGCCACACCTGCACCTACGGCGCGCTCGGCGCGTTCTCCACGGGCGTGGGCTCCACCGATGCCGGCGTGGGCATGGCCTGCGGCAAGGCCTGGTTCAAGGTGCCCGAGACCATTAAGTTCGTCATTAACGGCGAGCTGGCGCCGGGGGTTACCGGCAAGGACGTCATCCTGCACATCATCGGCATGATCGGCGTGGACGGTGCCCTGTACAAGGCCATGGAGTTCACCGGCAGCGCCATTGCCACCATGCCCATGGACGAGCGCCTGTCCATTTCCAACATGGCTATCGAGGCCGGCGGCAAGGCGGGCCTCATTCCCGTAGACGAGGTGACCCGCGCCTATATGAACGGCCGCACCGAGCGTCCCTACACTGCCTACTACTCCGATGACGACGCAGAATTCGCCCAGGTCATCGAGATTAACGCTGCCGACATCGTGCCGACGGTGGCTTTCCCGCACCTGCCGAGCAACACGCGCCCGGTGGCCGAGGCGCGCAACGTGCGCATCGATCAGGCCGTCATCGGCAGCTGCACCAACGGCCGTCTGGACGACATGCGCCAGGCCGCCGCGGTGCTTGCCGGCCGCACGGTGCACCCGGATGTGCGCTGCATCGTGATCCCGGCCACCCAGCAGGTGTACCAGCAGTGCATCGCCGAGGGGCTCATGGACATCTTCATCAATGCCCACTGTGCGGTGTCCACCCCCACCTGCGGGCCGTGCCTGGGCGGTTACATGGGCATTCTGGCCGCCGGCGAGCGCGCCATTGCCACGACGAACCGCAACTTCGTCGGCCGCATGGGCGACCCCACGAGCGAGGTGTACCTCTCCTCGCCGGCCGTGGCCGCCGCCAGCGCCGTGCTCGGCCACATCGGCCTTCCGGAAGACTTGGAGCCGGCCGCCTGCGCGGCCGAATAGGGAAGGGGAGCCTCATGCAATTCAAGGGAACCGTGCACCGCTACGGGCGCGATATCGACACCGACGTCATCATCCCGGCCCGCTACCTGAACACCTCCGACCCGGCGGAGTTGGCCAAGCACTGCCTGGAGGATTTGGACACGGAATTCGTGAACAACGTGCAACCGGGCGACATCATCGTGGCCGACGAGAACTTCGGCTGCGGAAGCTCGCGGGAGCACGCGCCTATCGCCATCAAGGCGGCCGGGGTGGACGTGGTCATCGCCAAGAGCTTCGCCCGCATCTTCTACCGCAACGCCATCAACACGGGGCTGGCCATCATGGAATGCCCCGAGGCGGTGGACGCCATCCGCAACGGCGACGTGGTGAGCGTGGATGCCGATGCCGGCGTCATCATCGACGAGACCACGGGCGCGACCTTCACGGCCCAGCCCTTCCCGCCGTTCCTCATGGAGATCATCAACGCCGGCGGTCTGGTGCCGCGCTGGCAGAAGAAGCTCGGGAACTAAGGCGCGAGAGGAAGAGGGAAGCTATGACGACTACCTATAAGATCTGCCTGCTGCCCGGTGACGGTATCGGGCCGGAGATTATCGCCGAGGGCGTGAAGGTGCTGAACGCCGTGGGCGCGGAGTACGATACGGCCTTCGAGTACGCCGACGCGCTCATCGGCGGTGCGGCTATCGACGAGACCGGCGAGCCTCTGCCGGCGGCCACGCTGGATGCCGCCCGCGCATCGGGTGCGGTGCTGCTGGCGGCGGTGGGGGGACCTAAGTGGGACACTACCGACCCGAATGCCCCGCGCCCGGAGCAGGGCCTGCTCGGCATCCGCAAGGAGCTGGGGCTGTACACGAACCTGCGCCCGGTGCAGATCTTCAACGCCCTGGCCGATGCGTCCACCCTGCGCCCTGAAATCGTGGACGGCGTGGACATGATGATCGTGCGCGAGCTGACGGGTGGTCTGTACTTCGGCCGTCGCGAGCGCTTCTATGACGAACCGGCCGCCGGAGTGGACGGTGCCCCGGGTCAGCGGGCCTACGACACCCTGGAGTACTCCGAGTACGAGATCGAGCGCATCGCCCGCCAGGCCTTCGAGATCGCCCGCAAGCGTCGGGGTAAGGTGACCAGCGTCGATAAGGCCAACGTGCTGGAGACGAGCCGTCTGTGGCGCGAGATCGTGCATCGCGTGCACGATGAAGCCTACGCCGACGTTGAGTTGGAAGATCTGCTGGTGGACAACACCGCCATGCAGCTTATCAACCGCCCGGCTGACTTCGATGTGGTGGTGACCGAGAATATGTTCGGCGACATCCTCTCCGACGAGGCGGCCCAGATCACGGGCTCGCTCGGCATGCTGGCCAGCGCGAGTCTGGGCGATGGCGTGGCGCTCTACGAGCCGAGCCACGGCAGCGCCCCCGACATCGCCGGCCGCGGCATCGCCAACCCGCTCGCGCAGATCCTGTCGGTGGAGATGATGCTGCGCTACAGCTTCGACATGGCTGATGCGGCCGACGACATCCGCCGCGCCGTGACTGAGGTGCTCGACGAGGGCTGGCGCACCGGCGACATCAAGGACGCCGAGACGCCCGTCGACCACGTGGTCGGCACCGAGCGCATGGGCGACTTGGTGGTGGCGCACTTGTAGTTCTCGCGACGAAATCATGGTTTCCAAGGGCGGCTTCTGAGTCGCCCTTGCGCAATAAGCGGCCCATGGAGTACAGTGACCCGCGCGGAACGCGGCGATCGAAGGGAGGGATGGCCACGGTCTCGAAAAAGGGCATCGGAGCGTTGCGCGGCGCTCTCACGCCGGCGGCCTGGGCCGTTCTCATCGCCTATGCGCTCTATCGGCTCGTCGCCTACACGAGCTACGTGACCAACTTCGGCTTCTTCGCCGACCCGCTCGGCTACGTCTCCGACCTGCCGTTCATGATCGGTGCGGCCCTGGGGAATTTCACTTCCTGCGCCATCGTGTTCGTGCTCTGCGCGACGGGCCGCTTGCGTCGCTGGGGGCTCGACTGCCGCAGCGCGCTGCTCATCGTGGCCCTCATCTACCTGGTGGTTGCCTTCGCTCCGGCACCGCTGCTGGAAGAGGGAGTCGCCACGTCCCTTCTCGGCGTGCTCTGGGGCCTCACGGTGACCGTGGTGCGGTTCGCGGCCATCGAGTTGCTGCGCGCCGAGCGCTCGCCCATGGTGCTCATCGTGCAGCTGGCAATCGCTGCCTTCCTGTTCGCCCTGGGCTCCTACGGTTTGCGATCGCTGCCGCCCCTGTGGTCCACCCTGTTCGAGGTGGCGGCGGCCCTCGTGCTCGTACCGCTCTTCGGATTCCTGCGCTCGTATCTCTCTCGTTTGCCCGATGACGATGAGGGTGCCGTCCCGGCGGCCGATGGCGGGGAGAGTTGGGCCGCCGCCGGGCAGGAGGATGCCGTCCACGCCGGCCTCGCCCGGTTCCGCCGCACCCTTGCCGAGAGTTCCACGCCCATTCTGGCAGCGTCCTTCTTCGAGCTAGTCTGCGGCTTGGTGAACATGTACGCCTCCTGCGCCCACGCCTCGTTCGCCATTTCCGCCCAAGTGCCCCTGGAGGGGTCGCTGGTGTGCAGCGTGCTCGTCATTGCCTTCGTGGCCCTCACGGCTCGGGTACCCCACAGCCGCTTCATGTACCTGGTGGTCTTCCCCGGGGCGATCGCGGTCTTTCTGGCGCTGCCCTATTTCGGGGAGGTCTGGGGACGCTCCCTCGGCACGGTCATCTACTCGGCCTACAGCTTCACGGCTATGCTCTCCATGTTTTGCGTGATCCGCGCCTGCCGCCGCACCGGGGACGAGGTCTACGGCATTGCCGCGTTCATGGCCGCTGCCACCCGCCTGTGCCTCATGGTGGGCCTGGCGCTCGGATGGTATTTCGGGAACCTCCGGGAGGGGAGCACGTTTCTGCACCTGTCCATCGTTTGCGTCACCTGCGTGTACGTGCTCGGTATGGTGCTCTTGCTCTGGGGCTTCCGCAGCTCGCGGGAGAAGCGGGTGGTGAAGGTGGTGGAGGTGATCGTCGAGCAGCCGCCGGCCACCTTCGAGGAGTTTCGCGCCGCCCGGGTGGAGGAGCTCACCGAGCGCTACGATCTGTCGCCCCGCGAGCGCGATGTGCTGGTGGGTCTGGCCCAGGGGAACACCGCCGCGAGCATTGCCGAGGGACTGCACATATCTACATCCACGGCCCAAGGCTATATCAAGAGCCTGTACGTTAAACTTGGCGTGAACAAGAAGCAGCAGGTCATCGACTTGTTTCAAAAATAACCATTTTTTGGGGGAGCGGGAATTCCCCTTCTTTTCTAGACTTCGCGCTGCACAGATCGTTTCGTGCTGCCGCGTCATCGGCGCGGCGCCCGCTTGCTCAAGGGGAGGGGCGGGTCGGGCACGGCGATCGCGAGCGAATCCTTAGAAAGGGAGGGATTTCGTATGACGATTTCACGTCGTGACTTTCTGAAGATCGGCGGTGCCTCGTGCATCGTCGCCGGAGCCGGCGCGGCCCTGGCGGGCTGCAGCCCCGCGGGCGGCGAGGCTGCAGCCCCGCTTGCCGAGACCGGCGAGGCGGCCCTGGTGGGCTACGCTCCGGTGAACTTCACCGATGAGGTCGATATTCTCATCATCGGATCGGGCTACGCCGGTCTGGCGGCCGCCATGGCCCCGGCGCTGGCGGGTAAGAAGATCATCATCGCCGAGAAGCAGGCCCAGATCGGCGGCGACTCCGCCACCTCCTGCTGCTTCATGTTCGCCAACGGCACCGAGCTGCAGCAGGCGGCTGGCAACCCCATGACCATCGACGAGTACTGGGAGGCCAGTGCCGAGAAGCTGAGCGCCGGCTGGGATCAGTACGAGTGGTTTGGCGAGTGGGTCAAGGGCAAGACCTACGCCAACACCCGCTTCGTGGACTCCGCCATCAACGACTTCGGCGCGAAGTTCCAAGAGCCCTGCACCGAGGCCGAGCTGCCCCGCCTGTTCGGCTCCGTGATCCTGCCGGCCGACGGCATCGGCTCGGGCGGCCCCAACATCCTGCAGCCCATCGCTGCGAAGCTGGGAGAGCTCGGCGTGGAGACCCGCTGCGGCCTGCGCGCGACGGCCCTCATCAAGGATCCCGAGGGTGCGGTTATCGGCTGCCGCTTCGAGGACGCCACCTCCGGCAAGATGACCGACATCAAGGCTGCGGCTACGGTGCTCGCCACCGGCGGTTTCGCTGACAACGGCGAGATGGTCATGGAGCACCTGCCTGCCTGGGCCAATCACGCCCAGCTGGTGCACGGCTGCATCGGCGAGGGCCACAAGATGGCCGAGGCCGCCGGCGCCCAGATGTTCGGCATGGACTCCTCCTTCGAGCGCTGCAACCTCATGGGCGACATCCCCAACTGCACCACCTGGGGCTACTGGACGCCCGTGGTGCTGGTGCTGCCCAACGGCAAGCGCTTCATCGAGGAGGCCCAGTCCCACGACGCCGCCCAGGCCGCCGTGGACGCGGGCTACCGCCAGTGGTGGTCCATCTTCGACCAGCGCGCCTTCGATGCCCGTGCCATCGGCCATTCCGTCGAGGGCAACATCAAGAGCCACGAGGACGTGTACGTGAAGGCCGACACGCTGGAGGATCTGGCCGCGGGCATGGACGTGCCCGTTGACAACCTGAAGGCCACCTTCGCCCGCTACGATGAGCTGGTGGCCAGCGGCGAGGATGCCGACTTCGGCAAGAAGGCCTGGCTCGAGTCGCTGCAGCCGCCCTACCACGCCCTGAAGCTGAACGTGTGCCGCTACAAGACCTCCGGCGGCGTGATGTGCGGCCCAAACAACCAGGTGCTCGACATGAATGACGAGGAGATCCCCGGTCTGTACGCCGCCGGCGCCGTGGCGCTCCAGTCCTTCGCAAGCGTGTCCGCCTGCATGTCCACCGGCTACTACACCGGCGAGACCCTGGCCGCCCTGTAAGGAGCCTCCCCCTCCGCGGGCGCCCCGGTGCCCGGGTGAAGCGGCCGTCCCGTTCGCGGGACGGCCGCTTTTTTGCGCGAGTTCCCCGTTGCGCATTATTCTGAGTTGCGGTTAAATGGGGCGGTACCCCGAGAGAAATCGAGCGAAAGGATCCGAGCATGACGACGATGAAACTGGCCGTACCCACCATGGGCGAGGCAGGGCTTGAGGCCCAGCGTGCGGGGCATTTCGGCCACTGCAATCGCTTTACCATCGTGACCATCGAGGACGGTAAAGTGCTGTCCGAGACCGGCGTGGTGGAGAATCCGCCCCACGAGTCGGGCGGCTGCCTGCGTCCGGTGGGCCTCTTGGCGGGCGAGGGCGTGAACGCCATCGTGGCCGCGGGCATGGGTGGACGCCCGCTTGCGGGTTTCAACCAGGCGGGCATCACTGTGTACTTCGACAACGTGCACCCGGTCGTGGGCGATGCCGCGGCTGCCGTGGCTGCCGGCGAGGCCCCCATCATGGATCCCTCCCAGGCCTGCCAGCACCACCACTAGAATCTGCCTGACGCAGATCAACCACCCAGGCGCAGCCGTTCGCGGTTGCGCCTTTTGCGTCGGAGGCTATATCTGCAAGGGGCCGAGCTTGGCTTCCAGATAAGCGCGGAATCCCGGTAGCTCGAAGGTGACATAGGAGGGGCCGCGCTCTCCGATGATTCCTTGCTCGATGAGGCGGCGCTTGTAGGTGCTGGCGTAGTTGCTTCCTTCGCCGAGGCGCTCGGCGATAACGGCGATGCGGCTTTCGTCCTCATCGAGGAGCATGGCCTGAAGGAAAAGCAGATCTTTGGGGGACAGGTCGTAGTAGGTGGCCTCCAGAACGCGTTCAGTGAAATTGCGATGGGCCGCCTCGGCACCTCTGAGCACGTCCTCAAGGGAGATGGTCTTCTCGCCGGGGTTTTGCGCCCAGCTCTGAAACCCTACGAGCTGCATGAGGTAGGGGAAGCCCTCGCTTGCTTCCACAGCTTGCGTCAGGGCCTCGGGAGTGATGGAGCGGCCGCCTTCCTCAGCGGTCAGTCGGATGCCCTCGGCTATGTCCTCATCGGCGATATTGCCCAAACGATAGCGGTTGGCCCGTCGCAAAAAGGAAACCGACTCGTTGCGCAGAAGCGAGCTCACCTTTCCGGGGAGCCCCGCAAGGACGAGAGCGACGGCGCGCTCCTCGCCGACGAAATGCTGGTAGACCGTCGCCAGCTGGATCATCTCATCCAAGTCGGGGCGCACCTCATCGACGGTGATGAGCAGGCCGATGCCCTGGTCGTTCAGGGCTTGAAGCATGCGTGTCATACGGGTGCGCCAGTTGCCGCCGGCTGTGGCGCCCGGTTCCCATTCCAGGCCGAGAAGCTGTCCGACCGTCAGTCCCTTGAGGCGGGTCTTCTCAGATGTGTCGATAAAGTTGGCTGCTGCGTCGCGCGTGCGTTCGATGATGTCTTCCAGCATGCCCGGAATCGCTGCGACGTTGACGGAGATCCACCCGTGCTCGGCGGCAATGCGGGACAAGTAGAGGAGCAGTGCCGTCTTGCCCGTGCCGCGCGCCCCGGTGAGAATGGTCGAGAGGTTGGGGTCGCCGGGACCGTTCTCGAAAGCGGACTCCATTTCCGAGATGATGTCGAGGCGTCCTGCCATCAGCAAGGGCACGCGTCCGAAAGTGGGAGTGAATGGATTCGGTGCGGTCACATTGCCTCCTTTTGCGATTTTAGGCGATTTTTGCAATTTTAGGCGATTTTAGGCAAGTTTTGCAAGACGGAGACCGGTGGGCCTCCGACGGTTTCCGACGCGCGCCTTTTTAGCGCTTGCGTTACAATACCCGGAGCTTATCTGAGAGGGGCGCATGGCGCCCGATGACGACGAAGGACTCGCTATGGCCATTAACGCACCTGAAGGGACGCGCGATCTTCTGCCCGATGAGGCGCTGTTCTGGAACCAGTTTAAGCAGACGGCGGCCGAGGTGTTCGGCACCTATGGTTATCTGCCCATCGACACGCCCATCATGGAGCAGACCGAGCTGTTCGTCCGCGGCATCGGCGAGGCCACCGACGTGGTGTCCAAGGAGATGTTCACGGCCATTTCCGGCGAGAATCTGCGCCGCTGGGTGGAAGAGGGGAAGGCCCCGAAGGCGAAAAGCCGCCTGTCGCTGCGCCCCGAGGGCACGGCCGGCGTGGTGCGCGCCGTGGTTCAGCACGATCTGGTGCCCCAAGGGGCGGCGCCCGCGAAGCTCATGTACGCGGGCCCGATGTTTCGCGCCGAGCGCCCGCAGAAGGGCCGCCAGCGCCAGTTCAACCAGGTGGGCGTGGAGTGCCTGGGTGCCGAGGAGCCTACCATCGACGCCGAGGCCATCATCATGCTCATGCGCTTCTACGAGAAGGTGGGCATTCCGCGCGAGTCCGTGCGCCTGCTGCTGAACTCCATGGGTTGCGAGCAGTGCCGCCCGGCCTACCGCGAGAAGGTGCGCGCCTACATGGATGCGCACGCCGGCGAGCTGTGCGAGACCTGTCTCACCCGCGCCGAGGTGAACCCGCTGCGGGCCTTCGACTGCAAGAACCCCCAGTGTGCGGCCGTGATGGCGAACGCGCCGAAGATCACCGATCACCTCTGCGATGACTGTCGCGAGCACTACGGGGCCGTGAAGGCCCTGCTCGACGGCGCGGGCGTGGTCTACGAGGAGGACTACAAGCTCGTGCGCGGGCTCGATTATTACACGCGCACGGTGTTCGAGGTGCAGGTGGATAACGGTATGGGCGCCCAGAACGCCATCGGCGGCGGCGGGCGCTACGACAAGCTGGCCGAGGAGGTGGGCGGACGAGCCACCCCGGGCCTCGGCTTCGCCCTTGGCTTCGAGCGCTGCGTGCTGGCCCTAGAGGCGGCCGGTGTGGAATTCCCCCGCGCCCAGCGCTGCGACTTGTTCGTGGCCTGCGTAGACGACACCGTGCGAGCCCGGGCCTTCGCGCTCGTGCAGGAGTGCCGCGACGCCGGCTTCGTCACCGAGATGGACCACCAGAAGCGCTCCTTGAAGAGCCAGTTCAAGCTGGCCGACAAGCTGGGCGCGGCCCGCGTGGCCGTGCTCGGCCCCGACGAGCTGGACGCGGGCGAGGTGACCCTGCGCGACATGGCCACCCACACCGAGGCCAAGGTGCGCCTGGGGGAGGTCGTCGGCGAGATGGGCCGCGCGATCCTGTAGCACGAGCGCGCTACGCGGTTTGGCACGGCAACACGTTAAGGTCGTGCCCCGTTTTGCTGCCCGATACGGTTTGGGACGGGAGCGCGTCGAGGGCGCGCCTCGCTTTGCTTTGGAGCCGTTGCGCTAGGCAGCCGGAGCGTAAGGCCCGGGGTCGCTGGGCGGGAAATCGATGACGACCTCGCCGGCGGCGACGTTACCCTCGCAGTCAGTGGCGATTACCGCATAGGTGCCGCCCGGCACGGTGAAGCGAAGCTCCCAGATGGAATCCTCGCCATTCACGCGGGTAGTCTCTGTCGAGCGGTAGACAGTGCCGTCCTCTGCCGTCAACGTTACACTCGCGATACCTGATTCATCTCTCAAAGACACCACCGATACGCCGTGCTCGAAGCGTAGCTCCTCCAAAGCGGGAGGCGTCGTATCGCCGACGGCCTCGGCAAGCGGGGTGCTGGAATTGCCGATGATCTCCGGAGTCATCGAGCTTGCGTTCGGCATCAGGTGTCCCGCTGCCACGAGTCCGATGCAGCCGATAGCCGCCACGCATGCTGCTACCGAGACGATGCGCACGCCCCAGTCGATGGGTCGCGTTGGCCGATGGATCGCTCGCGGGCGAGCGCCCTCGGCTAGAGGGTCCTCCACCGCTTGCTGCAAGAGGAGGGGCAGCGCCGACCCGAACGGGAGGACTCCCAGCTTGTCCCGCAACTTGCCGAGGGCCCGTTTGATGGTGCGCTTTACCGTGCTCTCGGACACGCCCAGATTCTCGGCGATAGCGGCAAGGCCCATGTCCTGGTAGAACCGCATGAGGATAGCCTCGCGTTCGCGATCGTCCAACTCGCTCCGCAAGGCCGCGGCCAGGCGAGCGCCCTCGTCGCGCCCGCTCGCAATATCGGCGGGATCGGCTTCGCTTGCGGCGGCAAGGCCGGCAGGGCCTTGTGCTTCCAGGCCTTGCAATTCATCGTGCGTCGAAGATGCTTCTCGCGGGTGACGGCCGCGTTCGAGGTAGCGCAGGCACGCGTTGCGTGTCACTGTGTTCAGGTAGCCAACGAAAGCCCGGGGCCGGATGTCGCCTTTATGCTCCCAGGCGATGAGGAACACTTCCTGGAGCACATCGGGCGCAGCCGCGTCGCCGACTTTGCCGACGATGGTGAAGTACTGAGCTTGGGCTGTGCGTAGATAGAGCTCCTCGAAGGCCCTCCGATCGCCGCCTTGCGCCTGCACGACGAGCGCGGCCAACTCCTCGTATGCCCGGTGCTCTCGTGCCAATATGCGACCTCTCGAATGAAGGGAAGGGACTTGCGAGAGTTCTGTCTGCGGATAACCCTCGCGGCTGCGTAGTGTAGCAGATCGGCGAAGATCCTGGAGTTTGCAAGCTTGTGAAGGAAATGTGAATCTGGCAAGATAACAACGAGAAAGGTGACCCGCTTCCCCTGATAGGCGGCTGTTTGTTATTGATGAATTGTCGGCAGGCCCCCGCAACGGCCTGTTAGAGATCGGCCGTTGCGTCAATCTACGAGGAGAATGTTATGGAAAGAAGGGAAGGACGGGCCGCGTTTAGGCTGCTGCGTCCCCGACGGGCCGCTGAGTCCCATGTGCGCCGCACTCAGACGAGCGCCACTTCCTTGCGCGGGATGGCGCTGCGCACTGCTCTGACAGTATTGCTCGCCGTGGGTCTGATGCCGTTGTGGGGAGAGGCGCCTGGCATTGAACTTGCGCAAGCGGGAGAGCCAGGAGAAGCTCAGTCGACCGGAGCACGTGCCGACGAGGGCTTCGTGGGCACAACGGATTACAACACCCTGTTAGAGGCTACGAATCTCAATGGCGAGCCGGCTCTCATAGAGGGTTCGACGTTGCGGGCAGGGTCGACCCTCCAGCCCGAGCACTACGATTTCGTGCCGGGAGACCTCTATCCCTACTATATTGTGAGCGACAGCGCGTTTCTCTCGAGGGGGCCTGTTTCCCTGACGGCGAGCTGGATGGTGCGCACTCATGCCGCAGCGAGCCCCATTGTGGAAGCCGAGAAGGAGAAGTATGCGTTCTTCACGTACTTCAGCGTCTGCTTTCTTGATAGGCCCGAGGCGACGAAAGCTGGAGGTCTTGGGATTTGCACCTATGGGCAAGAGTGGACCACCTCCATGGCGTCGCCGCGGACGATCACCTACGCGACCCGTATTATTGACGGGGTTAATCAGACGCGTTTCAACGAGAAGGAGCTGCCCGAGTATACGCGGCCCTCGTTAGTCTATGCCTACGATGCGGCTGCCGATACCTTCACGGTGGAGCTGGACGGCGAGCAGACCATGCGCGTTGCGAACGTGCGAAGAGACTACCTGGGAGGAGCTTCAGAGTGCTGGCTGGGTCTTTCGGGCGGCATCGGGTGGCGCAACGATCTGGTGGAGACCCTGGATCCCAGTAATCCGGAAAAATACCCTGCTACTCAGACGCGCACCGTCGGGCTCACATTCGATTCCATGGCATTGCCGAAGTTGGACCCTGAGATCAGCGGAATCTCTCTGTATCGCTACAACGATGCAACGAAGAAGTACGACATTCCGGTGGAAAAGCACGATGTGCTGGGGGCAGGCGAGGTGGTGCAGGTGCGCTGCACCGTGCGCAATAAAAGTGCGGCGGCCTCTGCGGACGGTTTCGACGAGCAGTATTCCATGCACCTGAAGCTGGCTCATACCACCGACAATCCTACCCAGGGTATCGCGCCCTTTGCGGAGGCCGGTTTTCCCATGGAGGTGGTGGACAAGAACGGTACAGTTACCTCGTCGGTTGAGGAGCCAGGGCCGGAGACGCTTTCCGGTAAGGTCGGTGTGCCCATCACGCTTTCGGGGAACGATCCCGTGTCGGTGACCTACTTTGCCCGCATTAACCAGGCCGATGGTCACGCCGTGAAGGTAAGCCACGAGCTGATCGAAGATACCTTCCAAGGTAGCCAGTTCGCCACGGCAGAGCTTATCGCCGATCAGGAACTAAAGCCGGCGCCTCCCTCGATGGATCCCGACGACCCGGATTCGGGGGCTGGCACGGCCTTTCACTATACGCGTCTGCCCATCGCCAACGAGAACGGGTGGAACCGGTCGCCGGTGGCGGTCACGTTCTATGCCGGCGATTTCGACGAGCTTCTCGTGACCGCTTCGGATGGAGGGGCTCTTGGGACTTTGGCCGATCGCGAGGCATGGCGGCAGACGGCCGACACCGACGGCGTGACCGTGTCGCTTCAAGCGCGCAGCACTGCGGGCGCGCTGTCGAAGAAGGGGACGGAGGCCATCAGGATAGACACCCATGTCCCCGCACTTCGCTGGGATGCCAGTGCGGGAACGTTGACGGCCGACGACAGCGTCCCGCCGAGTTCGGGTAAGGCGGTGGCAGGCGTGTGGAAGGTGTACCGCGTGAAGGCCGACGGGCGAGCGCTCGATACCGACGACGTGACGAAGTCGCCGGTTGTCGGTGCGTCCGCATGTAGCCTTTCGGCGGGTTCCGTTGGAGGCGATCGGGTTGCCATGTCCCGTGCCGAAGGGCAAGCTGCCTGGGATTTTAACCTAACGGACGGCGTCGGCGCGACAGTGCAGACAGTTGCCTCTCCTGCCCCCGGGTTCTATGTGGCTGAGGACGCAGCCGGCAATGTGAGCTCCGTGGTGGAGGTGCGCGAGGCAGATGAGCCGACAACTCCGGGACCAGATGGCCCTGAAGGGCCGGGCGACCAGGATCCGACAGGCCCGGGCGGCCAAAACCCCACGAATCCGCCCGATTCCGAAACGCCCGGTCCTCCGACGGTGATCATCAAGCCTGACCCGGGAAAGCCCGGCGACACGTCCAAGCCGCTGCCCCCCACCAAGGTGGAAGAGGATCCGGCGGGGAAGCTCTCCCACGCCGTCATCGAGGACGACCTCACCGTCGGTACCGCAAAGGCGTTCCCGTCGGCTGTTGATTTCACGACGCTCTTCTCGGAGCGTTACGACGTTTCCTCGACCTTGTCCGACGGCGCACTGACCTACGGGCCGATCCGCATCTTCAACGCTGACGGTCAGGAGGTGGATGCGGTTGACCGCACGAAGCCCGGTGATTGGGTTATCGAGCAGCGCATTGTCGACTCGGCTGGCAATTCCACCACGATTCGGCTGTCCTATCATGTGCGCGAAGGCGTTATCGACGGATGGCTGGGAAGCGGCAATGCCTCCGATGGCCTCGGCGGAACCGGAGGATCGTCTGGCGGCGACGGCTCCGCGGGGGCCGGGGCGGCTGCGGGTGAGGGGAGGGGCCGCTTCGCCTCAGCGTTGCGCGCACTGCCCCAGACAGGTGGCATCTTCGGGTCCTGCCCGCTGCATGTCCTGTTCGCGTTGATCATGGTGCTGGCCTCGGCGTACGGCATGATGCGCCTGCGCCAGGAGTCCCTCGATTGCAAGGAGCGTTACCGTGAAGCTGTCCGATAAGATGCTCTTCTTCCTGCTCGCGCTAGCCGCCATCGCCTTGCCCACTCTCGGCATGTGCGCGTTCGATCTGCTGTGGGCCGTGGCCGCATTGGGAGTTGTCTCGTTCTGGGCGGTGCTCGTGCACCGTCGCTGCAACGGCCGCTATGATCGCGAGTTCCCCGGGCGCTCCTCGAGCGGAGGCAGGGAGTAGGGCGTCCTGCGCTTCTTGGGTGCTTTCAACCTTGCGGTTTTCTTTCGGGTATTTGACGGCCTCCGCCTCGGCGGGGGCCGTTCGGGTATAGTGTCACGAAACCTTTGGGCGGGGCAGGGAAAGACCCCGCGTGCGACGGGTTTGCCCGCGGTGCGGCGAGGAGCCGCATTCGGCGGGAGCCCATCAGGAGAGGATGAGATTAGTGGCACAATCTGGTTTGGATGCGCTGCTCGAGGCGCTTCGTCAGTCGGGTATGAACACCGACGGCGTGGAATCGGGATCGGGTGCGAACGCGAACGCCGGCTCCGGTGCTGGCCCGCAGACGCCCGGCGGCAGCGGTGTCGGCAACGGCGCGGGCGCCTCGGGCTCGCGCGGCGGCGTGGGCGGTTTCGGGAGCTTCCCGTTCGGGGGCTTCGGCGGATTCGGCGGCGCAGGCAACGGCGGCGGACGCGGCCGGGGCGGCTCCGGCAACGGGGGGAGCGGCGGCCCCACGGTCGATTTCGAGTTTCTGGCCAACGACTTCCACCTGCCATCCAAGAAGTGGCTCGTGGTGCTGATTTTGGTGGCCCTGCTCGTCATCGCGGGCGCCTACTGGTGGTTCCACCCGTCCATCAACATTCACTCTACCGACTTCTGGGGCTTTGTCTTCATTGTCATCCTGCTGCCGCTGTTCCTCATCTTCTGGGTGCGCAGCAAGCAGTACAAGACCGGCACCAAGGAAGTGACGAAGAACGAGGGCAAGGCCAAGACCTTCCGCGCACTGTCCTTCGTGCCCGTGGCCGTGGTGGCGCTCGTGGCTATCGGCGCGGTCATGTCCATGGCCATCTTCCCCGGCAATGCCGAGAAGTATTCCAACGTGCTGAAGACCGACACGCTGGAGTTCGCCCAGGACATCAAGGAAGTGAACTACAGCGAGATTCCCGTCATCGACCGCGACTCGGCCATTCTGCTGGGTAACCGCGAGATGGGCTCCATCCCCGAGTACGTGAGCCAGTTCGAGGTGTCGAACCTGTACTCCCAGATCAACTACCAGGGCACGCCGGTGCGCGTGAGCCCCTTGGGTTACGCCGACCTGTTCAAGTGGTTCACCAACCGTGACGGCGGTATTCCGGCCTACGCTCTGGTGAACATGACCACCCAGGACGCGGAGATCGTGCGCTTGGGCGACAATCCCATCTACTACTCCCAGAGCGAGCCTTTGGCCCGCAACATCGACCGCCATGTGCAGCTGAAGTACCCCTTCTACATGTTCGGCGAGAAGTCCTTCGAGATTGACGAAGACGGGCACCCCTGGTGGATCTGCCCCGTGCGCGACTTCACCATCGGGCTCTTCGGCGGCGAGACCATCAGCCGCGTGGTGCTGTGCGACGCCACGACGGGCGAGACTCAGGACCTGTCGGTGGAGGAGTGCCCCGAGTGGGTCGACCGCGTGTTCCCGGCCGAGCTGCTCATCCAGCAGTACAACTGGTGGGGCTCCTACAACAACGGGTGGCTGAACTCGTTCCTCGGCCAGGAGGGCGTGGTGCGCACCACGCCGGGCACCGACGGCACGCTCGGCTACAACTACATCGCCAAGGACGACGATGTGTGGGTGTACACCGGCGTCACCTCGGCCACGGCCGACAACTCCATCATCGGCTTCGTGCTGGTGAACCAGCGCACTCAGGAGTCGCACTTCTACAGCGTGGCCGGCGCCACCGAGGACTCGGCCATGGAATCGGCCGAGGGCCAGGTGCAGAACTTGCGCTACACTTCCACGTTCCCGCTGCTCATCAATGTGGGCAACCAGCCCACGTACTTCATGGCCCTGAAGGACGGCGCGGGCCTGGTGAAGAAGTTCGCCATGATCGACATCCAGCGCTACCAGAACGTGGCCGTGGGCGATACGGTGGCCGATACTCAGAAGGCCTACGAGGCCCTGCTGGCCACCAACGGCGTGGTGTCCGAGAGCGACGGCGGCACGGCCACCGACGTGAAGACCGTGAAGGGCACCATTCGCTCGCTCAACCAAGCGGTCATCGAGGGCAACACCCATTTCTATGTGACCTTGGAGGACGAGGACGGCAATATCTTCGACTTCGCGCTGCCGGGCCTGCTGGACATTGTGGGCTATAAGGTGGGTGACGTCATCAACTTCACCTACGTGGAATCGGCGGGCAGTAACGTGAGCCCTGCCTACGAGATCTTGGGCGGCGACGGCAAGGCCCCGGCGACGGAGGATGCCGCAGGTTCGGATGGCAGCGCGGCTGGCGACGCGGGCGCCCCGGCTGACGCAAATGCGGATGGCTCGGCAGCTGCACCGACTCCTGCCGGCGACGAGAACGCCTCTGGCGAGCCCGAGGACGACGTTGTGGAACAGAACGGTGCGGCCCAAACCCCCGAGGAGGTAGCTGCCGGCGACGACACGAAGCAGGCGGCATAGTTCCAGCAGCTTTCAGGCTAAGGTTTAAAACGGACGGGACCAATCCCGTCCGTTTTTTGTTTCCCCAGATCAATGCCAAGGTTTATAGAGGGGGTTACAGCTTTAAACTTCTTTTTCCCGCTTGGTCGATGTGCGATTTCGACGCGGCGTTCATAGTGCGTGGTGCAGCGAGGGAGCTGCGGCGGATGGGGCGAGGGAGCCCCTCCGAACCTGAGGCAGCAGCCGCTGCGCCGCGATCCGGGAAGGCCGGGGGCGGAACCCAGAGAGAGGGAAAGGGAGTTCATCATGACCAAGTCCACTATGTCTCGTCGCGACCTGTTCAAGTTCGGTGGCGTAGCCGCCATGGGTGTGGCCGCTGCCGGAGCGCTCGCCGGTTGCGGGCAGCCCAAGCTCGCCGGCACGGGCGACGCCGCAGGTGCGGCCGGGGACGGTTCCACCTATATGGGGCCGAGCTTCCTGAACAAGCCGGCCGAGATCACCGATTTCGCCGAGGAGCACACCTACGACGTCGTCGTGGTCGGCGCGGGCGAGTCGGGCCTGGCCGCCATTCACGCCGCCCTTGAGGTCGGCGCCACTGTGGGCGTGCTGCAGAGCCTGTCCATCGTGCAGACCGCCGGCAACATGGGCGCCTCCATCGATCTGACCAAGACGAGCGAGACCGGCATCAAAGCGGCTCTCTCCTTCATCAACTACAAGAGCGACTACCGCGCCAACCTGGGCCAGGTAGAGGCCTGGGCTCGCAACTCCCAGGAGGCCCTGGCCTGGTGGGCCGAGGCGGCGGCCAAGGGCGGCAGCGAGTCGCAGCCCTATGATTATGTGGTGAACTGCAACGGCCACGACGTGTACTTCCACGCCAACACCTACTTCCATGACGAGGGCCATCAGAAGGGCGCGCTCGTGATCGGCGAGCAGGTGCAGGAGGAAGGTGCCGAGATCTTCTTCGAGACCCCCTGCGTGCAGCTCTACATGGAGGACGGCCGGGTGGCCGGCGCCATCGGCGAGACCAAGGACGGCGGCCACGTGCTGCTGCGCGCCTCCAAGGGCGTCATCATGGCCGCGGGCGACTACGTGGGCGACTCCGAGATGCTCGAGTTCTACACTCCCGACGCCAAGGGCCTGCACCAGGCCGTGGACTTCCGCAACGGCACGGGCCTGAAGGCCGCCATGTGGGTGGGTGCTCAGATGTGTCCCGCCTCCCACACCAAGATGGTGCACGGCGAGGGCCCGAAGGTGCGCTTCGAGATGCCGTACTTGTTCCTCGACCGCCACGGCAAGCGCTTCATGGACGAGGGCTGCTGCCGCATGGGCTACCTGAACGAGTTCACCAACAAGTACCTGGCCGAGGTCGACTTCGCCGAGTCCACCGCTGTGAAGTTCTTCTCCATCGTGCCGACCAACTGGCAGGAGCACTACGACGCCTGGGAGTCGTTCTCCGACATCTCCATCCACAACGCCTACCGCAACGTCGATCCCGAGGCCTGGATCAAGGGCGAGACCCTGGAAGAGCTGGCGGCCAACATGATCGCGTTCGCCGACGAGGAGGGCTGGGCCCACGACTACACCGTGGAGGCCATCGTGGAGTCCATCAACCACTACAACGAGCTGGTGGCTGCTGGCGAGGGCGACGCCGACTTCGGCAAGCGCGACGAGTACATGGTGCCCATCGAGGCCCCCTGCTACGCCGTGCCGCGCGGCGCCAACAACATCGACGCTCTGGTGGACGGTCTGTGGTGCGACGGCAACTTCCAGTGCCTCGACGTTGACATGAAGCCGATCGAGGGCCTGTTCGCCGTCGGCAACGCCTCTGGCCCCTTCTTCGGCAACAGCAACTACCCCATGGATATCGAGGGCCTGTCGGTGGGCCGCGCCATCACCACGGGCTTTGTGACCGGTCGCTACGTCGCGGGTCTGTAAGTCATCCCCCGTTCTGCCGCTCCTGTTCCCTCCCCACGGTGCGGCGGAACTCTCCCTCAAAGCCGGCGATCTTCGGGTCGCCGGCTTTGCCGTGTATAATCACCTTGCATAAGGAGGGACGCCCATGACTGAGAAAGCGGAATCGAAGGAAGACCGCCGCGCGCTTCTGCGGGGCGGCCGTCGCTATGTCGTGGCCTACGGGTGCGCCCGGGCCTGGGCCACGCTCACCTTCACCGGGGCGGGCGCCGGTGCCGGAATGCTGGACGCGGTACCGTGGTCGTTCGACCCGCACCTCACCTTCGATGCGGCCTACATCGCCGTGAGCATCCTCATGGTGCTGCT
Source organism: Adlercreutzia muris (assembly GCF_008831045.1). GTDB lineage: Bacteria > Actinomycetota > Coriobacteriia > Coriobacteriales > Eggerthellaceae > Adlercreutzia > Adlercreutzia muris. The sequence continues at coordinate 59,610 of NZ_WAJS01000013.1, forward strand.
GTTTCGCCGCTTCATCCCCCTCAACGAGAACCGCCTGGTGAAAGTCGTGGCCGCTGCAGGCATGATCGTCGCGTCGCTGCTGTGTACGCTAGCAGTCTGGGTGCCCGATGCGTCCTTTGGGCTCGCGGTGGCCGGCTCGCTTGCGGCCGGTGTGGGTTACGGGCTCTTCCTGCTTCTGACGGCTGAGGTGCTGGCCACCTTCAGCCTGCTGCGCATCTTCCTTTTTCTGGCGGGCGCCATGCTGCTCGGTACCGTCGTCACTTTCTTCTGCCAGGGTATGGGCCTGTGGCAGGCCCAGTGCGCGCTTGTGCTGCTGCCGGTGCTCGCGGTGCTGTACCTGCGCGATGCCTACGCCCATGTGCCCGAGGCTGAGCGCCCCAAACGCGGCGTGCCGAAGTTCTCCTACCCGTGGAAGCTGTTCGTGCTCTACGGCCTGTACGCCTTTGCCTACGGCATGCGTGCCGACCAGCTGGTGGCGGGCGCCGGGCGGCACTCGTCCCTTTCCACGGCCATCATCATGGCGGTGCTGTTCGCGACGGCCTACTTCGCCTCGCGCCGCTTCAACATCGGGCTTCTGTACCGCTCGCCGCTCGTGCTCATGGTGTGCGGTTTCCTGCTCATTCCCGCCGAGAGCCTGTTCGGCTCGGCGGTGTCCAGCTACCTTATCGCCATCAGTTACTCGCTCATGTCGTTTCTCGTGATGTTTCTGCTCTACGACATTGCCAAGCGGCTCGGCGTGGCCATCGTGGCGTTTATGGCCATCAAGAACGCCGAGCAGCTGCTCCAGGTGGCCGGCGGCGAGGTGCCGGGGCTTCTGGCCTTAGCGGGTCTTCCCGTGCCCACGCAGGATCTGGTTACGACTGTGGTGGTGAGCGTGCTCATCTTGGGCGCCACGGTGCTGCTGTTCTCCGAGAAGGAGCTGGCGAGCAAGTGGGGCGTGTCCATCCTGGAGGAGGGCGGTCTCGTGCAGCGCACCGAGGAAGAGGAGCGGGTGGGCGAGCGTGTGGAGGAGCTTGCGCGCACCTACCGGCTGAGCCCCCGCGAGGAGGAAGTGCTCGCGCTTCTGGCCGATGGGAAGACCGGCCGCGTCATCCAGCAGGAGCTGTTCATCGCCGAGGGTACCTTCAAGGCTCACACGCGCCACATCTACGAGAAGATGGGCATCAACTCCCGCAAAGAGCTTTTCGGCCTTTTGGGCGTGGGGAAGTAGGGGCACGCTGGGCCGTCCAGGGCATATTTTCTGAAAAGTGGGGAAAATACCCTTGACGCTGGGGATAAGCGCCCTATACTGAACAGGCTGCCCAAAGTGGGCGGCAAGAGAACAGATATGTTCCGCTACTTAAGACAGCAGGTACTGAGCCTGTCCGCCCCGGTGAGAACGTTTCGGAAGAAACGGCACTGGCAAGCGTGGGAGCTCGGTTTAATCGCGCAAGCGGCCCGCCGAGGTGGTCGACATTCGCATCCGTGAATTCGTGCGGCCTCCGTCTTATGGGCGGGGGCCGCTTTTGCTTCTCAGGCTTGCGGCCCACCCACCAGGTGCGGAACCCGGAAAGCTTTGAGAAGGAGGTGTACGTACAACATGCCCAACGCTCAGAACAAGGAGATGCTCGCCAGCATCAAGGAGGATCTCGACGGCGTTTCCGCCATGTGGGTCGTGGACTACCGCGGCCTCACGGTGAAGGAGATGCAGCAGCTGCGTCGCGACATTCGCGAGACTGGCTCGGTGCTGAAGGTCTACAAGAACACGCTGGTTCACCTGGCGCTGTCCGAGGCCGAGCTGCCGACCCTCGACGATATGCTCGCCGGCCCCAGCGCGTTCGTGTTCTCCGGCAACGACGTGGCCGCGTCCGCGAAGGCCCTGAAGACCTTCGCCAAGGCCAATCAGAACCTTGAGATCAAGGGCGGCCTGATGGAAGGCGCTGCCGTGTCGGCCGCGGAGGTGGAGGCTATCGCTTCTCTGCCCTCTCGCGAGCAGCTCATGGCTCAGATCGCCGGTGCCATCTCTGGCGTCGCTCGTGGTCTGGCCACCACCATCAACGGTGTGCCCCGTGGCCTGGCCCAGGTCGTCAAGGCCGTGGCCGAGCAGAAGGAAGCTGCCTAACAGCTCGGGCGGCCTGAGATGGGCCGCGTAGCAACGAAGAAAACTTGGCCGGCACGAAGAGGCGCCGGCCCCCTTTGAAAGGAAACTAACATGGCTGTTACTCGTGAAGAGATCATTGAGGCTCTGAAGGAGATGTCCCTGCTCGAGGCTTCCGAGCTCGTGAAGGACATCGAGGAGACCTTCGGCGTGTCCGCCGCCGCTCCGGTGGCCGTGGCCGCTGCCGCTCCGGCTGAGGGTGGCGCTGCCGCCGAGGAGAAGTCCGACTTCGACGTCGTGCTCGAGGGCTTCGGCGACAACAAGATCGCCGTCATCAAGGTTGTCCGCGAGATCACCGGCCTGGGCCTGAAGGAGGCCAAGGAGGTCGTCGAGGGCGCTCCGAAGCCGGTGGCCGAGGGCGTTGCCAAGGACAAGGCCGAGGAGATCAAGGGCAAGCTGGAAGAGGCCGGCGCCGCTGTGACCCTGAAGTAAATTCGCTTTCGCGAATACTTCAACCGCCTTTACGGCTATACGGAACCCCGCTTACGAGCGGGGTTCTTTTTTTGGCGAGAGAAGCTGTTTCGGATGCACTGCGTTGCTGCGATTTTCGCTGTTCTGAGAAGAAAATTGCGGTTTTCGTAATCGAAAATGCCTTACCGTTAGAAACGACGTTAGCCCACCTGGGAAAACGTGGATGTAGAATGCGAAATTACGCTGTCGGACTACGAAAACCGTGATTTTCTTCTCCATTTGGGGGTAGGTGAAGCAGCGCGAGAGGCGGTGCGCGAGAAATAGCACGAGAGGGCCTTGGGAAAGTCTGGGCCTTGGAGGATTTGGGAATCTGGAGGGAAACGGAAGCGTGGGGGACCGGGGCCTTGGGGAGTTGGAGCTAGCCGAGCCACGCTTCCAGGGACTCTATGTCGCGGCGGGCCTGGGCCTGACCGGCTTCGTAGGAGCGCACGAGGGCGTCGTAGTCGGTGGTCTTGTTGGCGACCTCCATGGCATCGGGGTAGAAGACCCAGGCGGCGCCCGTCTTCTCCAGGTGCTCTATCTCGTCGCAGAGCTCGTTGTAGGGCTGCCACCGGGCGATGGTGCGCTCGGCCACCACGGGGTGCTTGCGGAAGGCGGCACGGAAGAGGCGCTGCTCAAGGGAGCCCATGGGCTTCTTGCGGTAGCCGCGGGGCTGGGTGCGGATGATGCAGAAGCGCTCGAAGCCGTCGGCGCGGGCGGCGTTCAACAGGATGCCCCAGCTCGCTCCCATGCCCCCGTCCACGTAGGTGCGACTCCCGATGGTCGTGGGCGGCATGAAGATGGGCATGGTGGACGACGCGCGCACCATGAGCCCCACGTCGCGGGCCTCTCTCATGTCGGCCTTCGTGAAGGCCACGGTCTCGCCGGTGTCCCAGTCCAAAGCCTCGATGTGCACGTCGGCGGGGTTGGCGTGGAAGGTGTCCCAGTCGAAGCGCATGGGGTCGTCGGCGGGCGCGGTCTCGATAAGCTCCTCGTACAGGTAGGGGCCGTTGAAGTAGCCGTGGCCGGCCAGGAAGCTCTTCCAGCCGCCGAAGCGCGGGTACTGCACCAGCTCCACGAAGCTGGCCCGGGCGCGCACGGCGTCGCGCACCAGGTAGTTCACCGTGTGGCTCGACCCGGCCGAGATGCCGTAGACGCGCCCGAAGTTGATGTTGCGCGCGAGCAGCTCCACCACCACCGGCGCCGTGTAGCTGTTGCGCATGCCGCCGCCCTCAAAGATGAGCGCCACGTCGGGCTGGTTGATGGTAAGGCTGGCTTGGTCGGCAATCGGCATGTCGCTGCTCCGTTTCGCGGGTTTTGCTCGAGTGTGTCAGCTCCTAGTTTCCCACCTGCGTGGCGGAAATTCCCTGAGAGCTCGACAAAAGGCCCGCAGGCGATGGGGTCAAGCGCAGCCCGTGCACCGTGGCGCGAGATGTGCGCCACCCAATTCTGTGTGGAAACAGCCGCACGGTTTTCCGTACCATGCTCTCATCGCGCGAAACGGAGAAGAGACGAGCGCGGTATTCGAAAGGGATGGAGCCGCTCGGGCGTTCCGTTCTCGACCGCGACGAGCGGGAGGGGGACGGGGTGTCGGGGTGCCGTTCCGGGTATACCGCGCGACAACACGAGAAGGGGGAGTTATGGGCGATAACGAGAAGTGCGCCATCGAGAACCTCTCTGAGGACACGCGTCCGATCGAATTCGTGAAAGACGGGAAGATGCACCGCCGCACCTTCATCAAGGGCGTCGGCTGGATTACCGTGGCAAGCGCCTTGGGGCTCGGTGCCGCGGGATGCGCTCCGGCCGAGAAGGCGGCCGACAACCTGGCCGAGACGGGCGCGGGCACCGATGAGGCCGCCGAAAAGCTGGCCGCCACCGAGTACTCCTACGCGTGCTGCAGCTACAACTGCACCTCGCGCTGCCTGCTGAAGGGCCACGTGCGCGACGGCAAACTCGTGGCCGTGGAGCCGGGCGAGATGCCGGGCCGTCCCGATTACGCCAACGCCTGCCTGCGCTCCATGTCGTTCATCGAGCGCGTGCAGAACGAGGACCTGCGCGTCATGTACCCCATGAAGCGCACGGGCGAGCGCGGCAGCGGCGAATTCGAGCGCATCAGCTGGGATCAGGCCATGGACGAGATCGCGGTGCGTCTGGAGGAGTCGAAGGAGAAATACGGCCCCACCGCCTGCTCGTTCTACTCGTTCACGGGCAACCAGAGCAAGCTGGCCATGCAGTCGGCCACGCGCTTCGCCGGATGCTACGGTGCCACCACCTGGGACATCGAGGGCATCATGGGCGATCACGGCGCTTCCATGGGCATGAAGATGGTCTACGGCGTCATCCGCGGCGCCCACGACACGCGCGACTACGAGCAGAACTCGAACATGGTGGTCATCTGGGGCCGCAACTTGGCCGACACCCACACGAGCGAGCTGCGCTACATTGTGCGCGCCCGCGAGCGCGGTGCGAAGATCGTCTACATTGATCCGCGCTTCTCCTCTACCGCCACCATCGCCGACCAGTGGATTCCCATCCGCCCCGGCGGCGACTCGGCGCTCGCGCTCGGCATGATCAACTGGATCATCGCCAACGACCGCCACGATAAGGAGTTCCTCGCCAAGCACAGCTGCGGCAGTTTGCTCGTGCGCGACGACGACGGGAAGTACCTGCGCGGCGAGGGCGATGCCTACATGGTGTGGGATCCCGCGTCCGGCAAGGCCGTGCCCGCCGACACCGAGGGCGTGGAAGCACCCATCGAGGGTTCCTTCGACGCTGACGGCGTGGCCGTGAAGCCGGCCTTCGTGCATCTGAAGGAGCGGGCGGCCGAGTATCCCTTGGAGCGCGCCAGCGAGTTGTCGGGCGTGCCGGTGGACGTCATCGAGACCTTTGCCCGCGAGTACAGCGAGGCGAAGCCCGCAGGTATCCGCATGGGCCAGGGCATGCAGCGCACCTACAACTCCTACCAGTCGTTCCGCACGGTGGCCGTGCTGGCGGCGGTGGCGGGGTATGTGGGCGTGCACGGCGGCGGCGCGTCCCATGCCGGCGGCACGAAGGCCAACAAGCCGGTGCCCGGCGAGACAGCGCCCGAGTTCCTCTACGACGAATGGGCCGACACCGGCGAGAATACGGCGAACATGGTGAAGAGCTCGCTCATCTACCAGTGCGCTGTGGACCACGACCCCGTTCGCTGCGACTTCATTTGGTTCAACGTGTCGAACTTCCTGAACCAGAGCCCGGATGCCCATCGCATTATCGACGAGGTGTTCCCGAACATCTCTACCATCGTGGTGGCCGACCCGTGGTGGACCTGGACGGCGAAGTACGCCGACTACGTGCTGCCCGCCACGAGTCTGTGGGAGTACTGGGATTTGTACGACCGCGCTCCCTGGGTGTTCCTCGTGAAGCCGGCCATCGAGCCTCTCGGCGAGAGCAAGTCGGACTGCGAGATGATGACCATGCTGGCCGAGCGCGTGGGCCTGGGGCATTTGTGGAGCAAGACGCCCGAGGAATGGGTGCGCTCCTGGCCGAACCCCGAAAGCTCCGCCTTCGAGGGCTTCGACTTCGACGAGGCGGTGAAGGAGGGCATGTGGGGCATGCCGACGGGCATCTACGATGAGCCGCTCATCGTCTTCGAGGACCAGCAGTACCAGACCCCCACGGGTCGCTTCGAGTTCTACACCGAGGACATGGTGGAGTTCGACGAGCAGGTGCCCCTGCACACACCGGCTATCGAGTACTCCAATCCGGAGCTGGCGGCGAAGTACCCGCTCATGCACCTCACCTACCACGACCGCATGAACGTGCACACCCAGCACTGCGACTGCCCGGCGCTTCATGCGGTGCAGATGGAGCAGACCCTGCAGATCAACCCGGTGGACGCCGAGGCCCGCGGCATTGCGCACGGGGATGTGGTGCGGCTGTTCAACGACCGCGGCGAGGCGAAGATGACGGCGTTCGTGACCGAGGGCATCATGCCCGGCGTGACGGCGGCCCAGGCCGGCTGGACGCCCGAGCACGTGCTCGGCGGCAGCCATCAGTACCTCAGCCACCTGACGCTGAGTCCCGCCGAGGAGCATTACTCGCAGACGAACAGCGCGTTCAACGACATCATGATCGAAGTTGAGAAGGCTTAAGGGGGAATTATGGCTGAGAAGCAATACGGAATGCTCGTGCGCACGGAGCGCTGCGTGGGCTGCCAGACCTGCGTGGTGGGCTGCCATCTGCTGCACGAGTGCCCGACCGATGTGTACCTGGGCTATCTGGAAACGGTGGGCCAGAGCAAGAACTACCTGGTGACGGGCACCTATCCGAACGTGTCGGTGACCTTCCGCCCTCATTTGTGCAACCACTGCGCCTCGCCGGCCTGCGTGGCGAACTGCCCCACGGGCGCTATGGCCAAGCGCGAGGAGGACGGCATCGTGGAGAGCGATCCGTCCGTGTGCATCGGCTGCGGAGCCTGCGCGAAGTCGTGCCCCTATGAGGCCCCGGTGGTGGCCGACGCCCTGGGCATTGCCATGAAGTGCGATTTCTGCCGGCCCCGCGTGGAGCGTGGCGAGGAGCCGCTGTGCGTGTGCAGCTGCCCGGCCGAGGCTCGTATCTTCGGAGAGATCAGCGACGAGACGAGCGAGGTATCGAAGCTCATGGCCGAGCTGTCCGCCGAACCGCTTCTGCCCGAGGAGGGCACCGAGCCGTCGGTGCGCTACTGCTAGAATACGAACGATCCATACGCGGCGAGCGCCTTCCCGCCTCCCTCCCTCGGGGAGGCGCTCGCATAAGGAGGAGGGCGCCATGGATTCCAATCTGATGCAGTTCATCGATGCCGAGCGCTATCCGACGGTGTTCACCACCGACGAGCTCGTGGGCCAGGCCGATCTGCCTTTCGAGCGGCGGCGGTATCGGAAGGGGGAGATCATCTTCGGCGCCGAGGAGCGCCATCCCTTCACCTACCACGTGGCCGCGGGCATCGTGCGGCTGTACCTGTCGTCGGCCGAGGGCGCCGTGAAGACGCTGTTCTACCATGCGGTGGGCACCCAGTTCGCGTTTCAGGGGTTCAAGCGCGACCGCATGACGTGCTCGACGGCCGAGGCGGTGACCGACTGCGAGCTGCTCGCCATCGACTACGCCGACCTCATCGACTTCTGCGATGAGCATACCGAGTTCTATATGGCCTACATCGAGTATTTGTTCTCCATCACGAACTCACAGACAGGGGAGATTGCGAACCTATCGTTCAAGACCGGCGTGCAGCGGGTGGCGCAGCTGCTCTATGCGCTGGCGAGCGACGGCGAGACGACGGTGCCCTATTCTATTGACGAGTTGGCGGCTATCATCGGCACCCATCGCAACACGGTGAGCAACGCGCTGTCGCATCTGCGCAAGCTGGGCTTGGTGGAGAAAAGCGCGCGACCGGTGCGGGTGCGCGATGCCGAGGGGCTGCGTGTCTTCGCCGAAGAGGCGCGCGCGGGTTTATCCTTGAAGTAGGATAGGGGTGCACCCAAGGCTGGGCGGAAGAGCCGGGGGCGGTTTGGTAGGATGCCGCAGATACGATGGCATCCGGCGAGGAGGGGAGTTGTGGGGAAGGGAAACGGCCGCGGGACGCTGGCGCTGCTGTTCGCGGCGGGGTTCTGCGCCTACGGATGCAATCATGCGTGCATGATCTACGTGCCCCTGTGCGTGGTTGCCCTGGGCGGCGACTTGTTCCAGGCGGGGCTGCAGGCCACGGTGTTTCTGGCCCTGGCGGTGGTCCTGCGCTTCGTCGTCGGGCCATGGGCCGACCGGAGGGGAGCGAAGGGGCCCATGCTGCTCGGTCTGGCGGCGTACGTGGTCGGCGCGCCTCTGCTGGGACTGTGCCACGACTTCGCGGCGGTTCTGGCGGTGCGCTGTCTGCAGGCCGTGGGGATGGCGGCGTTCTTTCCCTGCGCCATGGCGGCGGTGAGCGCGGCGAGCGCGCGGGCGCGGTCGGGGTTGGCGTTGGGGCTGTACCGATTCGTGTCGTCGGTGGCGCTCATGGTGGCCGCGCCTCTCATGTTCTCGCTGGTGGGTGCCGTCGGCTACGGCGTCGCCTTCGCCGGATGCGGGGCTTTGGCCGCCGTCGGGCTTCTCTGCGCGGTGCTCGTGCCCGCCCGCTGCTGCCGGCCGGCGGGAAGCGAGGGGGAGGCGAAAGGGGCGCGAGCGGGATGGCGGAGCGCATCGGGGGAGGATGCCGCGACGCCGGCGGACGAGGCGCGGACGGCGACGGCGGCAGCTTCGTCGGGAACGCAACGGGACGCTGCCGGGGCATTGCCGGGAGCGCGTCGGGAAGACCTCGCGACGTCGGCGACCGCCCGGATGCCGGGAGACGGGCGCGCGGCGGTGGTCGTCGCGCTCGCCGTCACGCTTTTGTCTGCGCTCGGCTACGGCCTCGTCACCAACTTCGCCACTTCCTTCGCCGAGGCGGCGGCACCCGAGGCCAACGCGGGAATGCTCATGGCGCTCGTCGGGGCGGGCGGTCTTATCGCCAACCCGCTCGCGGGGTGGCTGGTGGATCGCAGGGCGGCTTCGGGGGTGGTGGCCGCCTTCGCTGCCGTCATGGGCGCGGGCATCGCCCTCGTGGCGGTGCTTCCGATGATTCCGGCTCTGCTCGCCGGAGCGGGGCTGCTCGTGGGCATCGGGTATTTCGGCACGGTCACGAGTGCGGTGGCGCTTCTGGCCAAGCGGGCGCCCGAGGGCCGCCGGGCCTCGCTTATCTCCCAGCAGCAGAACGCCGTGGACGTGGGCATCGGCGCCTCGGGCCTGCTCTTCGGCGCCCTCATCGTGGCCACGGGCGCGCCTGTCCTGTTCGCCCTCGCCGGGCTTTTCCTCGTCGTCGCCCCGCTCGCCCTCGCAATCCTCGCCACGAGACGACCTGTCGCGATGTGAGCGCAAAGGGCCGAGCGCGTCGAGGCGGTGCCGAAATCTCGACAAATCGGTACAGACTCGACCGACTCGACAGGCTCGACAGGCTCGACAAGTGATTTGTCGAGGACTCGACAAAAGGTTGTCGAGCCTGTCGAGTCCCATGGGGCGGGTGCCGAGCTCTTGGCGGTTTCCAGGCACAAAAGGAGCCACCTGAAGGTGGCTCCTGGAAAGGCCGATGCGAGGCGGCGGCGTGTCGCGGGCTTTGCCGTGCGGCAGAGTTACGGCGCCAGCGCCTACTCCGCGTAGCGGAACAGTGCGGCCACCGGCGAGGCGGTGGGCATCTGATCCTGGTCCACGATGTAGATGTGGGCGTCCTGGGCCAGGGCTGCCTGGGCGAAGGCGTCGGTGATGTCGGGCGCGGCCGGGTCGATGTAGCCGTCGTCGACCGGGTTCGGGTTGCCGTCGAAGGTGACGGTGCCGGTGTTGATGTCGAAGCCGCCGGGCAGGATCTTCCCCTTCACCATGAACAGAGCCGCCACGCGGCGCTCAGCGAGTGCCATACCGATGGCGTCGAAGTCGTCGGAGGCCTTCCCGTGGGCCGCATCGGCGCCGAACTGCTCAGCGGCCTGCTTGATGTTCGCATCGCGGATGCCGTCCATCACGGCCAGCGACTCATCCAAGAGCGCCTTGCCGTCAAGGCCGGCCGGATCCTTCTTGATGCCTTCGGGCAGCAGGTGGCGCAGGGTGCAGATCTTGCGGAAGGCGTGCTCGTACTCCTCGTCGCAGCATAGGATAATGGGCGTGGTGTCGTCGCGCACGAGGTAGTCGTTCACGGCCTTGTTCACGTAGCGGAACCACTGGGCGGCGTCTTCCTTCTTCACGTCGTTGCGCGACTGGTGGTCGTGGTACTGGCCCATGTGGCCTTCCAAGGTGATGTAGTCCAGGGCGCCCAGCTCGTCCTTCTTCATGTCGGCGGCGGTGTCGTCGCTGTTGGCGAAGAGCTCGCTGAAGAAGTCGTGCACCTCGCGCGGCAGCTGCTGGCGCTGAACATGGGTGCGGTCGCCCTTCACCCAGCTGAAGCGGTCGTTGCCCAGCTCCAGGATGTAGTACTCGGTGCCGTACTGGAAGTTGCGCAGCAGCGGCTTCACGAAATAGGTGTCGCCGGCGGCCACCATGGGATCGGGGGCGAAGAACAGGTTGTACACGTACACGTCGTCGTTGCCCATGAGGAAGCCGAGGCCCTCGCCAGCGTGCAGCCACAGCGGCATGTCGGGATGGGCGAGCAGGTAGTCGGCTTTCTCCAGGATGCCCTTATAGGCGTCCTTGCCGTAGCTTTCGGCCAGGGTGCGCTCGGCGTCTTTCATGAGATCCTTGAACATGTCGCGATCCCAGATGTCGCGGCGTTCCTCGCGCTCGCTGTGGTGAACGGGAATATACAGCGACACGACCGGTGCGGGCACATCGGAGAGGATGGCGGGGTCGAAGCCCTCCATTACGTGAATGCTCTCGTCGGTCTTGCGCAAGGTCTCCTTCTCGTCTTTCATGACGAACCTCCATAATAATCGGGAACTGCCGGGTCGCGCAGCCTTGGGGGCCAGCGTCCCGGAGCGATCCTGCGGGATCGCACGGAGCGGATGGGAAGGCGTCGCGCAGTGAAAAGCATAGCCCCCGACCGGAGAAATCGGGGGCTATGGGCGGGTCTGTGAACTTCTGGTTGCCGAAATGCTGATTTGGGGGCTTACCGCTTCTCGTAGCGGCTCACGTTCATGGCGCGCATGGCGTTCAGGATGGCGATGACGGCCACGCCCACGTCGGCGAAGACGGCCATCCACATGTTCGCGATGCCGAAGGCGGCCAGCACGAGCACGGCGAACTTGATGCCGAGGGCGAAGATGATGTTCTGCCACACGATGCGCATGGTGCGTCGGGCCACGTCGATGGCCTTCGCGATGTCGTCGGGGTTGTCGTTCATGAGCACGATGTCGGCGGCCTCGATGGCGGCGTCCGACCCCATGGCGCCCATGGCGATGCCGATGTCGGCGCGGGTGAGCACCGGCGCGTCGTTGATGCCGTCGCCGACGAAGGCGAGCTTGCCCTTGCCGCGGGTGTCGCGCTCGGTGGCGGCCAGCAGCTTTTCCACTTCCGCCACCTTGTCCTGGGGCAGCAGCTCGGCGTGCACCTCGTCGATACCGAGGCGGGCGGCGACCGAGGCGGCCACATCGGTGCGGTCTCCGGTGAGCATGACGGTCTTCCTCACGCCGGCCGCGTGCAAGTCGGCGATGGCCTGGGCTGCCGTGGGCTTGATGGTGTCGGCGATGACGATGGTGCCGAGGAAGGCCCCGTCGGCGGCAACGTACAGCACGGTGCCCGCAGCATCGGTCGCCTGGAAGGGCACGCCATGGGCGGCCATGAGCTTGCCGTTGCCCACGAGCACGCCGCGACCGTCCACGACGGCCTCTACACCCTGGCCGCTCACCTCGCGCACGTCGCGGACGCGCTCGGCCAGCGGAGCGACGTTGGCAGCGGGTCGTTCCGCATTCGCCATGGCGTCGCCGCCCGACCGTTCCCCATTCGCCATGGCGTCGCCACCCGACCGTTCCCCCTTCGCCATGGCGTCGCCGTAGGCTCGCACCGATTGGGCGATGGGATGGGTGGAGAAAGCCTCGGCCGCGGCGGCGGTGGCCACAAGCTCGGCCTCGGTCACGCCGGGGGCGCACGCCAGCTCGGTCACGGCGAAGGTGCCGTCGGTGAGCGTGCCGGTCTTGTCGAACACGACGGTTTCCGTGGAGCCCAGGGCCTCCAGGTAGTTCGACCCCTTCACCAGAATACCGAGGCGCGAGGCGCCCCCGATGCCGCCGAAGAACGACAGGGGCACCGAGATCACCAGCGCGCAGGGGCACGACACCACGAGGAAAGTGAGGCCGCGCAGCACCCAGTCGGCCCAATCGCCGCCGAACAGCAGCGGGGGCACGATGGCGAGCACGGCCGCCACGCCCACGACGATGGGGGTGTACACGCGGGCGAAGCGCGTGATGAAGTTCTCGGTGCGGGCCTTCTTCTCGGCGGCGTTCTCCACCAGTTCCAGGATGCGGCTCACGGTGGAGTCCTCGAAGGGCTTCGTGGCGCGTACCGTGAGCTTGCCCGTGAGGTTCACGCAGCCGGAGATAACCTCGTCGCCCGGGCGCGCCGTGCGGGGCACCGATTCGCCGGTGAGCGCTGCGGTATCGATCTGGCTGTCGCCGGTGAGGATGACGCCGTCCAGTGGGATGCGCTCGCCGGGCATGACGATGAACTCGTCGTCGGGGGCCAGCTCGAAGGGATCCACCTGCTTCAGTTTCCCCTCTTCCATGACGTTGGCGAACTCCGGCGCGATGTCCATCATATCGGCGATGGATTTCCGTGATTTGTCCACGGCATAGCTTTGGAACAGCTCGCCTACCTGGAAGAACAGCATGACGGCGGCGCCCTCGGCCATGTGCGGCTCAGTGTGGGGGAACAGCACCAGCGCGAAGGCGCCGAAGGTGGCCACGGTCATGAGGAAGTCCTCGTCGAGGGCGTGGCCGCGGAAGAGGTTGCGGAAGGCGCTGGCGATGACGTCGTAGCCGGCGATGAGGTAGGGGATGAGGAAGAGCGCGAACTCGGCGTACACGTCGCCGGGGCTGCCGAAGGCGGCGCGCAAAAGGCCGGTCTCTTCCACGATGATGATGGCGAAGAAGATGACGAGGGCGACGATGATGCGGGTGAGGAGGCGTTTTTGCTTGGGGCTCATGGTGGGGTCCTGTTTCTTGCCGTTCGCGCGAGGCTTCGGGGTAATACTCGATGCTCAGACAGTCCTCGCTCGGCGGAAGTGTCCACCGGACACTTCCGTTCGCTGCGGAACTGCGCGTCGAGCATCACCCCGAACCCTCGCGCTGCTCTTACAAATCGGAAAAATGCTCGGTTCTACCGTTTGATGAGGCAGTCTTTCTCGTAGCTGGTGCATACCTGCTGGGCGGCGTCGACGATGGCGGCGAAGGCCTCGGCATCGTCGGTGTCGGCGTCGATGACGAGCTTGCTCGTCATGAAGGAGATGGACGCCTTGTTCACGCCGGGCAGCTGGTTGATGCCCGTTTCCATCTTCGCGGCGCAGTTGGCGCAGTCGAGGTTCTCCAGCTTGAATGATTTCCGCATGGTAGTTCCTTTCTCGGCGGGGTCCCTTCGGGGGGGGGACGTGGTGGTGGCTTGCGGGTGGTCGAGCGGTCGGGCTCGGGGGGGGGCGTGCTTGGGGTGCGCGGTGCGGGTTACTCGCAGACGTGGGTCATGCCCTGGGCGAGCATGGTGAACACGTGGTCGTCGGACAGCGAGTAGATGACGTTCTTGCCATCGCGGGCGGCTTTCACGAGGCGGGCCTGCTTCAAGGTGCGCAGCTGGTGGCTCACCGCGCTTTGGGTGCAGCCGACGGCCTCGGTGATGTCGGTGACGCTTAGGGGGCCGCCCATGAGCGCGAACAGGATCTTGATGCGCGTGGTGTCCGAGAACGCCTTGAACAGGTCGGCCACATCGAAGAGCAGCTCCTCGTCGGGCATTTCCGTAAACAAGGTGGCCGTGGATTCGCGGTTGCAACCGCAGGGGCAGTCGATCATCTGGGCGCAGGCGGTTTCCACGACCTGCTGTGCCTCTTGTTCCAGTGATGCGGGCTTAGCCATGGCGGCTCCTTCTGAACGTAACAACATATGAACAACTATTCATAAGTATAGGCAATGTCACAACGCTGTCAAGGGGGAGTGGGGGAGATTCTACTTTTCCGCTCAGCGGCAAGCAAAGCGTAACGACGCCGTTGTCCGTTTCCGCAGCCCCCAGCGCTACCATGGGGGCGAGGCGCTGTTCGGCACGGCGGCTCGGGATGGCGGCGCCGTTGTCGCGCCGTTGTCCTGCCCCGTTCCCGTTCTTGTTCCCGATGCGCCCTGAGCAACGATTCTCGGAAGGTGATGTCATGAGAGCTTATCAGGTTGTCGATGCCGATTACGTGGAGCGCGAGAGAGGGTCCATGCCCTTGGTGGACGTGCGGCCGCCGTTGCTCTACGATGCGGGCCACATTCCCACAGCGCTGAACGTGCGCCTCGATGTGGCGGCGGCCAGCGACGACCCGGCCGAAACCTTGGCCGAGCTGTTCCGCGGCGAGGGCATCTTCCCCGAAGACGCCGTCATCGTGTACTGCCAGTCGGGCATCCACGCGAAGATTGCCTGCGACTATCTGGCGAGCGTGGGCTATACCGAGCTGCGGCTGTACGCCGGCAGCATGAACGATTGGGTGGGCGATCCGGCCCGGCCCGTGGAGGTCTCCGAAGCGGTGTTCGCGCGGGCCTCATAGGGAAAGGGGAGAGAGCGATGGAGACGACGAAGCGCGGCGGCGCGGCCATTCTCAAGCAGGTGGTCACGAGCCTGCCCTTCATATTGCTGGTGGCGGTGGCGGCGGGCCTCGGGATTGGTTCGGTGACGTCTGCCGAGGTCATTGCCGTGGTGGCTACCATTGGCGACGTGCTGCGGCAGGTCATCGTGTTCTGCGTGCCGCTCATCATCGTCGGCTTCATCGCGCCGTCCATTGCCAAGCTGGGCGAGAACGTGTCGCGCATTCTGGGCGTGGCGCTTCTTGCGGCCTACCTGTCTACCCTGGGAGCCGCGCTGCTTTCCATGGCCGCGGGCTTCGGGATCATTCCGCACCTTACCCTGGCCGAGGGCGCGGAGGCCCTGCGCGAGGTGCCCAGCTTGGAGTTTCCCCTTGACATTCCCGCCATCATGCCCGTGACAAGCGCCCTGGCCCTGGCGCTCATGCTGGGTCTGGCGGCGGTGTGGGCGAAGGCGTCGCGGTTCACGGCGCTATTGGTGGAGTTCCAGCGCATGGTGCTGACCATTGTGGTGAAGATCGTCATTCCCATTCTGCCGTTCTTCATCGTGTGCACCTTCGCCGGTCTGGCCTGGGAAGGGACGCTCACGAGCCAGCTGCCGGTGTTCCTGGTGGTTATTGCCATCGTGCTCGTGGGGCACTTCGTGTGGCTCGGGGTGCTCTACGGTGCAGCTGGGGCCTACTCGCGCACGAATCCCTGGGAGGTGCTGCGCCATTACGGGGCGGCCTACCTGACGGCCGTGGGCACCATGTCGTCGGCGGCCACCCTGGGCGTGGCGCTGGAATGCGCCGGCCAGGCGAAGACCCTGCGGCGCGACATGGTGAGCTTCGGCATTCCGCTGTTCGCCAACATCCATCTGTGCGGATCGGTGCTCACCGAGGTGTTCTTCTGCATGGTGGTGTCCCAAATTCTGTACGGAGCGCTGCCGAGCCTGCCGACGATGCTTTTGTTCTGCGTGCTTTTGGGCGTGTTCGCCATCGGGGCGCCGGGGGTGCCGGGCGGCACGGTGATGGCCTCGCTCGGCTTGGTCACGGGCCTTTTGGGCTTCGATGGGGCCGGTACGGCGCTGGTTCTCACAGTGTTTGCGCTGCAGGACAGCTTCGGCACCGCCTGCAACGTGACCGGCGACGGGGCCCTCACGCTGATTCTCACGGGCTATGCGAACCGCCATGAGGTGGCCGACGCCATGGCCCCTGCCGATGAGGCGTTCTTCGACGGGGAAGTGGCCGAAGCCGCCGGCGCCGGTCGCGGCAAGCCGGCCGGCGAGGGGGCGACGAGCCGCTCCTGATTTCCCAACAGGCCCTTGACAGGTTCGGCCCTCGAGCGCGCTCGAGTCCCGTTCCCGCTACCATAGGGGGAAACTACTTCGCGAGAGAGGGAGCACCCATGGCCCAGACGCAGATGCCGGCAAAGATAGAGCTTCCCGAGGCGATTCCCGGGTTTTCCGAGTTTGGCCACATCCCCTTCGAGGGGCTGCGCAACACCCGCGACCTGGGCGGCTTGCCCGCAGCCGACGGGCGCCGGGTGAAGCCGGCGCTGCTGTTGCGGTCGGGCGCCCTGCGCAAGGCGGCTGAGAGCGATCTGGCGCGCCTTCTGGCCGATTACCGCCTGGAGGGTGTGGTGGACTTCCGCACCGAGGTGGAGCGCGACAAGGAGCCCGACCCGCGCGAGCGTATGGAAGGCGTGGTGTTCTACGACTTTCCGGCGCTTTCGGGGGAGACTATCGGCATCACCCATGGGGCGAGCCTCGCGCAGGACGCGAAGGCGCTCGAGGCGGTGAGCGCCCAGCCCCACGAGGCGGTGCGGAAGATGTACCCGCAGATTCTTCTGGGCAAGGCGGGCCGTGCGGCCTACCGCGGGCTTTTGGACGTGCTGTTGGAATCTGACGGCGGGGCGGTGCTGTGGCACTGCACCGAGGGCAAGGACCGGGCGGGCTTGGGCGCCGTCGTTGTCGAGCGGGCGCTCGGTGTGTCCGAGGCCGATGTGCGGGCCGACTATCTGGCCACGAACTTGTTCGCGCGCAATCGGGCCGAGGGTGTTTTAGACGCTCTGGCCGCGAAACTGCCGGCTTTGCGCGGGGTCGACGCCGATGTGGACGCGTTCTTCTACGCCTACGTCGACTACTACAATGCCGCCATGGCTGCTGTGACCGACACATTCGGCACCTTCGACGCCTATTTGACCGAGGCTCTCGACTTCGGCCCCGAGAAACGTGCTGCCCTGCGGGAGAAGTATTTGGCGTAATTCAACGAGATTTCCCACGCTGGAAACGCGGGGGCGGCTGGCGAGGTGTAAAATCGCCTTCGAACATTCCGCAACCCCAAGGAGGCACCGTGGCCGAGTCCGCAACCCCGGAGCAGATTGTCATCGTCGTCGATTTCGGCGCGCAGTACGGGCAGCTCATCGCCCGCCGCGTGCGCGATCTGCACGTGTATTCCGAGATCGTGCCATGCGACATCACGGCCGACGAGGTGCGCGCCATGGCGCCGGCGGCTATCATCCTGTCGGGCGGTCCGGCCAGCGTGTACGCGGAGGATGCTCCCTCTATCGACCCCGAGATTCTCGGCCTGGGCATTCCGGTGCTTGGCTTCTGCTACGGTCAGCAGGCCATGGCCGTGGCGCTCGGCGGGGAGGTGGCGCATACCGAGAAGGGCGAGTACGGCCCGGCGGTCATCACGCGTGCCGGCGAGTCGGCGCTGTTCGACGGCACTCCTGGCGAGCAGACCGTGTGGATGAGCCATCGCGATGCCGTGAGCCGCGTGCCCGAGGGCTTCGCCATCACGTCGCGCACCGAGGTGTGCCCGGTGGCGTCCATGGAGTACCCCGAGCGCAAACTGTTCGCTACGCAGTTCCACCCCGAGGTGCGCCATACCGAGTTCGGCCAGACGATGCTGCGCAACTTCCTGTTCGGCGTGTGCGAGCTTGAGCCCGATTGGACCATGGATTCCATAATCGAGGACTCGGTGGCGGCCATCCGCGCCGAGGTGGGCGACGACCGTGTGATCCTGGGCCTTTCGGGCGGCGTGGACTCGTCGGTAGTGGCGGCGCTGTGCGCCCGCGCCATCGGCAAGCAGCTGACCTGCGTGTTCGTGAACCACGGTCTGCTGCGCAAGGGCGAGCCCGAGGAAGTGGAAGAGGTGTTCACGAAGCAGTTCGACGTGGACTTCATCCACGTGCACGCCGAGGAGCGCTACCTGGAGTTGCTGGCCGGCGTGACCGACCCGGAGGAGAAGCGCCGCATCATCGGCACGCAGTTCTGGAAGGAGTTCTTCGCCGTGGCGGAGGACCTGGCCCAGGACGGGCGCCCGGTGAAGTACCTGGCCCAGGGTACCATTTACCCCGACATCATCGAGAGCGGCGCGCGCAAGACCGGCGGGAAGGCGAGCACCATCAAGAGCCACCACAACCTCATCCCGTTCCCCGAGGGTGTGCATTTCGACCTGATCGAGCCGCTGGACCACTTCTTCAAGGACGAGGTGCGCGCGCTCGGCACCGCGCTGGGGCTGCCCGACTACATCGTGCACCGCCAGCCCTTCCCGGGCCCGGGTTTGGCCATCCGCATCATCGGCGATGTGGACGGGGAGAAGCTGACTATTTTGAAGAACGCCGACGCCATCGTGCGCGAGGAGCTGGACGCCTACAACGAGCGCCTGTTCGCCGAGACCGGCGAGCGCAACAGCGAGCACACCGTGTGGCAGTACTTCGCCGTGCTGCCCGACATCAAGAGCGTGGGCGTCATGGGCGACGAGCGCACCTACGCCCGCCCCGTGATCCTGCGCGCCGTGGAAAGCAGCGACGCCATGACCGCCGACTGGGCCCGCCTCCCCTACGACGTGTTGGCCCGCATTTCGGGTCGCATCGTAGCCGAAGTCCCCGGCGTGAACCGCGTGGTGTATGATATAACCAGCAAGCCCCCCGCGACGATCGAGTGGGAGTAGGCCGATAGGGTTCTGAACTGCACTTTTGAGTGCCGCACTGTGCCGCTGAGTTTCGTTTCGTACGAGAGTCACGGCAAAGCCGCCAGCGACGGCGGTGAGTAAATACGATAATCGAGCCTCCGTTCCCGCGTTGGGACGGAGCCTTTTTCTTTGCCTTTTTACTCCCTTTCACCTGCGATTTCGCCATTTACTCCCCGTATTTCAAGATGGAAGCGTTTGGTTGCGAGCCACGCCGGTGTGAGGGCCTGAGTCGTCAGGCCCCGCGCAGGGGGACCGCGATGGTGGCCACCGCGCCGCCCGAGGGGCTGTTGGCGAGCGAGACGGAGCCCCCGTGGGCGCTCGCGGCCTCGGAGGCGGCGTGGAGGCCGAGCCCGTAGTGGCGGCCTCCGTCGAGCGAGGAGCGGGAGGAGTCGTCTGTGAAGAGGCGCTCGCAGCCGCGTTCGAGGGCGGCGGGAGAGAAGCCCGGTCCGTCGTCGGACACCTCGATGACGAGGTGTCCGCCCGCGACGTCGCAGGAGACCGCCACGCGCGAGCGCGCGTGCTCGGCGGCGTTGGCCATGAGGTTCGCGGCGGCTCGCGCCAGGGTGGTTCGGTCGAGTGGGGCCTCGGGCGCGCCCGCGACAGCGGGGCCCGTGGCCGCGTCGAGCGTCACGCCTCGCGCCCGGGCGATCTGGGCGGCCTCGGCGAGGACCTGTTCGCAGAGCTCGGCCGGCCGCATGGGGGCCCTCTCCGCCCCGCCGGACCCGCGCGAGGCCTCGATGAGCAGGCGCACGTAGCCGTCGAGCCTTTCGACACCGCCGGCTATGTCGCGCGCGGCGGCCGCGAGGTCGGCGTCTTTCTCGTCTTCCAGCTCCTCCGCCACGAAGTCGGCGTTGGCGCGCAGCACGGTGAGCGGCGTCTTGAGGTCGTGGGCGAGCGACGCCACCTGCTCGCGCTGTCCCCGCTCCGCGGCCCAGCGGGCCTCGAGCGACTCAGCGAGGGAGGCCCGCATGGCGTCCATCGCGGCGAGGACGTCGTTCACCTCGCGCACGTTGGTGCTGCCGACCGCGAAGTCGAGCTCCCCCGCGCCGACGCGCCCCGCCGCCTCCGCGAGCGGCGCCATCTTGCGCGAGATCACGCGGCTCGCGCGGCGCGCCACGAGCGCGAGCGCGAGCGCGCTTCCTCCCGCGGCGCCGACGAGCATGAGATTCTGCGGGTTGGGAAGCAGGCCGGCGAGGTCGCGCGAGACCCACTGCGGCAGGTACTCGCTGACGAGTGCGCAGGCCCCGCCGCCCTTGAGCGGGAACGCGGCGTAGGTGAGGCCCGAGCCCCCGCCCTCGATCTCCACTGTGCCCGGATCCGCGGCGAGTGCCGCACGGGCCATTTCCGCCGCGCCCTCGAGCCGCGTGCCCTCGAGGTCTGTCATCAGCACGTATCCGTCCTTGTTCAGGATGAGGTAGCGGTACGCCGTCGGCACGTCCTGCTGCCCGCAGACGCCGTCGCGTGCCAGGCCCTCCGCGACCTCGCGCACATTGGCCGGCCCCCAGCTTGCCTCGTAGACGAAGCCCGCGTTGATCGCCGCGGAGAGCGCCATGAACGAGGCGAGCCACGCCGTGGCGACCGCCGCGAACGCGTAGGCGAAGTAGCGCGCGATGACGAAGGAGAGCGGCATGCCCTCGCGACCTCGCGCCCCGGTCCTCAGAGCTGCCACTTGTACCCCATCCCCCAGACGGTCGCGATCGGATCGGCGCCGGCCTCGGAGAGTTTCCTCCGGGCGCGGCTGACCTGCATTGATATGGCCGCGTCGTCGGCGTCGCTCTCCCAGCCGAGCACCGCCTCGCGTATCTGCGCGCGGCTCATGACCTGCCCGGGGTGGCGGGCGAGGTACTCGCAGATGGCGTACTCGGTGGGCGTGAGCGGCACGGCCTCGCCGCTCACGGCGAGGCCGCGCGCCCCGAGGTCGATCCGCACCTCTCCGAAGGAGAGGGCGTGCGAGCGCGGCCGGCGCTCACGGCGTAGATGGGCCGCGACCTTGGCGCGCAGCTCCGCGGCCCCGAAGGGCTTGCGGACGTAGTCGTCGGCGCCCAGGCCGTAGCCGGCCACGGCGTCCTCCTCGGCCACGCGCGCGGTCAGGAAGATGATGGGCCCGTCGAAGTCCGGGCGGATCTGCCGCACGAGCTCGAAGCCGTCGAGCCCCGGCATCATGACGTCGCAGAGCACGAGGTCGAAGCGCGAGAGGTCCGTCCCCGGGACCGCCGTCGGGTCCGCCGCCCTGATGACCTCATGGCCGTCGCGGCCGAGGACGCGCGCGAGCGCGTCGAGGATCGCCCGCTCATCATCCACTGCCAGTATCCTCGCCATGTTCGACCTCCTGAAACTCCCGTCGGTATTGTACTTGCGCCGCGCTCAGCGGTCCAGAGCCCCGCGCGCAGCTGCGGGTGCCTCGGCCGCGTTGCACGCGCGGTAGCGCACGCCCGAGCCGCCGCGCGCCTCGATCTCGAGCCAGCCCTCGCCGTCCGACTCCCGCCCGAAGAAGATGAGCTGGAGCTCTCGGACATTGCCCCTGTCGTCCGCCGCGTCCACCAGGTAGACGTAGTTCGCCCCCGCCCCGGTGGCGTCGGCGTAGGAGCTCGCGTGGCTGCCGGGCTCGGGCGCGGGCGCCCACATGGCAATCTCAGGGTTGGGCAGCACGCGGTCGGCGATCGAGCGCAGCGCCGACCCCCAGCCGGCGTCGAGCGGGGCATTCCCGCCCAGGACGAGCGCTGTGGAGAGGAGGGCGAGCACGGCGGCGAGCGGCTTCCTACGCATCTGCCCTCCCGTCCTCGAAGCGGCAGAACCAGGCGATAAGGACGGCGGTGGTTGCCAGGGTGAGCACGAGGCCAGCGAGCGCAGTCGTGAGGAGAGGGCCCGCCGCGCGTGCGGCGTCGATGAAGGCCTCTACCCCGAGCGACCCCAGGCGCGCGGGCCAGGCGAGCGGCACCCAGCTCAGGGGCGTCGCCAGGGCACCGGTGAGCTCGCCGGTCATGAGGCCGTGCGCAAGTCCGCCCACTGAGAAGAACGCGAGGAGCACCCCCGCCGCGCCGGCGCCGATGGCGGCGTTGCGGCCGAGGCGCAGGGCCACGCCGAGCCCCAGCGCGTAGAGGGGCAGGCTGCCCAGCACGATGCCCGCCCAGGCGGCTGCAAGCGGAGCGGGCCCGAGCGGCAGGCGCCTGGGCGGGCATCGTG
>NZ_WAJS01000014.1 GCF_008831045.1 Adlercreutzia muris
TCGCAACATGACGAAATCTACTGGTGGTTGGACACTGACGGGAGGCGACTGTGCCTGTACAGCGATTCAAGCGGCCTTTACGGTAAGCTGATCGGGATTATTAGGTTCGACTGATATTCGCTGTCCCAATTCGTGAGCGCGACATCCAAAACGAGCAGGGTCTTTGTTGATGCAAACCCAGATGCCGGTCAACCTATACAGTTATTGGCCAGCAGCGATATGGGCCGACGGGCGCTCGTCGTTGACGAGTCGGCCCATGCGCTGCTGTTGTTCAACGTCGATGCCAAGAAGACCATTTGCCGATGGAGCGCCAGTAGTTAGGCATTCGCTGTCCCAATTCGTCAAAGCGTACAACATGACTAATGCGTCATTAGTGGGATCAGACGCAAACGACAATGTTTGGCTTGAGGCATTGCGCGGAGACAAGCTGCTGCAAATCTCGTTTAGAGTGACGTCAAAGGAAATCGCGTTTATCCTTGCTGGTGTCGAAATATGCAAATTCAAAGGGGTGTGATTCGCTGTCCCGAGCTGACACGCTCGCCAGAAGCGGCTACGCGGCTGATGCAAATCTCCTGATGGCTGGCCTATGGCAGTTCAACCCCTGCACGGCCAACGCACCGATTGCCGACAGCTTCGGCTTTATTTTGGTGCTGGCGAACTACACGAACATCGACGATACGTATCTGTGGCGCTACCAGCTCGGCTTCAGCAAGGGGGTTTACGTGCGGTGGAAGATCAACGCGGACGGCGTGTGGTCGGCGTGGGCGAAGCTATAGGGCGACCCATGCCGTCCATGCGCCGGCGTTGATCTTTCTCCGGATGTACACAGCTGGACTTTCCGTGTGGAACACGATCTGCCAGAACCACAGATTCGTTGCTCTCACGGTAAGGCAAAAGCCGCACATTCCGGCCAAGGGAGCATTGGCTGTGTCCTGCTTTATTGCTGACGCACCAAGGGGGCAATCGTCGAGATCCCCCGCGAATGTCTTAGTGGCAAATGGTTCCCGGGACAGCGAATCGCTTAGGCGGCCTTGGGAACCTGTTCGGGCCATGCTGGGGTCAGGATTATGCCCTTGTACATGTCATCGCAAGTTTTACCCAACAGGCGCCGAGAGACCTTGCGCTGGGCCCTCGTGGCCGCGGCTCGGGTCATCGCGTAGTAGTAGCGGTAGCAGGTCTGCACGTTGGTGTGGCCGAGCATCGATGCCACGAGCTCGATGCCGACGCCCGACTGCGCCGCGATCGTCGCCCAGGTGTGGCGCAGATTGCGCATGGTGATCTTCGGCAGACGGTGAGTCTTTATCCACCGGGCGATGCGGTAGGAGACCTGCTGCGGCGAGTAGTCGGCGATGATCCTGCCGCGCGGGCGCCCCCGATCGACCCATATCTGATGGAGCCTGTCGAGCGCCCAGGGAGGCAGGTACAGATCCCGCTCGCTCTTGACCGTCTTCGTCGGCCACTCATGCAGCCCGTCGGACGCGAGCTGCAGCGTGGCCCGAATCGGCACCAGTCCCGTGCGCCAGTTGATCTGCTCCCAGCGCAAGGCGTAGCTCTCCCCGGGCCTCAATCCGAGCGACGAGGATAGGATGAACGTCGCCTCGCACTCGCACCCAACCATGCCGCGGATCAGCCTCTTCAGCCGCCGGTGCGTCAGCGTCTCGCAGCGGTAGAGGGGCTGGCGGGGCAGCTCGATGCCGCGCGTGGGATCCGCCACGTAGAGCCCCCACTTGTCGATGGCCCAGCGAATGACCTGCCGGAGGCACTTGTAGGCCTTTTTTGCGCCTCCGGGGCCGCAAAGCTCCGGAAGACCGTCCACCCACTCCTGCACGGCGTCCTTTGTGATCTCCGAGATGGTCATGGCGCCCCACGCCGGCAGCACGTACAGCCTGATGCTCGACTCGTAGCCGTCCACGGTGTTGGTCCTCCGGCGCCGCCGCTTCTCAGGCAGGTAGTGTTCGGTCGCTATCTGGTCAATGGTCATCTGCAGAGTGCTCACTATGGCTCCGATCTCTAGATATCTCACGCCGGCGATATAGTCGGCGAAGAGAATCATGCCAGAGGAAGGACCCGTATGGAGGAGGCAGCTGTACATACGGCCGACGGCCTTGCTGCGGAGCCCATGCTGCTGGCCGTGGTGACGATCGCCGTGGCCCTCATCGTCGCGGCCGTGCTCATAGCCAAGGAGATGAGATCGGGCAAGGAGAAGCAACTTGAGTTCGAGGCGCGGAGCAGCGAGGCCCAGCTGAACCTGCAACGAGAGGTCGAATCGAAGAGACTCGATCTTGAGGAGAAGCGCGAGCAGAGGAAGATCGAGGAGCAGCAGCACCGCGCCCAGACCGATGCCGAGATGATGGCGCTGCAGCGTCAGACGATCGAGGCGTCGAACCGGTCCACCGCTGCCATCGAGGCCATGAGCCGTCTCATGGAAACAAACAATGCCCGGCTCGAAATATCCCAGGAGGGTTCGCGCGTGCTGGGACGGCAGATGCAGGACGTGCACGCGACGGTGCACACGATCGACAACAACGTCCAGGAGATAGCGGATGCGCTCTTCAAGTGAAAGGAGATCAGCAATGGAAGAGACGAATGACGCCGAGCCGATGGTAGAGCAGGAGAAGGTTGATGAGGAGCGCCTTTTCGGCATCCTGCGCCTTGTGTTCCCGCTCGTGCTCATCGTTCTCGTCGCCCTCATCGCGACGGGCGTAGTTGACGCCGACAGACTCGCGGCAGCGGTGACGTCGGTACTCGCCATCATCGGCCTGGTGGTCGCGTGGTGGAAGGACAACAACATGACGCTCATGGCCATCATCCGCCATGCCGTCTGGAAAGAGGAGAAGTAGCATGAAGATCGCAATCGCCGGCGGCCACTCGAAGAAGGCGCCCGGGGCAAGCAAGTACCTGGACGAATACCAGTGCGACCGAGCTTATGTGGCAAAGCTGATCTCGGCCCTGGCTGCGGCCGGCCACACCGTGGTCAACTGCAGCAACGAGGAGGCAAGCCAAAACGCCGAGCTGGCCGAAGAGGTACGTCTGGCCAACGCCAGCGGCGCCGACCTGTTCGTCGCGATCCACTTCAATGACGGCAGCGGCGATCCCGACAACAAACCCACTGGTACCGAGACTTGGATTTACGAGAAGACGAAGGGCGACCTGGCGAAGAGCGTCGCGAAGAAGATGTCGGCCAACGTCGCCGGCGCCCTCGGAATCCGCGATCGCGGAGCCAAGGGCGGCAGCTTCTACGTCCTCCGCAAGACGACGATGCCGGCCGTTCTTCTCGAGGTCTGCTTCGTGGACGACAAGGAGGACGAGGCGGCATGGGACTCGACGTCCTGGGCCGATCTGACGAACGCTTTCGTGCAGGCCGTCGCGGGGAACGTCGTGTCTGCAAAGCCCCCTGCTTCGCCGAAGCCGCCTGCCAACACGTCGGGCGCATCCGGTTCGAAAGTCGACGGCAAGTTCGGCGGTACCTATCGCTGCAACGCCTCGAAGCTCAATGTGCGCGACGCGCCATCGCCGAAAGCTTCCGTCGTTGCCTCCTATACGCGGGGGCAGACCGTGGTGCTCGATGATCGCTACACTATCGCCGAGGGTTATGTTTGGGGCCAGTACACCGCTTACAGCGGAAAGAAGCGCTACGTGGCTGTTGGCAAGCACACCGGCAAACCTGAATCCGGCGACTATCTGCTGAAGGTGTAATCGGATCCGCAGATCTGCGAACGCAGCCCTTCTGTGCAATAATGCGAATTAAGCACTCCGATCTTTAGCCAGATCGGAGTGCTTTTCTATTGCGGGAAATCGTGTAACAACGTGCAATATCTTAGGGGGTTTTAGGTGGTTTTAGGGGTAAAAAGAAACATCTGTACTATAGTTTCGACAAAATAAAAGCAGGTCAGAAATTGCTTCTGACCTGCGGTTTTGTGGAGCCAACGAGCGGATTCGAACCGCTGACCTACGCATTACGAGTGCGTTGCTCTACCAGCTGAGCCACGTTGGCAAAACGCTTCTTGCGAAGCGACTGTCTAGTATAGCGAACAGGGCGCGTCTTCGCAAGCGGTCGGGCTGGATAATTTCACTGCGGCTTCTCGCCGTTCCCTATGGCGAGAAGCCATTGGGGGACGAGGTTTTCCAGGTGCGGGATTATCGGGAGGAGAGCCGGGTGCGGCGTTGCGCGGCTGGGACTGCCCGCAGAGGGGGGGCTGGACGCGGCGCCACGTGCTCGGCGGAGGCTCCCGGGGCCGGGGCGCAGCGATATGGGGGATGCAGGGAGGCGGTAGGCGCTGCCCGCGCCCTTCGCTATACTGGTCGCCATTGGAAAAGCGGGGAGCATGGCCTGAAAACGGGCGGCCCGTTCCGTCCGGGTGCGGCACTGCGCAGTGCCGTCTCCCCTGAAGACAACGAGGTGCATCTATGAGCTTGAGGTTTACGCTCGCGAAGGCGACTGGTGCGGTATCTACCTGGGGGTTGCGTCACGTGGCCCATCGCCCGGCGGCGAATCTGCCGGGGAAGATCGCGCTCAAGATGGACCCGTCGCTGCTGGGCGAGTTGCGCGGGAAGTGCGCCGAGGGCTCGGTCATCACCGTGGGCACCAACGGGAAGACTTCCACGAACAACCTGCTGGCCGATGCCTTCGAAGCGGCCGGGCGCACCATCATCTGCAACCGCACCGGGGCGAATCTGGCCGCGGGCATTGCCTCGGCGTTGCTCCAGCAGCCGGCGGCTCAGTGGGGCGTCTTCGAATGCGATGAGCTGTGGCTCGCCCATGTGCTCCCGCGCCTGCGCTCGAACTACGTGCTGTTGCTGAACCTGTTCCGCGATCAGCTGGACCGCTGCGGGGAGATCGACCGCATCCAAACCTCCATCGCCAGCGCCCTGACCGCCTCGCCCGATACCGTGCTCGTGTACAATGCCGACGACCCGCTGTGCGCCCGCATTGCGGCTGCGGTGGACAACCGCACTGTCGTCTTCGGCCTGGACGAGTCCATGGATCTGGCCCAGAACACCGTGGCCGACGCCCAGATGTGTCAGCAGTGCGATGGCATGATCCAGTACCGCTACCGCCAATACGGCCAGCTCGGCGACTATTTCTGCGAGCGCTGCGACTTCGCGCGGCCCGAGCTTGCCTACGCCGGTCGCGACATCAAGCTCGGCACGGACGGTGTGTCCATGGAAATCTGCGGCCCTGCAGCCTGCGAGCGGGTGCGCACGCCTCAGGCCACGCCCTATGCCGCCTACAACCTGGTGGCGGCCTACGCCCTTTGCCGCGAGGTGGGCGTCCCGACTCCGGCCTTCCAGCGGGCCGTGGATGCTTTCAACCCGCGCAACGGGCGCTTGCAGCGCTATCGTCTTGGTGGCCGCGACGTGCTGCTGAACTTGGCGAAGAACCCCACGGGCTTCAACCAGAACCTGAAGATCGTGGAGGCCGATGGTGGCCCTAAGATGGTGGCCTTCTTCATCAACGACCAGGTGGCCGACGGCCGCGACATCTCCTGGATTTGGGATATCGACTTCGAGGAGCTGGCCGGTCAGCCCGACACCGTGGTGTTCGCTGGCGGTTCCCGGGCCCATGACCTGGCTGTGCGCCTGAAGTACGCGGGCATCGAGGCCGCGGTGATCGAATCCATCGACGATGCCTTCGACCGCCTGGGTGCCCTTACGGCAGCGGGCCAGATGCCCACCGACGCGGCGGTCTACGCCATCGCGAACTACACGGCGCTGCCCCCCGTGCACGACGCCCTCGATGCCATGGAAACAGCTGAGGGGACTCGTGCGGGAGCGGCTGGGGCTGCAAAGGCGACTGTGAGAACGGAAGAGCCCCGGGCAGTAGGCGGGGAGGAGACCGGGGCCGCGGCGGAGGCTGCCGAGGCTACCGAACCTGCCGAGGCTACCGAGGCTGCTGGGGCCGCGCCGTCCGAGCCTCCGGCCGAGGCGGCAGCCCCCGTGGTGATCGCGCACCTGCTGCCCGACCTGCTGAACCTCTACGGCGACGGGGGCAACGTGCGCATCTTGGAACAGCGTCTGCGCTGGCGCGGCATTCCCGTGGAGGTGCGCCGGGTCGGTCATGGCGAATCGATCGATCTTTCCCAGGTCGATCTCGTGTTTTTGGGCGGCGGTCCCGACCGTGAGCAGAAGCTGGCGAGCGAGCAGCTGCTGGCCATGAAGGGGGACCTGGCCGCTTACGTGGAGGGTGACGGCCCCCTGCTGGCTATCTGCGGGGGCTACCAGATCTTGGGCCGCCAGTGGCTGTGGGGCGACGAGCTGGTGGAAGGCCTCGGCATTCTCGATATGGAAACGCGGCGTCCTGGCACCTCGGCAGACCGCCTCATCGACAACATGGTGCTGGAATCGCCCCTGGCCAGCCACCCCGTCGTGGGCTACGAGAACCATGCCGGCCGCACCTACCTGGGCGAGGGCGTCGAGGGCTTTGGCCGCGTGGTCTCGTCGTGTGGTCGCGGCAACAACGATGACGACCGGGTCGAGGGGGCCCGCTACAAGAACGTGGTGGGCACCTACTCCCACGGCCCCCTCCTCTCGAAGAACCCCGAGGTGGCCGACTGGCTGCTAGCCCGCGCCCTCGAGCGCCGCGCAACTCGCATGGAGGAGGCCGTCCCGGCGCTCGCGCCCCTCGACAACCGCGCGGAGCTCGCCGCCAACGAGGTCATGACGAAGCGCCTTTCCTAGAGGGTCGCGCCGATCCATTTCGTACCTTCCCGCTCGTGGTTGGCGCGGTCAAAATGTGAATATACTGGCCGCTTCCTGTGGCTTTTCACTGCTAATGAAAGGCTCGCAGTTGCGCGGGGGGCCGCTTTTTACCAAAATGTTACCTCGATAACCAAGATGTCGAGGTCTATGGCGCCATGCCATGGCACCGGAAATACGAAAGCGAGACCGCCCCGGATGACCGAAACGTCAGGAAGCAATAATCCCCGTGCCCAGCACGCCTCCC
This sequence comes from Adlercreutzia muris, assembly GCF_008831045.1. Taxonomy (GTDB): domain Bacteria; phylum Actinomycetota; class Coriobacteriia; order Coriobacteriales; family Eggerthellaceae; genus Adlercreutzia; species Adlercreutzia muris. The sequence continues at coordinate 6,944 of NZ_WAJS01000014.1, forward strand.
AGCCGGTGGGCCAGACGAATAATCCCCGCCATTCCCAGCCGGTCGGGCAAACGAACAACCCGCGGCACTCCCAGCCGCTGAGCCAATCGCACAACCCCCGCCTTTCTCAGCCTGTGGCCCCCAAGCAGCAGGCCCTTGGCGGTGCCACCTTGGGCGCCACTCCCGGCCTGCCCGTGGGCGACAACCCCTATTCCCGCGGTGCGGCCGGCGACGACTACGCGCGGGACCGCCGCCGTAAGAAGCGCAACCGCATCCTCGTGGCCGTGCTGGCCATCGTGCTGGTGGGCGTCCTCGGAGTCGGCGGCGTGGCCTTCGCCACCTACGGCTACGTGAGCAAGCTCGACAACAACATGAACGAGGACGTCACACCCGAGGTGAAGGAGGCGCTCCAGCCGGTGCCCTCCTACGAGGGCGGCACCTTCTACATGCTGCTGCTCGGCACCGACAAGTCCGAGGCACGGTCGGAATCCACCCAGTATGCGGGCGACACCTTCCGCTCCGACTCCATGATTCTCGCTCGGGTTGATCCCCAGAACAAGAAGGTCACCATGGTGTCGCTCCATCGCGATACCGAGGTGGAGATCGAGGGCAATGGCGTGCAGAAGCTGAACGCTGCCTACGCCATTGGCGGGCCGGCCCTGGCCATCAAGACTGTGTCCCAGATGGCCGGCGTGCCCATTTCCCACTATGCCGAGATCAACTTCGACGGCTTCGAAGAAGTGGTGGATGCTCTTGGCGGCGTGACCGTGGATGTGCCCATGGAGATCGACGACGACGAGGCGGGCGGCTACGTGCCGGCCGGCGAGCAGAATCTCACGGGTGAGCAGGCGCTCATCCTGTGCCGCAGCCGCCATTCCTACGACGAGTACGGCGACGGCGACCGCTACCGTGCGGCGAACCAGCGCCTGGTGCTCGGTGCCATTGCCAAGAAGGTGCTCTCCTCCGATATCGGCACTATCACCAAGTCGGTGGAGACTCTGTCCCAGTATGTGACCACCGACTTCACCGTGTCCGATATCATCGCCTTGGCTGGGTCTATGCAGGGTATCGATCCGAGCACCGACATCTATTCCGCCATGGAGCCGACGGAAAGCGAGTATCGCAACGACACTTGGTACGAGAAGCTGGACACGGCCGCTTGGCAGAAGATGATGAACCGGGTGCGCGAGGGCCTGCCCCCCACGGAGGAAGATGAGATTGACGAGCTGAACGGCACCGTGCTCGCCAGCGTGGGCGACGGCACTCCCGCTTCCAGCGACAGCGAGGGCGTCCAGGGCGTCGATGGCACCCGTAAGACCTTCGGCGAGAGCCGCACGGGCATCGTCACCATCAAGAACGGCAACGGCATCAACGGCGTGGGCGCCGAGGCCTTGGAGCGTATTAAGCCCTTGGGCTACACGGCCGATGCCAGCAACGCCAACTCCTTCAGCTACGAGGAGACCGTCGTGGTCTTCGACACGCCGGACCAGCGCGTCTACGCCGAGGAGCTCATCGACGCCCTGGGCTGCGGCCGCGCCGTGCAGAACACCAACGGCGAGTATATGTACGAGGGCGATTTCCTCATCCTCATCGGTTCGGACTGGCAGTAGGGATATTCCGTCCGCTCGAGTATCATGAAAGGCCCCGGAGAGACCGGGGCCTTTTGCAGTAAAGGAGTCCCATGCGATTCGTTTCGTGGAACGTGAACGGCATCCGCGCCGTGCTGAAGAAGAATTTCCTGGAAGTGTTCGACGCCTTCGATGCCGACATCTTCGCCCTGCAGGAAACCAAGTGCCAGGTGGGCCAGGTGGAGCTGGAGCTGCCCGGCTACCACCAGTATTGGAGCGCCGCCGAGAAGAAGGGCTATTCGGGCACCGTGGTGTTCACCCGCGAAGAGCCCCTGCGCGTGCTGCACGGCCTGGGCAACGACTATCTGGATGCCGAGGGGCGCATTGTGGCCTGCGAGTTTCCCGGTTTCTGGTTCGTGAACGTGTACACGCCGAACTCTCAGAACGAGCTGGCCCGCATCGACCACCGCATGGAATGGGACGACGCCTTCCGCGACTTCTGCAAGGGGCTGGAGGCCGGCATCCTGCCGAGCGGCGAGGCGAGCGACCCGAAGCCCGTGGTGATGTGCGGCGACTTCAACGTGGCCCATCAGGAGATCGACCTGAAGAACCCCGGTCCCAACCGCGGGGCCTCGGGCTTTTCCGACGAGGAGCGCGGGAAGTTCACCGAGCTTTTGGATGCGGGCTTCACCGACACGTTCCGCCTGCTGCATCCCGAGGAGACGGGGCGCTACACCTGGTGGAGCTATCGGTTCCGCGCCCGTTCCACCAACGCGGGATGGCGCATCGACTACTTCCTCGTGAGCGACGCCCTGCGTGACGCGGTGGTGGCCGCGAGCATTTACGACGACGTAGAGGGCTCCGACCACTGCCCCGTTGGCCTCGATCTGGATCTTGCGTAAGGTCGTCTGCGTCTCTCGCGGCTTCGGAGGGACGGTCGGGCGCTCGTCGCGCCCTCTCGGCTGCGCCCTATCCCGGCCGCGCCCTGTTCCGGCTGCGCAGAGCCTCGTTTGAAAGGACCGTCATGTTGCGCATTACCGTTATTGCCGTAGGCAAGCTGAAGGAGAAGTTCTGGACGGCGGCCTGCGACGAGTACCTGAAGCGGCTGCGGCCCTATGCCAAGGTGGCTGTGGCCGAGATCGCGGATGTGGATCCGGCCCGGGCTGGGGGCGTGGAGGCGGCCCGCGATCGCGAGGGCGAGGGCATCCTGGCCGTGGTCCCGGAAGGGGCGCGGGTCATTCTCATGGCCATCGAGGGGAAGCAGCGCTCCAGCATGGGTTTCTCTCAGCACCTGGACGAGCTGGCCTTGCGCGGGGACAGCGACCTGGTCTTCGTCATCGGCGGCTCGGACGGTGTGAGCGAGGCTGTGCGCGCCCGGGCCGACGAGACCTTCTCCTTCGGTCCCATCACGCTGCCCCACAACCTGGCCCGGGTAGTGCTGCTCGAGCAGATCTACCGCGCCTTCAAGATCTCCCGCGGCGAACCCTACCACAAGTAGGCACGTATCCCACGCGGTATCCATCTGGCGTGCTGCCCCAAAATGACGATGCGCTCAGTCGCATCGCTCGTTCGGGGCAGCATAAGAGCTTGGATGCCCTTGAAAAGGGGGCGCAGTGGCTCAAATGCACGATGCGCACGGTCGCATCGTCATTTTGGGGCGCGAAATGCCTGCGGAGGGGGCTGTCTGGCGGCAAAGAAGCCCCGAATGCACGATGCGCGCGGTCGTACCGTGCATTCGGGGCAGCGTCGCGTTGCGAGCCCGTCACTTCGCCACGACCTCCACGGTCACCGCGGCAGGAGCGGGCAGCTCGGCGGTGCAGTGGGGGCAGCGGGTGGCGCCCACGTTGATCTCCTCCAGGCAGAAGGGGCAGGTGGGAGCGTGCTCGATGACTTCCTCGCCCTTGGCGTTCTTGAGGAAGGGCAGCTTCGCCGTGCCGTCCTTCATCTTGTTGAAGGCCTTCACGATCATGAACACCACCCAGGCCACAATGAGGAAGTTGATGATGGCGCTGATGAAGGCTCCGAAGTCGATGCCGTTGGCGGTACCTGCCACGGGGATGGTGAGGCCGGCCACGTCGGTGCCATTGCCCCCGGTGATGAGCTTGATGAGCGGGTTGATGATGTCCTCGGTCAGCGACGTGACGATAGCGGTGAACGCCGCGCCGATGATGATGCCGACGGCCATGTCGATCACGTTGCCGCGGTTGATGAATTCCTTGAACTCGGCGAGGAGGCCTTTCATGGGCAGTCCCTTCTCGTGTGATGCCTTCTGTCTTGGTATTATCCCGCTCTTTCGCCGCGCGTCTATAGCGTCGTGATAACATGGCCCCAACCGTTTACAAGGAGTTACGACAACCGTGGATACAGCGAAGATTGAAGCAGGCGTGCGCCTGATTTTGGAAGGTATTGGAGAAGACCCCAACCGCGAGGGGCTGCTGGAAACGCCCGCGCGCGTGGCCCGTATGTACGAGGAAGTGCTCGGGGGCCTGGAGGAAGACCCGTCGCGCCATTTCGACGTGACCTTCGACGAGGGCCACAGCGAGATCGTGCTGGTGGGCGACATCCCCTTCTACAGCATGTGCGAGCACCATTTGGCGCCGTTCTTCGGGCGGGCGCACGTGGCCTACATTCCCGGCGAGGACGGCCGCATCTGCGGCATCTCGAAGCTGGCACGGCTTGTGGACGGCTTCGCCAAGCGCCCCCAGGTGCAGGAGCGCCTGACCGGGCAGATCGCCGACACGCTGGTGGAAGCGCTGCATCCCGCCGGCGTCATCGTGGTGCTGGAGGCCGAGCATATGTGCATGTCCATGCGCGGCGTGAAGAAGCCGGGCGCAAAAACGACCACGCGGGCCGTGCGCGGCTGCTTCGAAACCGACGCCGACGCGCGTTCCGAGGCGCTGTCGCTGATTTTCCGCCACTAAAGCGATGCCCGTTTCGCTGCGGGCGAGCATGAAGCATCTGCCCGCGCCAGCCTAAGCGGGCGCAAGCGAGTTGAAGGATTCCGTCCCCACTAGAAAGAAGGTTTCCCATGAAGTGCGTCATCTCCGTCCTCGGCAAGGACCGCTCCGGCGTGGTGGCTGCCATCGCCACGACGCTGGCCGACTGCGGCGCCAACATCGATGACATCTCCCAGACGATTCTCGGCGAGGGCCGCATGTTCTCCATGACCATGATGGTGACGCTGGATCCTGCCGTCGCCGACTTCAACACCGTGCAGGAGCGCCTGGCCGCCGACGGCGAACGCCTGTCCATGCAGGTTCTCATCCAACGCGAGGACGTCTTCCAAGCGATGTATGAGATTTAGGCAACACCGCGCTTAGCCCCCGATGCCTTTTGCGCGTCAGGGAAAGGGCGTGGTTGGTGGCATTCCCGCTTGACTGATCGAGTAGAATGAAAGTCCAATGAAAGGAGGAGCTTTATGGCGCATGTCGTCGACGTGGCAGCGTATATTCTCGAGTGTCTCGGAAGTGTTTCAACCATGAAGCTCCAGAAGCTGACTTTTTATAGCCAGGCGTATTATCTGGTTGAGCATGGAACACCGCTTTTCCCCGAAGAGTTTGAGGCATGGGCAAATGGGCCCGTGGCTCCAGATTTGTTCAAGAGGCATAAAGGCGAATTCGTAGTTTCGCGCGGCTTTTTCGGTCCTTTGTTGGAGCACGCTCTTACAGAATACGAATACGCGGCGATCGACCATGTCGTTGGTTGCCTGAAGAACTGGACGGGAGCCAGTCTCAGCGAATTGACTCATAGCGAAGCTCCGTGGCTTAATGCTCGCAGTGGGCTAGCGCCCAATGCGCGATCGAAAAGGCCCATTGCTATCGGTTGCATGAAGGCCTATTACGAAACGAGGCCGGCTGGCAACCCGGTGTTCGCATGAGCGCAAATTGGATTTCGAAAACCAAGGTAGGAAAAGCGGGGGAGGCATTGACTTCCCCGCTTTCTTCTTCCGAGGATCGTGCGACTGCGCTCGAGGTTGTGAATTACTGGAGAGGGATTCACGCCGAGGCGCTCCAGCGAGCCTTCGGGGATATAGAGGGCCTGAACGCGGTCGGCTCCGACGTGCTTATTGCGGGGCGAATCAAGAAGCTGCCGACGATTGTCGATAAGCTCGGAAGGCCGGACGCTCCCTCCGATCTTCAGACGATGTACGACATTGCGGGATGCCGACTGGTGGTGCCCGATCTAGCGACACTTGAGCGTGTCTATAGCGAGATCGCTTGCCTGCCTGCATTCGATGCTCCGAAAACGAAGCGCCATGATTACATTGCATACCCTCGTCCGAGTGGCTATCGCGGAAAACATGCGATCTTGCATTATTGCGATCTGAAATGCGGCCATAAGCTGTTTGTTGAGGTTCAGCTGCGGACGGTGCTTCAACATGCTTGGGCAACGGCAGTGGAGATGCACGATGTGGCTGTGAAAAGTCGGTTGAAATTCAATGAGATCGATAACCCTGCTGGACGGTTTTTCAAGAAGGCGGCTGTGCTTATTGCCCAACTAGAAGAACAGGGAGAAATTGACGCGAGCGCTATTCGAGGTCTCGCCGACGGGAGGCCGGAGTTGTCTTATGCCATTGAGGCAAAGGAAACGCTTAAAGCCGCCAGTAACGCCGTCTACTTTCTCTCCGACGATGCGAATAGGGATGTCGCCGACTACTATCTCGTTGACCTCGTCGCGGACGAGCAAACGCTCGAGCTTACACCGCTTGATTCCATAGCGGCCCTTTCTCGATATTTCGAAGAGGAGGGCGCCGACCGCGACGGTAGCCGTGATCTGGTCCTTACAAAAGGAGCTTCCAAGGAAAACCTCGCGAAGCTGTATCCCAATTACTTTGGCGATATTTCCGAGTTCCTCAAACTCATCGAAAAGCATTTGGACGCGTTTGCGTAAGAAAGGCAGGAAGATGGCCGCGTCGACTTCGCCCGCATGCGGCCGCTCGTCTACGATTCCACCCGCCGCATCTACCGCGTGGTAGGCGAAGAGGTCGGCGGCGCCTGGGAAGCCTGCAAAGCGCTGATGTAGGACGGCAGTTTATGGGAAACTATATTGCTGCGCGAATGAGAAACAGCGAAACGGGCGCTCCGTTCAACGATGGGGCGCCTTTGTATTCATGGCCGCATAGGGTCTTAAGATTGCCTCGCTCTCTGCGCGCTGTTAATTATGGGTGCTGCTCATGCGCTGGTAGAAATCCTTGGGGATGCGGCGGTGGCCGAAGTCCCTGACTCGATGCTGCCTTCGGTGCCTCGGAATATGATGCGGCAGGTGGCGCGGGCGCCTTGGGCGACGCGGGGCTGGTAATGGTATGACGACCAAGTGTCGAACTCGTACTTGAGCATGCTGGCACTAACGCGCTCGGCGATAAGCGCCGTAAGGGCGCGGCAGGTGTTCGCGACGGCCGCTTCGAAATCATCGTCCTCGGGGAAGGCGTAGGCGAGAAGATAGACGTCTTCAACGAGGGAATCGGGATCCATAGAGAGCCCTTCAACATCAGTGATTGCGTCAACCGCCGCTCTCAGGCGTGCGTCATCAACGGCCATCGATGATCTCCCTCAACGCATCTTTGCGTCGATTGAAGGAGGCGAGTGCCTCCTTTTTAAGCTTGCTGTTCGTTGCGGGCTTGTCGGTAGCGCGCGCTTAAATGGGTATGTAAATGTGTAATTAACTGGTTGGCATTGATTTGGGAACGGGTAGGTTTTGGTTGGTTCTTCGGGGCGCCCCGTTTTTCGAGCATCATGGGCTTGCTTGGCGGATTGCTGTCGGTTAAGCGTTAGAATAGTCGGCAATCAGTGGTGGCTCCGAAGGCGACAGGGACGGAAGATGACCCGAATCTACACGTGCAATGTGCCCATTGAGGCGGATGTGGTGGATGCGTTCTGCTGGCTGCAGAAAGGATTCACCGACCAGTTCGTCTACTACGACAAGCAGAACCCGACCCGCTATATGGGACTCGGCCGCTGCATCGCGCTGCCCAGTTTGCGCGATGTGGAATACGAGTACGGCGAGGGCAGCTCGCTGCGTGAGGTTGCGACTGGTGCGGCTGCTAGTGAGGTCGCCGGTGGGGCTGGCGCCGGCCAGCCGCCGGTGTTCTTCTCGTTCAACCGCTTCGACGCCACCAATCCCGCGCCGGCCGACGAGTTGATGGCCTCCTTCCCGCGGCTGCGGTTCATGCTGCCGGAAATCGTGCTCATCGAGAACGAACGCGGGCGGTTTCTCCAGGTAAACTCGCTCGGTCCGGTGTATCCCGGTCGCGTGGCTCGCTTCACGCGCATGGTGGCCGCTGCACCGCCCCGCCAACGCGCGGTCATTCCATTTTCCCTCGAGCCCGATTCTCGCGAGGCCTGGGACGAGGCCATGGGTGCGGCGCTTGCGGCCATTGGGGAGGGCCGGGTGTCGAAGGTGGTGCTCTCGCGTCGGTTGCGCCTTGTGGCTGAGCATCCTTTCTCGTCGAAGGATCTGCTCGTGAACCTCATCGACGGCGACGCCCGGGGCACGGTGCTTCTGTACCGTTACGCCGACGTCTTCTTTTGCGGTTGCACGCCTGAGCTGCTCGTGCGCAAGCGCGGCGATGTGGTGGAATCGATGTGCCTGGCGGGGACATGTCCTGCCGGAGCTACGGCGGCGGAATCGGACGCGCTGGCAGAGGCGCTTCTGGCCGACGGGAAGAACCGCGCCGAGCACGATTACGTGGTGCAGCTCATTCGCAGCGTTCTTGACCGCGTTTGCTACGACGTCGATGTTCCCACCGTGCCCGAGATCATGCGGCTTGCCCACGTGCAGCACCTGTTCACGCCGGCCCGCGCCCGTGTGCTCGCTGGCATCACGCTGGCCGACCTCATGGAGGACCTGCATCCCACCCCCGCCGTGGCCGGCACGCCGGTGGGGGAGGCGAAGATGCTGCTGCGGGCCATCGAGCCCTACAACCGCGGATTCTATGCGGGAGCCTGCGGTTTCGTGGACGGCGCCGGCGACGGCGAGTTTTCCGTGGCCCTGCGCACCGGCGTTTTCGACGGCGAGATGGGCTATGTCTACGGCGGCTGCGGCATCGTCGGCGAGAGCGATGCGGACGCCGAGTACGAGGAAATCGACCTGAAGCTGCGCACCATCCTTTCCGCTTTCGGCGCGTAGCCTCTTGCTGCGCGGTTCTTGGGGCGCGTTTCGTGCGCTATCATGGACGGACGAAATTCGCGAAAGGAAGTGGCGATGGCCATAACGACGACTCATCAGCAGGATACGGCGCTGTTCGTGGCGGCGTTCTTCGACGAGATGGTGCGCTGGGGCGTGCGCGAGGTGGTGGTGAGCCCCGGCTCGCGGTCGACGGCCTTGGCCATGGCGGCCTACGAGCTGGAGCAGCGCCGGCCGCAAGACCTGCGGGTTTACGTGGATATCGACGAGCGCGGGGCGGCTTTTCTCGGTTTGGGCCTTGCGAAGGCGAGCGGCCGCCCCGTGGCGCTCGTGTGCACCTCGGGCACGGCCTTGGCGAACTACTACCCGGCGGTTATCGAGGCGGAAACGTCCCGGGCGCCGCTCATCGTGCTGTCCGGCGACCGGCCCCCGCAGCTGCAGGGCCTCGGCGCGCCGCAAACCACCGACCAGCTGAAGGCCTACGGCAATCACGTGCGCTCCTTCCGCGCCATGCCCACGCCGCGCGGCCGCGACCGCGACATCGCCTTTGCCCGCCAGGCGGCCCGCGAGGCGGTGCTCGCCGCGCTTGGCCCGACGGCTACGCTGGCTCCCTACCGAGAGCCGGCGCCGGCAAAGGAGGGGTTGCGCGAGCCCGTGGCGACCGGCGCGCTGGAAGGGACGGATTCTGCGGTCGCGGCGGCTTCCCTCGGCAAGCATGCTGCTGTTTCAGCTGGCTCCGGATCCGCCGCGCTGCCGATGGATCCTGCTGCCACCGTTGCGCTGCCGATGGATCCTGCTGCCACCGTCGCGATGCCGGCGAATTCCGCGATCGCTGGCGCTCCCGCCGATGCTCCCGCGCGGGATGCTGCTGACGACTTTGCGGGCGCAGCCGCTGAAGAGGCCGATTCTTTCCAGCCGATCTTCTACAACGAGGCCGGCGACATTGTGAACTACAACCCGAACGTGCAGGTGGCTTCCCGCGCCTGCATGCACCTGGCCGGCCCCGTGCACGTGAACTTCCCCTTCGATGCCCCGCTCAAGCCCGATTTCGCTGGCGCCGATTTGCAGGCCATGCAGCGCGCCGCTCGCGATTGCTTCGCTCTGGGTGCCCGCAATGCCAGCATCGCCGCGAAGGACGGCGCTCTTCTTGATCTGGGCCCGCTTGTTGGCTCTGCCGGCACATTGCCCCCTTCGAGTATCGAGGCCATCGAGCGCCTTCTGTGGAAGCGCCCCTCTTTGGTGCTCGCCGGCGAGGGCTCCTGCGAGACGGTGGCCGAGGCAGAGGAGATCCTCGCCTGGGCGCGCAAGCTGTCGCTGCCGGTGCTTGCCGATCCGCTGTCGGGCCTGCGCTCCATCGACGACCCGCTTATCATCGACAACTACGACAACCTCTGCGCTCGCGCCGACTGCCCCGTGCCCGAGGTGGTCATCCGCTTCGGTCGCTATCCTGTCTCGAAAAGTGCAACCGCCCTGCTCGAGCGCGTGCGTCCCGTCTCCCTGGCCGTTGATGTTGCCGAGACGCGCGATTTCAACGCGGCGACGGACGTGTTCGTGGGCACGACACCCCTCGGGTTCGTGCGCAGCGGATGGCGCGCCGAGGGCCGCAAGGCCCAGCACCGCTTCGCTGATGCCTGGGTCGCCCTCAACGACGAGGCGCGCCTGCGCATTCTCGCCGTGGAATGGGACGGCGTGGCCACCCACGATTCCGAGGCCGCGGAAGGCGCCTACGTGCGCTCGCTTCTGGAGCTGGCGCCGGAAGGCTCGTGTCTCTTTTCGGCGAATTCCATGAGCATCCGCGCCGTGGACACCTTCTACGTGAAAGACGGCAAGCCCCTGGCCGTGATGGCCAATCGCGGGCAGAACGGCATCGACGGCGTGGTCTCGACGGCGGTGGGGGTGGCGCAGCACTTCGCCCAGACGACGTTTCTCACCGGCGACTTCACGCTGCTGCACGACCTCTCCGGCCTGGCACTCCAGCGCGAGATGCTGCTCCAGCGCCGCGGACCCGCAGGGACGCCGTCGCTGGTCATCGTGCTTCTGAACAACAACGGCGGCGCCATCTTCGACATGCTGCCCCAGGCCTCCGCCGACCCGTACTTCGAGCGGCTGTTCCTCGCGCCCCAGGACGTGCGCTTCACCGAGGCCGCCGCCGCCTTCGGTATTCCGTCGGCCAGCGTGCACACGGTCGGCGCCTTCCGCAGCGCCTACGAGCAGTTCCTCGGCACGCCGGGCATCAGCCTCATCGAAGTGGCGCTGCCCCTGCGCGGCGTCCGCGACCGCTACGCCCCCTACCAGCGATAATGACGGCGTTCGTTCTTCTTCACGGGTTCGCCCAGACGCCCGCGTCGTGGGATGCGGTGGTGCAGCGGCTGCAGGCGGCCGGCCACCGCACCTACGTGCCCGATCTATACGAGAGCAAAGGCGACCTCAAGTTGCTGGGCGCTGAAGGAGCTTTGGAAGATGCGGAGCAGGGGGAAAGCGTGGAAGGTGACGCGGGTGCCGAAGGCGCCTTGGCCTCGGCGCGCGACCCGCTTGCCTCCCTCGGAGCGGTGTGCGACCGGGTGGCGGCCATCGTGCGCCTGGTCGCGCAGGCCGATGGCGCGCCCGTGCTCGTCGGCTATTCCATGGGTGGCCGTATCGCCGCCGAAACCGTGGTGCGCCATCCCGATTTGCCGCTGGCCGGGTTGGTTTTGGAAAGCGCAGGGCTCGGGCCTGCCGACGAGGCCGCTCGCGTTGCGTTGGCTGAGCGCAACGGCGCTTGGGCCCAACGTCTGCGCGAAGAGGGCGTTGCGGCCTTCATGGACTGGTGGGAGACGCTGCCCTTGTTCGCCAGCCAGCAGGCGCTGCCGTCAGAGGCGCACGCCGCCGTTCGCACTGAGCGTATCTCCCGGGACGCGGGGCCTCTCGCTCGCTCCTTGGAAGCCTGGGGCGCCCACCATCAAGCTGCTGAAGAGGTTACGCTTTCTGTCCTCGCCGAACTGACCAACCGCAACGTCCCTGTGCTCTATCTCGCCGGCACTCTCGACGAGAAGTACTCCGCGGTAGCCGCCCGCGTCCGCGCCGCCGGTCTTCCCGCGATGCTCGTCCCCGACGCCGGCCACAACGTGCACCTTGAAGTCTTCACCTTCAGCTGTCGGCGGTAAGGGCGACGGGGAGATTGGAGACGAAGTTGCACGGGTCCCAAAATTGGCGCAAGAGGCTAATCCTGGGTAAACGTTTGCGGAAGCAAGTGAGACGAAACGCGTTTCTTATCTCTTTAGAATTATGCGGATATTCCTTCCCTTTGGTACAATGGCGTTCGGAAGACGGGCGGCGGCCAGCAATGAGCGCATCGATCGAAGGAACATCGACATTCAGTGAGGAGGCGGGATGGCAGAGGCGAGTGGGGGCGATCGACGGGGGAGACGAGGGAGTTTCGCGACCTTCGCTGCCTGCTATGCGCCAGGCTTTTCCCTCTCATTCCTGGGAACGGCTCTCGTGCTCGTCTGGATTCAGTGCATTCTGTATGCCCGCTATATCTGGGTCGATTCTGGTCTGACTACGGTAGCTATCAACTTTGCCCGCTGCCTCTGCATTGTGGCGCTCGGTGCTGTGGCTCTGCGTAGGCCTTTCTCGCCGACAACCCAGAACGTGCTCGGTTGGGCGTCTACAGGACTCATGACGGCTGGCAGCCTGCTCTTCTTTGTGGAGTCACTCTTTCCGCATCTGCCCTTCACGCTACTCGCGGCAGTATGTTCGGGCGTGGGTCTGGCTTGGGGTGGCGGTATGTGGATCAACTTCTATATCCGGCTCGATCTGCGCGAAGCGCTTCTTGTGGCTTTCGCCTCGCTGGCGCTCTCGACGGTCATCGGCATCTTTATCGGTATCATGGAAGAGAACACGGCGTCCTTCATCAGCATGATGTTGCCCGCGACCACCTTCGTTATGTATCTGCGGGCGCAAGAGGAGCTCGATGATCGTGAGAGGTGCGGAATTGCTGCATCGGCACCTGACAACGTGTATGCTACCGAGCCCGCATCAACGCTGCTGCGGCTCATTTTGGGCATTGCGCTATTCAGCTTCGTGCTAGGCGTGTCGCGGGGCTTCCCATCGGGGGAATCCATCAAGCTTTCGGCACCGTTTCATTTGATCCAGCATGTGAGTGTGACAGTGGCGGGATTCGCCATTATTTGGTGGGTGCTTATACGTGGTCGCGGATTTAAGTTTTCAGTGCTCTGGCAGATACAGCTGGCAGCGCTCGCCTTGGGAGTCATCATGCTTTCTACACTCGATCCGCTTGCGAGTGAGGTGGGGGCGACCCTTATCGCCGCCACGAACCTTTTCCAAGTGGGCTTTTTGTGGTTCGTCTCCTACGACGTGGCCCGCCATCGCAGCCTGCCACCCTACCTGATATTGGGCTTCTTTTGGTTTCTGCACTTATTCTTCCGCGAGAGTGGCCGTTTGGTCATGTGGTGGCTCGGCGGCACGAGCGGCATTGAGATGCTCATCATCGCGGGCCTTGTATGCTTGCTGGCTGTAAGTGTGGGCGCGTTGCTGTCCGATTCTATTCCGCGTAATCGCCCCCTGTTTGCTGAGGTGAGCGATCGATCTTCTGGGGCGGTCGAGAATGAAAATGGAGAAGGCGTGCCTCGGAGCGCGATGCCGGGGGGGTGCAGTGTCGCCAGCGATACCGAAAGAGGAGAGGGGAACTGCAGTTTTCCCGGCAATATCCTCTCCTGCGGTCTCTCCCTCAACTCCTTCTCGCTTCGAGACCTATGTCCATGAGTGCTTCGGGCTGACAAACCGGGAAGTGGAAGTGCTGCTGCTTCTGGCTGAGGGCCGCAGTTCTTCCTATATCGCCGAAGAATTGGTGTTGTCAGCCAACACGGTGCGTGGCTATGTGAAGAATATCTACCAAAAGTTGGACGTTCATTCTAAGCAAGATGTCATCGACTTCGCGAAATCCTTCAAGGATTGAGCGTCCGCGTTGATCCGAGGCGCTCAGCCCTTTCGACATGCGCTCCGCCCCAGCCGGGAGGGTTGCTGGGGCGGAGGCGGAGAGGGGTAGTTCCTAGGCAGTGATCTCGAAAAGCTGGATGATCCTCAAAGCATTTGAGAGAGCTGGAAACTGTGGCGTGTTACGTTTCTGGAACGCGACTCTGGTTACTAGGCGTCGGCGAGGGCGCTGCGGGCTGAAATACGCCCGAAGATGAGGCCCTCCGCCACATTACCGCCGCCCTGGTATACGCCGCTCCATATCGAGCCGAACTCGCCGGCGGAGTACAGGCCGGGGATGGGCTGGCCGTCGGGGTCGAGAATCTGGCCTTCCGGGCTGCGCACTGGGCCACCGTCGGTGTTGAGGAACGCTGGAATGCACAGCTGAGCGTAGAAGGGCGGTGTGGCCACTGGGGTCAGCGTGTCGGCGGGGCGGTGGAAGAAGATGTCCTTGCCGTTCTCGCAGCACTCATTCCACTGGGCTACGGTAGTCGTCAGCTCATCGGCTGGTACTCCCATCTGGGCTGCAAGCTCCTCGATGGTGTTGGCGGAATAGACCAGTTTGTCAGCAACAGGATCATCCGTGGTACCAGCGGGGATGGCTCCGGCTTCAAGACCCGGTTGGTCGAAGACGAACCATGCACGGCGTGGCTGAGCCAAGTGCGGCCATTCGCCGCCGATCTGCATATGCCCGTGGCGGCTACCCACGGCCAGCGAGGGATCGTCCTGGTAGGCGATGGAGGACTTGTTGCTGTAGCCGTCCCAATCCATGTAATAACGGCGTCCGTTCACGGCTACGGTAATGCCGAATTGCTTCGGGCACGGTGAGATGATCTGGTTGTTGGTGAACTTCGTATTGTCCAGATCGCGCCCAGCCATCCAGAAGCCGGCCACGTGCTCCATGTGCCAGAAGTCGGCGCCGATCTTCATGCAGGCCTTGTGTCCGTCGCCTGTGTTGAGCCCGTTGATAGCCGGCTCTGCGCCGCCCTGGCCGATGAAGTCCTGACGCATGGTGGGGTTGGCCTCGAAGCCGCCGGTGCACATGATGACACCGCGGTTGGCCTTCACATTCTTACCGTCGATGACTGCTCCGATGATGCGCTTCGTGGTCGGATCTTGGATGAGCTCTTCCATAGGAGCGCTGGTGCGGTATTCGATGGCATCGCTGTGGTCGTCGATGACGCGGCCGAGCAGCTCAGTGATATGTTTGTCGCCCTTGATCTCGACATCCTTGTTGCCCGCTACGGTGAATTTGCCGAGAGCGTAACAATGCTCGTATTCCGGCCATTCCGGCTTAGCTGTCAGGGGATTGTCCCTGGTTGTGGGTGGCAGGACTGAGGCCTCTTCAAGTGAAGCGCCCAAGGTGTCGAACACCCAGGAGTAGTTCTCTACGGCACCCTTAGCATAGGCTGCGAGCACCTCGTCGGGTGTGGTGCCCTCTTCGCCTCGCATCTCCAGCATGTACTGGAGGAAGGCCTCCTCGTCGTCGGCGTAGACGATGGTTCCCTTGCAGTAGGGGCTATTGCCGCCAGGCGTGTCGCCCTTCTCGGCCAGAAGGCAGGTGGCCCCGTCGCCCTCAAGTGCCACGGTGAGAGCGGCCGCCTGGCCTGCGCAGCCTGCACCGATGACTACTACGTCGAACTCATCGTCCCAGATCACGTCGGTTCCAGTGGCTGCAACGGCTGTCTTTGCATCCCCGCTCGAAGACCCTTGCGGTGCGCAGCCGATGATGCCGAATCCTGTCGCGCCGATGAGTGCCGCGCTGGCAGCTTTCAGGAACGTGCGACGATTCGTGTTGAAACTCTTCTCCATAATGATCCTCTCTTCTCGGTTGTCCTCGATGCGGTTGGACATCCTTTGGCAGCTAGCCGGAGCGATGGCGCGTGTTGCATGGCGGCAAGGGGTGCGCCGCTCGCTCATCGGCTGGGCCGCATCCTAGACCCTCGACGATATAGGCGGCACACCCCAAGTGGGGCGTTTTTCGAGATGGGGGTATCCCCCTGCAGAATGGGGGGGTCAGACATTCGGCGGCTTCTTCTAAATTATGACTCACAAACACACTTTATTGTGCTAAAGTGTCGGCCATGATTTTCGTTCGGGGACATAAAAGCGGCATGGACGCGGCGGCGCTTGCCGTGGCAAGCCAGCACATCGCCCAGCAGTCGTGCGCCCGCGAGGCCGCGGCTATCTTCGGTGTTCGCGCGATGACTCGGGGGGCCGGAGCGGTTGCGCTGACCTGCCGCGATGCGGTGGCCTGCGCCCTCATGAGCGCGCACAAGGCTGCCCAGTGTTGCACCGACGCGGTCGAGCGTGCGCTGGCCAGTGCGCACAAGGCGGCTCAGTGTATCGCCGAGGCGGCTCGCGCTATCGCCAGCCAGCATGAGGCCCAGCAGTCCCTGCGCGAAGTCTCCCCACAATTCGAGTTCCGATACCTTTAGCACACGGGTTTTCGCCCGTGGCTATTTTTTTGTAGCCAAGTGCGAAAAGTCGTGTGCGCCATCGGACGTATCCGCGCAATGGAAGGAAAGTAGAAGGACATGATCGCGAAAATTCTCTTGGTAATTGCCTTCGTGGCCGTGGCGGTGGCGGTGGGCATCTACTGCCGCCGGCACACGGGCACCGTGGACGGCTTCATTCTGGGCGGCCGCAACGTCGGCCCGTGGATGAGCGCCTTTGCCTACGGCACGAGCTACTTCTCGGCCGTGGTGTTCGTCGGCTACGCGGGTCAGTTCGGCTTCAAGTACGGCATCTCGGCCACCTGGGCCGGCATCGGCAACGCCATCATCGGCTCGCTGCTCGCCTGGTGGGTCTTGGGTCCCCGTACCCGCGAGATGACCCATCGCCTGCAGGCCTCCACCATGCCGGAGTTCTTCGGCAAGCGCTATAACTCCCGGGCGCTGCGCATTGCGGCGGCGGCTATTATCTTCGTGTTCCTCATCCCGTACACTGCGAGCGTCTACAACGGCCTGTCGCGCCTGTTCGGCATGGCCTTCGCGCTGCCCTACGACGTGTGCGTCATCGGCATGGCAGTGGTCACCTGCATCTACGTAGTGCTCGGCGGGTACATGGCCACGGTTATGAACGACTTCATCCAGGGCATTGTCATGCTGCTCGGCATCATTGCCGTCATCGTGGCGGTCATTCTGAACAACGGCGGCTTCTCCGAGGCCATCATCTCTCTGTCCCAGATTCCCGCCGAGGGTTCGGCCATGCAGGGCCCCTTCGTCAGCTTCTTCGGGCCCGATCTGTTCAACCTGCTCGGCGTAGTCATCCTCACGTCGCTGGGCACCTGGGGTCTGCCGCAGATGGTGCAGAAGTTCTACGCCATCAAAACCGGTCCCGCCATCAAGCAGGGCGCCATCATCTCCACTATCTTCGCCTTCGTGGTGGCCGGCGGATCCTACTTCCTCGGCGGTTTCGGTCGTCTCTACGAGGGCCAGATCGAGTACGCCGCCAACGGCACACCCATCTACGACTCCATCATCCCGACGATGCTGTCCACCTTGCCTGACGTGCTCATCGGTCTGGTGATCGTGCTCGTCCTGTCGGCCTCCATGTCGACGCTCTCGTCGCTGGTGCTCACGTCGTCATCTACCCTGACCATCGACTTCATCAACGGCAACATCATCAAGAATATGTCCGAGAAGAAGCAGCTTGTCTGGATGCGCGGTCTGCTCGTGGTGTTCATCGCCATCTCGGCGCTCATCGCGCTGTTCCAGTACCACTCTTCGGTGGTGTTCATCGCCCAGCTCATGGGCTACTCTTGGGGTGCGCTGGCCGGCTCGTTCCTCGGCCCCTTCCTGTGGGGTCTGTACTCCGGACGCATTTCGAAGGCGAGCGTGTGGTGCTCGTTCGCCGTGGGCGTGGGTCTGACCGCCGTGAACATGGGCCTGGCGCTGTCCGGCGGCGTGCCGCTCATCGCGAGCCCCATCAACTGCGGTGCGCTGTGCATGATCATCTCGCTGGTCATCGTGCCGGTAGTGAGCTTGTTCACGCCGGCGGTGCCCTTCCAAATTAAGCCGCCGACCACCGAAGGCGCCATCGACCGCGAGTACGACCGCGAGCTCGCCCAGGAGGAGCTGGAAAGCGCCACCGCCAGCGCCGCTGCCGACGCATAAGGGGCAGCAGCCGCAGCTGAAGCAACTGAAGAAGAGAAACCTGGAAAGTCCCGTGTGATCGCGGGACTTTTCTCTGACTAACTCGGATATACTTATGCTGTTCTGTCACCAGAAGGCCGGGGGCAGGGCACCGGCGACGGCCGCGTTTCGTTGTCATGCGAAGAGCGCTCGCAACGTTCGCATTGCGCATTCGCGCACCGAGTGCTCGCATCGCGCTCCGGCGTCGCGCGTTCGCGGGTGTCATGCCCTCGGCCTCTTGAGGAAGGAAGGTCATGGAAGGGTTCGAACTCATTGCCACGGGCCTGTGGTCCATTGTGCCGCCGATTTTGGCACTGGTCCTGGCGCTCATCACCAAGGAGGTGTATTCGTCGCTGACCATCGGTGTGTTCACGGGCATGATCATCTACCAGTTCACACTGAACGGCGTCGGTGGCGAGCAGCTCGTCGCCTCGTTCACCATGGTGCCCCAAATGATGGCCGAGCAAATAGCCGGCAACGGGGCGCTGCTGTTATTCCTTGCGCTTTTGGGAGCACTTACTGTGGTCATCGCCACGGCCGGCGGCTCCCGTGCCTATGCGGAGTGGGTGACTACGCACGTGAAGAACGCCCGCGCAGCCTCCATCCTCACGGCGCTGCTCGGCATCATCATCTTCGTGGACGACTACTTCAACTGCCTCACTGTGGGCGCCGTCATGCGCCCGGTGACGGACAAGTTCCGCGTTAGCCACGAGAAGCTTGCCTGGATCATCGACTCCACGGCGGCCCCGGTCTGCATTATCGCGCCGGTATCCTCGTGGGCGGTGGCCGTGGGCGGCTACATGGGCGAGGACGGCTTCAATACCTTCGTGGCCTCCATCCCCTACAATTTCTACGCGCTGCTGACCATCTTCTTCGTGTTCTTCATGCTGTTCATCCAGAAGGACTTCGGCCCCATGGCGGCTGCTCAGGCCGCGGCCGACGATCGCATTCCGGCGGCCGGCTCGAAGCTGGAGGCCGTATCCTTGGCCCGCATCGCCGATAAGGCCCAGGTCGATCTAGAGGGCGCTCCCAATATCCCCACGGTGGTGACCGAGGAGGGCGACATCGACGATGCGGCCGCCGGCGCCATCGAGGAGTACAAGGGCCTCAACATCTCCGATCGTGGCACCATTTGGGACCTCATCGTGCCCATTCTCGTGCTCATCGTGTTCTCCATCCTGGGCATGATGTACATGGGTGGCTTCTTCAGCGGCGTCGACTTCGCCACGGCTGTGGGTGAGAACCCGGTCATGGGCCTGTGCATCGGCGCGGTGGTGGCCCTGTGCGTGGCGGCTGCCATGTTCCTGCCGCGCAAGCTCATGAACCTCGGCGGCTTCGTGGAGGCCATGTCCGAGGGCGTGCGCTCTATGATCGGCGCCATCATGATCCTCGTGCTGGCCTGGTCCCTCGGCGGCTGCTGCCGCTACCTGCTGGGCACCGGTGAGTTCGTGTCCGGCTTCCTGAACGGCCTGGGTGTGGGCCTCGATCTCCTGCCCGCGGTCATCTTCCTGGTGGCGGCATTCATCGGGTTCGCCATGGGCACCAGCTGGGGCACTATCGCGCTCATCCTGCCCATCATCATCGGCGTGTTCGATGCAAGCGACCCGCTGTTCCTCGTGGCTGCGGGCTCGGCTCTGGCCGGCGCGGTGTACGGCGATCACATCTCGCCCATCTCGGATACCACCATCCTGTCCTCGGCCGGTGCCAAGTGCAACCACCTGCGCCACGTGGCAACGCAGATTCCCTACGCCACCCTGGTCATGGTCATCTGCTTCGTGGGCTACATCATCGCCGGTATCACCAAGACGCCGTGGATCTCTTTGGGTCTGGGCCTCGTGCTCATCGTGGTGGCCGTGCTCGTGCTCACCAAGATGGAGGCGAAGCGGGCTGCTGCCGAGAAGTAGGCTGCCTGGCGAGTTTTCCTGTTTCCGCGAATGTGAAAAGGCTCCCTGCGGGGAGCCTTTTTCGTGGAGTGATTCGGACTGAGCTTGGGGCGGCGGCCGCGGGCGGCCCCGCGGGCGGCTTGCGCTCCGATACTGGCCCAAATCATGAAAAAGCCCCTGTTTGGGGGCTTTTTCTGTGGGTGATTACGGAAGCGGCGCGGTCCTAGGCCGCGGCAGCGGCCTCGGCGAGCAGGCGCTGGCTCTCGGCGATGAGGCGCCCGGCCAGGAATTCCTTGCCCATCTTCTCGTCGCGGGAGCAGTCGAGCAGCATCTCCAAGGTGATGCTGTCGAAGTAGGCGTCGTAGCCGTCGAGCACCAGGTCGTAGGCGCGCTTGATGCCCTGGACCATGGGAGCGCCGGCGCGATCCTTGCGGCGGGCGCGCGTGGTGTCCTTGGCGTCGTCGTCCAGGGCGTTCACCACTTGCAGCAGCGTGATCTTCGAGGGTTCCTTTGCCAGACGGTAGCCGCCGTGCTTGCCCGGGCGCGCCTCGATGATGCCGGCGTTGCGCAGCAGCTGCGCGAGCTGAATGAGATAGTCGCGGGGGATGGACATATCCTGGGCGATATCCTTCGACGAGCAGGTTTGGCCCTGCGCGGCCAAATACAAAACGGCACGCAGTCCATAATCGGTTGATGCTTTGAGTTGCACTGCAGCCTCCTAACGGGTCGACACCTCGGGGCTTGCAGCGTGCGTTGCGTGCTCGGGAGCACTCGGCGAATCGCCGGCGCGCATGGCCCCCAGGTGTGCCAGAAAGCGGTCCTTTTTGCCTTCCGACACTTGCAGTATGCGATGGGCGGCCCGCTAATACAAGGGATGTACCAAACGATGAGCGCACCGATTCGCATACGTTGCCGCCACGTTGAAATCGCTGCCGATTTCGCAGGCAGGGGGCGCGCCGGCACGATGCCGCGGGAGGGGGCGCCGTGCCGGGGTTCGCGCCAAGAAGGGGGTGCTTTGCTGCGCCCGCGCTCCGTCAGGCAGGCGCTAGGCCAGACCCATCACCTGCATGGCGAGCAGAACCGCAGTCAGCGCCGCCACCACACCCACGGTGGCCCACAGCAGCACCTTCGACACGCGGCGTGAGCGGTACGCGCCCATGATACGCTTGTCGGCCGAGATGATGGCCATAAACGCCAGCAGGATGGGCAAAATGACGCCGTTGACGAACTGAGCCGTCAGCATCATGGCCAAGAGGTTCACATCGGGCAGGAGCACCACGATGGCCGAGAATGCGATCACGAAGGTGAAGATGGATTTGAACGTGGGGGCCTCGCGCCACTTGAACGACACGCCGGCTTCCCAGCCGAAGGCCTCGCAGATGACGAAGGCCGTGGTCAGCGGCAGCACGCAGGCCGCCAGAAACGATGCGGCGATGAGGCCCACCGCGAACAGGGCCTCGGCGTAGGGGCCGGCGAAGGGGGCCAGGGCCGCGGCGGCGTCGGCGGCCGAGTCGATGGAGATGCCCGCGGGGAAGAGCACTGCGCCCGTGGTCACGATGATGAACCAGGCCACGATGCAAGCGGCGATAGTGCCCGAGACGGCATCCACCCGCTGGGAGAACAGATCCTTGGTCGTGAGGCCCTTCTCCACCACATTGCTCTGGGTGAAGAACATCATCCAGGGGGCGATGGTGGTGCCGATCATGGCGATGACGAGCGAGATGAATCCCACATCGCCCACCACGGTGGGCACCACGGTGTCGTGGGCCGCCTCGGCCCAGTTCGGCTGGGCCAGAAACGCCGCTACGATATAGGTGATGAACACGAGCGACAGGGCCAGAAACACGTTCTGAACCCGCTTGTAGGATCCGCCCACCACCAGCAGCCACACGGCCAGGGCCGCCACGGGCACCGAGATGTACTTCGACACGCCGAACATCTCCATACCGCTGGCGATGCCGGCGAATTCCGAGAAGGTGGTGGCCACGTTGCCAACGAGCAGGGCCAGCATGGCGAAGGCCGCAAGCCGGATGCCGAAGCGCTCGCGGATGAGGGCCGCGAATCCCTTGCCGGTGACCGCCCCCATGCGCCCGGCCGTGGTCTCCACCACGATGAGCAGCACGCACATGATGGGGATGACCCACAGCGTGCCGAAACCGAAGTTGGCACCGGCCGTGGAGTAGGTGGAGATGCCGCCGGCGTCGTTGCCGGCCATGGCCGTAATGATGCCCGGCCCCATGGCTGCCAGGATGAGCAGCAGCTTGCTCGGGGCGCGGGAGGCGTCGGGGCCGGGCTGCTCGCTGGCGGGAATGCCGGTCTCGGCCAGCTCGGAGGCGGCCCGGGCCATCTCGCGCTCGCTGCCGGTGAGGGACGGGGCCGCCGCAGCGCTGGTCGTCTCGCGCTTCTTCGCATTCACGGATATCGCCTCCCTTGCCTAGTAGCGCAGGCCGCCGATATGCAGCGAGCCGGCCAGTTGCAGGAGGATGATCGAGTACAGGAACAGCCCCAGCAGCACCGCCACGGTAATGCCGGCGATGGACAGGGCGCTCATCTTCGTCTTGTCGCTGGCCACGTCGTCCTCGATGGCATCCCAGGCGTCGTCGGTGGTGACGATGCCGAGCAGGGTGCCGTGCTCGTCCACCACGGGCATGGCGGGAATGTCGTACTTGAAGATGTCGGCCGCCACGTCCTCCTCCTCTTCGGAGGGCAGGCAGCTGATGATCTCGTCGTACATGATGTCGCCCATGAGCCGGTCGGCGTTGAAGAGAACGAGGGTGCGCAGGGAATTCACGCCGAGCAGCTTGCCGTACTCGTCGGTGACGTACACATAGTGCACCGTGGGGTGGTCGTCGGGCAGAGCGCGCAGCACCTCGATGGTATCGCCCACGGTATAGGTGCGGGGCACGGCCACGAACTGAGTGGTCATCATGCCGCCGGCGGTGCCGTCCTTGTAGCCGAGCAGACGGCGAATCTCCGCAGCGTCCTCCACGCCCATGAGGCGCAGCAGCGTCTCGGCCTTCTCGTAGGGAAGGTCGCGCACGATATCGGCGGCATCGTCCGGGTCCATGTTGCCGATGAGCTCGGCGGCCTTGGCGTCGGGCAAATCGTCGATGAACTCGGCCTGGTACTCGTCTTCCATCTCGGAGATAGCCTCGGTGGCCCGTGCATCGTCCAAATGCTCGAACACGCTGGCGCGCTGCTGGGGATCCAGCTGCTCTAAAATGTCGGCCACGTCGGCGGGATGCAGCTCGTCCAGGCGGCGGTGGGTCACCGACAGCTGCACTTCCGACAGGTCGCGGTCGAGCAGGTCCATGTAGTTCCAGGCGATGAGCTGCTCGTCCACCTTCTTGTGGAACAGCTTCGCCACGTTCACCACGGCCTTCTCCACCAGAGGGTGCAGCCCGCGCAGGATGCCGCGCACGCCCACCTCGGCGCCGAGCAGCCGCAGCTGGGTGCCCGATTGGGACAGCTTCAGGTCGTTCACGCGCACGACCTTCATGCCCTGGGTGTCCACGATTTGCCGATCCATGAGGTCGCGGGCCAGCAGCACCTCGTCGGGCTGCAGGTAGCTGAAGCGGATGTCGTGGGCATCCACGGACAGCGTGATGCCGTCCTCGTCGAAGGTGTCGACGTATTTGCGCCACGAGATCATGAAGGGCACGCGCCCGGGGCCCTGGAAGGCCAGGCTCGTGATGCGCGGAAAGACCTCGCCCGTGGAAATGGCCAGGTCGGAAATGGTGCCGAGGCGCTCGCCGGTCGCATCGACGACGGGCTCCCCGATCATTTGGGACAGATAGAGCATAGGTGTTCCTCCGTTGGCGAGCGCTGGGAGGAATGGGCAAACGGGGCGCTTATCGCGCTGTCTGCCACAGGGGCCCAGCGCACAGTAGTCGTTTCTTCCGACTACTGCCACGGGGAAGGAGCCGGAAGGTTACATACTGTGAGGTTTCGATTTTCGAACCTTCACGGTGTTCCTTTCTGGTCGGCCTACAAAAAAACCGCTCGAAAGCGGTTTAAGATGCAAAGTGGTGCGCCGTGAGGGATTCGAACCCCCGACGTACTGATTCGTAGTCAGTCCCTCTATCCAGCTGAGGTAACGGCGCACTTCAAAACAGCAACAACTATTTAACCACCACTTTTGGGGATTGTCAACGACTTTTTCAAACTTTTTTGAAAGGGCACCGTTCGCCGTGGGAGCGGGGTGGGGGTTACGGCTGGGCGCGGGTGCGTCTTGCTCGCACGCTACAATACACTGATACACTGCGGCCGCATCGCCGGCCCCGCTGGGAGAGGAGAGCCCCATGGCCATGGAAATCGACGAAGCTGTTATCCGCGTGGACAACTGCGCCGATATCGAAGGCGCCGAGCCCATCGAGATCAGCGAGGACGAGGCGCGTCGCGTGCGCCTGTACGAGAACTTCTACCAGGTGAACACCATCGACCCCGAGCATTATCAGACCTACGACGTAAAGCGCGGTCTGCGCAACGCCGATGGGACCGGCGTGCTGGCGGGCATGACCAACGTGTCCAACGTGCACGGTTATGTGGTGTCCGACGGCGAGAAGATGCCGGCCGAGGGAAGCCTGCGCCTGCGCGGCTACGATATCTATGATTTGCTGGGCGATTTGAATCCCGAGCGCCGCTTTGCCTACGAGGAGGTGGCCTACCTGCTGCTCATGGGCGAGCTGCCCACCCGCGAGCGTCTGGCCCGCTTCGTGGAGGTGATCGATTCCCAGCGCGAGCTGCCCGACGGCTTCACCGCCAGCACCCTTATGGTGGACACCTCTCCCGACATCATGAACATGATGTCCCGCTCCATCCTGCGCCTGTACGCGGCCGACGAGTGCGCTGAGAACCGCTCGCCGGAGCATGAGATTCACACGGCGCTGTCGCTCATCAGCCGCCTGCCGCGCATCATGGTGCTCGCCTACTACGCCAAGCGCGCGGCCTTCCACCACGACTCCATGATCATGCACCGCTTCGTGCCCGGGCAGTCCACCGCCGAGACGATCCTCTCCATGCTGCGCCCCGACCGCGCCTTCACGCCGGAAGAGGCCCGCATGCTCGACATTATGCTGAGCCTGCACGCCGAGCACGGCGGCGGTAACAACTCCACCTTCACCACGCGCGTGCTGTCATCGTCCGACACCGATCCGTACTCCACCTACGCGGCGGCGTTCGGGTCGCTCAAGGGCCATCGCCATGGCGGTGCGAGCCACCAGGTGCGCGCCATGCAGGCCGAGATCAAGGAAAACGTGAAGAACTGGGAAGACGACGACGAGGTGGCCGCCTATCTGGCGAAGATCGTGAACAAGCAGGCCTACGACAAGACGGGCCTGGTGTACGGCATGGGGCATGCGGTCTACACGCTGTCCGACCCGCGCGCTATTATCGGGAAGCGCTTCGCCGAGCAGTTGGCCGCTGGGACCGAGTTCGAGGCCGAGCTGAACCTGCTCAAGTCCATCGAGCGCCTCACGCCCGAGGTGTTTGCTCGCGAGAAGGGATCAAACAAGGCCCTATGCGCGAACGTGGATATGTATTCGGGTTTCATCTACACCATGATGGGCATTCCCGAGGACCTGTTCACGCCCCTGTTCGCCTGCGCCCGCATGGCCGGCTGGGCCGCCCACCGCTTCGAGGAGATCGCCGCCGGCAAGCGCATCATCCGCCCCGCCTACAAGAACACCGTCCGAGGCACCAAGCCCTACGTGCCGATTGAGGAACGATAGGGGAAAGACCTGATCATGACAAGGGCGATTCCAGATGGAAGCGCCCTTGTTGTTTAGGGGCATTCGGCCGGCCCTGCATTTCTCAAATGAGGCGCCCGCTGGAAACGAGCACTTCGGCGGGCGCCTTTTGTTGGTCGTTGCCCTGGCCGGCACTCAGACCGCGACATGGAGATTAATGTTGCGGGGTATGTTCTGGAATAGTGATGTTCCGACTGGTACTCAAGCGCGTTCCCGGCGATGCAGGCCGGTGCACTTCTGGGCCAGTCTTCCTCTTACTGCGGGGCATCCTAGCTGCGCCGGATACTGAAGATGCAGGGGCGGACTCAGGACGGCAGTGCCACTGATTTTCGAACAAACCTCTTCTTCTGCGACAAATCGTGCGATTGGGCGACATTTCACCTAGCGGTCTGCGACAAATCGGTCGATTGGGCGACACTTTTCGGTCCGAGAGGCGCTGCCGATGTCGCCCAATCAGCTGATTTGTCGCAGAAGCGTCCCCTTGGTTGGGGCTAGGGCCCTCCGCGCCGGCTTCCGATGCTTCGAACTGTTTTCGCACGGCTCGCGTTGGTCTTGCTCCTGAACATTGGAAGAACCGTGCGTGCATCGCTGTCTAGGGGGAAGACGGCAACGCAGGCGCGGAATGACCGTGTCTTGCGCCAAATTTGTCCGCTCATGCGAAATGACGCATTAAAACGGAAGATGCGCGGGTGAACCCGACAACACCAAGACAGCGCTTCATTAAGAGAGGCTCTCAGTTGAAAACTCTGCAATTTCCTATTGCGAACAGGTAAAAATGGCGGAGGCGGTAGGATTTGAACCCACGGTACCTTTCGGCACGACAGTTTTCAAGACTGCTTCCTTAAGCCACTCGGACACGCCTCCGCGGAATCGATGCCCATTGCGAGACAACGGGCATTGCTGCACAGGATACCATAGCCTTCGAGGGAATGGGCCCAACACGGCCAGAGTGTCTTTGTGCTGGAGAGCGACGGTCGCGCTGGAGACGATCCTTCCCAAGCGGCTATAATTCCTTGCATGAACGAACATCGCACACCCGAAGAACAGCGGCTGCTCGACGAGCAGTATGTGGCCCTGGCCTTGGAAGAGGCCCAGGCGGCCGGAGCTGCGGGAGAGGTGCCCATCGGGGCCGTGGTGGTCTACGAGCCCGTGGACCGCGGCACGTGCCGGCCGCTGGCGCCGAGTACGAGGCCGAGCTGAACCTGCTCAAGTCCATCGAGCGCCTCACCCCCGAGGTGTTCGCCCGTGAGAAGGGCTCCGACAAGGCCCTATGCGCGAACGTGGACATGTACTCAGGCTTCATCTACTCCATGATGGGTATTCCCGAGGACCTGTTCACGCTCCTGTTCGCCTGCGCCCGCATGGCCGGCTGGGCCGCCCGCCGCTTCGAGGAGATCGCCGCTGGCAAGCGCATCATCCGTCCCGCCTACAAGAACACCGTCCGCGGCATCAAGCCCTACGTCCCGATTGAGGGGCGATAGGGGCGGTCACGGTTCTTTGCGGCGGAAGCGTCCCGGTCGGGACGCTTCCGCCGTTTTTATCTCCCTTGTTTGAAGGGGATCGCGGTGGTGCTTGGGGCTGCGGCTGACGGGAGGGGGCTTTCCGTTGCCCCGTTGCCCCGTTTGCTTCTCGGGGAGGGGAAATGCTATGATTTCTCCCATGAATGGGGAGAATGCACAGTCCGAAACGAGGCGGAGCCAAGGGCCGGGGAGCATGAGGCGGCCCGACGTACTTGAAGCGTTTAGGCGCTTGTTCGGCCCGGGGTTCTCGTTGGCGTTCTTCGGCATCGGCCTGTACCGTCTTTGGTATCAGTTCAACTTCTACAACCTTCACTTCTCGGCCGACATGGGTCTGGTGACCGCGGGGGCCAACATTGCGCGGGTGACCGTTATCGCGCTCATGGTGTTCGCCTTGGCGCGCCGTGGCTCCAACAGGGCGTCCCGGGCCATATTCGTCTGGTCGGGCTTTGTGCTCATGACCCTGTCGGGGCTTCTGTACCTAATTGACGTGTTCTTCGGCAGCGACAACTTCGAGGTTTTGCGCGCCGTCGTGGGCGGCATCGGGTTGGTCGGCGGTGAGGTGATGTGGTTGTTCTTCCTTGAGCGCGCCACTCCCGCCCGCTGCTTTTTCTACGTGGGAGGGGGCCTGGCCCTGTCGTGCGCGCTGTCGCTGGTCATGGGCTATCTGAATCCCGAAGTGGCGGCCATGGTGAACCTGTTCGTGCCCGCGCTGTCGGTGTTCGCCTACTGGCGCGCCATGCACTTGGAGCAGTGGGGCGACGATGACGGCTGGCAGGCGATGCCTCGGGAGGCGTTGTCCGGCGCGTCCCGCGGGGAGGGGGTAGCGAAGGGCCGCGGTCGCCTCGGTTGGGGTCGGCAGCTGACGGCCGTCGTGGCGGCATGCTTCCTGTTCGCCTTTCTTTTGGGCATGGCTCTGGGCTACCCCGATGGGCGTTTGCGCGAGATGTCTCAGGGCGTGCGCTCGGCCCATCAGGTGCTGGTGGTGCTCGTGGTGGTCGCGACGATTTGGTGGGCGCTGGTGCGGGGCCGCGGTTTCGACTTCTCGGCCTACTGGATGTTCCAGAATGTGCTGATGATGGTGAGCGTCTGCCTGCTCATGAGTAAGTGGTCCGGCGCCCACGAGGCGAGCACGTTCTTCGCAACGAACGCCATGACCTGTTTTTATCTTCCCCTGGTCTACTTCATTTGCCAGATGGCGCGGGAGCTGCGGCAGCCGGCGGCGCTCGTGTACGCCGTGGTCTACGGCGGAGCACTGCTGTGCATGGCCGTCGGACGGTTGGCGGTCCATGTCGTGGGACCAGCCATGGTGCTCGATTCGGGGCACAATCTGACGCTGCTGGTTGCTATGGCCGTCGTGGTGCTCGTTGAATGCACGCTGGGCTTGGCGGCCATGCGCATGGGCGGCGTCGGATCCCTGGGTTGGGGGCTGGCTCGCGGCGACGCCTCCCTGTCGGTCCTGGTGCCCGTGGCCGAGGTGGCGCCGGCGAGGGAATGCCCGACCGGCGACGATGGGGCCGAGGCCCCGGTGGCCGGGTCCGGCCTGCTGGGGAAAGCGCCCGCTGGGGAGCCCATGCGGGATGGCGGCTGCTCCCGCGGCGCCGGGGACGACCCGGTTGCGGCGCTGGCGGACGCCTATGGACTGACGGAGACTGAGGCGGCCATTGTGCGTCTCATCGCCCAGGGCCGCAGCCGCAGCTACATTGCCCAGGCGCTGAGCTACTCCGAGAATACCATTCGCAACTATACGCGCACG
Organism: Adlercreutzia muris; assembly: GCF_008831045.1. Classification (GTDB taxonomy): domain Bacteria; phylum Actinomycetota; class Coriobacteriia; order Coriobacteriales; family Eggerthellaceae; genus Adlercreutzia; species Adlercreutzia muris. The sequence continues at coordinate 35,626 of NZ_WAJS01000014.1, forward strand.
GTGTATCGGAAAGCGGCGGTGCACAGCAAGCAGGAGCTGCTCGATAAGCTCGAGTAGCTCCTGCCATAGGACGCGGGCCCCGCGGCTGAGAGGCTGCGGAGCCCGCGCAGGGGAGGGCTTGGAGGGGTTAGCTCGCCTTGTTTTCAGAACGGGCCGGTTGGTGGGGAGCTAGGCCGTAAGCGCGTGCTCGGCGGCGTTGCCGCCCGCATTGCGGCCGAAGGTGATGCAGTCGGCGATAGCGTTGCCGCCCAGGCGGTTCTCGCCGTGGATGCCGCCGGTGCACTCGCCGCAGGCGAACAGGCCGTCGATGGGAGTCCCGTCGGCGCCACAGGCCTGGGACTTCACGTTGATGCGAATACCGCCCATGGTGTGGTGCACGGTGGGAACCTTGCGGCAGGCATACCAGGGGCCCTCGGTCATCGCGGCATCGGCGGTGTTGGTGGCCTTGAATCCGAACTCGTCTTCTGCGCCGCCCACCACGGCGTTGTAGGTGTCGAGGGACGCCTGCAGGTTGGCGGCGTCCACGCCCATGGCCTGGGCGACCTCCTCCACGGTCTCGCCGGCGACGATGTGGCCCAGGGCCAGCATATTGTTGATGGTGGCACCGTTGGCATCGGGCTCGTCGGGGTCGGGGTAGCGCAGCGTGTTGACGACGATCCAGTACGTGGAATCGGGCTGGGCGAAAATTGCCTTGCACAGAGCGTCGCGCTCGGCACCCTCGTTCACGAAGCGCTTGCCTTCGATGTTCACGAAGATGCGGTTGCGCCCAGAGGTGCGGATGTCCTCCATGAGGCCCGTGCCCGGGGTGCCGCAGGGGTGCAGCTGAATGTCCGACAGGCCGACGAGCTCCGCACCGGCTCCCTCGGCCAGAGCCATGCCCTCGCCTTGGGCGCAGGGCTTGATGTTGGTGCAGCCGATGGTGTCGTCGAGCTTCACTTCCTTCCACACGCCGGTGTTGACGCTCTGGCGGTACTCGACGTTGGCCCCGAATCCGCCCGTAGCGATCACGACCGCCTTCGCGTTCACGGTGACCTCCTGGCTGCCGTCATGCAGGGCGGTGACGCCGACCACGGCACCCCCGTCGGTGATGAGACCAGTGGCCTGCATGTTGTGGAGCAGGGTGATGTCGTCGGGGTTCTCGGCGATGAAGTCCTCGAAGGAGCGAATGTAGGTGTTGCCCGAGGGCGTTGCGGGGTAATGGCTGCGCTCGCCCAGGGAGCCGGTGGCCGAGCCGCACTCGTCCTTGAAGGCCACGCCGAGGCTCTCGAGCCAATGGACCGAATCGAGGGCGTTGTCGGTCAGGAAGCGCACGAGTTCGGGAGTGCCGGTGCCGTGGCCGCCCTCGAGGGTCGTGTTGTAGAACGTCTCAACGGAGTCGTCGATGCCCTGCTTGCCCTGGCGCTCCGGGTCCACGGCGTTCAGGGCGCCCTCGGAGACGTTGGTCGATCCGCCCGTGATGCCGCACTTCTCCAGAACAATGACGCTGGCCCCGGCTTGAGCGGCGGACACAGCGGCGGTCAGGCCCGCGCCGCCTGCTCCGATGACGCACACGTCGACGGTATAGAAATCCTCCACGGCTTCGGCGGCCGGCGCGTCGGCTGCCTCGAGATCTTCCCGTGCCCCGGCTTGCTCGGCACAGTCGGCCAAACCCTCCTGCAGGGCCATGCTGGAAAGGGTGGCGCCGGTGATGGTGTCTACGTTGATGGTCTGGTACTCCATCACGTCGTCGGCCAGCTGCTCCAGGGCGCTTGCGCCAACGCCAAGCGATTCCTGGTTCGCGGTGACGTCGATGGCGGTGATGGCGTTGTCGGAGAAGGTCACGCTCATGGTGAAGGGGGCGTTGTGGCCCGAGGCCTCGGCGGTGTAGGTGCCCGGCATCCAGCTGGCCGCGGCCTCGCCCGCCGTGGTGCCCTGCGGCGCGCATCCGACAAGGCCGCCCATGCCCGCGACGCCGAGCGTCGCACCGAAGGCGGCAACTCCCTTGCAGAAGAGTCGACGGCTCAATGGGTTGGAGGTGTACATGAAAATCTCCCTTCCTTGGTGGTTCGCCCCAGAGGGGCCTTGCCCGTTTCCCCTGGGGCCGATTGGCGCCTCCACCCTATAGTTTTGCGACGGCACCGCCAAGGCACAGGAGGTACTCAGCTATGTCCAAAAAGTACCTAAGTTGCCAAAAGGGCAGATGAAAATCGGTTTTCGAGCCGATGGCGTCGCTTAAAGAAGAGGGTTGTGGGGCGGAATGCGCATCTGTTCCCGGCACCTCCCGTTTGGATATCTTCTTCCTCGGAAATACCTTGAGCCCTGGGGAGAGGTCGCGAAGGCAAGGAGCGCGACAATGCCTCAAAATGTTGCGCAGCAAATTACTGAGTTTCGTACTTATGATAAAGCGAACGGTATTTTGCTGGCTTAAAGGAGGAGAGCAATGAAACAGAACAAGGCACTCGTCTTGGCGTTTACGTGCGTGATGGCGCTTGGGCTCGTCGGTGTGGCAGGTTGCGTTGGGGGCAAGACGGATACGGGAGACGGGTACGAGATAAGCAATCAGATGCTCACGAAGGGAGAAAACGACCTCGACTATCTCCATGCGGTTGCCAAGAACACCTGTGGACGCACTGAAACGCTCCTGATGAGCTGGGATTTGTTCGATGAGAATGGCAGCAAGATCGGCACGGCCCTCGGGGGCACCGAGGAATTGCCAGACGGGGAGACAGCCGAGGTTGAGGCAATCGTGATGCCGGACGACAGCGACATGATCGGCGAGATGAGCGAGCACGTGGCATCATTCGAGCTGAGCGGCGTCTACTTCATGAAAGAGGAGAACGCAAGGCTCGAGGCGAAAAAAGAAGAGTTGCGGCAAGAGCAAGAGCGCGAGAAAATGATCGACGAGATACTGAACGACAGGGATTAATTCGCCACTGCGCGAATTGCTCGAAAACAATCATCGCTGGGGGAGTGCCGAGGGTGCTCCCCTTCTGTTTTCTCGAAGCGACCTTGAGAGCGTAAAGACTGGCGGGGGCGGTAGGATTTGAACCCACGGTACCTTTCGGCGCGACAGTTTTCAAGACTGCTTCCTTAAGCCACTCGGACACGCCCCTGCACGAGATGGCGCCCGCCCTCAAACGGCGAGCATGACGCACGGGATACCACATTCCCGCTTCGATTATGGGGAATCGCCTGCTTTGCCGGGCTGCGTGGCGGCCGCGTGGGTGGAACCGCTTATAATCCCCCTCATGAATGAACATCGCACACCCGAAGAACAGCGGCTGCTCGACGAGCAGTATATGGCCCTGGCCTTGGAAGAGGCCCAGGCGGCCGGAGCTGCGGGAGAGGTGCCCATCGGGGCCGTGGTGGTCTACGAGCCCGTGGACCGCGGCACGCGCCGACCACTGGCGGAGCCCCGCGTCATCGCCCGGGGCCGCAACCGCCGTGAGACCGATCGCGACCCGGCGGGTCACGCAGAGTTCCTCGCCATGCGGAAGGCCGCCCAGGCGATGGATGCCTGGCGGCTTTCCGACTGCACGGTGTACGTTACCCTGGAACCCTGCATCATGTGCGCGGGGCTCATGCACCAGGCTCGGGTGGCCCGCTGCGTGTACGGCGCGCCCGATCAGAAGGCCGGTGCCCTGGGCACCCTGTACGCGGTTCACGCCGACAGCCGGCTCAACCACCAGTTCGCGGTGACGGCCGGGGTGCGGGAAGACGAGTGCGTGGCGCTGCTGCGCGATTTCTTTCGGGCCCGGCGCAAGAAGCCGGCTTCGGGCTCTGTCGCCAGTGGGGCTGGCGAGGGTTCGGTGCCCGGCGCGGACACGGGGCCGTCGGAGTCGGCTGCGGAGGCTGCGCACGGGGTTGCGGAAGACCCGCGGGAGCAATTTGAGGATACCGCCCGCTGAGGGCGCTGGGAAAGGAGTTCGCAGCATGGCTGGCAACACGTCCGAAGTGGATATGATGGCCGCGGCCCGGGAGGCCCAGTGGTCGGCGGCCGCCTTCATGGGGCCGGGGGCCGTCAAGCTGGTGGCACCGGCGAAGGTGAACCTGGTGCTGGCTATCGGGGCGCGACGGCCGGACGGCTACCACAATGCCGACACGGTCATGCACGCCTTGGCCCTGCACGATACGGTGTACCTGCGCATCGAGGCCGCCACGGCCGACGAGGTGGCTCAGGCGGCTGCTGCAGCTGCCGCAGCGGGGCGCGACGACGTGGCCCTGGGCGGCCCGGCCGACAACCTGCTCGTCTCCATCGACTTGGCCGATCGCACTGGGGCTGCCGGTTCCATTGCCGCGGCCGACAACCTGGCCTTCATCGCGGCGGATCGTCTGGCTCGGGCCGTCGGCTGGGAAGATCCCGCTCATGTGCAGCTGCGCATCGAGAAGCACATCCCGGCTCAAGCCGGTCTCGGCGGTGGCTCGTCGGATGCGGCGGCGGTGCTCGTGGGCCTGGCGGCCCAGTGGGGCCTAGCGGCCGATGACGAGCGGGTGGGGGAGTGCGCTCGCGCCCTCGGGGCTGACGTGGCCTTCTTCCTGCACGGGGGCTGCGCTCAGCTCGACGGCGTGGGCGAAGTGCTGCGCCGCCGGCTTACGTCCTCGAAGCGGGCAGTGGTGCTGGTGAAGCCCGCGGCAGGTGTGTCCACCGCCGAGGCCTTCCGCCGCTTCGACGAGGCGCCTCTGGCTGTTCCCGACGAGGTGCTGAAGGCCATCGAGAACGCCGACGACGCTGCTGAGGTGCCCCTGTTCAACAACCTGGCCGCCGCTTCCGAGGCGCTGCTGCCCGAGCTCTCCGCCGTGCGGGCATGGCTGGCCGAGCGGGTCGGTGCCGAGAATGTGCTGCTCTCCGGCAGCGGGTCGGCCACCTATGCTCTGGCGGACAGCTTCTCCCAAGCCAGCGCGCTCGCCACGGCGGCGAGTGCCGAGGGCTGGTGGGCGCGGCCGACGACCCTCTCCGGCCTGCGGGCCGCCCAGGTTCCGGGGAGGTAGCCATGGGACTGATCGCGCGTCTCTCTCGGGTGGTGCCCCTCGTATTGCTGCTGGCCGTGGCCGCGGGCATCATCTACCTGGTGGTCACCTACCGCCACTCCCCGGCTCGGGCCAAGGAGGTTCTCATAGCGGTGTTCACCTGGCTGTGCGGGGTGCTCAGCGGATTTTTCGCCCTGGCCTCGGTTTACGCCTTTTTCGACGGCGCGCCGGCGGTGCTCGACCTCACTCTCAGCTTCCTCGCGGTCACGCTGCTCGGCCTCGCCCTGACGCGCTTCGCCAACTACCGCTTCCTCAAGCACAATCCCAGCTACCGCAAAAAGCGTCTCCCCTCCACCACCAAGCACCGCTGGCCGTGGGGGAAATGAAAAACGCCCCCAGTTGGGAGCGTAACAGACAAAGTGGCGGAGGAGTAGGGATTCGAACCCTAGATGCCCTTGTGGGGCATACTCACTTAGCAGGCGAGCACCTTCGGCCTCTCGGTCACTCCTCCGCGTAAGTTCGTATCTTACCCGAGCGACGCGTTTTCTGCAACGGCATATTTGTCACTTTCGCAAAGACTGCCCTTTGCGGCGGCCCTACGGCTGCGGAAAGGGGCGATTGGGCGGGAAAGCCCCGCTGGCGGCCGCAGTTTTTGGTACCCTACGCACAGAGCATTGAAGCGGGCCGCGCGGGCGGTCGCGCAGGCGCGAGGAAAGGAAACGCACGTGATTGGTCGCTACACCCGTCCGGAAATGGGCCGCATCTGGGAGCTTGAGAACAAGTTCGCCATCTGGAAGGAAATCGAGGTTTTGGCCTGCGAGGCCCAGGCCGAGCTGGGCCAGGCGGGCATCACGCGGGAAGAGGCCCAGTGGATCCGCGACCACGCCGACTTCACCGTGGAGGAGATCGACGAGATCGAGAAGGTGACCAACCACGATGTCATCGCCTTCACCACGTGCATGGCCAACTACATTGACGCCGACATCCCCGAGGGCGGCGACAAGCCGAGCCGTTGGGTGCACTACGGCATGACCTCCTCCGATTTGGGCGACACCGCGCTTTCCTACCAGGTCACCCAGGCCTGCGACATCATCATCGAGGATATCAAGCGCTTGGGTGAGACCTGCAAGCGCCGCGCCTTCGAGTTCCAGAACACCCTCTGCGTGGGCCGCACTCACGGCATCCACGCCGAGCCCATGACCTTCGGCATGAAGTTCGGCAGCTGGGCCTGGGCCTTGAAGCGCGCCCTTACCCGCATGGAGGAGGCCCGCGCCGTGGCCGCCACCGGCGCCATCTCCGGTGCGGTGGGCACCTACTCCTCCATCGACCCCTATGTGGAGCAGTACGTGTGCGAGAAGCTGGGCCTTACCCCCGACCCGCTGTCCACCCAGGTGCTGGCCCGCGACCGCCACGCCCAGGTGATGGCCGCCCTGGCCGTGACCGCCTCCACCCTGGAATCCATCGCCATGCAGGTGCGCCTGCTGCAGCAGTCCGACGTCATCGAGGCCGAGGAGCCGTTCACCAAGGGTCAGAAGGGCTCCAGCGCCATGCCCCACAAGCGCAACCCCATCACGGCCGAGCGCGTGTGCGGTCTGGCCCGCGTGGTGAAGGCGAACGCCCAGGTGGCCTTCGATAATGTGGCCCTGTGGTTCGAGCGCGACATCTCCCATTCCGGCGCCGAGCGCGTGGTTCTGGCCGACAGCTTCACGGCGCTCGACTACATGTTCGCGAAGATGCAGTGGATGCTCGACGGGCTGCAGACCTACCCGGCCAAGATGGAGCACAACCTGTGGCGAACCCGCGGCCTCATCTTCTCCAGCAAGGTGCTGCTGGCCCTAGTGGACGCCGGCATCACCCGCGAGGACGCCTATGTGATCGTGCAGCGCAACGCCATGAAGGTGTGGGAGGATATCCAGAACGCTGTGGACGGCCCCACCTACCGCGAGCGCCTGGAGGCCGACGACGAGGCCGCCGCGCTGCTCACGGCCGAGAAGCTCGACGAGATCTTCGACCCCTGGGATTTCCTCACCCGCAAGGACGTGGTCTTCGACCGCCTGCAGGAGCTGGAGTTCTAGGAGCTCGCGCCGAGCGCCCCCTGCCTCCAACGCAAAACGCCGACCCCTCGCGGGTCGGCGTTTTTTTGCAGAATGGGGGGGATCAGCCTCCCTATGGGGCAAATTTGCTCAATAGCTGAGCAAAATCGGCTCAGTTCCGCCGAATTCACTCTGCCTACGTTCTCTTTCCCACGGCCAGCATGAGCGAAAGCGGGTGGGGCAACAGGGTGGCTCGAGCCCGCTACTGGGCGGTTGCGGTGGCGTCGGTCAGCATGCGAAGGCCCTCGGCGAGCACGGCGTCGTCCATAGCGCCCATATAGCCGCCGATGATGTTGCCCTCGGCATTGATGAGATAGGTCTGGGGGATGGAGCTCACGCCGAAAGCTGCGGCGGCGCTGTTGGCCTTGTCGAAGTAGCAGGGGAAATCGTAGCCGTTGTCGGTCAGGAAGGCGCGGGCGGCTTCCTCGGATTCACCGTCCATGCCGGTCATGTTCACGATGACAAAGGCCACCTCGTCTCCCGACTGCTTCCACGCCTCCTGAATGGCGGGCATCTCGCTCTTGCAGGGGCCGCACCAGCTGGCCCAGAAGTTCAGCAGTACGGGGCGCCCCTTGAAGTCGGAGAGCCGCACCGTGGCCCCCTCGGCGTCGGTCATGGAGAAGTCCGGGGCCGGGGTCGTGGCCCCGTTGGCCCCGTTTCCCTCGCCGGTGTCGGCGGCGCCTTCCGCGGGCCCCTCGGTGCTGTGGACGACATCGGTGCCGCCGATCTCTACGGCCTGATCGGCTTTCGGTGCCAGGACGTTGTAGGCGATGCCGGCGCCCACGAGCAGTACGGCGAAGGCCACGGCCGCGATGATGACGCCCCGGTGGGTCTTCCGGTCGCGGGCCTGGCCGGCGGGGGTGGCCGCCTCGGCGGCTTCGCGCTGGGCGGCGGCGTCGAGGGCTGCTCCAATCTGCACGCCGCGCTCCTCGGGAGTCATGGCCTTATTCTCGTTCTCGTTCTCGTGATCGCTCATAGGGGAGCCTTTCTCTCGCTGGCGGTTAGCTCAACAGGCGCAGGAAGCCGCCCAGAAGCCCCGTGGCCATCAGCACGCCCACGGCGACGAGGAACCAGCCGCACACTTTGTTGATAATATCGTAGTGGCTCTTGATGGCAGAAAACGCGCCCTTCAGCTTGTCGATGAGCACAGCGGCGGCTACGAACGGAATGCCGAGGCCCGCGGAATAGCACAGCAGCAGTATGACGCCCTGGGCCACCGATGCCTGCTGGGAGGCCAGCATGAGCGCCGACCCGAGGAAGGCCCCCACGCACGGCGTCCAGCCGATGGAGAAGATGATGCCGAACAGCACCGACGAGAAGAATCCGAGTTGGCGCCCGGCCAGGGGGTTCTTGCCCCCGCGGAACAGGTTCACCTTGATGAACCCGAGGAAGTACAGGCCGAAGGCGATGACCACTAGGCCGCACACTACGTTCACGGCACTCTGGTACTCAGCGAAGAAGGCTCCCACCGTGGACGCCAGGGCCCCCAGGGCGATGAACACCGCGGTGAAGCCGAGCACGAAGCCCAGCGCGTTGCGCAGCACCACGGCGGTGCGCGCTTCCTCGCCGGCGGCGAAGTAGGTGACGTAGATGGGAATCATGGGCAAAAGGCACGGCGACACGAAGGTGATGATGCCCTCGAGGAACGTGATGAGATAGGTCATAGGCCCTCCAAGCCGTCGTCGCCCTTGCCGTGCGATGCCGCTGCGCACCGTGTTTCCTCATTATTCCCGAAAACGGGCGGACGCGCGACCTCCTCCACAGAAAGTCGCGCGTTCGTTACGCGGAAAGGGTTTGCAGGACCTACCGGGGTCTCGCTGCGCGTGGCCGGCAGGCGGCGCATGGACTCGGCTACGTCATCTGGCGCTATTGCACCTGCAAGAGCGAGGTGGTGAAGGCCCATGTGCACAACATTCTGAAGAATACAGGCCACGCCACTCGCCAGGATCTGACCCAGGATTTCTGGAAAGGGTAGGAGGGGTTCGTCTGCCGCGGGGACGGGCGGGAATCTGTTGGTTGCCAAAGAAGGTACGCGGGCTTATGCTGGGGAAACCGACGTTTGCGCCGTATCCTTGCAAGGGAGGCTCCATGGGCATCACGACCGATTTCGTCACGCGCCGCCGTTTCCTCTGGCTGGGAGCGGTGGCCGCGGGCACGCTGGCCCTCGGCGGGTGCGAGGCCGAGTCTGCGCCCCCTGCCTCCGCGCCTACGGCTTTCGATGAGCCGGCGGATGGGGGTGTCTCTGGCGATAGTTCCGGCGCGCGCGACGGGTCGCCGGACAGCATTGCCGCCGTCGATGAGGCCGCAGCGGCGCGCCTGAGCGCCATGACCCTGGAACAGAAGGTGGCCCAGTTGTTCATTGTGGCCCCGGAGGCGCTGGTGGAGGATGTCTCCCAGGTGACCCAGGCTGGAGACGCCACCCACGCCGGCCTGACGGCGTGGCCGGTGGGCGGCATCGTGTACTTCGCCCAGAACCTTATCGACCCCGACCAGGCCACGGCCATGCTCGCGAACATGAAGGGCTTCTACAGCGAGGACGGCAACGTGCCGCCGTTTCTGGGGGTGGACGAGGAGGGCGGTACCGTGGTGCGCGTGGCCGGCAACGAGGTCTTCGCTGCGCCGAATGTGGGGGATGCGAGCGCCCTGGGGGCGGCAGCCGATGAGGCGGCGGCCAAGGAGGCGGCCGAGCAGATTGCCGACTACTTGGCGCCCCTCGGGTTCAACCTCGATTTCGCCCCGGTGTGCGACGTGGTTGACCCGTTGCGCAGCGACACCATGGGTCTGCGGTCGTTCTCGTCGGACGCCAACGTGTGCGCCGCCATGGTGAAGGCCGAGGTGCAGGGCTTTCTCGGGGCGGGCATGCTGTGCTGCGCGAAACACTTCCCCGGTATCGGATCGGCACCCGGCGACTCCCATACCGGCGCCGTTGCGGTGGAGAAGACCGCCGAGGAATTGGCCGCCGTGGACTTCGTGCCCTTCAAGGCCGCTATCGAGGCCGGGGTGCCGATGATCATGGTGGGTCACGTGGACTTGCCCAACATCGTGGAAGGGGCGGTGCCCGCGTCGCTGTCGAGTGCGGTGGCCCAGGGGATGCTGCGCGACACTTTGGGATTCACGGGCATTATCGTCACCGATTCGCTGGCCATGGGAGCGATTACCGACCGCTACAGCGCTGCCGAGGCCGCGGTGGCGGCGCTTGCGGCCGGCTGCGACATCCCGCTCATGCCCGAGAGCTTCCCCGAGGCCTATCAGGGCGTGCTGGACGCTGTGGCCGCCGGCGCCCTCACCGAGGAGCGCATCGACGAATCGGTCCTGCGCATCCTGAGGGCTAAGCAGCAGTATATAGGCGGGCTGTAGGACGCATTATCCGTGGGACGAGGGCCGTGCCCTCGCTGCGGCAAGGCTGCGCCTTCGCCCTACGGGCGTTATCGCGGCATCGATGCCAGGGGTTGATCCTCTCGCTCGGACAGGCGGAATTACGAGGCCGGCTCCCAGATTCTCACGAGGCAGTGTTTCTGCGGCTCGCCATTGATGGGGGTGTAGTCCACGTTGCAGTAGGTGACCGCGCGCTGGCCGATATGGGTGGAAGCGAGGAAGTCGTTGTAGTCCCCCGATCCCTCTTCCAGGGGAAGCTTCGCATAGCGGCGCCCGGTCAGGTCTACGGCGCACACGGCGCTGCCGCCGCGCACGAGCATCCAGTTCCCGCACCAACACGGGGCCGACAGCGGGTTGGCCACATAGTGGAACCACTGGTCGGCGCTGTAGGCCGGCGTGGCGATGTTGGCCAAGGTTACGGGCAGGTGCGGGTCATCGGTGCCCGGGCCCTCGGCCCCCTCGGTGCCAGCGAGGCGCGGGCTCTCCAGGGGCTCTAAGGGCATGTAGGTGCCCAGGTTGGAGATGCCGTCGCCGTAATTGTAGATGCCGTCGAAGGCGAAGTTGAACCCGGTGCGGCCCCATCCCGCCTCCAGGGGCTTCATGGACGAGGGCAGCACGCAGGCGTCGGTCACGGCGCCCGTGGCCCCGTCGATGCGGGTGAGTTGGTAATAGGTGCCGCTCGTGCGGGCCCGGGGGGTGGCCACCAGGGCATCGCCGCAGGAGATGGGGGCGCAGGCCATGCGGCCCTCGGAGGCATAGACCACCTCGGCCGTACTCGAGCCGAAGGGAGCGCGCTTGAGCAGGGAGTCTTCCACGCGGGCATTGCCGTCCAGCTGGGGTAGGCGCTGCCAGTAGCCGTAGCCGTCGGCCACGGCCAGGGAGGGCATCTCCCAATCGACGTCGCCCTCATCGAGCAGCTGGGCCTCGCCGAGGGCCCCATCGCTGGCCGCAGCTCCATAGACGCGCCAGAGGCCGTCCATGATATCGGCTTCAGTCCAGATGGCGCCGTGGCCGTTGGCCCGCACGTCGTAGATCTCGAAGCCCTCGTCCTCGCCCACGGCGTGCTCGATTGCCGTGGTGCACTCGCCGCTGGTTAAATCCAGCAGACCCACCTGGGCCAGGGGTTTGGCGGTCTCGGTGGGCAGCAGGCAGGCGGCCACGTTGTCGTCGCTGCACCAGAGCAAGGTGCCGAAGGGCATCTTTACCGAGGTGGCCAGGGTGAGGGCGTCCTCGGCGTTCTCGATCTGCTCTAAGGAGCTGTCGAGCACGACGTTGGCCTCGGGCACGGTGAGGGTTTCCAGGCTCTTCTTGTCGTCAGTGTGGGCCGCCGCAAAGGCCGCGCCGCCGCCAAGGGCCGCCAGGGCCGCGGCTCCTGCGGCACCGTAGAGGAAGGTACGGCGGGTGAGCAGGAGTTCGTGGCCGCCGGGCAGGGCGATGGCGCGGGGCTCGGCGCCATCCTCGGCCGTCCGGCGCACCGGGGCGCTCGGGGGCGTGCGGCGCACCTTCACCGTGGTGGGCCGAGAAGAGCCGGCGGAGGCCGCACGGGAAGAACCCGGACGCTTGCGGGCCGAGACGGGGGCGGGGGAATGAGAAGCGCTGCGGGTCCGCGGGGGACGGCCCGTATGGGAGCCGCCGTGAGAAGCGCCGGACCGGGGGCGCGAAGTTCTGTTCTGTGGCATGGGTGTATTGTGTCATTTCGCATACGCCTCGGCGACCGTTCAGGGGTAAACGCTACAATAAACGCAAACACGACCGCCCGGCTGATATATGTTCCGGCAGCGAGAAAATCGCAGGTCAGACACCGTGTCGGCTGGGGTGAACGAAAGCGCACGTCACGATCACGAGGAGAGCATCCATGAGCAACGAGACACGACGCATTCTGCTCGTCGAAGACGAGAAGGCCATTCGCGATGCGGTGACCGCCTATCTGGAGCGCGAGAACTACTGGGTAACCGCCGTGGGCGACGGCCAGGACGCGCTGGAAGAATTCCAGAAGCACCACTTCGATCTGGTCATTTTGGACCTCATGCTGCCCCGCGTGCCCGGCGAGCGCGTTTGCCGCGTCATCCGCGACACCTCCGATGTGCCCATCATCATGCTCACCGCCAAGGGCGAGGTGGAGGATCGCATCATCGGCCTGGAGCTCGGTGCCGACGACTACCTGGTGAAGCCCTTCAGCCCCCGCGAGCTGGTGGCTCGCGCCCGCGCCCTGCTACGCCGCGTGCATGCCGATTCCGAGCCCCAGCGCGAGGTGCTGGAGTTCGGCGAGCTGACCATCGATGTGTCCGGTCACAAGGTGCTCGTTTCCGGCGAGGAGATCGATCTCACGGCCAGCGAGTTCAAGCTGCTCACCACACTGTCCCGCTATCCGGGCCGCGTGTACTCCCGTATGGAGCTCGTGGAGAAGGTGCTCGGCTACGACTTCGAGGGCTACGAGCGCACTATCGACTCCCACGTGAAGAACCTCCGCGCCAAGATCGGCGACAATCCTCGCAGCCCGAAGTGGCTCCACACCGTTCACGGCGTGGGCTATCGCTTCGAGGATCCCACTAAGCAGTAAAGCCGTCCGTTCCGGCCGTGCGCCTCGCCTTCGGGTTGGCCCGCGGCCCCGTCGCGCGGGAGCGCCCGCGCTTGAAGGAGCCCCATGACTGAAGCGGAAGAAACGCCGCGCATTCTGGAAACTGTCGAAGAGGTCGCCCAGCCGGCGGCCTCTTCGCCGTCTCCGGCGCGCAAGACGAGGAAGCGCCGCCGCTTGCGGTGGTCCGACTTCTCCTACACCACCCGCGTGACCCTGGCCTTCGCCCTCATCGCCGCCATGACCGCGCTCGTGGCCATTGGGGTAGTGTCCTTCGTGTGGGAGCAGCACTTCCGCACTTACACGGCCGACAACATGCAGACCCTCTGCCAGACCACAGCCAACCGCATCGCTGCCATCTACAAGGAGACCGACGATCTGTGGAATCCCGAGACCACCAAGCCGGCGCTCCAGGCCATGGAGCTCACGAGCGGCGTGGGGGTGCGCGTCATCAACGACGAGGGCCGCACCGTCTTCGATTCCTCCATCGTTTACGACGAGGAGCAGGGCGGTCTCGCGAAGTCCATCGAGCCGACCAATGGCTCCCAGGTGGCTCAGGCCCCCATCATGGTGGACGGCAAGAAGGTGGGCACCGTGCGTCTGTGGGTGTACGGGTCGGAGGCCCTTATGCGCCAGCCCGACCAGGAGTTCCGCGATAATTCCTACCAGGCCATGTTCATTGCCGCAGCCGTGGCCATCGTGCTGGCCTCCTGCATCGGCTTCCTCTTTGCTCGCAATCTCGTGGCCCCCATCAACCGCATCATGGGGGCGGCTCGGGCTATCGGCGACGGCGACCTGTCGGCTCGTACAGATCTGCGGGGCGAGGACGAGGTGGCCCGTCTCGGCGAGACCTTCGACGCCATGGCCGAGTCGGTGGAGAAGGACCGCGACCTGGAGCGGCGCCTCACCACCGACGTGGCCCACGAGCTGCGCACGCCGCTCATGGCCATCCAGGCCACAGTGGAGGCCATGGTCGATGGCGTCTATGAGGCCGACGAGGAGCGCCTCGTCACGGTGAACTCCGAGATTCAGCGCTTGTCGCGCTTGGTGAACGCGCTCTTGAAGCTGTCTCGCCTGGAGAACCGCGCCGATCCCATGAAGGAGGAAGTGGTGAACGTGGGCGAGCTCATCGCCGGCATCATCGCCACCCACGAGATGTTCGTGTCCGATTCCGGCCTCACGCTCACCTATGACGCCCAGCCCGACGTCATGGTGGTGGGCGACGCCGACATGATCCGCCAGGCCACGGCCAACCTCATTTCCAACGCCGTGCGCTACACCCCCGAGGGCGGCCATATCACCGTCGCGGTGAAGAAGGGCGATATCATGGCATCCATTGCCGTGAAGGACACGGGTATCGGCCTGACCAAGGAAGAGGCCCGCATGGTGTTCTCCCGCTTCTGGAGGGCCGACGCCGGCCGCAACCGCGAGAGCGGCGGTTTGGGCGTGGGCCTGGCCGTGGTGAAGGAGATTGTCGATCGCCATGGCGGCTGGGTGCAGGTGGAAGGCGAGAAGGGCAGAGGTGCCTGCTTCACCATCCACATCCCGCTTTACGACGAGGGCGCCGAGAAGCACCGCGCCTTCGGCTCCGGCAAGAAGCGCACTCCCCATAAGAAGCAGCGCTAGGCCCGCAACGAGGAGGCGGCTCCGGCCATCCTATCCCTCCCATCCATCCCTCCTATCCTATCCCTCCCATCCCATTCTATTCGTCCCAACTGCCCCAACTGTCTCGTCCCAACTGCCCCAACTGTCTCGTCCCAACTGCCCCGACTGTCCCGCAAGTGCCTGCATCCCTAGAATTTGCGGGGCAGCAAGGACGGCATCCAATGGTCCCCGCCACAGGTGCCCGGTTCGGTACGCGGAGCGAGAGGTGCATGTCGCAGATGCCCGGCTCGGCACCGGTGGCGAGAGGTGTATGTCGCAAGCGCCGGTTTGACACCTCGGCAGCACCAAACAGCCCCTTTGCGACATCGTCTTCGAAAAATCTGTCCGAGAAGGGCTCTTTGGTGCCTTTTTTCGCGTCGGGGTCGGCCTCTTTGGTATGGGATTTGAAGAAAACGCAGGTCAGAAAGTTTCACTGGTGAATTATTCTGCTGCCTGAAGCACCAAACTCCCCCTCTGAGACGGAAAAACAAAGGCGAATGTCGGAGAGGGCCTGTTTGGTGCTTCTGCCGGCGCTCGCGTCCCGCCGTCGGCGGGGAAGCCGTCGGCAATATGGCTTCATGGCGTTCCTTTGATTGGTGGGTTGGCGCAGGCGGGAGACTCAGTGGTCAAGGACGCCCTTGTTTGTGCCATAATGGCGGAAGCGGAAAAATGGCGCTTGGGCGGGGCCCGGCGTGAGAGTCAAGGAGAAAGGGCATCCATGGCGGGAATCGACATCACTCCCGACGCGCAGGGCAAGGTGCGCGATCTGTACGATTTGGGCGACAGGCTGCTGCTCGTGGCCACCGACCGCATCTCGGCCTTCGACTACATCTTGGAAGACGAGATCCCCCACAAGGGCCAGGTGCTCACCCAGCTGTCGAAGTTCTGGTTCAACCTGCTCGACGGCGTGGTGGAAAACCACCTCATCTCCACCGACGTGGCCGACCTGCCCGAGCAGTTCCAGCCCTACGCCGACTACCTGCGCGGCCGCTTCATGCTGGTGCGCAAGGCCGACATGTTCCCCGCCGAGTGCATCGTGCGCGGCTATCTGGCCGGCAGCGGCCTGAAGGAGTACAACCGCGAGGGCACCGTGTGCGGCATCGCCTTGCCCGAGGGCCTCGTGAATTCCTCGAAGCTGCCCGAGCCCATCTTCACCCCCTCCACCAAGGCCGAGATCGGCGACCATGACGAGAACATCTCCTTCGAGCGTTTGGTGGAAATCCTCGGCGAGGAAGATGCCACGGCCCTGCGCGATCTGGCTTTGAAGGTGTACACCACGGCCGCCGACCACGCAGCCGCCCGGGGCGTCATCATCGCCGACACCAAGTTCGAGTTCGGCCGCCTGGGCGACACCATCATCCTGGCCGACGAGGTGCTCACCCCCGACTCGTCCCGCTTCTGGCCGGGCGACACCTACGAGGAGGGCGCCGACCAGCCCAGCTTCGACAAGCAGTTCGTGCGCGACTGGCTGACCGCGAACTGGGACAAGACCGGCAACCCGCCGCGCCTGCCCCAGGACATCATCGACGCCACGTCCGCCAAGTACATCCAGGCTTTCGAGACCATCACCGGCCAGAAGTTCGACCCTGCGACGTTCTAGCGTCGCGCACCGCCCTTGTGCGGGCTCGGCCCGCCCAGCTCACCGAAGGAGAAACGAAGCAGCATGTCCCAGCGTAACCCCATGAACGAGCGCTACACCTCCGAGGAGCGCACCGGTGTGACCCGTAAATCGGCCGCATCGGCCAAGCCCAAGAGCAAGGCCGCCGCGTCGGTCACCGTGAAGTCGGCGAAGAAGACTCCCGAGCAGCGAAAGGCCGCCGAGAAGGCCGCCCGCAAGGAGGCCGCCGCCAAGCAGCGCGAGGTGGAGCGCAAGTACTACAAGCCCGACACGCCCCGCTACAAGCGCCTGCGCGCCATCTGGTGGGTGATGCTCATCGCGGCCATCGGCTGCACCACCTTGAGTTTCGTGGGCCAGGGCGCTCTGCCGCAGTGGCTCAGCGTGACTACGCTCATCGCGGCCTACGTGTTCATCATCGGCGCTTTCGTGCTCGATTTCTGGAAGATCAAGAAGGAGCGTGTGGCCTACCAGGAGCGCATGCTGGCCTTGGAGGAGAAGAACGCCAAGGCCGAGAAGCAGGCGCGCCGCGTGCAGCAGGCCAAGCAGGCGAAAGCGAAGGGCTCCGGCAAGAATCAGAACCGCCACGCGGCCCAGAAAGCGGGCGTGGCGGCCGGCGAAGAGGCGGCCGACGGCGGCGAGTCCGACGAGGCTCCCGTGAAGCCCCAGCGTCGAGGTCTGTTCGGCAGCGGCTTCCGCCTTTCCAACCGCGAGAAGATGCAGGCCGAGAAGAAGGCCGCCAAGGAAGCCAAGGCCGCCGCGAAGGGCGGCGCCGGCGCGTCCGACCAGCAGTAGCTTGCAAGGGGTGCCCACAGGCGCCCCTTTGCGCGTCCCGCCGGGCAGGGTGCGGGGCGCGCCTTGTCCGTCCCCGCTCGTTCACTGAAGAGAGAAGAGAGAGGCACATCCATGGTATCTCGCGTCTATGTTGAGAAGAAGCCCGGGTTCAACGGCGAGGCCCGCGCGCTGGCCGCCGAGCTGCGCGACATCGTGGGCATTCAGGGGCTCACGGCCGTGCGCCTGGTAAACCGCTACGACGTGGAGGGCATCGGCGAGGAGCTGTTCGCCGCCTGCGTGCCCACGGTGTTCTCCGAGCCGCAGTCCGACATTGCCACCTTCGAGCTGCCCGAAGCCAACGGGGCCGCGGTGTTCGCCGTGGAATTTCTGCCCGGCCAGTTCGACCAGCGCGCCGATTCCGCGAGTGAGTGCATCCAGCTCATCAGCCAGGGGGAGCGCCCGCTGGTGCGCTCGGCGGTGGTGTACTACCTGGAGGGCGATCTGGACGAGGCCGCCGTGGAAGCCGTGAAGCGCTATGTCATCAACCCGGTGGAGGCCCGCGAGGCCTCGCTGGATACCCGCGACACCCTGGCCATGGCCTTCGAGCGCCCGGCCGACGTGGAGGTCATCGACGGCTTCACCGAGTTTTCCGACGACGAGCTGGCCGCCTTCATCGCCGAGCGCGGTCTGGCCATGGACTTGGCCGACATCCAGTTCTGCCGCGCGTACTTCGCTAAGGAGGGGCGCGACCCGTCCATCACCGAGATCAAGATGATCGACACCTACTGGTCGGACCACTGCCGTCACACCACCTTCGGCACCGTGCTCGACGACGTGGCCATCGCGGATGCCAACGTGCAGGTCGCCTTCGACCGCTATCTGGAGCTGCGCCACGAGCTCGGCCGCGATGAGAAGCCCGTGTGCCTCATGGACATGGGCACCATCGGCGCGAAGTGGCTGAAGAAGCAGGGCATTCTCACCGGCCTCGACGAGTCCGAGGAGATCAACGCCTGCACCATCAAGTGCAAGGTGGATGTGGACGGCGTGGAAGAGGACTGGCTGTACCTGTTCAAGAACGAGACCCACAATCATCCCACCGAGATCGAGCCCTTCGGCGGTGCGGCCACCTGCGTGGGCGGGGCCATCCGCGACCCCTTGTCCGGCCGCTCCTACGTGTACCAGGCCATGCGCGTGACCGGTGCGGCTGATCCCACGGTGCCCGTGGCCGATACCATTCCCGGGAAGCTGCCCCAGCGCAAGCTCGTGACCACGGCGGCGGCCGGCTATTCCTCCTACGGCAATCAGATCGGCCTGGCCACCGGGCACGTGCACGAGCTGTACCATCCCGGCTACGCCGCCAAGCGCATGGAGATCGGCGCCGTGGTAGGTGCTACGCCGGCCGACCACGTGCGCCGCGAGACCCCGGCGCCCGGTGATGTGGTGGTGCTCTTGGGCGGTCGCACGGGCCGCGATGGCATCGGCGGTGCTACGGGCTCTTCCAAGGCCCATTCCGTGGAATCGCTGGAAAGTTGCGGGGCCGAGGTGCAGAAGGGCAACGCGCCGGTGGAGCGCAAGATCCAGCGCCTGTTCCGCCGCGGCGATGCCTGCCGCATGATCAAGCGCTGCAACGACTTCGGCGCCGGCGGCGTGTCGGTGGCCATTGGGGAGCTGGCCGACGGCCTGGACATCAACCTGGATGCCGTGCCCAAGAAGTATGACGGCCTCGATGGCACCGAGCTGGCTATTTCCGAGTCCCAGGAGCGCATGGCCGTGGCCCTGGCCCCCGAGGATGTGGACGCCTTCATCGCCCTTGCCCACGAGGAGAACCTGGAGGCCACGCCGGTGGCCGTGGTGACCGAGGAGCCGCGCGTGCGCATGCACTGGCGCGGCACCACCATCGTGGACGTGAGCCGCGACTTTCTGGCCAGCAACGGCGCCCCGAAGCACGCGGCGGTGAGCGTGCCCGCTCCGGCCGACGAGAGCTGTGCCGCCACCCCCTGCGACCGTGCCTTCGAAGCGGCGGCCAGCCTGACCGATCCGGTTGTGGAGGCTGCCGCTGCGGCCGATTCCCTGGAGGCGGGCTTGGCGGCGCTCATGGGCGACATCAACCACGCCTGCAACAAGGGCCTCGTGGAGCGCTTCGACTCCACCATCGGCGCCGCCACGGTGCTCATGCCCTTCGGCGGTTCCCGTCAGCTGACCCCAGCTCTGGCCATGGTGGCGAAGCTGCCGGTGCTGGGCGGGGCCACCACCACGGTGTCGGGCCTGTCCTGGGGCTTCAACCCCTACCTGTCGGCCTGGGACCCCTACGCGGGCGCCTACATGGCCGTGCTCGATTCGGTGGCGAAGCTCGTGGCCACCGGTTTCGAGCGGGCGAATATGTACCTCACCTTCCAGGAGTACTTCGAGAAGCTGCGTCAGGATCCGGAGCGCTGGGGCAAGCCCATGGCGGCCGTGCTCGGCGCCCTTATGGCCCAGGTCGATTTCGGCGTGGGCGCCATCGGCGGCAAGGACTCCATGTCCGGTTCCTTCGAGGATTTGGATGTGCCGCCGACGCTCGTGTCCTTCGCCACGGCCATCGGCAACATCGACCGGGTGACCTCGCCGGAGCTGAAGGCCGCCGGCGATAACCTGGTATGGATCTCCTGCCAGGACACCCTGGCCTCCAGCCTGTGCGCCACCTTTGATGCCATGGAGCACCTCATCGGCGCCGGCGTGGTGCGGGCCTGCGCGAGCAGCGGCGCGGCCGGTCTGGCCGAGACCCTCGTGAAGATGGCCGTGGGCAACGGTTTGGGCGTGGCGGTGGACGCGGCCGTGGGCACCGGCCAGCTCTTCGATCCGGCTTATGGCACCTTCGTGGTGGAGCTGACCGCCGGCGAGACGGCTCAGTCGGTGGTGACGCGCCTGGAGGACGCGGGCCTTGCCGCCAATGTGGACGTGGTGGCCCTGGGCGCGGTGACCGAGGCCTACGAGCTTTCCTGCGACGGTCAGGTGGCCGATCTGGCCCGGGTGCAGGAGGCCTGGGAAGGCGGCATCGAGGGCGTGTTCCCCTACCGCACCAGCGCCGAGGACCGCACGGCGGCCGAGGAGGTGCCTGCGATCAGCTTCACGGCCAGCGCTCCGGCGGTGTTCCCCGGTCCGGCCGTGGCGCGCCCGCGCGTGGTCATCCCGGTGTTTCCCGGCAACAACTGCGAGTACGACTCCGCCGCCGCCTTCGAGCGCGCAGGCGCGGTGCCTACGGTGTACGTGGTGAACAACCTGACGCCCGAGGCCGTGGCTGAGTCCACCGCCGAGCTGGCGCGCCTCATCGGCGAGTCGCAGATCGTCATGATCCCCGGCGGCTTCTCCGGCGGCGACGAGCCCGACGGCTCGGCGAAGTTCATCACGGCATTCTTCCGCGCGCCTCAGGTAACCGAGGCCGTGCGCGATCTGCTGCAGCGCCGCGACGGGCTCATGCTCGGCATCTGCAACGGCTTCCAGGCCCTGGTGAAGCTGGGGCTCGTGCCCTTCGGCGACATCCGCCCCATGGACGAGGATTGTGCCACGCTCACCTTCAACGACATCGGGCGCCACCAGAGCACGCTCGTGCGCACCCGCGTGGCCAGCACGCTGTCGTCGTGGATGAGCCGCATGAACGTGGGAGACGTGCACACGGTGGCCATCAGCCACGGCGAGGGCCGCTTCGTGGCGCCCCAGCCGCTGCTGGATCAGATGATTGCCGGCGGCCAGGTGGCCACCCAGTACGTGGACGGGGCCGGCGTTCCCTCCATGGACCTGTCGGCTAACCCCAACGGAAGCGTGCTCGCTATCGAGGGCATCACGAGCCCCGACGGCCGCGTGCTCGGCAAGATGGGCCACACGGAGCGCTCGGGCGCGGGCCTGTACAAGAACGCCTTCGGCAACACCTATCAGCCGCTGTTCGAAGGCGGTGTGGACTACTTCCGCGGGTAGCGACGGCTAGAGCGCGGCCAGAACACGGCCAGAGCGACGGCTGGAACGAGCGTCATCAGCGCTATCAACCGAGAAGGGGCCACAAGGCCCCTTCTTCGTGTCCCGCCTCTTTTTCACGATCTGCCCGGGCGCATCGCACGTTTAAGGCAGAAATAAAAAGTACCTCTGAACAGGGAATATGCAAAGAGTTCCCTGTTCAGGGCCATGGCCCCAAATGCACGATGTGCACGGATCTCTGCTACAAATGCGCGATCTGCCCGGGCGCATCGTGCATTTGGGGCAGAAGGGCGGCAACTCTCGGTGCTGCTGAGTTGAGGCTCGCCCATGGGCGGGTCAGCGGGCTCGGACCTCTGCCCCTTCTGAAGCCGCCGTGCACGTGTGGGGACGGGTTCGGGCCTCTGCTCCCCCTGAAGCTGCAGTGCTTTCCGTGGGCTCGTTCGGCTTGCTCCCTACTCCCACAGGCGCACCTCGGGCTCTAGCTGCACGCCGCTCGCCTCGTGCACGCGGCGCTGCACCTCGGCGATGAGCGCGAGCACGTCGGCGGCGGTGGCACCCCCGGTGTTCACAACGAAGCCGGCGTGCTTCTCGGACACCTGGGCGCCCCCGACGGCGAGGCCCTGGCAGCCGGCCTCTTGGATGAGGGCGCCGGCGAAGTAACCCTCGGGGCGCTTGAAGGTGCTGCCGGCCGAGGGCATCTCCAAGGGCTGGCGGCTCTCTCGGCGCTCGCGCAGGTCGCCCATGCGCACGCGAATGGCGGCGCCGTCGTCGGCGTGCAGCTGCAAGGTGGCACCGAGCACCACCCAGCCCTCCTCCATCATGCGGCTTCTGCGGTAGCCCCATGCGGCTTCGACGGCAGGCACGTCGGCGACAGACCAGCCCCCATCCCCGTCGGGCACCAGGCAGCGCACCTGCACGGCGACGTCGGAGAACTGCCCCTCGTAGGCACCGGCGTTCATGATAGCGGCCCCTCCCACGGTGCCCGGAATGCCGCTGGCGAACTCGTAGCCGGCAAGGCTCGCCGCCAGCGCCACCTCGGCCACCTCGGCATTCGTCGCCCCGGCCTGGGCCTGCACGAGGCCGCCCGGCAGCACTTCCACGGCGGCGAAGTTCTCGGCCAGCTTCAGCGTGACCCCGGCAAGACCCTCGTCGGGAGCCAGCACGTTGGACCCGAGCCCCAGCACGCGCCAAGGCGTAGCGGCAGCGCAGCAAGCCGCCACCACGGCGGCCACCTCGTCTTCGGAAGAGGGCAGCACGAGCCACTGGGCCGCGCCGCCGATGCGAAAGGTGGTGTGCTCGGCGAGGGGCTCGTCGGCGCGCACCTGCGCTTCTCCGACGATTTCGCGCAGTGCGGCGTCGAGGTCGGTGTAGTCCATGAGGCGTTCCTTCCATTCGTCGTGCCCGATGGGTAACTGTTGGTGACCCGTTTGGCCCATTGTACTAGAATACGCCCATGACTATTTCGCCCACATATCGTGCGGAAGCGGGGTGCTAGGCCCGTGGCCCGCAAGCATCCCGTCATCAAGCCCGCCTCGCCGGTGGCGGCCATCACGTTGGTGCTGCTGTCCATCATCAGCTTCATCATCGGGCTGTGGACGCTCATGGCGCTGACGCGAATCGTGCTGGGATAGCGCCATGTGGCAGCGATTCACCTTGTACGACCTGCGGGTCATCGGCCATTACCTGGGTACGCTCACTCTGTTCTTCGCCGTGCTCATGATAGCTCCCTTAGGCACCGCGCTTATCTTCCAGGAATGGGAGCCGGCGGCCCGCTACCTGGTGGCCATCGGCATCGCCATGGTGGGCGGCTGCTCCCTGCGGTTCCTGCGCATCGAGCCCGGTCGGCTCTCGCGGCGCCAGGCGCTGGCCGTCACCGGGTTCGCCTGGGTGGTGCTCGCGCTGTTCGCCTCCATCCCCCTGTACTTCTCGGGGCACTACGCCACCTACCTGGACGCCGTGTTCGACGGCGTGTCGGGCCTGACCACCACCGGCGCCTCGGTCATCGTCGATTTGGACCACCTCTCCTACGCCGACAACATGTTCCGCTTCGCCATCCACGCGCTCGGCGGCCTCGGCCTCATCGTGGTGGCGCTGTCCTTCGGGCTGTTCGGCCGCGGCGGGGGCGCGTCGCTGTTCTCCTCGGAGGGCCGCAGCGAGCACGTGGTGCCCAACGTGGTGCAGACCGCCCAGTTCATCGCCCGCATCACCCTGCTCATCGTCACCGTGGCCACCCTCATCATCACGGCGCTGTGCCTGGGCCTCGGCATGGAGCCGGTCCGCGCGTTCCTCAACGCCCTGTGGGTGTCCATCTCCGGCTTCATGACCGGCGGCTTCGCGCCCATGCAGCTGTCCATCATGTACTACCACTCCTTCCCCTTGGAGTGCATCCTCATGGTGCTCATGATCCTGGGCTCCATCAGCTTCGTGCTCTACGCCGAGGTGTGGAAGGGCCGCGCCGGGGCCTTCTTCAAGGATCTGGAGACGAAGACCATGGTGCTGTGGATTGCCGTCATGGCCTTCGTGTTCACGGCGACGCTGTCGTCCTGGGCGCTATTCGACGACATGCTGACGCTTCTGCGCCGCGGCCTGTTCATGATCATCTCGGTGTTCACCACCACGGGCTTCCAGGTGGTTACCACCAACCAGATCACCACGGTGTTCTCCAACGGCGCCTTCCTCACCCTGGCCTTCGTCATGGCCGTGGGCGGCAGCTCCGGGTCTACCTCGGGCGGCATCAAGTTCTCGCGCATGGGCATCATCTTCAAGTCCATTGTGGCGAACGTGAAGGAGGCCCTGGCCCCCGATTCGGCCCGCGTGGTGGTGTCCTACAGCCATCTGGGGCGGCGCACGCTCACGCCGAACATCGTGAAAGAGGCCATGACGGTGTTCATCCTCTACGTCATCACCTATGTCGTCGGTGCCCTTGTGGGCATCGCCCACGGCGGCGAGGCCATTCCCGCCATCTTTGAGTCGGTGGCCATGACCTCTAACGGCGGCATTACCACGTCTCTGGCCCAACCGGGCATGCCGGCCACGCTGGAGCTGTTCTACATCTTGCAGATGTGGGCGGGCCGTCTCGAGTTCGTCACGCTGCTGGCGCTCATCGTGGAAGTGGGCGCCTCGCTCGTGCCCCGGGTGAAGCCGAGGTTGAACCCATGAGGGGGCCGCAGCGCCCAATGGCCGCCCTCGCGGCCGCCCTCGCCCTGCTGGTGGCCGTGGGCGGCATCGGCGTGGCTTGGGCCGACGATCCCATCAACCAGCTCGAGGACGTGACCACGAATCAGGACGTGCCCACCGACGAGACCGGTGTGGTAGATCCTTCGGCCAAGGACGACGGCTCCGATCCGAGCGGGACGGCCCCCACCGACGGCGTCGGCCCGGAAAGCCAGGGCAGCGCCGGTGCCGCTGACGGGCCTGCGGGCGTCGCGCCCCCGAAGGGCGAGGGGGAAGATCCAGCCCAGAATGCCGATGGAGAGGCGTCTTCGGAAGGTACGCAAGGGGAGGAGGCGCCCATGCCGCCTCCGCTGCCCGACCCGGTCTTCGGAGGGGGCGTGAGCGAGAACAACCTGATGAACCCCCAGCAGAAGCCCGACAGCTCCTTCATTTACGACACCTCCATCGGGGCCCTGCAGGAGGCCGACTCCTACCTGAACAACCAGATCGTGCAGGTGACCGGCGAAGTGGTGGGGGATCGCATCAACGCCGAGTTCAATCCCGGCTTTTGCTGGATCGTGCTCCAGGGCAACGATAAGGGCCGCTCCGAGGTACCGGTGTTCATTGCCAAGGATGCCACCGACGGCATCGATACCTACGGCGCCTACGGGCGGCGGGGCACCATGCTGCAGATTCGCGGCATCTTCTACCTGTCCTGCCCCGAGCACCAGGGACTGACCGATCTGCACGCAGACACCGTGAGCGTGGTGGAGAAGGGCTCGGTTACCGAGCAGGTCTTCGATATCGGCGCCTTTTTGCCGGGGCTGGGCCTGGTGGTGCTGGGGACCATCATGATCCTCGTGTTCCACCGGATGAGAGAGGGGCAGCGCTAGTGGCCGAGGATTTGCGCAGCGAAGGCGGCGCCGAGGAGGGTGCCCTGCGTACCGGCGAGGTGGTGAAGCTCGATCGCGGCTACCCCCTCGTGCGCTTTCCCGACGGCGAGCGTTTGCGCTGCGAGCACGCCACGGCCCTCGTGAAGGGTCACGACCAGCGGGCCGTCATCGGGGACGTGGTCGCGGTGTCGGTGCCTGCGGCCCATGACAAGGGGGTCATCGAGGCCATCGCCCCCCGCACGCGGGAATTCGTGCGGAAGGACCCCACGGAGCGGGCCCTGCCCCAGGTGCTGGCCGCCAACTTCGAGCGGGTCATCGTGGCCCAGCCCGTGGGCGAGGTGAACCTGCGCCGGCTGGAGCGGGAGCTCGTGCTGGCCTTCGAGACTGGGGCCGCCGTCACCGTCGTGCTCACCAAGGGCGACCTGGCCGACGAGGCCGCAACGGCGGCGGTTCGCGAGGCCGTGGAGTCCCTGGCCGGGCCTGCGACCGAGGTGCTCGTGGTGTCCGAGGCCGACCCCGCCTCGGTGGAGGCCGTGCGGCGCCTGCTGGCTCCGGGCACCACCACGGTGCTCATCGGCCGGTCCGGCGTGGGGAAGTCGAGCCTGGTGAACATGCTCGTGGGCACCGAAGTACTGGAAGTGGGGGCCGTGCGCGAGGGCGACGGCAAGGGGCGCCACACCACGGTGAGCCGCGAGATCGTGGCCGTGCCCGGGGCCGGCCGCATCGTGGACATGCCCGGGGTGCGCGGTCTGGGCCTGTGGGATGCCGAGGCCGGCATCGAGGCGGCTTTCCCCGACGTGGAGTCCCTGGCTGAGGAGTGCCGCTTCCGCGACTGCACCCACCAGGGCGAACCCGGCTGCGCGGTGTGCGCGGCCGTGGCCGCCGGCGTGCTGCCCCGCACCCGCTACGATTCCTACCAGGCCCTGTGCCGGGAGGCGGCCGACGTGCGCGACCGCCGCGAGCAGGCCCGGCGCCTGAACAAGGACAAGGCGGCCTACTCGAAGCACTACCGCAAGAAGGGGGCCGGTCCCTCCCGCGGCGGTCGCCGTCGGTAAGATGTGCGTTGACGGACGGTTTTTTGCTCCAGGGCCGTAAGGGGTTACAATAGTGACGTTCGATGTAATCGAACCGAAGATATGCGAGAGGAATCCTATGAACCCCGTCGTCATCATCCCCACCTTCATCTACCCGCGCCGTCATCGCGGCGGCACCGACGTGGTGGCCACCTACGACCACCCCACGGCGCCCAACCAGCCCGGCGAGCTCGGCCGCTGCCTCGCATCCCTGGAGAAGGTGGAGGGCCTGGGGCTCGTCGTCATCCTCGTATCGGCCGATGTGTCCATCGAGGCCCAGGCCGCCGAGAAGGTCCAGGCCATCTGCAACGAGCACCCCGGCGTCACCACCCTGGTCATCGGAGCGGCGGAGATGGCCCTCATCGAGCAGCGCATGGCCCAACTCAACATCGAGCGCCTCTCCAAGGAGATCGGCCTGTCCGGCTACGGCGCCATCCGCAACCTCGGCCTGCTCGTGGCCAACGTGCTCGGCTTCGACGCCGTGGTCTTCCTTGACGACGACGAGGTGGTGGACGACCCTGAGTTCCTCACCAAGGCCATGTACGGCCTGGGGAAACTCACACGCCAGGGCGTGCCCATCGTGGCGAAGACCGGCTACTACCTCAACGACGAGGGCTCCTACCTCTCGAAGTGGGAGGACAAGTGGTACAACCGCTTCTGGCAGCAGGGGCGTTACTTCAACCAGTGGATCACCGCGGCCATGAAGGGCCCGCGCCTGTCCCGCTCCAACCACGTGTGCGGCGGCTGCCTGGCCGTGCACAAGGAGGCGTTCCGCCGCCTGGCCTTCGACCCCTGGATCACCCGCGGCGAGGATCTGGACTACATGCTGAACCTACGCATGTACGGATCCGATATCTGGTTCGACAACCAGTGGGTGCTGCGCCATCTGCCGCCGGCCTCCAACAGCGAGGGCACCCGCTTCCGCCAGGATATCTTCCGCTGGCTCTACGAGTACCGCAAGCTGGAGTACAGCCGCGCCCTCATCGACCTGCAGCAGGTAAAGCCCGCCTCCCTGGAGCCCTACCCGGGGCCGTTCTTGGAATCGGGCCTGCGCAACCGCATCCGGCTCACGGCCTGGCTGCGCAGCTTCGCCTGCTCCGACAAGAAGGCCTATCGCCTGGCCGCCAAGGCTGCGACCGGAGCCGCCTCGGCCTACGCCGAGGCCCACTGCGCGAAGTACTTCGAGTTCCAGTACGTGTGGCCCGAGGCCATGGGCCGTATGGAATCCGACCAGATCCTGTCCAGCGCTCTTGTGCGCTCCAGCATGCTGCGGGTGGAAGCGGCCGCGGCCGATGCCGCCGAGCGGGCCGCCGTCCGTGCCGCTGCGAATGCTTCCGCCGGCGCGGCCCCTGCGGGCGCAGTTCCGGCCCCTGCGGCCGCCCCGGGCGCACCCGGGGCGCAGGCCGCGGCCGGAATGCCCGGTATCGGCGGCGTCCCCGCTGCTCCGATCGTGCCCCGTCCCTCCATCGATGCGGGCATGACCACCCAGATTCGCCTCGATATGGAGGAATAGGCGGTGGAGGCAGTCGCAGTCATGGCCGCCGCCTCCCTGGCGGTGGGCTTCGTCGTGGGCGTGCTGTCGGGCCTGCTCGGTGTGGGCGGCGGCATGTTCCTCGTACCCATCTTCAAGCTCGGCTACCTCATGGACTCCCTCATGTGCACGGCTACCTCGCTGTTCACGATCATTCCCACGTCCATCTCCGGGGCCGTGTCCCGCATCCGCAACCGCACCTGCGTGCCGAAGCTCGGCATTGCCGCCGGCCTCGGCGGGGCCGTCACCTCGCCTCTGGGCGTGTGGCTTGCCACCCAGTCGCCGGATTGGGCCATCATGGGCGCGGCGGCCCTTGTCATCGCCTATTCGGCCACCACCATGTTCCGCAAGGCCCTGGCCGTGCCCAAGGGGCCCGCTTTCCAGAAGGGCGGCGCGGGGGAGGGGAGCTCGGCCGACGGCCCCATCGACGTGGGTCGCCGCCAGCTGCTGCTCTTCGCTGGCATCGGCCTGGTGGCGGGCTTGGCCTCGGGCTACGTGGGGGTGGGCGGCGGCTTCATCATGGTGCCCATGATGATCTCCCTGGCCCACCTGTCCATGCGCTACACCTCGGGCACCTCGCTCATCGCCGTCATGATCCTGGCCGTGCCCGGTGTGGTGACCCAGGCCGTGCTGGGTAACATCAACTGGATCGCCGGCATCGCCGTGGCCTGCGGCTCGGTGCCCGGCGCCATGCTCGGCGCCCGCCTCGTGCCGAAGGTGCCCGAGCGCCAGCTGCGCTTTTTGTTCGCCGGCTTCCTCCTCGTGGCCGCCGTCATGCTCGTCGTGAACCAATTCGCCGCCGTGGCCTAGGGCCCCTGCCTTTTGTTATACTGGCGTCAATTTCGGTGACACTCAGGAGGAGCCATGGCGAAGCGGGAAGCGGAATCGGCATCGGCGTTCAGCCGCGGCGTCGGCGTGTCGAAGTTCAATCTGGAGATGCTCGGGGCCACCATCGCCGCCATCGCCGCCATCACGCTGGTGTGGACCTTCTCCCAGCCCGACTTCCCCGTGCCGGTGCTCGTGGTATCCGGGGCCGTGTTCACCGTGTCGGTCGTGGTGGTCATTCGCCTCATGATGGACCCGGATTCAGTGCGCGCCCTGCAATCCGACGCCATGCTTCAGCTGGCCAGCTCCATGATCGATGCCATGGGGGAGGGGCTGACGGCCCGCGCCGCTCAGGAGGTCTGCGAGCTGCTGCTGCCCAACACCTCGGCCATTGCCGTGGCCCTCACCAACCGCGAGTCGGTGCTCGGCTATGCCGGCTACCAGGAGGCCCACAACCCGGCGGGCATCGCCATCCGCACGAGCGCCACCCACGAGGCCATCCGCCAAGGGGAGACGCTTGTCCTGCTCACTCCCGAGGAGATCGGCCTGCCCAAGCCGGCCGACGAGAGCCGTATCAAGGCCGCCATCGTGGAGCCGCTGTGGGTGGGCAACCGCGTGGAGGGCACGCTGAAGTTCTACTACCGCAACGGTAACAAGATCACCGAGACCCAGCGCTCCATCGCCCACGGCTTCGCCCAGCTGCTTGCCACTCAGATGGCCGCCGTGGAGATGGAGACCCAGCGCAAGCTGGCCACCGCCATGGAGCTGAAGATGCTTCAGACCCAGATCAACCCCCACTTCCTGTTCAACACCATCAACACCATCGCCTCGTTCATCCGCACCGACCCCATGAAGGCCCGCACCCTGCTGCGGGAGTTCGCCGTGTTCTACCGCCGTACCCTGGAAGATTCCACCGAGCGTATCTCCCTGGCTCGGGAGCTCGACCAGGTCCAGCGTTACTTCAATTTCGAGCTGGCTCGCTTCGGCGAGGCGCGCCTGGCCCTGGAGGTGCGGGCGAGCCCGGCACTCCAGTCCATGATGGTGCCCCCTTTCCTTGTGCAGCCGCTGGTGGAGAATGCCATCAAGCACGCCATGCCCTCCGAGGGGCGGCTCACCATCAGCATCCAGGCCGAGGCCGACGGCGATGACGTGGTCATCGTGGTGGGAGACAACGGCGTGGGCATGAGCGAGGAGACCTGCGCCAACATCACCCAGGTGGAATCATCCACGGGTCTGGGCATCGCCGTGAAGAACGTCCACGACCGCATGGTGGGCTTCTTCGGGCCTGATGCCCAGATGGTGTACACGAGCGAATTGGGGGCCGGCACTCGGGTGACCCTGCGTTGCCCGGGGTGCGCTAAGGCACCCGCCGCCGCTGTGGCGGCCCTCGGCGAGACGGCGGCCCGCGAGGCCGATGAGGCGGCGCCCGAGGCGGCCCAGGAGGCGGCCCGCAACGAGGCTACCGTAGCCGAGCTGGCCGAGCTCGTGGCCCAGGTGTCCGAGGGGTAATTCCAGGGTCTCCCAGGGGCGCAATGGTCCTCAAATCGGCTAGTGCAGATGCACAAAAACCAAGGTTGACCAGCTATTTTCCTCAGGCGCGAAAAAAGTTGGAGAATTGGTGTTGACGTTTCGGTGCCAAGTCCGTATGATGGCAGCAACAGCTAGATTTCCCGCGAACCGAGCGTGGGGAAAGGGAAGTCTCAAAATATGCAGAGCGTCCTCGGACGTCGCATCATAAGGTTATGAGAAGCAGAGTATTTGAGCGAAAGCCGGATGCTCTGCTTTTTTGTTGCCTTAAGGAGGTGAGACGAGGATGGATGTCAACTTGTATGCGCTTCTCACGTATGCGCTGACGGCGGCGATCTCCCTTTTGGTCATCGCAGTCATCGTGGTCATCAACAAGCTGATGAACCGCAGCAAATCCAAAGATTCCGAGTAAACCGAGTATCTGATTTGCCCCTGGGCGCCCTTGCGCCCGCTCCTCTGATCTCCGAAAGGAAAACGAACTAAGATGGATGTTTTAGCTCAGATTTTCCCCGGCATCGCCACCCTGTTCATGACCGATCCCGTTTTGGGCGCCGTGCGCGTGGGGCTGACGATCCTGGGCTTCGTTTTGGCCTACTTCGGCTTCAAGGGCAAGCTTGAGCCGCTGATCATGGTTCCCATGGGCCTTGGCATGATCGCCGTGAACTGCGGCGTGCTGTTCTTGGACGGCGGTACCACGGGCACCCTGATCATCGACCCGCTCGTCAGCGAGACCGATGATCTCATGACGGCCATCCAGGTGAACTTCCTGCAGCCGATCTACAACTTCATGTTCTCCAACAACCTCATCGCGTGCTTGGTGTTCATGGGCATCGGCGCTCGCAGCGAGATCAGCTTCCTGCTGGCCCGCCCCTGGACCTGCATCATCATCGCCATCTTCGCCGAGCTGGGCACCTTTGTCACCCTGGCTCTGGGCGTCGACTTCTTCGGCCTCGATCCGGCCAGCGCCGCCTCGGTGGCCATCATCGGCGGCGCCGACGGTCCCATGGTGCTGTTCGGCACCCTCATGATGAAGCCGGAGCTGTTCGTGTCCGTCTCCATCATCGCCTACCTGTACCTGTCCCTCACCTACGCGGGTTATCCCTACATCATCAAGGCCATGGTGCCCAAGAAGTACCGCGGCATCGACATCGAGTTCGATATGCCCCAGGTGTCCCAGAAGGCGAAGTTTGTCTTCATCGTGGTGGTCTGCCTGCTGCTGTGCCTGCTGCTGCCCGTGGCCGCACCGCTCATGCTGTCCTTCTTCCTCGGCATGGCCGTGAAGGAAGCGAAGATCATGCCTTACCAGGAGCTGCTCGAGGGCGGTATCACGAGCTTCTCTTCCCTGTTCTTGGGTCTGGTGCTCGGCTGCCTCTGCGAGGCGAGCACTATCCTGAATCCCACCGTGGGCATCATCCTCGTCCTCGGCATCCTGGCCCTGGCCATCTCGGCCGTGGGCGGCATCGCCGGCGGCTGGGTCATGTACTTCGTGGGCAAGAAGACCGGTAAGTCCTTCAACCCCGCGGTCGGCATCGCCGGCATCTCCTGCATGCCCACGACGACCAAGCTCGCCCAGCATGCAGTGGAAGAGGAGAACCCCTTCGCCATCGTCATCCCCATTGCCATGGGCTGCAACATCTCCGGCGTTATCGTGTCGGCCATCGCCGCCGGCGTCTTCGTCGCCACCATCGGACTGGTCCTCTAGTCCAGCGTTTCAATCGCGAACCATTCGATGAGCGGGCCGCCTCTCACCGAGGCGGCCCCCGAGAGGGCGGTGGGATCTCATGGATGCTATCGACTACGAACGGCTTCAAATCAAGGGTATCGGCCCCCAGGGCCTGGGGCGCCGGGCGCTCCAGCTGTCCATGACCGAGACCAAGTCCGAGGAGGACGCCCTCAAGCGGCAGTTCCTTCGCGAGGGCATTGTGGCTGTGGCCACCGAGGTGGGCGGCACGAGCGATACCGACTTCCAGACCAAGGCCGCCCGCGCTGTCATCGGGGCGGCGCTCAACTCCGGTCTGGTGGAGAAGGAGGGTCGCTCCATCCACGCCCTCATGCATGCGACCGAGGAGGCCAAGCGCGGCGTTCTCGTGAACACGGCGTCGTCGGCGAGCCTCGCCATGAAGATCGCCATCGTGCGCAATAAGGGATGGGTGGCCGTGGCCTTCTACGGCGAATCGTCCCTCCATGTGTTCTCGTGCCACGAACGGGTGGGCCTGGGCGTCATGCACCTGCCCGATCTGGACCGCATTGAAAAGTAAGGCAAGCAGGTATCAGGAAAGGAAAGGAGAAGGAATGACGACGGAACCGAAGATCTGGAACACGCTCCAGCGGGACTACCGTGAGCGCATCGAGGCCGCCCGTCCCTATGTGATGGACGGGAAGGTGGTCGAGGCGGGAGATGCGGTGAAGCTGCTCGAGGCCGTGATCCGCCCCGGCGACAAGGTTAACATCGAGGGCGACAACCAGAAGCAGGCCGACTTCTTGGCCCAGTGCCTCTGCGAGGTGGACACCGAGAAGGTGCACGATCTGCACATGGTGCAGTCGGTGCTCTCCATCCCGGCCCATCTGGACGTCTTCGATAAGGGCATCGCCAAGAAGGTGGACTTCTCGTTCTCGGGGCCCCAGGCGGGCCGCTTGGCCGAGTACGTGCGCGACGGCAAGATCGAACTGGGAGCCATCCACACCTATCTGGAGCTCTACGGCCGCTACTTCGTGGACCTCACGCCGCGCGTGGCGCTGTGCGTGGGCGTGTCCGCCGACAAGGACGGCAACATCTACACCGGCTTCAACACCGAGGACACCGCGGTCATCGCCGAGGCGGTGAAGTTCCACCAGGGCATCGTCATCGTGCAGGTGAACGAGCTGGTGGACGAGGTGCCCCGCGTGGACATTCCCGGCGACTGGGTGGACTTCGTCATCCAGGCGCCGCGCCCCTTCTACATCGAGCCCCTGTTCACCCGTGACCCGGCCCTCATCACCGACTCGCAGATCCTGCGCGCCATGATGGTCATCAAGGGCATCTACGGCGAGTACGGCATCCAGCGCTTGAACCACGGCATCGGCTTCGATACCGCCGCCATCGAGCTTCTGCTGCCCACCTATGGCGAGGAGCTGGGGCTCAAGGGCAAGATCTGCTCCTACTTCGTGACCAATCCCCATCCCACCCTCATCCCGGCCATCGAGTCCGGTTGGGTGAAGACCATGTACTGCTTCGGCGGCGAGGCGGGCATGGCCGACTACGTCCAGGCGCGCCCCGACGTGTTCTTCATCGGCCCTGACGGCACCATGCGCTCGAACCGCGACTACGCCCAGACCGCGGGCCACTACGCCCTGGACATGTTCATCGGCGGCACGCTGCAGATCGACAAGTACGGTAATTCCTCCACGGCCACGGCCA
This sequence comes from Adlercreutzia muris, assembly GCF_008831045.1. Taxonomy (GTDB): domain Bacteria; phylum Actinomycetota; class Coriobacteriia; order Coriobacteriales; family Eggerthellaceae; genus Adlercreutzia; species Adlercreutzia muris. The sequence continues at coordinate 68,996 of NZ_WAJS01000014.1, forward strand.
GTCGCATCGCCGGTTTCGGCGGCGCTCCCAACATGGGCTGCGATGCCAAGGGCCGACGCCACTCCACGCCGGGCTGGATGAAGTGCGGCGAGGAGTACGGCATGCACGACGAGCTGGTTGGCGACCTTCCCCGCGGCAAGCGGCTCGTCGTGCAACTCCAGGAGACCTTCCGGGAGAAGATGGCCCCGGGCTTCGTGGACAAGCTGGACGCTGTGGCCTTGGCCGAGAACGCCGGGCTCGATCTGCCCCCGGTCATGATCTACTCCGACGATCTCACCCACATCGTCACTGAGGAGGGCATCGCCTACCTGCACAAGTGCACCTCCATGGCCGACCGCATGGCCGCCATCCGCGCCGTGGCCGGCTTCACTGAAGTGGGCATGGCCGAGGATCCGGACGAGACCGCGGCCCTCAAGGAGCGCGGCATCTTCAAGACCCCGGCCGATCTGGGCATCGACGTGCGCCGCGCCAACCGAGACCTTTTGGCCGCTAAGTCCGTGAAGGACTTGGTGAACTGGTCCGGCGGCCTGTACAACCCGCCCGCGAAGTTCCGCAACTGGTAGTTCGACCCAATCGGTCCGAAGAGAAAGCAAGGAGGTTACCCGATGGCATTGAGGGAGCTCAATTTCACGTTCACTCCCGAAGACCCGCGTCCGTTCCCGGTGGGCTGGTCCCACCGAGGCGTCGTCGGCTCCGGCGATATGGAGGTCATGTTCGAGCAGCGCGATCTGGGCGGCGACGTGCAGATCAAGGTGTGCACCCCGGTGGTCGGCTTCGACGAGGTGTGGGAGCGCGTGCTCGACCGCTTCGTGCGCGAGAGCCAGGTCAGTGACGCCGTTATCGAGATCAACGACAACAACGCAACCCCGGTCGTGGTGTCCATGCGCATGCGCCAGGCCATTGAAGAGGCAAGGAAGGAGGCAGAGTAAATGATCGACTGGAAGGAACTGGAGGCCAAGAGCTTCTACGGCGCCTCGGCTCGCGAGCGCGCCCGCGGCATCGTCGACGAGGGCACGTTCACCGAGCTTGCCGGACCTGCCGACCGTATGAGCAGCCCGCATCTGCCCGTGCTCGGCGAGGCCGTGGAATGGGACGACGGCTGCGTGACCGGCGTCGGCCTCATCGGCAAGCACCCGGTGTTCGTCATCTCCCAGGAGGGCCGCTTCATCGGCGGCGCGGTGGGCGAGGTCCACGGGGCCAAGATGGTGGGCACCTTCGTGCTGGCCCGTCAGATGTACGAGCGCATCAAGGAGGAGTATCCCGACGAGCTGGCCGAGCGCCTGCCCGCCGTGGTCATCTCCTTCGAGACCGGCGGCGTGCGCCTGCACGAGGCCAACGCCGGCCTTCTGGCCCATGCCGAGGTCATGGACCAGATTCAGGAGACCAAGGGCAAGTTCCCCGTCATCTCGCTCATCGGCTCGAAGGTGGGCTGCTTCGGCGGTATGGGCTTCGTGGCCGCCGCCACCGATGTCATCGTCATGAGCGATCTGGGCCGCCTGGGCCTGACGGGCCCCGAGGTCATCGAGCAGGAGATGGGCAAGGACGAGTTCGACTCCGCCGATCGCTCCCTTGTGTACCGCACCACCGGCGGCAAGCACAAGTACATCATGCGCGACGCGAACTACCTGGTGGAGGACACCCTGGGTGACTTCCACGATCAGCTGGCCGCCATCATGGAAGCTCCCTACGACGAGATCGTGAAGTGCCGCCGCATCGGCAGCAAGGAGCTCGTGGACGAGCAGCTGGCCCTAGCCGAGCTGTCCGTGGAGATGGCGCCGAAGGACGCGCGCGACGTGTGGGCCTACTTCGGCAACGAGGACGTCGAGCAGATTCCCGAGATGACCACGGCGGAGTTCCTCGCTGTGGCCCAGCGTCGATAAGGAGGCAGATCAATGACTGTTGAGGTAATGATCGGACGGGGCCGCGATGCCATTGACATGGTGGTCGACCCCGGCAGCTTCCACGAGAATTCGGTGGGAGACGTCGCCTTCCCCGAGGATCTCGGCCCGGGGGCCGTGGTGGGCGAGGCGGCCATCGACGGCCGCGACGTGGTGGTCATCGCCAACGACGCCCAGGCGTTCAATGACAAGTTCCCCGTGGTGTATTTCGGCGTCATCGGCCTGGAAGAGGCCTACAAGATGGCGAAGGTGGTCTACACCACCATCAAGCAGGACGCCGACAAGCCCGTGGGCGAGAAGCGCCCGCTCGTGCTCATCGTGGACACCCCCGGCAACGGCCCCGGCAAGATCGAGGAGATCTTCGGCATGAACAAGGCCACCGGCTCCTATCAGCTGGCCTTGGCCGAGGCGCGCAAGAGCGGGCATCCCGTGATCGCGCTCGTCATCGGCCGCGCCATCTCCGGTGCCTTCCTCTGCCACGGTCTGCAGGCCGACCATATTCTGTCCCTGTCCCCTGAGTTCGGCACCATGATCCACGTCATGCCCATCACCTCCATCTCCCGCATCACGAAGATGGACATCGAGCGGTTGGAGGAGCTGTCTAAGGAGAACCCGGTCTTCGCGGCCGGCCCCCAGTTCTTCTACCACCTGGGCGGCGTGGACGAGCTGGTGGAGAACGTCGAGGACATGCGCCCGGCGGTGGCCCGCCACATCCAGGAGGTGGAGGCCGCGAAGCTGGCCGGCGATGGCGACGCTACCGGTCCTATGGGCCACGGCGCCCTCGGCGAGGAGCGCGGTGGCCGCATGATGCGCCGCAGGGTCATCGACCGCATGGAGGAAGAGTTTGCCTCCGTGGCCGGCCAGTACCTCTAGGCACTCCCATGGACGTAGCACAGCAGGCTGTCGACGAGCTGGCGTACCTGGCCGAGGAGTTTTCCACAGCCCCCGCGTTGGACGAGATGGAGCGGCGCACCTTGGCCGACAAGGCCACGGCCGGCCCGACGAGCGCCCATGTGATCGAGGAGGTGCACACGCCCCTGAACTTCGCCTATACGACGTTCACCACGGGCAGCACCGCCTTCCAGAACATCGTGGGTGTGACCTGGTCCGAGCTGCCCGAGCGCGAAAGATCTGGGGCGCGGGCCCTCAGCCGGGCCGGGGCGCGGCCCGATGACACGGTGCTGCTGTGCTACGCGCCGCTGGGCAACGTGTTTTCCCGCGGGGCCTTCGAGCGGGCGCAGGTCAGGCCGGTGTTCCTCAGCCGGTCCTCGCGCGACGCGTTCCTCGTGGCCTTGTGCCGCGAGCGGCCCCGGGTGGTCGTGGGGGAGTCCAGCTTTCTGCGCGCCTCGCTGGAAGATGCCAAGAAGCTGGGCGTGTGGGATGCGGTTCCGGAGGGGGTGCACCTGCTGTGCGCGGGCACGCCGCTCGATCTGGAGCTCTTGCCCATCGCCGAGGAGAAGGGCGCGGTCGTGCACGACCTGTACGGCTGCCAGGAGTTCGGCTGGCTCGTGATGGATGGAGCGCCTCTGCGCGACGACCTCACCCTGGTGGCCGACCCCCAGCGGGAAGGCTGGGCCATGTTGGCAGCGGGAGGGCTGCCGACCGGCGACAGCTTTCCCGTGGGCGGGACCGGGCACGTGCTGAACCCCGCCGGCATCATCCACACCTATTCCCGTAAGCGCACGACGCCGGAGCTGGAGGTGGTGGTGCAGGCTTGCACCGCACAATCGGCTCTGACCCTCGAGCGGGCATGCCGGTCCATCCTGCGGATCAAGGGCCGCATCGTGCGCATGGCGCCCGACGTGGTCGTCGGCGCTCCGGCCAACGAGCTCGCCCTCATGAGCGCGTGGCCCGAGAACCGCATGGTGGCCGTCATCGACGACCCGGAGAAGACGGTGCTGTTCGCGCGCCTTCTGGAAGCGCAGGAGCGCTACCAGGCCACGTCGAAGAGCGATCCGCTCTGGACGAAGGGGCGCTGAGCGGTGCGCGGGCGCTTCCACCGCCACGACCTGGTGACCATCGTGCCGGCGGCTCGCCGGTCGCTGGCGGTGGAAGTGCTCGGCGACCCGTCGTGGTGGCCCGCCGACGAGGTGGAGCAGCTGCGATGCGGGGTGGTGGACGGGGTGCCGCTGCCGGGAATCGTCTCCCGGCAGGAGGACGGTCGCCCCGGCTTGGCGGTGGGGTTCGCAACGCCCTTCTGCCAGGAGGGAAACCGGTTGCGCGGGCGCGCCGTCGTGCCGCCCGCGGCCGTCTCCCTCATTCGCGATCCCTACCAGGTGATCGCGCACAAGCGCTGCACGGTCGTTCCCGATCTGCCGGTTTTCGGCGTTCTGGACGAGGCGTGGGCGCTGGCCGCCGCGGCCGGGCTGCCCTGCGGGGTCTTCGGATCCGTCGCGCTGCAGCTGGCAAGCGGCCTGCCCTTCTGCCACGAGGGCTCGGATCTGGACCTTGTGGTGAAGATGGGGGCGCTCGACGGCGTCGAGCGCTTCTACGGCGCGGTGGTCGACCTCGCGCAGAAAAGCGGCGTTGCCATCGATGTGGAGCTGGAGCTTCCCGATGGCGCGGGCATCAAGCTCGCCGAGCTTTTCGACGGGGGAGCCACCGTGCTCGCCAAGGGATTCACTGGCGTGCGCCTTATGGACAAAGACGAGGTGCGCGCCATGGATCATAGATATTCGCTCTGCTAAGAGAAGGAGAAAGAAATGGATGTCAAGTCTCGTGTGCCCGGCAAGATGGTCGAGGTGAAGGTTGCCGTGGGCGACACCGTGGCGACCAAGGACGTGCTCGGCGTCATGGAGGCGATGAAGATGAACCAGAACATCGCCTGCCCCTGCGACGGCGTGGTGAAGGAGATCAACTTCGCCGCCGGCGATCGCGTCGACGCCGGTGCCGTGATGTTCGTCATCGAGTAACTGAGAAAACGAAGGCGGCTGCGGAAAGGGGTTTTCGCCGCAGCCGCCCCACCTGACATGTAAGGGGCAATTCATGGTTATTTACGGATTAGCCTTGCTTTCGGGATGCTTCTTCGGCGGCATGCTGCTCGGAGACATCCTGGGCATGATCACCGGCGTTGGATCCAACGTCGGCGGCGTGGGTTTCGCCATGTTGGCGCTGATCCTCGTCTCGAGCAAGCTCTTGAAGGAGAACAAGCTGTCCACCAAGGCCCAGGACGGCATTATGTTCTGGAGCGCGATGTACATCCCCATCGTGGTGGCAATGACGGCCTGCCAGGACGTCGCTGCGGCCATCATGGGCGGCGGCGTGCTCACCATCATGTGCGGCATCGTGTGCACCATCGTGCCGCTGCTGCTCATTCCGGTTATCTCGAAGTTGGGCGCGCCTTCCGAGCCGCTGCCCCCGCTGAGCAAGGAATAAGGGGGTCGTCATGGAACTGATCGAAATGATCACCAACATCATGACCAAAAACGGCCTGGTCATGTCGTTTCTCGTCGTGGGCGCCGTCATGGCCGTCGCGAATCTGCTCGGCAAGGCCACCCGGGGCCGTATCGCCGGCTCGGCCATCGCCATCGTCTTCGGCCTGATCCTCGCCCTCATCGGCGGTCTGGCCACCGGCGGCGAGAAGGGCCTGTCGGACGTGGCCATGTTCAGCGGCCTGGCGGTGATGGGCGGCGGCATGCTGCGCGACTTCTCCATTGTGTCCACGGCCTTCGGCGCCAGCCTCGATGAGATCAAGAAGGCCGGCCTGCCTGGCATTCTCGCCCTGTTCATCGGCGTCATCCTGGCGTTTATCATCGGCGCTATCTTCGCCTTTGCCTTCGGCTACACCAGCGCGGCCGACATGGCCACCATCGGCGCCGGCGCCGTGACCTTCATCGTGGGCCCGGTCACCGGTGCTGCGGTGGGCGCCTCCTCCGAGGTCGTGGCCATCTCCATCGCCATCGGCGTGCTGAAGTCCATCGTGGTCATGATCGCCACGCCCATGCTGGCCAAGCCGCTCGGCCTGAACAACCCGAAGTCCGCCATGATCTTCGGCGGCCTCATGGGCACCACCTCCGGCGTGGCCGCCGGCCTGGCCGCCACCGACGAGCGCCTGGTTCCCTACGGCGCCATGACCGCCACGTTCTACACCGGCACGGGCTGCCTGCTGTGCCCGTCGGTGCTGTATCTGGCGCTCACGATGTTCTTCTAGCGGCGCTGATCGCGCTGCGGAGCCCCGGACGGGGCGCGGGCGCGGTGTGGTGGCGCCTCAGGCCGCCGAGGCCCTCTGGCAGGGGCCGACGGAGCGGTTGGGGGCGATGGGCCGGTTCTCTGGCAGGAACCGCGCAACGGTCGCCCAAGAAAGTAACGGCATAGGATTATGCGCGGGGGAGAAGGAATTGAACGACGTGCGCTGGGCTTTGGCTGAGCCGGTGGTAAACGGTCTGTTGCTCGAAGTGGCAACGGCAGGCAAACCGGGACTGGTTTGCCCTGGCAGTACCGGAAGCCACGACGATATGAGCATTCTCACGTTCATGTGCGGGTCGGCGTCCCTTCTCCCTTACTTTCTGGAGTTTATCGAACGGGGGCTCTCTTTTGAAGGAGAGCCTGCCGAGTTGTTCCACCAGGCGCGGTTTCGGGGCATCTCGGCCGAGCGCCGCCTTCTGGAGGCAACCGGGGGCGTGAATACGCAAAGGGGGGCGCTGTTCGCCCTCGGTATGCTGGCGGCCTTCGCCGGCCAGGTGCATCGCCTTCACGGAGAAGTGCGGTGCCCGTCCCTCTTTGCCTATGCGCGCGCGGCCACCGCCGGCCTCGTGGAGCGGGAGCTGGCGGGGACGACTGAGCCGGTCACGGCCGGAGAGAAGCTGTATAAGCGCTACGGGGCCACGGGCATCCGTGGCGAGGTGGAGGCTGGCTTCCCCTCGGTGGCCGAGGCGGGCTTGCCGGCCCTGCGCGAGGCCTTTGGGCGCGGGAGTACCCTCTCGGAGGCCCTGACCCACAGCCTGGTGGCCCTCATGGCCGTAGTGGACGACACCACGGTGCTCTGGCGCGGCGACGATCGGCTCTTGGTCGAGGTGCAGAACCGCGCCGCCGCCGTGCTGGAAGCAGGCTCGGTGTTCACCGAGGCAGGACGGGCGGCCTACGGGCGCCTGGGTGCCTTCTGCGCCGCCTATCGTTTGAGCCCTGGGGGCAGCGCCGACCTGCTGTCGGCCACCATCGCCTGCTACCTGTGGGAAGAGGGGGCCTTCCCCGCCGATATTAGCCGTCGCTAGGGCGGTGGAAGGGAGCTTGCCGTGATATCCTGTCAGGCCATTGCTGCCGAGCTGCGCCTCGGTCACCCCTGGGCCATTCGCAGCTTCGATGAAGTGGGCTCCACTATGACTGAGATTAGTCGGGCCGCCGAGGAAGGTGCGCCCCCCTTCACGGTGGCCGTGGCCGAGAGCCAGACCGCGGGCACCGGCCGCCACGACCGCCCCTGGGCATCGGCGGCGGGGGACGGCCTGTGGATGACGGCCCTGCTGCGACCCTCCCTTCCTGCGGATCGGGCACCCTGGTTCACCCTGGGCGCTGCGGTGGCCGTGGCCGACGGCCTGCTCTCCCTCGGGTTCCCCGTGGGCATCAAATGGCCCAACGACGTGCTCGTGGCCGACGGCCCCCTCTTTCGCCGCAAGCTGTGCGGCATTCGGGCCGAGATGGCCGTGGCCGAAGACGGGAGCCTGGCCTGGGTGAGCATCGGTATCGGTCTCAACGTGCACCAGGCCGCCTTCGAGGGGGAGCTGGCTTCGGTGGCTGCCAGCCTGCGCATGGTGGCGGCCGCGGGGGGCGTGGAGGGGGCTGGCGATTGCGCGGCCTCGGGCGAGCATTCGGGCGCGGCTTTCGGCAACGTGGCGACGGCTGGCAGGTGTGGCGCAGCGGGAGCAGGCGGTGCGGCGGGAGAGCCCTCGCGGGCCCAGTGCGCCGGAGCCATTTTGAACCGTTTGGAACGGGTGGATCGCTCCTTTGCCGAAGAGGGCTTCGGCCCGGTGCGGAGCCGCTGGCTTGATCTGGCCCTCGGCCTGAACCGAGAGGCCACGGTGCGTGACATCGAGGGCGAGCAGACCGGTATCGTGCGCGGCATGGACGAGGAAGGGCACCTGCTGCTGGAGCGGCCCGGCGACGACGCCCCTTTCCCCATTGTGGCGGGAGATCTCGTCTTCGCCGTGTAGGGCGGCGGTTTTGCAGCCCGATCCCGCGCAGGGGCGCGGCGGCTCCCTTTCCTTGGTGCGGAATGGTGCCGTCGGGGTAGTGCGGTCAGAGGTTCGCGGGGCTGGGAATGCGGCCGGCGCGTCCCGGCCTTGTTGACGCTCGTTCGAGCTTTTCGATCTTTCACCCTTTTGGCCGATGGGCTGTGCGTTTTTGTATCGACATTCGTTCCCGCGTCGTTTATCATCCAAATAGCTGATGATATGCCCGCTGCGGGAGGGGTTGTTCCTGTGTTTGAATTCTTGTCTTCGCCATTCGGTTTGGTAGCCGTGGGCCTCGGTGTCCTGGCGGTGGCCGTCTTGGCCCTGTGCCTGTGGATCACCACCCTCGACCGCCGTATGCGCGGCATGGCCGATGGTCTGGAGGCGGAGCGACGCAAGGTGGCCGAAATGCAGATGGTCATCGGCCGCCGCAATAACGCGGCCCGCAGCTATGGGCGCGGCGGCCGCCCTGCCCCGGCGGCTGCTCCGGCCCCGACGGCTGCCCCGGTGCCCAACGGCGCCCCCGCGGCCATGGCCCAGGCCGCTCCGGTTCCGAGCGGTGCCACCGCAACGGCGCCCGGCGCCCCCGTGCCCGGCCGCCCGGCTCCCGCACCCCGCGGTGCGGCCGGCCATCCGTCCCAGCCGACCCCCAATCCGCAGCAGACGCCGCAGGGCCGCGGCCCGCAGCCCACGCCGGCTCGCGGCGGTCGTCCCGCCCGGGGCCAGGGCAGCCGGCACCCGCAGATCCCCCGCGGCGCTCAGGCCGCCCCGGCTTCCACGCCCCAGCCGGCCGCTGCCGGGTGGACCCCCACGAGCATCCCCCTGCCCACGGGCCAGGAGGTGGATTCCTGGGTGCAGGGCGGTCCGGCCGATCAGGCCATCGTCATGCCCGGGAGGAAGATGAGCCGCAAGGCCCGCCGCGAGGCCGAGCGCGCCTTCGCCGCTCGGGCTGCTGCCGAGCTGGAGGCCCGTCAGGCCCGCCGCGCCCAGGAGGTTTCGGTGCCCCGGGGCGCCCAGCGCACGGGCAATCCCCGGGCTGTGGCTGCCCGCGGTGTCGAGGCCCGCGGGGCCGTGCGTCCCTACGGCGGGCCGGCCGCTCCGGTGCCGTCGGCTGTGGCCCAAGCCCAGGTTCAGGCCCGCGGCCGCCACGCCCGCTAAGGCCCTCGCCCACCGCAAGGCCCCCGTTCGCCACGGCGAACGGGGGCCTTGCTGTTGCTGCCTACTTGCCCGTATAGGCCGCTCGGAATCGGGCCACGTCGTGCTCGTAGATGACGAGCGTGCTGTCGGGCTCTTCCAGGTAGAAGGGCACCCCGGCCAGCTTCGGATGGTTCACGAGGGCCGCCAGGGCCTCAAACCCGATCGCACCCTCGCCGATGCGGGCGTGGCGATCCACATGGCTGCCGCGCTCGTGGATGGCATCGTTGAGGTGCACGGCCTTCAGCTTGTCCAGACCGACGGTGCGATCGAACTGCCCGAGCACGCCGTCCAGGTCGCCCGCGATGTCGTAGCCCTCGGCCCACACGCCGGCGCAATCGAGGCACACACCCACGTGGTCGGCCAGCTTCACCTGGTCGATGATGGCTGCCAGCTGCTCGAAGGAGGTGCCCACTTGGCTGCCTTCCCCGGCCATGGTGTCCAGCAGCACCAGGGTGGTCTGGCTGGGGGTGATCACCTTGTTCAGGGCATCGGCCACATCGGCCAGCCCCTCTTCCACGGAAATGCCCATGCGGCTGCCCGGGCGCACCAGGTACAGCGGCACTTGCAACTCGGCTAGCTGGGCCAGATCCTCGGCGTAGGTCATGAGGGCGAAATCGCGCTCGCTCATCTGGGCCGCGGCCGGGTCGGTGTCGTAGGGGGCGTAGGCCAGCACGTCGCGCATGCCGTGATCGGCTGCGAAAGCGAGGTATTCCCGCACGTCCTTGGTATCCAGCTCCGCCTGTCGGCTGCCCCGCGGGCTGCGGGTGAAGTACTGGAAGGTGTTCGCGTTGATGGATGCGGCCTCTTTCGCCATTTCCAGATAGCCGCGCCGCTTCGACAAGTGGCAACCGATAGTCAGCATGGGGGTCCTTTCGCGAGTAGATTCTATTTTTGTGGCCAAAAAGCCGCCGAGTGAGCTCGAGATGATGGGAAGATCATAGTTCAGGGGTTGCCGAGGGGCCGAGAGTGGGGAAATTCGTTCAATAATCCGTTGCTTTGTACCCATGGGGGACTCTTGTATGCGGTTCGGCGCGCTCTCAGAGCTCACTCGGCGGCTTTTTGGCCACAAAACGGCGGAGTGCTCCCATTCCTGTGCCCCCCCACACTCTCCACACCCCCGCACC
>NZ_WAJS01000015.1 GCF_008831045.1 Adlercreutzia muris
CCTCCCTCCCACCCTGGGCGGCCGGAAAGCGGTTTGGGATTGCCGGCGGCGTCCTGCCGCCGCCCATTGCAGCGCAAGAACGGCGTCCTTCCGCGCGGAAGACGAGGGCGTGGTTTTCGAGGATGCGGTTCTTGCCCTACAATGAATGGAACATCGAACTGAGAGAGAGGGTGCTTATGGAGCAGACTGGCCAGAGGGCCGAAGGGGAGGCTCTGGAAACGACCGCGCAGGTGAATGAGGCCATGATCGAGGCTCTCAAGGGCCGTGCGGCGTTCTACGACCTCTTGGCCGCCATCTACTTCCGTCCGCTCACGGCTGAGCAGATCGAGAACATCGCGAATTTGGATATGTCGGAGTACGCCGACATGAACGAGCTGTTCGCCGAGGGGGCCAACGACATCTCGCGCTACCTGCGCCGCCGCCATTCCGGCACGCGCCAGGAGCTCGCGGTGGACTTCACGAGCGCCTTCGCGGGCACGCAGTCGTGGAAGGGCCGCTACGCCGTGCCCTACGAGTCCGTGCACACGAGCGAGGAAGGTCTCATGTTCCAGGACGCCTACCACGAGGTGTTCCAGCTCTATAAGCAGAACCACGTGGCGAAGGCCGAGGGCTACGATTTCCCCCACGATCACCTCTCGTTCATGTGCGAGTTCATGGTGGTGCTCTCCGATCGCATCGCGGCCGCCATCGAAGCCGGCGACGACGCCGGAGCGCTCGAGCAGGTGAACGTGTCGGCGGCGTTTCTGCACGATCACATCCTGTCCTGGTTCGACACGTTCCAGGAGCTGGCGCTGCTGCTTCTGGAGACGCGCTTCTACCGCGGCGTCCTCAAGATCAGCAAGGGCTTCTTCCTGGAGGACGCGGAGCTTCTCAAGAGCATCGCCGTGGAACTGGAGCAGCGTCTGGAAGACGAGGAGTAGGAGGCTCCCATGGATTTCGCTATCATCCTGGCCGCGACTGTCGCCGCGTGCTTCGCGCTGCGCAACCCCCTGAAGGCGTGCCCGCTCGCCTTCTACCTGGCGGCTATCGCCGTGGACGTGCTGTACGTGTACGGCGTGTTCTTCGGGCTGCCGCGCGCGGTGTGGAGCCCGCTGTTCGTGCTCGTGCAGAAGTGCGAGCTGGCGCTCGCGCTGTTCACGGTGGTCATGTTCATCGGCTGCCTGTCCCGGGAAGGGCGCGCCTATAAGTGGCTCAAGCCGGTGCGCAGCGAGCTGTCCATCGTGGCGTGGTTCCTCTCGCTCGGGCACATGGCGGTGTACCTGGAGAACTATCTGCCGCGCCTTCTCGACGCCGGCGCGGTGAGCAGCAACGTGGTGGCCTCCTTCGCCCTGGCCGTGGTCCTGCTCGTGCTGCTCGTGGTGCTCGGCGTGACGTCGTTCGCCTTCGTGAAGAAGCGCATGCGCACCGATACCTGGAAGCGGGTGCAGAAACTGGCCTATCCCTTCTTCGCGCTCGTGTACGTGCATCTGCTGCTGATGCTTCTGCCCTCCGCCCTGCACGGAGGCGCGGCCTCCTCCGCATCGGTGGCGGTGTACTCCATCGTGTTCGTCGCCTACGGGCTCACCCGCGCGGGTCGTGCGCTGGCCGACGGGCACGAGGCTGCTGCAACTGCCCGCTCCGCGGCCGCCTTCTCCGATGAGCTGGAAGTAGTATCGTAGCTGGAAGACGGTAACGGGAGGCGCTCCGCCATGGGCGGGGCGCCTCCCTGCTAAGGGGGAGGAATATGACCGCGACGCGGACGTTTCTGGCGAGGCTCGTGAAGGCGTGGCCGGCGCTGCCGTACCTGTCGTTGGGCGCATGGCTCGCGTCCATCCACATCGCCAGCTCGGGGACGGCATGGCTTTCGGATACCGAGATGAATGGTGGTAACCTGTCCACGCTGTATATCTACGCCTCGCTGGCGGCGGGAGCGGTTCTTCTGGCTGCCACGTTCGCCGCTCCCCGGGTGAGGGAGACGCTCCGGCGCCCGCGGACGGCGATTGCCGCCGGTGCGCTAGCTGCTGCGGGCAACGCCCTCGTCATCGCCATCGGCCCCTACTACCTGACGGCGTACCTCCCGGTGGAGGTCGTCTACGCGCTCTTCCGCGTGGGAGGCTTCTGCCTCGGTGCGGGTCTGGGCATCATCGCTTTGCGCTGCGCCCAGCTCTACGGCGCGTTGCCGCCGCGTCAGGTGATCGCCTACGTCGCCTTCTCCCAGGTGCTTGTGGCCTGTGCATTTTTCATCGTCGTGGGGTCGCCTTCCTGGGGACCGGTGTCGGGAGGCCCGGCCTTGGCCGGCATCGTGGCCTTTGTGGGGCTGCCCTTATTGGCAGGCTGCATGGCCTCGCTCTCCCGCTACAGCGATGAGACTGTTCCCGCAAGCGGCCGCGTCGTCACGCGGTCTGCGCTTCCGCGGTCGTTCTGGAAGCTTCTGGCCGTGGTGTTCGTGTTCTCGTGCATCGTGTCGTCGGTGTACGCATCGGTGGTGGCCGTGTCTCCCATCGGCACCACGCTGGACGGATCGCGCCTCGTCATGGTGGTGCGGATGCTCTTGGCTGCGGCCCTGGCATGCGTGGCCGTCGGCACCGAAGGCGATAAGCTCAACTTCGGCAAGGCCTATTCCATCGTGATGGTGGCCTCGGTGGCGCTCGTGGCCTGCCTGCCGCTCATGTCGGTGCTGCACACGGTGCTCGCCCAGGTGGTTTCGTTGGCGAGCGTGGTATTCGAGCTGTTTTTGTGGTGCACGCTCGCCTTCATCGTGTATCAGCGGCGCATCTCCGCAGTGATCGTGTTCGGCTACGGCTACGGGGCCTATCTGCTCGGCAGCGGCCTAGGGTGGCTCTTCGGCGTGCAGGCGCTCGGCTCCCTGTTCGGGGCTATCGGCGAGTCGTTCGCCTACATGGCCATGGCGCTCGTGGTGCTTGCCTGCGCCTTCATCATCTTCTCGGAGCGCGAGTTCGATCGGCTGTTCGCCCCCATAGAGGAGGGTGCGCCCTCGCTCGGCGACCTGCTGCGGCAGGATCTGGCCGCAGGCGAGGAGGCCGACGGCTCTGCGGAAGGCGAGCCGGTGCGCAAGGGGCGTTTCGGCGTGGCCATCGACCAGCTGGCGACAGCCTACCAACTCTCGCCGCGCGAGACCGATGTGCTGCGCTGCCTGGCCATGGGCTACAACTCCTCCACTACCGCCAGCAAGCTCTCCATCTCCTGGAACACGGTGCGCACCCACACCCGCAACATCTACGGGAAGCTGGGGGTGCACTCCCATCAGGAGCTGATCCGCCTCGTGGACGAGGCGACGGCGGGGGAGTAGCGGCGCGGCCCGTCGGCGCTTGGCGGTTTATTCGCGCTTGTGTATAATGGCTTCCGAGAGACGAAGCAAGGGGGAGCCTTGAAAGATTCGCATGGGCGCGTGATCGATTATCTGCGCATCTCGCTGACGGATCGGTGCAATTTCCGCTGCGTGTACTGCATGCCTGCCGACGGCGTGTGCTCCATGGGCCACGACGAGATCCTGCGTATCGAGGAGATCGAGCGCTTGGTGCGGGTGGCCGCCGGCCTCGGCATCAAGAGCGTGCGCCTCACGGGCGGCGAGCCGCTCGTACGCAAGGGCGTGGTCGATCTGGTGGACGCCATCACCGATATCCCCGGAATCGAGAACGTGTCTATGACCACTAACGGGGTGCTCCTACCGGCCATGATCGACGATTTGCGGGCCGCGGGCCTGTCGCGGGTGAACATCTCCCTGGACACGCTGGATCCCGACCAGTTCCGCACCATCACTCGGGTGGGACGGCTTGAGGATACGCTCGCCGGCATCGATGCCGCGCTCGCGGCCGGGCTCAACCCCGTGAAGGTGAACGCCGTGGCCGTGCGCAGCCTCGAACAGGACTTCCTCGCCTTCGCCAAGCTGTCCATCGACCGGCCCCTCCATGTGCGCTTCATCGAGTACATGCCCGTGGGAGACACGAGCGAGGATGCCGGGACCGGGTGGGGGAAGGGCGACGTCATTCCCTCCGAGGAGCTGTTCCAGACCATCAACCGCCGGGCCGTGGCGGCGGGGCTGCCCTCGCTGCGGGCCGCCGGGGCCGCCAAGCCCCTTGGCTGGGGGCCGGCCCGCTACTTCGAGTTTCCCGGAGCCCGAGGCAGCGTGGGGTTCATCAGCCCGCTGTCGCGCCACTTCTGCAGCGAGTGCAACCGCCTGCGGGTGACTGCCGATGGCAAGGTGCGCCCCTGCCTGTTCTCCGATACGGAGTACGATGTGCGGGCCGCCCTGCGGGCCGGCGACGACGGGGCCGTGCGCGCCGTGCTTCTGCGCGCCCTGGGCGCCAAGCCTGACGAGCACCACGACAAGGTGGGCACTGACCGCAAGATGAGTCAAATAGGAGGATAAATGAGCGAGCTGACCCATATCGACGAGAACGGCGACGTGCGTATGGTGGACGTGTCGCAAAAGGCCGACACCGAGCGCGTGGCCGTGGCCGAGGGCTTCATCTCCATGAAGCCGGAGACGCTGGCGCTCATCGTGGAGGGCAAGGCGGCCAAAGGCGATGTACTCGCCTGCGCGCGCGTGGCCGGCGTCATGGCCGCGAAGAAGACGAGCGAGCTTATTCCCATGTGCCATCCGCTGAACATCACCAAGGCGAAGGTGGAGTGTGCGCCGGCGACCGACGGCGAGCGCGCCGACGGTCGGGTGGGCATCCATGTGACGTGCACCTGCGGCGTGACCGGTAAGACCGGCATCGAGATGGAGGCGCTCACGGCGGCTTCCGTGGCGTGTCTGACCATCTACGACATGTGCAAGGCGGTGGACCGCGGCATGGAGATCAGCGAGGTACGCCTGCTGAAGAAGGACGGCGGCAAGACGGGCCTGTGGCTCCGGGAGGAGTAGGAGCACCAGATTCGCCGCATGCAACGAAGGCGACGATGTCCGGCCGGGAGCCGGACATTCTTTTCACAAAAGCGAAAGCCCCCGGCCGGGGAGGGAGCGGCCGGGGGCTTTATTGATGATCTGCGGCAGCCGGGAGGGAGAAGGCCCCGCAGCGGGAATGGCGTTTCAGATGGGTCGGAGCGCGGCCGATGTCGGCGGCGCTCCGACCTGCTGGCATTACTAGCCGAGGAACTTCGCCACGGACTTGCCGCACTCGCGGCCGAGCACCAGCGCGAAAGCGAGCGAGCAGCCGGGAATGGGGGTCACGTATTCGGTGCCGAAGCGGCGGCCGCAGTCGTTGCCCGACACATACAGGCCGGGGATGGGCTCATAGTTGGCGTCCAGCGCGTTCTGCTCGCCGTCGGTGATGATGCCGCCCATGGTGACCATGGTCTCGCCGAGCACCAGGTCGAAGGTGCAGGCGTAGAAGGGGCCGTCCTTCACCGGGAAGAGCACTTCCTTCGCGCGGCCAAACTCCTCGTCCACGCCAGCGTCGCAGTAACCGTTCCAACGCTCCATCTGAGCGACGAACTCGGTGACGGCGTCGCCAGAAAGGCCCATCTGGGAGGCGAGGCCCTCGAGGGTGTCGTCGGCGATCCACTCCACCTGGGTCATGGGGCCGTGGCCGCCCGGGCCTTCTTCCTCGGTCTGCTCGGGCTCTTCGTAGGTGCCCTTGAACTTGGCGTAGGCGGTGTCCAGGGACTCGCGCAGGGAGGAGATGTTCTCCTCGTTGGCAGTGAAGCCGGCGTGCTGGGGCAGGGTGTACTGGCGGTAGTCGGTGAAGCTGTTGTCCACCACGGCGTACTTGGTCTTGCGGCTCATGAACACCGTCTGGTAGCCGCGCTGCTCGCTGGTAGGATAGTACTCGTTGGCGAAGCGCTTGCCAGACTCATCGATCCATACGGCCTGGGGCAGGCAGTTCATCTTGCCGGGCACAGCCAGGCCCTTCATGTTCATGCCGGCCACCGGGGTCGTCTCCAGGTGCGCGCCGGCCCAGTAGGCCATCTGCACGCCGCGGCCGTCATTGGCCGACATGGAGGTCAGCGCGTCGTTGCCGGCAAGGGCCTGGGCCATGTCGGGCATGAAGTAGGCCATCATCTCGGGATTGCCGCCCATGCCGCCGCAGGCGATGACGACGGCCTTGCTGTTCACCTTGATGTAGCCGCTGTCGTCCTTCGCCACGAGGCCCGCGACCGCGCCGTTCTCCATGATGACGTACTCGGCGGTAGTGCCGAAGTGGAACTCGGCGCCTTTGTCCTCGGCAACGGCCTTGTTGGAGAGGATGATCTTGGTCTGGTTACACTCCTGGCCGTAGAACGAGCAGACGCTGGCCCAGAACTTGATGCCGGAAAGCTCGCTCATCTGATGCTCGGTGGGCGGGAAGAACGCCGTGGTCATGGATGCGAAGTCATCGTCGGTCAGCTGATCGAGGTACCAGTTGGAGTTGGCCTCGGAGTTCTGGGCGAACTTCATGACCAAAGACGGGTTCGGCATATTCGAGGTGATCTTCATGAAGTTCTGGTAGAACTCCACCGGATCGATGTGCGGCACGCCGCGCTCCTTCAAGATAGCTGCGTTCAGCGAAGCGAACTCGTTGCCCACGGCGGCGAAGGTGTCCTCGGGCTGCTTTTCGATCATGACGACCTTCTTGCCCTGCTCGGCCAGCTCGCGGCATGCGCACATGCCGGCGTAGCCCATGCCCGCGACGACAACGTCGCAGTCGATTTCGGTGGCGAACTCGGTCACCTCGGCCGGGGGCGTCATCCAGCTGGTATCGGTGACGTTATGGATGTGCACGTCGCTCGCGCCGGCTCCCTGGGCTGCCGGGTCAGTGCCGGCGGTGTCGGTTGCGCTCGCGTTGCCGTTGGCGGTCGGCGCGCAGCCGGCCAGGCCCGCCACGCCGGCCGCCGCGGCGGCCATGGCGCCCATGCCGATGAACGAGCGACGGGACATGCCCTTCAGGTTCTCCTTGCTCATTTCCCTTGTCCTCCCTTAGGTATCGGGGATGTTGCCTCGCGGCGCCTCTTGCCCCGCGATGGCCCCATGGTGGCATGGCGTCGGGGGCGCGAGAAATCGTTGAATCGGGGTATTTGGGGGGAAGCGGCTCTCGCGGAATTGGGGTAGATACAACTAAACACCAGGTCACAGTTGATTTTGAAAAGATGGCGGAACGGTTACGTCCCCTATCGGAAACTTTGGGTATACTAGGCAGCGATCTGCTGCGACGTGAACCGGGGAGGGTTGTGCCGTTGCATCTCAGCTCGTCATTCAAATTGGAAACGCTCATGCTGGCGGCCTTCTTGGTCACCCTGCCCATATACGCGCCGAACCACCTGCTCTTCGAAGCGGGGGTCTACGATGCGGGCGCCTATATGGCCCCTTTCGCTAACACGCTGCTCGGCGGCTCTGTCGCGGGTGGTATGCTGGCCGCATGGCTCTCCTCCCGAGAGGGCGGCCGTGCGCGGCTGCTCGGAAGCCGGTGGGTGTATGCGGGGGCGGCGTGCTATCTTGCCGGCTACGGGCTGTTCATTCTGGCGGCTGCCGTTCCCGGTTTCGCGGCGTCGGGCCTGGCCGTGGCCGCTGGTGCGCTCCTTGCCGCGGGCACGGTGGAGCTGGCCGTGGCGTGGGGCGCCTACATGGCTCAGTACGATTTGCGTCAGGCGCTTCTGTGGGTGGCGGTTATGGTGGGACTTTCGTCCCTTCTGGAGATGCTGCTAGCCTCGGTGACGTTTGCCGTGGGTCTGCTCGTGTTCTGTGTGCTGCTGCCCCTCAGCTGCTTTCTGCCCTGTTGGAAGGCGCGCCGAGGCGAATTGGGGGCGTCCCGCGGGGCCGTCGGGGAGGCGGCTGGCTGCAGCCTGGCCCGTGGATTCGCCATCATGGTCCGCCTTCTGGCCATGCCCTTTGCGGGGCTCATGGTGTTCGCCTTCCTCATGGGCGCGCGCAGGTTCATCTTGTTCGACGTGGTGCACACGGAGGTGCTCGGCTGCGTGCTGGGGGCGCTGGTGGTGGTGCCATTGTGCTTCGTGCGCTCGTCGCGGCCGCTTCTGCCCGTCATCTACCGGCTCGCGCTGCCGACCTTCGCGCTGGCGCTCGTCTTTCTGAACAGCTTTCCCGCGGGCACGCCGCCTCTGTGGTTCGCGGCGTGGCTGACCTATGTGTTCTTTGGCATGCTCGCTATTCTGGCTCTGGCGAGCCTGGCGGCCCTTGCCCATGGGGGCGAGCTGCCCTGCGGTTTCGTCTACGGCGTGGCTGTGGCCGGCTTCGCCCTGTGCTCCATCGCCGGCGTGGCGGCGGCGTGGCTGCCTCCCTTCCAGGAGCAGGGCGGAGGTCCGGCGCTTCTGGTGGTGAGCACGCTGTTCTTCGTGGCGCTTATCGGCGATGCGCTGGCGGCGCTGTGGCGTGCATCGCGGGGTGCGACCTCGCATGACGCGGGGGAGGGAGAAGCCGACGACCTGCCCGGCCGCCCGCCCGCGCCAGTGCCGGCTGCGCGCGACGTGGCCGCCCGCTGCGCGCTGCTGGCCGATGGGGCGGCGCTCACCCCGCGCGAGCGGGAGATTCTGGGGTATCTGGGCCGCGGCCACGGCATCGCGTTCATTGCGGGAACGCTCGTCATCTCCGAGAGCACGGTGCGCACCCACGTGAAGGCCATCTACCGCAAGGTCGGCGTGAGCTCCCGCGAGGAGCTGCTGGAGCGGGTGGACGAGGGGTAGGAGCTGTGATACCATGAACCGCTGTTGTATTCGTGTTTTGAAGGGACGTATCCATGTCAGGGCATTCTAAGTGGGCAACCACCAAACATCGCAAGGCCGCGCAGGACGCTAAGCGCTCGGCTCTGTTCTCCAAGCTGGCTCGCAACATCACCGTGGCTGCCAAGGAGGGTGGCGACCCGAACCCCGACAACAACGCGTCGCTGGCCGCTGCCATCGAGAAGGCCAAGGGCTATTCCATGCCCAAGGACAAGATCAAGACCGCTATCGACAAGGCCTTCGGCTCCGGCAAGGACGCCGCCAGCTACGAGACCGTGGTCTATGAGGGCTACGGCCCGGCCGGCGTGGCCGTGCTCTGCGAGGCCCTGACCGACAACCGCAACCGCACCGCTGCCGACGTGCGCGCGGCGTTCTCCCATTCCGGGGGCAACCTGGGCACCTCGGGTTCGGTGGCGTTCCAGTTCGACCGCAAGGGCCAGATCATCGTGTCCAAGGAAGTGGAGACCGGCGACAAGAAGAACCCGGTGGGCCCCAACGGCGCTGCGGCCGACGAAGAGGAGTTCATGCTGGCCGTGGCCGAGGCCGGCGGCGACGACTACGAGGACGCCGACGAGGAGTGGATCGTCTACACCGCGCCGAGCGACCTCATGGCCGTGGTGAAGGAGCTGGAGGCCCAGGGCATCCAGGTGAAGGGTGCTGAGATGACCATGATCGCCGGCACTCCCACCGAGGTGAGCGTGGCCGACGCGAAGAAGGTCATGCGCCTCATCGACAAGCTAGAAGAACTGGAGGATCTGCAGGCGGTGTACCACACCATGGACATCACCGACGAGATCGCCGAGGCGCTCGACGAGTAATCGCGCAGCCTCACATAGCGTGCACCTGCAAGGGGCGCCGGACTCAGGCTCGGCGCCCCTTTTGTCATGCGGGCGGTGGCGGCGCCTCTTCTCATGGGGGGGGGGCTGTCAGGGGCAGCTCCCTCGTCGTGGTGCCTTTCGGGGACGCAGACGCCCCGTGCAACATTCCGGAAACATCGGGGCGGGGAAATCTGGTAGGGTAAAGGCACGTAAACGCGCGGGAGACATGCTGCCGAGCGCGGTGCCCCGCCATTCGACAAGGGAGGCTCCATGGGTTTTCTCGAAGGTAAGACCGCCATCATCACCGGCGCCGGCTTCGCGGCACTGAAGGACGGCAGCGCCGGTTCCATCGGCTACGGCATCGCCACGGCCTATGCCAAGGAGGGCGCGAACCTGGTCATCACCGGCCGCAACGTGCAGAAGCTGGAGACGGCCAAGGAGAAGCTGGAGGCCGAGTTCGGCATCCAGGTGCTCTGCGTGGCCGCCGACGTGAACGCGGGCGCCGACAACAAAGCGGTGGTGCAGAATGTGGTGGATTTGGCCATCGAGAAGTTCGGCCGCATCGACGTGCTGGTGAACAACGCTCAGGCCTCCGCTTCCGGCGTTACCCTGGCCGACCACACCACCGACCAGTTCGATCTGGCCATCTACTCGGGCCTGTACGCCACCTTCTACTACATGCAGGCGTGCTACCCGCACTTGAAAGAGACGAAGGGCTCGGTCATCAACTTCGCCAGCGGTGCGGGGCTGTTCGGCAACTTCGGCCAGTGCGCCTACGCGGCGGCCAAGGAGGGCATCCGCGGCCTTACCCGCGTGGCCGCCACCGAGTGGGGCCCCGACGGCATCAACGTGAACGTGGTGTGCCCGCTGGCCTGGACCGCCGCCCTGGAGAACTTCCAGGAGGCCTACCCCGACGCCTTCGAGGCCAATGTGCACATGCCTCCCATGGGCCACTACGGCAACGTGGAGACCGAGATCGGGCGCGTGGTGGTGCAGCTCGCGAACCCCGACTTCAAGTTCATGAGCGGCGAGACCCTCACCCTGGAAGGCGGCATGGGCCTGCGTCCGTAAGCGCGCCGCGGAAAACCTGCAGCATCAAACCGGCCCGGAAGGTGCGAGCGCCTTCCGGGCCGGTTGGCTTTGGGAGGGGCGCGTCGCCGTTGTGCGGATGTCTCGAAGGTTCAGATACTCTTCGGGAGAATTTCCCTTATTTCTTCCCTTATTCCCTTATTTCTTCCCTTATTCCCTTATTTCTTCCCTTATCTTGTATCTATGAAAAGAAAGGGGGAGTGGTGGAGCATTCTGTATTCGAGGACATTCTACGGCGAGGGGAATCTACGACAATCGAGTTCAAGCGTTGCGGCTCAAGGCCGGAGCGGGATTCCCTTGAAACAATTTGCTCTTTTGCCAACAGAAACGGGGGCAGCCTCTTTCTGGGCGTGACGGATAGCGGGGAAATCCAAGGCATCCCCTACCAAAATCTACTTGAGATAGAGCGCAATCTCATCAACTGCACATGCAACCCCGACTTGTTCAACATGCCGCCTAGCTTGGAGTTCGAGCAGATAGAGTACGGAGGACAGTGGGTCTTGCGCGTTTGGGTGCCTCCTACCCAGGGAGTGTACCGCTTTAAAGGACGCGTATACGATAGGCTTGCCGATGCGGATATTGTCTTGAAGGCCGATACTCAGATCGCATCCCTCTATCTGAGGAAGTACTCCATTTTTACCGAGCAGCACATCTTTCCTCATCTGCGCATCGAGGATTTGGAGCCTGGCCTTATCGACAAGTGCCGGCAGATTGCCTCATCTCGAAGACCGGGTCATCCCTGGGCCGAAATGGATGACATGGAGCTGCTGCGAAGTGCGCAGCTCTACACGAGGGATATCGAGACGGGCGCCGAAGGCCTCAATCGAGCTGCGGCGCTGCTTCTCGGGCGCCGCGAAGTGGTACTGGCGGCTTGCCCGGCTTACAAGACGGATGCGGTGTTTCGCGAGCGGCAGGCTGATCGCTATGATGACCGGGAGACCGTGAGGGATAATCTTGTGACAGCCTACGGAACGTTGCGCGATTTCTGCGCGAAGCATCTTCTCGACCCGTTCTATCTTGAAGGCGACCGGAGGGTGAGCGTGCGCGATATCGTAGTGAGGGAAATGGTGTCCAACACGCTTATCCATCGTGAGTTCACGAGCCCCTTTCCCGCAAAACTCATTATTGACGAGTCGGGGTTTCGGACCGAGAACGCGAGTCGAGCCCTCTTCGAGGGGCGCTTGACGTTGTCGGACTTCAACCCCATGCCGAAAAATCCCATCATTGCCAGCTTCTTTACGCAAATCGGCTATGCCGAAGAACTGGGAAGCGGACTGAGGAACCTGGAGAAGTACTCGAAAGCGCTTCTCGGGGCCGATCCCGTGTTGAGCGAGGGGGATGTTTTCGTAGCGCAGATTCCGCGGAAGAAGGGCTTGGCCGAGGGAGATCGGGCTTCCGGTGCATTGAAAGAGAATACGCGACTTGCGGTTCTTGCTCTCTTGGAAGAAAGAGGGGCGCTCTCGGCGGGTGATGTGGCCGCTGAGTTGCACATTACGTCGAAAACTGCAGCGAAGTACCTGAAGGGCCTCGCTTCGGATGGGCTTGCGGAGACTGATGGAAATGTGAGGACACGGCGATACTTCTGGGCCGGGTAGCTTGGCAACGCCGCAAGGGGGCTGGGAGAACTTCCAGGAGGCCTACCCCGACGCCTTCGAGGCCAACGTGCACATGCCTCCCATGGGCCACTACGGCAACGTGGAGACCGAGATCGGGCGCGTGGTGGTGCAGCTTGCCAACCCCGACTTCAAGTTCATGAGCGGCGAGACTCTCACCCCGGAAGGCGGCATGGGCCTGCGCCTGTAAGTACGCCGCGGAGAACCTTGCAGCATCTTTCCGTGGAATGCTGCGACGGTTTTCGGAAACACCCTTGATTTCTCGCTTGTATTACAGCACACTAGCGTCATTCAAGGTGTTCCGCCACCGATAAGAGCGGCTGGTTTATTCAAGGTGTTCCGCCACCGATAAGAGCGGCTGGTTTATGCAAGGTGTTCCGCCACCGATAAGAGCGGCTGGTAAGCAGAGCGGTTCGGCTTCGGTCGGGCCGCTCGCTTGGTACAGGGGGAAGGGGCTGGCATGAAGGAGATGAACTTCTATACGGTTGATCCGGACTACATCGAGGCGCTGCAGGCCGTCGATCCGAAAGTGCCGAACATCAAATACGAGACGCACGACAAGTTCGCCTGCGGTGTGCTCTTCGAAATTGCGGGCCATGAGTACTTCGCGCCCATATCTTCGTTTAAGCGCCAGCAGAAGACGAACTTCATCATCAAGAATTCCAAAGGCAAGCTGGTGGGGTGCGTGCGGTTTAGCTTCATGTTTCCCATCCCGAAGGGTCTCCAGGTGATTAAGGACTTCTCGGCAGAAGATCCGAAGCGCAAGCGACTGCTGATCGAAGAGCTAGCATACTGCAACAAGCATGCGCGACGGATTAAATCCAAGGCGCTCCACGTGTACCGCACCGCCACGTCTGGAGAGGACGCGCAGATGGCCGCGGTTTGCTGCGATTTCAAGGCTCTAGAGCGCTACGTGCGCGAGCGTTACGGAGACGATCGCGGCTAGCTGGTGGTGCAGCTCGCGAACCCCGACTTCAAGTTCATGAGCGGCGAGACTCTCACCCCGGAAGGCGGCATGGGCCTGCGTCTGTAAGTACGCTCCAGATTGGGAAATTGTTTTCTTGCGCCGCGGTGGCCGCTCGGGCCATCGGGCCGCTCTCGTGTTACACTGGCGGTGAGCATTTGGAGCGCGAGAGGAGGCGTGGTGGAAAACTCGGCAATACGGACGCCCGCTCACCCGGTGGGCATTTCCGATGGGCTGATAGAAGAGTTGGCCTCGGCCATTGCGGGCCGCGTGCCCGGTGTGCGCGAGCTTATTCTCTTCGGCTCTCGCGCCGACGGCACTTATTCTTCCGACAGCGACTTGGATCTTTTCGTACTCGTCGATGGGTACGAACGGGATCGTCTCCATACGACCATGGCATGCGCGGCGGCAGCTGCCGCACCGGCGCGACGCCGAGGGCTCAAGCGCGACGTGATCGCAGCGAGCGTCGGCGATTACCGACAGAGAAGAGCCATGGCGGGGTCGGTGGAGCAAGAAGTGTATCTTAAGGGCGTGACCATCTATGCAGCTTAGCAATGCGTAAGAGCTCGTAGCCGCTGCCGAACGTGATGCCCGCGCCTGTTCCGTTCTCATGAACTCCGATCCTGATTATCTCGGTGGCCAGGCGTCTTTCCATGCGCAACAACGTGCCGAGAAATATGCCAAAGCAGTTGCCTTGGAGGTTCTGGGAAGCTATGGTCGCACCCATCAGATTGACGATCTTATCGAGGCTGTGGCTCAGGCGAAGGAAATTGAAGTTCCAGAGGAAATACTTGATCATGCTGCGCAGCTGTCAGCCTATGTCACCATGGCTCGTTATCCTGCGGGTTTCGAGATAAGCGCCGAGGACGCTCGCGAGGCTATCGCTTATTCCGACGAGGTGGTTGGTTTTCTCGTCGATATCGGATTCGGCAAGATTCTTGGCATGGAGGGCGAATAGCTTCAGAAGGCTTGCGGCTTGCTGGCGGCATTCGCCACTCGATGCGCGTTCTGCGTTCCTGTCAGCGGAAATCGTCGTGCGGTGTTGCCAACTTGTGATACACTTGCGCTCATGCTGTTAACCAAGCGCACATACACATGCCTGGGGGGGGGTCTCACCGTTAAATCGGCGTAGGCCGCCGCGCTTTAGGGCAGTAATTTCGCGGGGCAGGTTTCCGCAGCAATCACGGAGATACAACCGAATAGAGGGTAGCCACAAGACGTTTCTCGGCGCCTTGGCTCGTTGCGCGCTCAGAAGGGTGGTTTCTGGTGGATTCGATCGCTGAGTATATTCTAAACGGATTAGTTGATGTGGCTATCATTGTTGGAGCGGCCACGATAGCTGCCATCATGTTCGTTGGCGTTACTTGTGTCTTTCAAAAAACTGGCTTGATCGCGACACGGATGGGCGGAACGTGTCTCTACGGCGCGTACGTCATTGTTTTCTTCGCAATACTTCTAGTGTGCTTTTTGTGCACGGGATCGACGTTCCTTGAAGTAAGATCGCCAGCGATACCCGTTCTCATCCTTCTTACGGCACTCGTGCTTTTGTTTGCCCGCTCGGCTTTGGAGGAGCGGGGTTTTAGCCAAAACATCGACTGTGTCATGGGGCTGATGTTTAGTGTGCTGGCGCTCGTGGCGTTTTTTGTTCCTTATCCGAAAACATTGTGCGGAGAAGTATTCAGCTTGACGTTGGAGATAAGCGCTGTCGCTTGCGGAGGCTCCTTTCTTGTGAAGAAAGCCATATATCACTTTGCCAAAAAGAAGAGTAATGAGAAAGGTAGGTAAGTATGTTTTGTCCGAAGTGCGGGAACGAGGTTGCGGAAGGGTCGGCCTTCTGCGGGAAGTGCGGGGCGCCGGTGGGCGGCCCGGCGGCGGCCGCGGAGACGCCCGGTGCCGCGGCGGCCGGGCTGAAGCCCGCCCCCATGGGGGTGCCCGGGGTGCCGAGTCCGAAGAAGGGCGGCGCGAAGGTCGGCATCATTGCGGCTGCGGCCGTGGTCGTAGTGGTGCTCGTGGCTGGGTTCGCGACGAACTGGTTCGGGCTGGCGGGCGTGCAGCCGAAGGAGGCCGTGGACGTACCGGTGGCAAGCCAGAGCGCGAATGATGCGCCAGATGCCGACGGCCAGGACGCTGCGGGCGATCAGGGCGGCGAAGCCGCCACGGTGAAGTCGGCGGTGGAGGCCTACACGTGGGACGAGCTGGCGCAGATCTCCGATGAGATCGGCGCGGCCGGCGACGAGGCAGCGGCCATCGAGGTCGCGAAGAAGTACAACCTGTGTACGCCCGAGGGCAAGCTGGACGGCACCCAGGTGAAGCTGGTGACGCTTACCAACAACATGACGGTGCCCGTCCAGATCGTCGGCTTCGCCCACGACGACAAGACCGCCGGCGGCAAGGCCGGCATCACCTTCATGTTCGGCGATGCCATAGCCGAGGCCCCCATGAATCAGACCGACACCAACGCCGGCGGCTGGGAGGCCTCGCAGATGCGCGCCTACCTGAACGGCGACGGCATGGCGCTGCTCCCCGAGGATTTAAAGAAGGTCGTTGCTCCCGTGGACAAGCTCACCAACAACGTGGGCGAGACCCAGGACGTGTCGGCGGTGACGACCACCTCCGACTCGCTGTGGCTGCTCTCGGCCGCGGAGCTGTGTGGGAGCATCGACTGGTACAGCGATCCCTCTTACAACGCCGTGCTCAACGCCGAGGGCTTCGAGTATCAGCTCTTTCGCGACACGGCTGTCGATTCCTCTAATGCCAACGACATCCTCGTGAAGAACTACCAGAACTCGCCGATCTTCTGGTGGGTGCGTTCTCCGATTCCGCTCTACTCGGACCGCTTCCGGTACGTGGGCTCCGACGGCTACCCGGGCTACTACGGCTACGCCAGCTCTTCCCGTGGCGTGGTTCCCGGCTTCTGTCTATAAACCATCCTGCAATCTAAACCCCCATGCCTATATGGCATGGGGGGGGGACGGAAAGGGCTTGCGATGAGCAACGTACCCCCATCGAAACGCGAACTTTCAAGCGTCGAATACGTGTACAACGCAGCGCGGCTGTACAGTTTTACCCTGGACTGCGCTATGAAGTTGCCGAAGCGCTGGATGTTCCTGCTGACTGAGCGCACCGTGGATGCGGCGGCTCGGGTGCTCGAGCACGCCAAGGCCGCCAACAGCATCTACGTCACCTGCGCGGTAGATGCCGACCTGCGGCGGTTTCACCTGAACCAGGCCTACTGCTACGCTCAGGTGCTCGCCAGCTACGTAGATGAGATGTTCGAGCGCTTTCCCTCTCGCGAGGACGGCGGCGGCGCGTGTATCTCGCAGGCGAGCTACTTGCGCTGGGTGGAGTCCATCGATCGGGAGTTCAAGCTCGTGAAGGGCGTGATGGCCTCCGATAAAAAGCGCTTCGGAGGCTACTACGCCAAGGAGAGTGCGGCGGCCGTGTCGGCCCAGCTGGGGCTCTTCGATACCTGATTTTTGGGAAATGCCGGCCCAGGCCGGTTTTCCGGGGTGCATCCTGATCGCCGAACAACTGGTGGGAGCGTTCTCCGAATCCGAACAACTCGGACAACTTCCAGAACGTGAACTCCGACGGCAACCCGAACAACAACGACAACGCCAGCAATTCCAATGGCGTGGTTCCCGGATTCTGTTCATGGACGGCTCAGTAACCGCCTTGCGGCGAACACGGATGAACGGACAGAAGGAGGAGGCATCCCTTCCGCTGCGGCGGATAAACCATGGGTCCCGACGGCGGTGGGCGAACGCTGCTTGCATGGGGGCGCGGCCGTGCCCGAGCGCCCTTTCATGCCCAGCTGCCAGGGGCGGCCTGATACGGCAGGGCCTTCGGTGCCAGGGCTGCCTGCGGGGCCCTATGAGAACGCTGCCGCCTTCGGGCGGCCAGTCAGATCGAGAGGAGGCATGGCTTTGAGAAGCGAGGAGCGCCGCGAGCGCCGTTACCGGCGGCGCCGGATGTCGCGCGAAGCGCGGAGGCGCGATGCCATTTTGGCGGCGGGCGGCTTGGACGCCGCCTTGTCGCTGCGCTCGCTGGTGGATGCCTCGCATCATTGTCAGCGAGGGGTTGCCTGGAAGCGCAATGTGCAGGGATTCTGCCTGAACCGCGTGCTGCAGTGCGCCCGCCTGCACCAGATGTGGCTTTCCGGCGCCTATGCGCCCGGCGAGGCCAAGCGCTTCACGGTGAGCGAGCGAGGCAAAACGCGCTCGATCAGCGCAGTGCCCTTCCGCGACCGCGTGGTGCAGCGAGCGCTGTGCGATACGGTGCTGGTGCCGCTTGTGCGCCGGACGCTCATCTACGACAACGGCGCGAGCCTGAAGGGGAAGGGGACGTCGTTCTCGCTCGATAGGCTGGAACGGCACCTGCGGGAGCATTACCGTCGCCATGGCGCGGTCGGGGGTATTTTGCTGTTCGACTTCTCGAAGTTCTTCGAGTCCATAGACGTGAACAAGCTGGTGGCGATGATGGACGGCGCGTTGGGCTATCCGCCGCTGGTGCGGTTCGTGGAGCTGTTTCTGCGCAGCGAGGAACGCGGCTTGGGCCTGGGCAACCAAACCTCCCAGACCGGGGCTATTTTCTACCCCAGCGGCATAGACCATTGGGTGAAGGAGACGTGGCGCGTGCGCGGTTACGGCCGATACATGGACGACGGTTACGCTCTGTTCGCCGACTGGGATGAGATGAAGCGGTTCGCCATTGCGTTCCAGAAGCAATGCGCGGCGCTGGGTATTGCGGTGAACCCGCGCAAGTTCCGTATGGTGCCCGCGACAGCGCCATTCGTGTTTCTGAAGACGCGGTTCCAGCTGGACGAGCGGGGACGGGTGCACCGCCGAGTGTGCGCCGAGGGCCTCAAACGCGAAAAAAGACGACTGCGGAAGTTTCGGAGCATGATAGGCGAGGGACGCATCAGCTATGGGGATGCAGCGCGATCCTATGCCTCTTGGCGCGGCACCCTGGCCCGAGGCGATGCGGCGGGTTTTCTGCAATGCAAGATGGACCGTTACTTCTATGCGGTATTCGGTGTCCCCTGGCGGGAATGCCTGGCATGTCAGTGAGATAGATGCAAGGATCGAGTAAGGAAAGGATGACCATGGGATTTCTGGACAACGTGACCTCGGCGGTGAACCGGGGGACGGCGGCCGCGGGACGCGGCGCTGACAAGATCAAGCTGAACGCTCGCATCGGCGAGCTGAACCGCCAGCGACAGAACCTGGCGGCTCAGCTGGGGGCGAGCCTGTACGAGGCCACGCGGGGCGACGCGGCACTCACGGCCGGTCGCGAGGCGCTCTACGACGGCATCGCCCGCATCGACGCCGAGCGCGAGGAGTGCCAGCGGCAGATTGCGGCCATCGACGAGCAGGCCGCGGCTGCGGCGACCGCCGCCACGGGCTTTGCCTGTGCGGTGTGCGGGGCGCACATGACCGGCGCCGACCTGTTCTGCGCCGGCTGCGGCACCCCGGCCGAGAAAGCCCGGGCCCAGGCGCCCGCCGCGCCGACTCCCGCGCACGCGGCCGGACCTGCGTGCGCGAGCTGCGGGGCGCCGCTCGGCGCGGGTGATATGTTCTGCATGAGCTGCGGGGCCAAGGTGGCAGCGCTCGCGGTTAGCGCCGGCGCCGGAGTGGGCGCGTCCGAGCTGGTGGAGGCAGCCGGCGACGGCAACGTGACCGTGACGCCCGGCGGCGAGAGCGCCCCGAAGGGAGGCGAGTAGCCATGTTCTGTCCCCAGTGCGGCAACCAGCTGCCCGACGGCAGCGCCTTCTGCGGCAAATGCGGCGCCCAGCTCG
This sequence comes from Adlercreutzia muris, assembly GCF_008831045.1. Taxonomy (GTDB): domain Bacteria; phylum Actinomycetota; class Coriobacteriia; order Coriobacteriales; family Eggerthellaceae; genus Adlercreutzia; species Adlercreutzia muris. Next base: position 18,934 of record NZ_WAJS01000015.1, read on the forward strand.
GTGCGGCGCCGGCTTCTGCCCCCGTTGCGGGCGCGAGGGGGCCGGTTGCGGCGGCGCCCAAAGCCCCGTCGGCTGCTGGCACGTTCCCTCCTTTGCGCATCGCCGCCGTTGTGGCGGCCGCCGTCGCTCTGGTATTCGCCCTTATGCCGTGGTTCACCACGAGTTCCGCGGCGGTGACGGCGAGCGGCTACGCCTCGGGCGGCGCCGACCTTCTCGCAGGGCTTACCGGCGCCGATGTGTCGCTGCCCGAGTTCGAGGAGAGTTACTCGGTGTTCCAGTTCGGCGAGCTGGCGGCCACGGCGACGACCTATCTGGACGCCGAGGCACAGATAGCCGATGCGGTGGAGGCCGCCGATGCCGCGGCGTCGGGCCGCGCGCGGGCCATTAGCCTCGCCGAGCCCCAGGGGTCGCGTGAACCGGCCGAGGCGCTGCTCGGGGCGATGGTGCGCTGGGCTGCGTCCTGCCTCGTGGTCGTCGCCGGTGCCGTGTGCGCTCTGGCAACCCGCGGCCGCAACGGCCTGGTGCTGGGCATCGGCGCCGGGCTTCTGGCGGCTGAGGCCTTTGCCTGGGCCTTCATTTCCTACGGTGTTTTGGAATCGGCGGGCCTGGCCGCCTCGGGCGGCGCAACGAACGCCATCGTGTGCGGCGTGGCCTCCCTTGCCGCTATCGTGTGTGTGCTCATTTCCCGCCAGGCGAAGGCATAAGGAGGTGTCCGTGTTCTGTGCCAAATGCGGCAACGAGATGCCGGATGGCTCCAAGTTCTGCACGAAGTGCGGTGCTGCCTTCGGGGGCGCCGTGACCCCGAAGACTCCGACGGGTGCTGCGGCGCTTAGTTCCGGCGCGCGGCTGTCTCCCCGCAAGGTGAAGATGGTCGCAGCCATCGCTGCGGCGACGGTCGCGGTTGTGGGCGCGTCCTTCGCTATCTGGACGGTCTTCTTTGCTCCTTACGACATCGACGAGAGCCGCTTTCCCGATCCGGTCCTGAGGCAGGCGATCCTGGACCAGGTCGATCCCGATGGCGACGGCAAGGTGGCCCGCGACGAGGCGGCGGCCGTCGAGTCGTTCTCCGTGGACGGCGCCTCGAGCGTGGCAGGGCTGGGCATCTTCCCCAACCTGAAGGCCCTGGCGCTGTCGGGCGAGGCCCTGCGCTCGGTCGACGTCGCCGATTGCACGGCCCTGGAGTCGCTCTCAGCCGAGGGGTGCGTACAGCTGGCCGAGGTGATCTTGGGCGAAAAGCCCGCTCTGCGCGTCTTCTCAGCGCCAAATGCCGAGATTGCGAGCATCGATCTTTCCCGAGCGCCCGCTCTGGAGACCTTGGACCTGGAGGGAAGTCCCCTGACCGAGCTCGCCTTGGGTGCATGCACCGGCCTGGCGTCGCTCAACGTGCGGGGAACCGCCCTGACGGCGCTCGATTTGTCAGGTAACGGCGTCCTGTCCGAGCTGCTCGTCGACGATGCCGTGCGGTTGGATAACCTGGACGCAACGCCCCTGCACGAGCATTGGGCTGTCAGCTCGTTTACGCGAGCGGTTCCCGACCTGGGCGATATCGAGGGCTATGAAGTGCGCGCCGAGGGCGAGTTCGATGATGCCGGCAGGCTCATCGCCCTTTCCACGTACCAGTACGACCAGGAAGAGCGCTACGAGTACTCCTACGACGAGGCAGGGCGCCTTGTGGCCATGGAAGACAGCGGGACCAACGGCTCGCCGGCCGTCCACTGGGACGTCTCCTACGACGAGGCGGGGCGCCTGTCCCAGGCATCGTCCGATATGGGCGACAGGTACACGGTGGGCTACGGCGCCAACGGGCTGCCCGAGACGTGCCGGGCGGTGGTAGGCCAGGGAGGCGCGAGCACGCTCGTCTTCTCGTACGACACTGACGGCCGCCTTGCCTCGTGGAGCCACCGCTACGAGGGCGGCAATGATTCCGTGCTGGTCGTCGCTTACGGGGATGATGGGCGTATATCGTCGGTATCGAGCCCTGACGCCGGCTCCTTTGAAGCGAAGGCCTATGGCGTGGAGCGCAATGGCGACGGCGAGCCGGTTCGGGTGTCGTACCGCTGGGGGCACTACGGCTCCTATGCGCAGACGATGTCCTATGCCGACTCCGGTGCGCTGTCCGATGCGGTCCGCGATGTCGAGGCGAACACGGGCGTCATGCGCTGGAGCTTTCCGACCGTCTCCTCCACGTCGTTCGAGTACGACGACCGAGGCCGCTTGGTGAAGTGGCAGCCGCAATACGGGGACACGGCAAGCGACGGGGCTGCGAAGTCGGGGGAGTGCACGTTGTCCTACAAGCGGTTCGTCACCCTGGAGGAGGACTACGACGCGCCGCGTTTCGCGCAGATCGACAATATCCTGTCCGCCTGCCTCGATCCGTACTTCTGGAACCCCTTCCGCGCGTTCGCGGAGGATCGGGCCGACTCCCAGCTGATTTACGGCGGCGTCCCGGCTGCCTTCGAGGTTGCGGATGGGGGCGCGACGGCTGCAGCTGGCGAAACGTCGGCGAAGGGCCAGAGCGGCGCTTCTCCCGAGGCCGAGCGCGGCTCTTCCGAGGGCGGGCAGGCTGATGAGGCGGAGACCCAGCCCGAGGCTGCGGTTCCCGAGGAGGCCGTCGAGCCCGTGGCCTTCAAGGGCATCACATCGGCCGAGGCGAGCAGCGCGCTGCCTGTGGACGAGGTAAACACGAGCGGCTACGATGCGTCGAATGTTCTCGACGGCGACTTGAAGAGCGCTTGGGTCGAGGGCGTTTCCGGGTCGGGTCTGAACGAGTGGATTTCCCTCTCGGGTGGCGGTGAGCAGGGGTTCAGCGGCTTCACCATTTGGAGCGGGTATCAGAAGTCCGACCGCCACTACGAGATGAACGCGCGCCCGTCGCGTGTCGGCGTGTACGTCGATGGGGAGCTTGTGGGTCGCTTCGACCTTGAGGACGCCGGGCTGACCTCCCAGCGTATCGACTTCGGCAGCACCTATCCCGGCAGCGAACTGCGGATAGCGGTGGAGAGCGCGTATCCCGGCTCGAAGTACGAGGACTGCGCCATTTCCGAGATCGAAGTGTTCTAAGGAGATACTACATGTTCTGTACCAAATGCGGCAATGAGATGCCGGATGGTTCCAAGTTCTGCACGAAGTGCGGTGCTGCCTTCGGGGGCGCCGCAACACCGGAGGCTCCGACGGCCGCCGGCAGCGCGTCTGGCCAGGGTGTTCCTGCTGCCGGCGCGCCCGAGGCTGCGGTGACGCCCAAGAAGAAGCGCGGGGCGCTCGTAGCGGGCATAGCCGCGTCGGCGGTGGTGGCGCTGGCGGCGGTGGGCATCGCCGTGGCGAACCCCTTCGCGGCACCGGAACCCGCGCCTGAGCCCGCGTCCGCGCCGGTCGAGGAGCCAGCCGCCGAGCCCGAGGCGGCCGATCCCGAGCCCAAGGGGGCTGTCGACGCCGAGCCCGCAGCCGCGTCGGAGCCGGCGGTGCCGGCGCTTCCCGCGGTGTGGTTCGGCGCCCATGCTAGCGACGGCTTCTCCCTGGTGAACGAGTACGGCAACGTCACGGTGCCGGCGGTTTCCGATGCCGTGCTTAAGACGCCCTTCGCGGGTGGCTTCTCGCTGGGCATCTGGGAGACGAGCGAGTACGACGCCGAGTGGGACGCCGTGCACGACGAGCAGACCCATTACGCGCTCTTCGACAGCACCGGCGCGGCGGCGGTGGACCTCGATCCCGTTCTGGCGGCAGCCGGCATCACGGGGCAGTCCAGCGTGTCGGGCGACGTGACCTCCTATGCTGACGGTCGCCTCGTTCTGACGGTGATCGCCCAGGAGGCCGGCCAGAGCAACGTGTTCTTGGTGCTTAACGAGCAGGGCGGCCTTGCGTTCGAGCTGGGGAAGGCGGCGGAGGGCCCGCTTTCGGGGTGGCCCGCGGCCGACGCCTTCCACGACGGGGTGCTGCTGGCCCGCGCGGGCCACGGCGAGGAGTACCTTCTGGACGGGAGCGGCAACGTGCTCGCTTCGAGTCAGGAGGCAGGCGCCCCGATCGTCTCCCTCGGCTACGGGTACTACCGCAAGGACGCCCCGGACGACCAGAAGGTCTACGGCTACGACGGCCAGCCGCTGTTCGACGCTGCCAGCGTGAACGAGGGCGACATCATTGGCGGGGAGCTGGACTACGACCAGCCCGGCGGCAGTGGCATCGTGCAGGTGTCCGCCGAGCGCCAGAACCCCTATGGCGGCGCCAACAAGTCTCTGGCCGGCCTGTACTCGGTGGGCGCCGGCGCGTGGATCGTGCCGCTGGGCGAGGGGCTGGACGCCTTCAGCGATGCAAACGACGGCATGCTGTGGGTGCGCACGGCGGGCCCGATCGGTTCTGCGGCCAGCGGGGACGGCGCGGCCGCTGCGACGAGCGGGGACGGCGCCGCTGCGGCTGGCGGGGATGCCGCCGGCGCATCCGGCGGCGACGCGGCGCTCCGGTCGGCTATCGTGAGCGCTTCGGGAGAGGTGGTTTTCGACGCCTCCATGGCCGATGCCGCGCTGACCATCCCCGAGGACTTCCGCGCCTGCTACCTCCACGACGGGTGGTGGGGCATCTGCAATGACACCACCTCGGCGCCCTATGCGCTGGTGTGCATCCAGGACGGGAAGTTCCTCGGCGCCATCGACGCGCCTGCGAATCTGGCCAACTATCCCAACTCGGGCATGTACAACGTGTAGAGGTGCGATAGGCTGAATTCCGGCTTGCAATCAGCAAACATATGTTCTATGATAAGCCCCACCGATTTTGGAAAGTGGGGCTTATCTGTTGGCTGGCACGGCGCGCATCATACTGGGAATCGACCCGGGCCTGGCCCATACGGGCTGGGGCTTGAGGGGCCGGCCGGCGCCTTGGTACAATAAAGCGTGGTTGCTGGTAGGATGAAGGAGGTGTCTTCGTGTCGAAGCGAGAGGTTGAATTCGTAACGTACTGCATCGGCAATTTGTCCGAGCGACTTGGGCGGAGCCAAACCGAGATTTACAACCTGCTGGCACGCAGCGGTATTCTCCAGGATTACATCGTTGCCTCTTACGATGTGCTGCACACCTTCGGCAAAGACTACCTCATGGAAGACCTCATCGGTTATATGCGTGAGAAGAAGCTGGTCGCATGAGGGTCTACCATGCATCCGACTGCGTGGTGAGCAGTCCCGACACCGAGCATTCCCGCGATAACCTCGATTTCGGGCGTGGCTTCTACGTCACGACTATTAAGGAGCAGGCGGTCAGCTACGCCCAGCGCTTCCTTCGCCGTGGCCGAAAGGCCTATGTGGGGGAGTACGGCCTTGATGAAGATGCGCTTGCATCCCTGGCCGTCCTCGAGTTCTCGGCCTACGATGAGCAATGGCTCGATTTCGTCATGGCATGCCGCGGGGGCGCTGACGACACCTCTTGGGACGTTGTTATGGGCGGCATTGCCAACGACCGTGTGTTCACCACGGTCGATTTGTACTTCGCGGGCGAGATAACCAAAGACGAGGCGTTGGGGCGATTGACCTACGTGAAGCCCAACGACCAGCTATGTTTCCGAACTCAGCGGGCAATCGATCGCGCGTTAAGATTTTGCGGGGCGGAGGAACTCTCGTGAGCAATGCAGGAAAGCAGACCGTATTGCAGATGAAGTACGCTCGCATTATTGATGCTATGGCCCGGCTCGGGCAGATGACGCCCGAGGAGGCGATGGACGTCTTCTATAACGCGCCTTTGATGCCGTTGATCCAGGAGGGTGTTGCCGATCTTCATTGCCGAAGCGATGAGTACTTGGCGAAGGAGATACTTCGGGATGCGGGGCTTCCTGCCTGTGATTCGCCGGGACCTTCCTCGCAATCCGTTGAGAGATAGCCGGCTTGCAATCAGCAAACATATGTTCTATGATAAGCCCCACCGATTTTGGAAAGTGGGGCTTATCTGTTGGCTGGCACGGCGCGCATCATACTGGGAATCGACCCGGGCCTGGCCCATACGGGCTGGGGCGTGGTGGAGCAGTGCGGCTCGCGGCTGGGATGCGTGGCCTACGGGTGCGTGGCCACGCCGGCCGATGCGCCCTTGGCCGAGCGGCTGCTGAAGATACACCATCAGGTGGGAGCCGTGATCGAGCGGTTCCGGCCCAGCTGCGTGGGCATCGAGACGGTGTGGTTCGGCAACAACGTGACGGCGGCCTTCGCCACGGGCCAGGCCCGCGGTGCGGCGCTGGTGGCCTGCGCCGAGATGGGGCTTGCTGTGGGCGAGTACTCGCCGAGCCAGATAAAGCTGGCCGTGGTGGGCGAGGGCACGGCCGAGAAGGAGCAGGTGCAATACATGGTACGCCACCTGCTGAAACTCGAGCGCGATCCGGCGCCCGACCACGCGGCCGACGCCCTGGCCGCGGCCATTTGCTATACGACCCACGAGACGGGGAGGTTCGCATGATAGCGTTTCTGAGCGGGGAAGTGGCGGCGGTGCTGCCGCCGAATACGGCCTACATCGACGTGGCCGGGGTGGGCTATGCCGTGTCCATGCCCCAGGGAGATTTGGGCAAGCTGGAAGTGGGCAAGTCGGCGCGCGTGCTCACCTACCTGTCGGTGAGCGACAACGGCCTGGGGCTCTACGGGTTCCTCTCCGACGAGGAGAAGGCCCTGTTCGAGAAGCTTATCGGCGTGTCGAAGGTGGGGCCGAAGATGGCCCTGGCGGCCCTTTCCACCTACACCCCCCGCGAGCTGGCCGACGCCATCGCAGCCCAGGATATCGCGCGGGTGTCCCACATTCCCGGTGTGGGCAAGAAGACGGCCGAGCGCATCATTTTGGAGCTGAAGGGCACGCTGGAGCGCGGTTTGGAAACGCTGTTCGACAGCGGTGCCGCGGACGGGGTCGCCTCGGCGGCCAGCGTGGCGCTGACCGGCGCCACCGAGGCGCTGCTCTCCATGGGCTTCACCTCCGCCGAGGCCGAGGTGGCCTTGAAGGGCGCTCCCGAGGGCGCTGGCGAGGGCGCGCTGCTACAATATGCGCTGAAACGTTTGGGAAACCGATAGCGATAGGTAGCCATGGCATTTGATCTGGACATAGAGGGCATCGGGTACGTGGCCGAGGGCGGCGCGTCTTCGGGGCGCGCGACGGCCGAGGGCCGCGAGCGGGCTGTGGCCCCCACCTTCACCGAAGACGACCTGGAGCTTGATTTCTCGCTGCGCCCGAAGCGGCTGGACGACTATTTGGGCCAGACCAAGGTGAAGGAGTCGCTCGGCATTATGATCGACGCGGCCCGGGCCCGGGGCGATGTGGCCGACCACATTTTGTTCTCGGGGCCTCCGGGCCTGGGCAAGACCACGCTCGCCACGGTGGTGGCCAACGAGCTGGGAGCTTCCATCCGCACCACCTCGGGGCCGGCTATCGCCCGCACGGGGGACTTGGCCGCCATCCTCACGAACCTCGAAGAGGGCGACGTGCTGTTCATCGACGAGATTCACCGTCTGAACCGCATGGTGGAGGAGGTGCTGTACCCGGCGCTGGAGGATTTCGAGCTGGACATCGTGGTGGGCAAGGGGCCGGCGGCCCGCTCCATCCGCCTCGATCTGCCGCGCTTCACGCTCATCGGAGCCACCACGCGCACGGGCCTGCTCACCGGCCCTTTGCGCGATCGCTTCGGCGTGGCCTTCCGCCTGCAGTACTACACGCCCGAGGAGCTGGCGCTCATCGTGTGCCGGTCAGCCACTATCTTGAACGTGTCCATCGACGAGGAGGGCGCGCTGGAAATCGCGCGGCGCTCGCGGGGCACGCCCCGTCTGGCGAACCGCCTGCTGAAGCGCGTGCGCGACTGGGCCCAGGTGCGCGGCGACGGCGCCATCACCGAAGACGTGGCCGCCGAGGCCCTCACCTTCTTCGAGGTTGACCACCTGGGGCTCGATGCGGTGGACAACCGCCTTTTGGAGGTGCTCTGCGTGCAGTTCTCGGGGCGCCCGGTGGGGCTGACCACCCTGGCGAGCGCCCTGGCGGAAGACCCCGACACAGTGGAAGACGTCTACGAGCCCTACCTCATGCAGCAGGGCCTGATGATGCGCACGCCCAAGGGCCGCCAGGCCACCCCCGGCGCCTGGGAGCACTTGGGCCTTATGGCGCCCGAGGGTTGTTAGCTCGGTCCGAGTCGATTTCGGCCGCCCCTCCCTGCGGCCGCTGACGTTGTCGGGCGGCCGGCCTGAAGGCCCGCCCCTACGAAGGTGCGAAAGAGGCTTGTTCCATTTGGAGGAGGAAGGCAGGCGCCCCGAAAGGCGCCCCTGCGGAGTTATTGGAGGAGCAACTGTGTTCGAGCAAGATTATCTGATGCGCATTATCGCCCAGCTCATGGGAGCTATTCGGCGGTCCATGGAGCGGGCGGCGGGAGAGGAGGATCCCGACGGGGCCGCGCGGATGCTGGATATGGCAGTGGGGGAGGCCGCCGATCTGGACGGCGAGGCGCTGCTTTCCCTGGCACCGGAGTCTATGGCCGCTATCCTGCAGGTGTCGGGGGTGGACCCGCACCTGACGGAGTCCATCGCCCGCAGCCTCTTGCTCTCGTCCCGCTACTACGCCGAGGCGGGCAACAATGACATGGCCGCCTTGCGCTCGAATCAGGCTCGGGCCCTGGCCGCCGCTTTTGGGCACGAACTGCCCTCGGAGGCGATGACCGATCAAGAACTTGAGGCTTTTCTTGAGGAAGCGGCAGAATAGCGGGAATTCCCCGCGAAAAACCGCGCAACTTAGCGTATAGTGATGGGGCGCTCCTAAATGGGGAGCTGGGGCCTCAGGGCCCGTGTTACTATCCCCTCTCGGAGGACGGGAGGGAGGAAAGAGGAAAGCATCATGGCGGAAGGCACTGTCAAGTGGTTCAACCCCGAGAAGGGCTACGGCTTCATTTCTCAGAACGACGGCGAGGATCTGTTCGTTCACTTCTCTGAGATCAAGATGTCGGGCTTCAAGACCCTCAACGAGGGCGACGCCGTTACCTTCGAGGTGACCGAGGGCCAGAACGGCAAGCTGCAGGCGAGCAACGTGGAACGTCTCTAAGCTTTAGATACTCCATCAACGCCGAAGGGCTCCGGAATTTCCGGAGCCCTTCTTTTTTCTTTCGCATGGATCGCGGCGTGGAGGGCCCTCATGTTCGGTGCGCGGAAGGAGGGGGCTGCCTGTCCGGAACGCCCTTACGCGGTGCCGTCGGTGTTCCAGGCGAGGAAGGCCCAGGTGACGGTGCGGGGCTCGGCGAGGCGCCAGGCGCCTTGGGCCACGCCCTTGCAATCGGGTTCGCCAGCGTGCTCGTTGGGCACCAGGTTGACGGCAAGCCATTCGCGCAGGTTGGCGCGGGCGCGCTCCCGCTCGGCAGCAGAGGCCTGCACGGCCGAGGAATCGTCGATCATGGCGGCCAGCTTCTCGAAGGCGTCCTCAGGGGTTGCGAACGTGTCCTCGCGGGTGCTCGCGATGTAGCGTACTTCTGCCTTGATGCCCTCGGCCGCCAAGATGTTGAAGGCGTAGAGGTAGTCGCGCCCGATCAGGCAGGGCAGCCCCGCGGCGGCCAGGATGCGCTCGTCCACACGCGGGGAGGAAGCGGTGGCCAGGGTGATGCACACGCGCCGGCGCGCCACCTCGGAAAGCCGCAGCAGGGAGTCGCGCAGATCGACGGTGGCGATGGAGCGCGAGGCGATGGCCACGTCGGTCATGCCCGCGCGCACGCCGAAGGCAGGCCAATCGTCTTCCCAGCTCATGAGCTTGGGGAAGACCGTGCGCACGCCTGCGGCATCGAGCCGGGCCTGCATCTGGTCGAGCATGCCCCGGGAGAAGTCGGCGGCCACCACCTTGTGCCCGGCCTCGCCGAGGGGCACGGCCAAAGCGCCGGTGCCGCAGCCCATATCGAACACTGTCTCGCCGGGGCGGATGGCGGCATAGGCCAGGAACTGCTCCACGTAGCGGTTCGGGGCGTCTTTGGTGGTGAAAGTGGCCGAGCGCTTGTCCCAGAACGAAGCGTCGTCGGCATGGCGCCGCAGCTTCTGGAGCTGTTTCCACTCCTCGTTCCAATCCGTTGAGCCGAGCAGGGGTGTAAATTCGTCGTGCATGGGGCCTCCCAGCCATATCGTCGGTCGTCCAGCCATTATACTTCTCCGGAATGAAAAGAATCGCTGATAGCGGCTCCCGAGCAAGGAGGAGTGCGGAGGAGGCGGCCGGCGTCCTGACCGAGCGAGTTCCGCAGCGACGAGAACAGCCCAGCGGGCTGTTCTCCTAAGCGAGGACTGTCTGAGCGAATCAGGATGCCGGCCGTCTCCGACAGGCGAAGACTCTCAGCGAACGACTTCAAGGAGAGCCTCATGCAGGTAGAGCTTCTGTACCATACGCCCGACCCCGAGCGCGCCATCGCCACGGCCGCGCGCCTGTGCTACGCGCCCGTGGGCGCGAGCGAGCTCATGGAGACCATGCCGCCCGAGCGGGTGCGGTCGGTGCTGTCCACCATCATGGGCTCGGGGCACTTCTCCACCTTGGAGCACGCGAGCTACACCTTCGCCGTGGACGGTGTGTCCCGGGCGCTCACCCACCAGCTGGTGCGCCACCGCATCGCCAGTTTCAACCAGCAGTCCCAGCGCTATGTGAAGTTCAAGGGCGAGATTCCCGTGGTGAAGCCGGCCAGTGTGGCCGCCGACCCCGAGACGGACGCCCTGTTCGACGAGGCCATCGCGAAGGTGACCGAGGCCTACCGCGTGTTGGTGGAGGCCGGTATTCCCGCCGAGGACGCGCGCTACCTTCTTCCCAACGCCGCTGAGACGAAGATCGTCATCACCATGAACGTGCGCGAGCTGCTGCACTTCTTCGAGCTGCGCTGCTGCAACCGCGCTCAGTGGGAGATTCGCGATCTGGCCTGGAAGATGCTGGAGCTGGCGCGGCCCACGGCTCCCTACATCTTCGCCGACGCCGGCGCGCCCTGCGTGCACGGCATTTGCCCCGAGGGGAAGATGACCTGCGGCAACCCCTTCCCGCGCGTGGATCGCGCGACGTTGGACCAGTAGGCGGTTCGGCGCCGCCCCGCTTGTCGGGGCGCGTCAAGCGAGGTATTCGAGAGCGAAAAGAGATACGAAGGACCCATGGCAAAGCAGAAGAGCGATCTGTCCCGCGCCTTTTCCGAGGACGGAGCTATTAAGACCCACGTGGGCGGCCAGGCCCTCATCGAGGGCGTGATGATGCGCGGCAAGTACAACTGGGCCGTGGCCGTGCGCGAGCCGAGCGGCGCCATCTACGTGGAAGAGCACGACCTGAAGAGCGGCCAGGATAAGAACGGCTGGATGTACTGGCCGCTCGTGCGCGGCTGCCGGGCACTCGTGGAATCGCTCATGCTGGGCTTCAAGGCCTTGGAGATTGCCGCCCTGCACGCCTTCGGCGATGCGGAGGGCGAGCAGAAAGCTGCCGCCGAGGCTTCGACCGAGGCCGTGGACTACGAGACGACGCTGACCGAAGATGCCGAGACGCGCGAGGAGGAAGAGGAGTTCGGGCACCGCGAGATGATGATCTCCATGATCGTGGGGCTCGTGCTGGGTGTGGTGCTGTTCATCGTGGCGCCGGCGGCTATCACGAACCTCATCGTGGGAGAATACGACGACCATACCTTGGCCTGGAACATCGTGGACGGCATCCTGCGCGTGGCCGTGTTCGTCTTCTATATCTGGCTCATCGGGCGCATGGAGGACATCAAGCGCATGTTCATGTACCACGGCGCCGAGCACAAGGCCATCCACTGCTTCGAGCACGGGCTGCCCATGACGCCCGAGAACGCCCGGCAGTTCCCGCGCCTGCACGTGCGCTGCGGCACGGCCTTTCTCATCATGGTCATGGTCATCGCCATTCTGGTGTACACCATCTTCCCCCTGAACGCTATCATCGCCGGCTTCGGGGTGCCCGACGGCCTGCCCAAGTTGCTCTTGGTCATCGTGGCGCGCATCGTGCTCATGCCCGTGATCGCCGGCATCTCCTACGAGATCACGGTGAAGTGGGCGGGAAGCCACCCGGACAACCCGCTTGTGAAGGTGATTCTGTGGCCGGGCATGCAGATGCAGTACCTGACCACCCACGAGCCCGACGATGCCCAGATGGAGTGCGCCATCGCCGCCATGCAGACGGTGCTGGCCCGCGAGGACGCCGAGGCGGCCCGGGCAACTGATGCGACGGAGGCGATCGCCGCGTCGTGACAGCCTGTCAATGAGCCGTGAAAAAGCCGTTGCGGCGGCGAAACCACGACCTGCAAGCTGAACGTTACAATCCCACCAATCTATTCGGTGCAACCTGCCAGATAGGAGCGTGGGATGTGATGGAGCCTCTTATCTCCGCGAAAGATCTCAAGAAGAACTTCGGCCACGTGGAGGCCTTGAAAGGCGTGTCCCTCGATGTGGCCGAGGGCGAGAAGGTGGTCGTCATCGGGCCGTCAGGCTCGGGGAAAAGCGTGCTCATCCGTTGCATGAACGCGCTGGAGCGCCCCGATTCCGGCGAGCTTACCGTGGACGGGATGGATCTTATGGCCCGCAAGGTGAACAGCCGTGCCCTGGCAAGCCGGGTGGCCATGGTGTTCCAGGGCTACAACCTGTACCCGCACAAGACCGTGCTGGAAAACGTCACCTTCGCGCCCGAGAAGGTGCTGAAGGTGCCCGCCGCCGAGGCGAAGGCGCGAGCGCTGGAGTACTTAGAGCGCGTGGGCCTTACGAGCAAGCTGGACAAGTATCCCGACCAGCTCTCGGGCGGCCAGCAGCAGCGCGTGGCCATCGCCCGAGCGCTGAACATGCACCCGAAGATTATGCTGTTGGACGAGCCGACGAGCGCGCTGGACCCGGAGATGGTGAACGAGGTGCTCGACGTCATCAAGTCGCTTGCCGAGACGAACATGACCATCGTGATGGTAACCCACGAGATGGGCCTTGCCCGCGATGCCGCCGACAAGGTGGTGTTCATGGAAAACGGCCTCGTGGTAGATGCCGGCACGCCGGAGTACCTGTTCGGGCCCGACTCCAACGAGCGCGTGCAGGCCTTCCTCTCGAAGATACTGTAGGGGGGGCTGTCATGGGAAAGCGACTTCTCACGCGCCGCGTCTTCGTTCGCACGGCAGCCGCGGCGGCCGGTGCGGTGGCCCTGGGCGCTGCGCTGCCTATGGCCGGCTGCGCGCCGGCCGGCGACGTGCTGCGGGTGGGCACCAAGGTAGACGTGCCCGGCTTCGGCTTCCAGAACCCCGAGACGGGCAACGTGGAGGGCCTGGAGGTGGATGTGGCCCGCGAGCTCGCCGCCCGCATCAAGGGCGATGCGAACGCGCTCGAGCTCACCGGGGTGAACGCCACCACCCGCGGCGCCATGCTGGACAACGGGGCGCTCGACGCGGCGCTGGCCACCTTCACCATCACCGAGGACCGCCGCCGCAGCTACGATTTCTCGCGGCCGTACTACATCGATACCATCGGCATTCTGGTGAAGAAGGACTCGGGTATTTCGGATTTGGCCGGCCTTGACGGCAAGACCGTGGGCGTGGCGCTGTCGGCCACCACGAAGGACAAGCTGCGCGAGGCGGCCGATGCGCTCGGCATCACGCTGAACTTCGCCGAGTACGCCACCTATCCCGAGATCAAGATCGCGCTCGTGGTGGGGCGGGTGGACGCCTTCTCGGTGGACCGCTCCATTCTGCTGGGCTACCAGGACGATACGACACAGCTGCTCGACACGCAGTTCGCGCCCCAGGAGTACGGCGTGGCCACGGCCAAGGGCAGCGAGCTGACAGGCCAGGTGGATGCGGCCATCGCGACCATGGAGGCCGACGGCACGCTGGCATCGCTGAAGGAACGCTGGGGGCTGTCGCTCGTGACCGAGGCCGACGTGGAGGCGGAGCAGGCGGCCGGCAGCACGGGACTCGGCGCGGGGGATGCGGCCGACGATGCGCCGGCGGGCGGGTCCGACGGCGTAGCCGCGGATGCGGGCGTCTCGGCCGATGGCGCTGTTGCGGCCGGTGGAGCCCCGGCGGCGGGGGGAGGTGCGTGATGGGGGAGATCTTCGCGCCCTATAAGTGGGAGGCGCTCTTCGCGCGCTGGCCCGACATCCTCGCCGCCTTCGGCACCACCGTGGGCATCTCGGCCGGCGCCCTCGTGCTGGCGCTGGCGCTGGGGTTCGTCTTCAGCATGCTGTCGGTGTCGCGTTTCAAGCCCCTGCGCGCCGTGGCCCGCCTGTACGTGGAGGTGGTGCAGAACGTGCCGCTACTTTTGCAGGTGTTCGTGCTGTACGCGGTGTTTCCGCTGCTGGGGCTCTCGCTCGCGTCGTTCTGGATCGGCGTGCTGGCCATCGGGGTGTACCACGGCGCCTACATGTCCGAAGTGGTGCGCAGCGGCATCGGGTCCATCCACCGCGGGCAGTTCGAGGCGGCAAAGAGCCAGGGCTTTACCTACCTGCAGACCATGATGCTCGTCATTCTGCCCCAGGCCATGCGCATCATCCTGCCTCCTTTGGCCGTGCAAGCGGCGAATTTGGTGAAGAACACGAGTGTGCTGGCCCTTATCGCCGGCGGCGAGCTCATGTACTTCTCCAACTCCTTCGCCGGCGACACGAGCTACTACGGGCCGGCCTACGGGGCGGCCGCGGTGCTGTACTTCGCCATCTGCTTCCCCCTGTCGCGGGCGGCGGTGTACCTGGAGCGCCGTATGCGCAGCCGCCGCCACGTGGTGACGGGTGACGCCACCGAGGTGCTGGAGGCCGACGGCGCCGAGGTGACCCCGGGCACCCACGACCTGACCGGGCGGGCGGCCGCGGCGGCTCTGGCCGGCGGCGTGACGACGATGATGGAGGGCACGACCTCGCTCGTGCCGCCGGTGAGCGACAAGGGCCGCTACCTCACCTACGCCGAGCTGTACGGGGTTGACCGCGGGGCCTGGCCCGACCCGGCCCACGGCAGCTATCCGCGCCCCCGCAAGCCCCGCAAGGGCCACGCGAAGCGCTTTGCCTCGCGGGATCGGCGGCGTCAGGCCGGTGGCGCGCGTCGCGGGAGAGGAGGCCGGAAATGAGCGATATCATGGCGCTGCTCACCTGGACGAACCTGCGGTTCCTTCTGGAGGGCCTGGGGCTCACGCTCGTCATCTCGGCGCTGTCCATCGCCTGCTCGGTGGCGCTCGGCGCGGTCATCTCCATCATGCGCGGCTCGCGGCTGCGCGCGCTGCGGGGCATCTCCATCGCCTACGTGGAGCTGTTCAAGAACACGCCGCTTTTGCTGTGGATCATGTTCACGTTCTTCGTGGCCCAGCTGCCGCCCCTGCCCGCAGCCGTGGTGGCGTTCACTCTGTTCACAGCGGCCTCGGTGGCCGAGATCGTGCGCGGGGGCTTGGCCAGCGTGCCCGCGGGCCAGTACGAGGCGGCCCGCTCCCAGGGCTTCTCGGCGCCGCAGATGTACGTGCTCATCATCTTGCCCCAGGCACTGCGCAACATGGTGCCGGCGCTGCTGTCGCAGTTCGTGACCACCATCAAGGACACGTCGTATCTGTGGGGCGCCATGGCGCTGCAGGAGCTGATGGGCCGCGGCATGATCCTCATGAACAGCTTCAACTCCACGGTGCAGATCTTCGCCATCTTCGGGCTTCTGGCGCTCATCTACTTCGCGGTGTGCTTCACCCTCTCTCAGTTCGTGCGCGCCTACCAGAAGCGCCTCAAGGGCGCGCGGTAGGGGTATGCAGAAGCCCTACCCCAAATATCCCAAAAACGGCAGGTAGTCCTGGGCGGAGTCGGGCACGGCGAGGGTGACGTCCTGCCCCATGGCGTTCACGGTGACGACGCTCGGGTCATCATAGGTGGTCACGGTGGCGTCGGTGCCGCCGTAGCTGATGGAGCTGGAGCCGGTCTTGGTGGCGCCGTCAGGCAGGCTCGTTACCTCCCAGCTGTCGATGTCGAGCGCGGCGATGGCGGCGTCCACCTCCGCGTCGGACATGCCCGTGGCCGCGGCGATCTTGTCGCGGTTGCCTTCCAGAGCGGCCTTCGCCTTGCTCTTCAGGCCCGTGGCGTCCAGGGCGGCGTTGGCGGCGGCGTTCTTGCCTTGCTCGAACAGCCCCGCCAGGGGGTTCTGGAAATTTGCGAAAGGGGATTCCAGGCCCAATTGGGGCAGGATGCCGAAAATGCCCACCAGGGCGATGAATGCAAAGATGAGGCCGATGAGGGCCTTGATGATCTTGTCCATAGGGGCCTCCTCGCGCCAGCGGCTCTCGGGCCGCCTCCCTGCTATCCTCCATGGGTCCGCGCAGACCCACTCTCGTCAGCTCCCGACCAGAAGGGTCGGCGAAAGGCGCCGTCGGTGGTGCGTACCGTGGTCGGTTTCGGCGAATCTGTGCTGCAATTCGACGGTGCCGTAGGTCCATGGTACCTTGGGCGGTCCTTCCTTCATAAATACCCCGCAGCATCTTCAAAGGTTGGCGATGAGATGTCCAGGGAATGACCACGGCCGCTGATGGCGCTCCGCTGCCCGGGCCGGCTGGTCGCGGCCGGCGGAGGCGGATGCGGGCGGCCGTCGTATTCTTCTTGCGCCGCTGCCGAAATCGTGTATCCTTTAGCCCCACGCGGAAACGCGGCCCCGAGCGCCGTCCTTCGCGTTCCTGCAAAACCCCGCGCACGTAAAACTTGAATGGGGAATCGTGCGAATGTCATTGGCCCGCGCCCGAGCGCGGCCCTAGGGAGGAGATCGTATATGAAGCTGATCGTCACCGAGAAGAATGATGCGGCGGTCAAGATCGCCGATCTGCTGGGTGTCACGAAGCCCAAGGCCGACAAGGTGTTCAACACCCCAGTGTACCGATTCGATGTGGACGGCGAGGAGTGGGTGACCATCGGCCTGCGCGGTCACATCCTGGAGCCCGACTTCACCCCGTCCCTTATATATAAGAAGCGCGGCGGTTGGTCCGGCGTGACCGCCGAAGGCGAGGCCGTGCCCGCCGTGCTGCCGGCCGCCTTGCCGGTGCCCCCCTTCAAAAAGAAGAAGCCCTTCACTGCTGACGGCGTGGAGCTGAAGGGCTGGAAGATGGAGGCGCTGCCCTATCTCATCTACGCGCCCATCGAGAAGCTGCCCAAGGAGAAGGACATCATCCGCTCTCTGAAGAACCTGGCGAAGAAGGCCGACTCCATCGTGATCGCCACCGACTTCGACCGCGAGGGCGAGCTTATCGGCTCGGATGCTTTGGCCTGCTGCCGCGAGGTGAACGCCACGGCTCCGGTGTCCCGCGCCCGCTACTCGGCATTCACCAAGCCCGAGATCACCCATGCCTTCGCGAACCTGGTGCCCATGGACGACGATCTGGCCGCGGCCGGCGGGTCACGCCGCGACATCGACCTTATCTGGGGTGCGGTGCTCACCCGCTACCTCACCCTGGTGAAGTTCGCCGGTTATGGCAACGTGCGCTCCTCGGGCCGCGTGCAGACGCCCACGCTCGCCATCATCGTCGAGCGCGAGCGCGAGCGCATGGCCTTTGTGCCCGAGGACTACTGGGTCATCCGTGGCGCCTTCGACGCCGGCGCGACGGCCGGTCCCACCCCGGGGGAGGGCCCCGAGGCCTTCGAGGCCCCGCACGCCACGGCCCGCTTCAAGGTGGAGGTCGAGGCCAGCGCGGCTATGGACCATGTCGCGGGTGCCACGAGCGCGCGCGTGGTGTCGGTGGAGAAGAAGAAGCGCACCGTGGCCCCGCCCGTGCCCTTCAACACCACCTCGCTCATGGCGGCCGCCTCGGCCGAGGGCATCAGCCCGGCCCGCTGCATGCGCATCGCCGAGAGCCTGTACATGGACGGCTACATCTCCTACCCCCGTGTGGACAACACGGTGTACCCCGACTCGCTCGATCTGGCCGAAGTGGTGAACGCCATCGCGGGCAACCCGGCCTATGGCCCCTACTGTCGCGAGCTTTTGGCGGCCGGGCCCCTGAAGGCCACCCGCGGCAAGACCGAGACCACCGACCACCCGCCCATCTATCCCACGGCGGCGGCCACGCCCGACGACCTGTCGGCGGCCGACTACAAGCTGTACAACCTGATCGCGCGCCGCTTTTTGGCCACGCTGTCGGGACCGGCCACGGTGGAGGGCACGAAGGTGACCCTGGATGTGGCCGGCGAGCCCTTCGTGGCCAAGGGCGACGTGCTGGCGGTGCCCGGTTTCCGTGCTATCTACCCCTATGGCCTGAAAAAGGACGAGACGCTGCCCGCCATGGCCGAGGGCGCCACCATCGCCTTCAACGGTGCCACCTGCACGAAGAAGCAGACCGAGCCGCCCGCCCGCTACTCCCAGGGCAAGCTCGTCCAGGAGATGGAGAAGCTGGGGCTGGGCACGAAGTCGACCCGCGCCTCCATCATCGAGCGCCTCTACCAGGTGAAGTACGTGCAGAACGACCCCATCGAGCCCTCGCAGCTGGGCATCGCCGTCATCGAGGCCCTCGATAAGTTCGCCCCTCACATCACCCATGCCGAGATGACCGCCGAGCTGGAGCATTCCATGGACCGCATCGCCGAGGGCGCGGTGACCAAGGCCGAGGTGGTGGAGAAGTCGCGCCAGCTTCTGTCCGAGCAGCTGGCCACGTTGATGCCCCATTCCGAGGAAGTGGCCGAGGCCCTGTCGGACGCCGTGGCGGCCGATGCCTACGTGGGGCCGTGCCCGAAATGCGGCAAGGATCTCCAGCTGCGGGCGAGTCACAAGACCAAGTCGATGTTCATCGGCTGCGCCGGCTGGCCCGACTGCGACGTGACCTTCCCGCTTCCCAAGGGCAAGATCGAGGCGGTGCCCGAGAAGTGCCCCACCTGCGGCATGCCCCAGGTGAAGGTGACGGCGTTCCGCAGCAAGCCTCGCACTCAGTGCATCGACCCGAACTGCCCCACGAACCAGGAGCCCGAGGTGGTGGTGGGGAAGTGCCCCGCCTGCGCGGCCAAGGGTCTCGACAAGCAGCTCATCGCGCGGCGCAACCCGCGCACCCTGAAGCGTTCGGTCACCTGCGAGAACTTCGATGAGTGCGCCACGCGCTACCCGCTGCCCCAGTACGGCGACATCGTCCCCACCGAGGAGGTGTGCGAGCACTGCGGCGCGCCTATGGTGGTGATCAAGACCGCCCGCGGCCCGTGGAAGCTGTGCCCGAACTTCGATTGCCCGGGGAAAGAGGAAGAGGAGAAGGCCAAGGCGGAGAAGAAGGGCGCCAAGGGCTCCACGAAGAAGGGTTCCGCAGGGAGCGGCCGGGGGAAATAGATTCGGTGATGGGCGGTCGGCGGGCAGTCCATCTTTTCGGAAGAGGTGAGCTGTGGAAGAGGTTCTGAGCAAAGAGGCGGTGGCCCGGGCTGTGTACGGTGCCATCCGGGAATGCGCGGTGACGCTGCGCCCGGATTTCCGCGCTGCCGTTGAGCGGGCGCGGGAGGAGGCCTCATGCCAAGAGCGCGCCGGCGGCGTTTCGACGGCTGATCCGCGTCCCGGCGGGGCGCCTTCCGCCTCAAGGGCGGCGGGGGTGCTCGACCGCATTCTGGAAAACGCCGCTATCGCCGCGGCCGACGGGGTGCCGCTGTGCCAGGACACGGGCAGCGTGTGGGTGTGCCTGGAGGTGGGCGAGGCGCTGATGGTGCCGGGGGATGTGCTCTCGGGCGTGAACGGCGCTGTGGCCCGGGCCTACGAGGACGGCCGCCTGCGCATGTCGCTCGTGCGCGACGCCCTGTTCGACCGCGCGAACACCGGGGACAACACGCCCGCCTTCTGCGAGGTGAGGTTCGTGCCCGGCGCCGATGCGACACTGCACGTGCTGTTGAAGGGGGGCGGCTCCGACAATGCGTCGCGCGTGGTCATGCTGCCGCCCGGGGCCGGTGCGGCCGGCGTGCGGGAGGTGGTGCTCGACTGCGTGAGGGAAAAGGCCGCCAACGCCTGTCCGCCGCTCGTGATCGGACTCGGTGTGGGGGCCACTTTCGACAAGGTGGCGGGGCTGGCCAAGCACGCGCTTTTGCGCGAGGTGGGATCGCCTGCTGCCTCGGACGCTGCCGCGGCCTTCGAGGAGGAGCTGCTCGCCGAGGTGAATGCCTTGTGCGTCGGTCCCGCCGCCCTGGGGGGACTGCCCACGGCCGTGGCCGTGCATGTGGAGACGGCCCCCTGCCATATCGCGGCGCTGCCCGTGGCGGTGAACATGGGCTGCTGCGCGATGCGCAGCGCGAGTGTTCCGCTGGTGAGAGACGGAAGGGCGGTGCACTGTGGGTAGAATCGTGTCGCTTTCCCTGCCGCTGTCCCGCGAGGATGTCGCGGAGCTTCGCGCTGGCGATGAGGTGCTGTTGTCGGGTCCGGTGTACACCATGCGGGACGCTGGACACGAGCGAGCGCTTCAATGCCTGGAAGAAACCGGGGAGCTGCCCTTCGGCCTGGCTGGCGCCACGCTGTTCTATGCGGGTCCCACGCCGTCGGCGGCCGGCCGGCCTTTGGGCTCGGTAGGGCCCACGACGGCCAGTCGCATGGACTTCGCCACGCCGCAGCTCTTCGCTGCGGGCATCGTGGCGGCCATCGGCAAGGGAAAGCGCTCGCCGGCAGTGGTGGAGGCGTGCCGCGAGACGGGCAGCGTGTACCTGTGCACCGTAGGCGGCGTCGCGGCTCTGTTGGCGAAGGCGGTCGTTGCCAGCGAGATGGTGGGCTGGGATGATTTGGGCACCGAGGCGCTCCGGCGGCTCACGCTGGTGGACTTCCCCTGCTATGTGGCCGTCGATGCTTGCGGCCGCGATCTGTATCGTGAGATAGAAGCAGCGGCTTCGTCGATGGCGTGATCGCGGCGCAGTTGCCCGTGGAGCCGCGGTGCCCCTCGACTGCGCGGCTGCGGTGCTGCCGACGATGGGGGCTGGTGTCGCCCGCCGTGCGGCTGTGATGCTGTCGGCAGCGCGATCGCGCCGCGGTACTGCGGGCAATGCGATTGCAGTCGTGGTGCTGCCGACGACGCGATTGCGATGTTGCGGTACTGCCGACGACGCGATTGCAATGTTGCGGTACTGCCGACGACGCGATTGCGATGTTGCCGGTGGTAGTCGGCGTTGCTGTGACGCGATCGCGCCAGCGCCGTTCTGCCCGCCCGAAAGTGCGATGTGCCCGGGTGGATCGTGCATTCGGGTCGCAAGTCGGCCCGCCGAGGCCTTGCTGCGGTGTCTTTCTGCCCCGAAAGTGCGATGCGCTCAGGTGAATCGTGCATTCGGGGCGGAAAAAGAGGATAGGGTGCCCTTCGGACATATGGATATGTCCCAAATGTGCGATCCGCCCGGGCACATTGCACTTTCGGGGCAGAAAGAGAGGGGTCGCGGGCGATTTTGCTCTGTTTGGCGGCGCGAAATCGCGATCCGCCCGGGTGCATCGTGCATTTGGGGCGGGAGGGATCGCAGCGCGGCTTTTTCGTGGCTTATGGGCTGGTGCGGCCCTCGTCCGTCGCTATGGGTTACAATAAGCAGGTTAAAAGAACCTGTTCAAAGGATGCGAAACCATGGACATTGCTGAGGAGGCCCTGGCGGCTCACGCCGACTGGAAGGGCAAGCTGGCCTTTGACCCGAAGATGGACATTGCCACCCGCCACGATCTGGCCGTGGCCTACACGCCTGGCGTGGCCGAGCCCTGCAAGGTGATCGCCGAGAACCCGGAGGCGGCCTACGAGTACACCATCAAGGGCAACACCGTGGCCGTTGTCTCCGACGGCAGCGCGGTGCTGGGCCTGGGCAACATCGGCCCCGCGGCGGCCATGCCGGTCATGGAGGGCAAGGCCGTGCTGTTCAAGCGCTTCGGCGACGTGGACGCCTTCCCCATCTGCCTGGACACCCAGGACACCGAGGAGATCATCGAGACGGTCATCCGCATCGCCCCGGCCTTCGGCGGCATCAACTTGGAGGACATCGCGGCGCCCCGCTGCTTCGAGATCGAGGCGCGCCTGAACGACGCCCTGGACATTCCCGTATTCCACGACGATCAGCACGGCACGGCCATCGTGGTGCTGTCGGGCATCATCAACGCCCTGCGTCTGACCGGTAAGGACACTACGGCCCGCGTGGTGGTCAACGGCGCAGGGTCGGCCGGCATCGCCATTGCGAAGCTGCTGCTGAGCTACGGCTTCGAAAACGTCACCATGTGCGACATCCGCGGTATTCTGAGCAGCGCCTACGAGGGCATGAACGATGCCCAGCGCGCTATGCTGGCGGTGACGAATCTGGATGACGCCCAGGGCACCCTGGTCGATGCCATGGCCGGGGCCGATATCGTCATCGGCGTATCGGCGCCCGGGGCCATCACCGGCGAGATGGTGGCCTCCATGGCCGATGACGCCATCGTATTCGCCATGGCCAACCCCACTCCTGAAATTTTCCCCGACGAGGCGAAGGCCGCCGGGGCCCGCGTCGTGGGCACGGGGCGCTCGGACTTCCCGAATCAGGTGAACAACGTCGTGGCCTTCCCGGGCATCTTCAAGGGCGCCCTCCAGGCCCGGGCCGAGCGCATCACCGAGCCCATGAAGCTGGCCGCCGCCCGGGCCCTGGCCGCCTTGGTGTCCGACGAGGAGCTGTGCGAGGATTTCATCATGCCCGACCCCTTCGATCCGCGAGCTGCCGACGCTGTGGCCGCCGCCGTGCGCGCCGAGGCCTAGCTGTGGCTGAATCTCGGCGACAGGACGGTTGCGGACTGCTCATCACCTTCGAGGGCGGTGACGGAGCGGGGAAATCGACCCAGATCCGCTTTCTGGCCCGGCTGTTGGAAGGGGCCGGCCGCGAGGTGGTATGTCTGCGCGAGCCTGGCGGCACAGCCGTGGGGGAGGCCCTGCGGCGCGTGGTGCTGGATCCGGCCCACGGCGCCATGAGCGACCGGGCCGAGCTACTCATTTACGAGGCGGCTCGGGCCCAGATCGTCGACGAGGTGATCGCGCCGGCTCTGGCGCGGGGCGCCGTGGTGCTGTGCGACCGCTTCTTCGACTCCACCGTGGCCTACCAGGGGGCGGGCCGGGGGCTGGACGGCGCCTTCATCGCGGCGGCGAACCGCTTCGCCTGCGACGGCCTGGTACCCGACGCCACCATTCTGCTTGTGGCTCCCGAGGAGGCCGTGCGCTCGCGCATGGGCCGCCGCGGCGGCGCCGACCGCCTGGAGCGGGCCGGAGACGCCTTCCACAGTCGTGTGGCCGAGGGCTTCGCGGCCCTGGCCGCCGCCGAGCCCGAGCGGGTGCGCATCGTGAGCTCCCAGCTGCACCGCACCGACACCTTCCGCGCCGTGCTGGCCGAGTTGGCGCCGCTGCTGCCCGAGGCCGCCGCGGCCCTGGCCGCCGACGGTGATGACCCGGCGGCCCTGACGGAGCTCGTGGTCGCCGTCATGGAGGAAAAGCGCCGCGAGCGGGAGCGCGAGAGGAAGCGGGCCGCCCGGCGCGACCGCCACCGCGCTTCGGGGCGCGGCCGCCAGGGGGGCGCGCCGGCGCCCAAGGGCGGCCGGCATCCGCAGGGCGCCCGCGGCAAGAGCGCGAAGGGCGGCAAGGCCCCCCGGGACTCTCAGAAAGCGAAGGGTCCCACGGGCGGTAAGGCCCCCCGGGACCCTCAAAAGGCAGAGGGACCCAAGGGGCCCCGGAACGCCCCGGGCGGCGCGGCGTCCCGCGACGGCCGCCGCGCTTCGGGCGCCCCGGCCCCCGCGAGCAGCCGCGGCGACGGGGCGGGGAAGGGAGACCGCCGTGGCTGACGCCTTCGAGAACATCCTGGGCCAGCCGAAGGTGCGCGAGTTCCTGCGCGCCTCGGTGGTGTCCGAGCGCGTGACCCAGGCCTACCTGTTCGTGGGACCGGCCGGCTCCAACAAGACTCTGGCGGCCTACGCGCTCGCCCAGGCGCTCATGTGCCCCAAGGGCCCTCACGGCCCCCGGGGAGGCATGTGCGGCGACTGCAACCGCTGCGACAAGGTCATGCGGCGCAAGCACCCCGATGTGCGCTATTTCGCCCCAGCCGGCGCCAACGGCTATCTGGTGGAGCAGGTGCGCGAGATCGTGGCCGACACGGCCATGGCCCCCATTCAGGCCGACCGGAAGATCTACATC
This sequence comes from Adlercreutzia muris, assembly GCF_008831045.1. Classification (GTDB taxonomy): domain Bacteria; phylum Actinomycetota; class Coriobacteriia; order Coriobacteriales; family Eggerthellaceae; genus Adlercreutzia; species Adlercreutzia muris. The sequence goes on from NZ_WAJS01000015.1 coordinate 42,950, forward strand.
CTCGACCGGGTGGATCAGCTGGGGGCCAGCGCCGCCAACGCCTTCCTGAAGACGCTGGAGGAGCCCGAGGACGACGTGGTGCTCATCCTGCTCGGACGCACCCGCGCCTCGGTGCTGCCCACCATCGTCTCCCGCTGCCAGGTGGTGCCCTTCCGCCATATCCCCGCTTCCGAGGCGGCCGGCATCGTGGCCCAAAACACCGGGGCGGCGCTCCCCCAGGCCCGTATGGCCATCGAGGCCTGTGGCGGCTCCATCACCGCGGCGGTGGCCTTTCTCCAAGCGCCGGGCAACGAGCGGCTCGCCTTCCGCAGCCGGCTCTTCGCGGCCCTGGCTCGCCTGGCCCGGGCCGACGACTGGGACATCGTGGAGATGGCCCGGGAGCTGTTGGAGGCCTCCAAGGCCCCCCTCGATGTGGTGCGGGCCTCTCAGGAGACGGAGCTGGCCGAGAATGCCGACTTCCTCGCGAAGTCGGCTATCCGCCAGATCGAGGCGCGCAACAAGCGCTCGCTGTCGGCCAAGACCACCGAGTACTTGCGCCAGACCACGTCGCTCGTGCGCTCGTGGCTGCGGGACGGCATGATGGTGGCCGCCGGCACCCCCGATCTGATCATCAACACCGACGTGCGCGAGGTGCTCGTCGATCTGTTCTCGACGGCCGATGCGGGCCGCTTGGCCGCGGCCGCCGCCAAGGTGGACGACTGCGAGCGGGCCCTTGCCTATAATGTATCCCCAGAAACGTGCATCGACGCGTTGCTGTTCGACGTAAGAGAGGTTCTCAATGATTCGGGTCGCACCGATTAACCTGACCTTCAATCCCAAGACGCTGTGGTTCGACCCCGGCGACCTGGAGATTAAGAAAGACGATCCCGTAGTGGTGCGCACCGCCCGCGGCACCGAGTTCGGTATTGCCGCTAGCGAGGTGATCGAGGTGGGCGAAGAGCAGGTGCGCGCCTTGAAGAGCGCCCTGCGCCCCGTGGAGCGCGTGGCCACGGAAGAGGATGTGCAGCGTGCCGCTGAGATGGAGGAGAAGTCCCGCGAGGCGCTGCCCATCTTCAAGGAGATGGCCCGGGAGGCCCACGAGGACATGCACCCGGTGTCGGTGGAGTTCCTGCTGGACGGCGACAAGGCTGTGTTCTACTTCGAGGCCGAGGAGCGCATCGATTTTCGCGAGCTGGTGCGCAAGCTGGCCAGCCGCTTCCATGTGCGCATCGACATGCGTCAGATCGGCGTGCGCGACGAGGCCCGCATGGTGGGCGGCGTGGGCCACTGCGGCCAGGAGTTGTGCTGCAAGCGCCTCGGCGGCGAGTTCTGCCCTGTGTCCATCCGCATGGCCAAGGAGCAGGGGCTCTCGCTGAACCCCCAGAAGATCTCGGGGCTGTGCGGGCGCCTCATGTGCTGCCTGCGCTACGAGTTCGACGCCTACAAGGATTTCAAGGGCCGCGCCCCCAAGCTGAACGCCACGGTGTCCACGCCGGCCGGTCCGGCCAAGGTGGTGGACCACGACGTGCCCCGGGAGATCATCTCCCTGAAGGTTGAGGGGGAGAAGCCCGTGAAGGTGCCCCTGGCCGACTTCGACCCGGCGCCCGAGGGGGCCAACCGCCCCAATGCCGTGGGAGAGGAGGCCTGGGAGGAGGCCACGAGCGAGCGCGGCACGGGGCTCGGCGAAGCGCTCATCTTCTCGACGAGCCAGTTCACCGGCTCCGATAAGCTGGCCGAGGGGGCGAAGGTGCGCCACACCGGCGGTGGCGGCTCGCGCCGGGGCTCCTCGTCGCCCCGCAGCCGGGCCGAGGGATCCGCACCGGGCCGTTCCCGCGGCAAGCGCTCGGGCCGTGGCGACAATGCCGCCCCCGCTGCCGCACCGGCCCCCCGCAAGCGCCGTCGGTCCACGAAGCTGGCGGCGGCCGAGGACGGCCATGCCCTAGAGCGTGTGTCCACCTCCCGGGAAGAGAAGGACGCCGCCGCCCCCAAGCCGCGCCGCTCCCGTCGTCCCAAGGACGGCGGCCGTGCCTCGGGCGAGGGCCGCAGCGCCCAGCAGGGCCGCGGCGGCCAGGGCTCGTCCCGCACCAAGGGCCCCGGCGCCTCCGAGCGCGGCAACGGCTCCAAGCAGCGCAATGGCGCCCGGCCGGGCCAGAGGTCCTCGGGCCTGGCGGCGAGCCGCCCCGACCGCGACAACCGCGCCGAGGGCGCTCCGCGCGGCGAGGGGGATGTCGCCCCCAAGCCACGCCGCCGCCGGCGCAGCCGCCGTCCCAAGGGAGAGGGCGGCGCGGCGGGCGCCGGCGCCTCCGACAAGGGAGGGAACGCCTAGATGAACGTGGACTACGCCCTCCTGACCGATCTGTACCAGATCACCATGGCCCAGGGCTACTGGGACGCGGGCAAGACCGAGGAGGAAGCCTGCTTCACCATGTATTTCCGCGATTACCCCTTCAAGGGGGGCTATGCGGTGGCCTGCGGCATGGCCCAGCTGGCCGATATGGTGGAGAACTTCCGCTTCAGCGAGGAGGACATCGCCTACTTGGCCAGCCTGGAAGCGCCGGGTGGCGGCCCGCTGTTCAGTGGAGACTTCCTTGCCTACCTGGCCGATCTGCGCCTGACCGTCGATGTTGACGCGGTGCCCGAGGGCACCATCGTGTTCCCCCACGAGCCCATCGTGCGGGTCACGGGCCCCATTATGCAGTGCCAGCTCATGGAGACGGCCCTGCTGAACATGGTGAACTTCCAAACGCTCATCGCCACCAAGGCCGCCCGGGTCGTGCGGGCCGCCCGGGGTCGGGCCGTGGCCGAGTTCGGCCTGCGCCGGGCCCAGGGGCTCGGAGGCGTGTGGGCGAGCCGGGCCGCCGTGGTGGGCGGCTGCGCCTCCACCTCCGACGTGCTGGCCGGGCGCCTGTTCGACATTCCCGTGTCAGGCACCCACGCCCATTCCTGGGTCATGTCCTTCGACGACGAACTAACGGCCTTCCGGGAGTACGCCCGCGTTTTCCCGCGCAACTGCATCCTGCTCGTGGACACCTACGATGTGGAGCAGGGCATCGAGCACGCTATCACCGTGGGGCTGGAGATGCGCGAGCGCGGCGAGCGCCTGGCGGGCATCCGCATCGACTCGGGCGACCTGTCGTGGCTCTCGAAGATGGCCCGGCGCATGCTGGATGGGGCGGGGCTGACCGACTGCGGTATCGTGCTCTCCAATGACTTGGACGAGTACACCATCCAGTCCATCCTGGACGAGGGGGCCGACGTCATGTCCTTCGGCGTGGGTACGAAGCTGGCGAGCGCCTACGACCAGCCCACCCTGGGCGGCGTCTACAAGCTGGCTGCCGTGCGGCCCGGCCCCGGCGCGCCCTGGGAGGATCGCCTCAAGATATCGGAATCGACGGCGAAGCTGACGACGCCGGGCGTGCTGGACGTGCGCCGCTACTACCACGGCAACGGTACCGTGGCCGGGGACATGGTCTTCGACGTGAACCGGCCGCCCGCCGGTCGCGAGGTCATCGTGGATCCCCTGGACGACCTGCGCCAGAAGAACCTGTCGGGCCTTTCTTTCGAGACGCTGTTGGCGCCTTTGGCTCGTGGGGGCCGGGTGGTGCTCGCGCCTCAGTTCCGCAACGCCTGCGCCGCCCGGGAGCGAGCCGCGGCCGGCCTTGATAGGCTGGACGAGACCCAGCTGCGCATGCTGAACCCCCATACGTACCCCGTGGGGCTAGAGGCGGGTCTGAGCGATCGGCGCCGGGGGCTTGTGGCCGAGCTGCGCCACATTCTATAGGTTGAAGCGGCGCAGGGGCCCGACCCGAGCGGTCGGAGCCCGCGCCGATGCGAGAGAGGCGGCTCCGTGGGGTCGCCGGGAAGGGGCGTTCATGGCGAACTGCCATCTCATTATCGACTCCTGCTGCGACCTGCCGCCGCAGGTGGTGAAGCGCGAGGACGTCACCCTCATGGGCTTTCCCTACATGATGGACGGAGGCACGTTCACCGACGATTTGTTCGAGTCCTCCACGGCCCAGGAGTTCTACGATGCCATGCGCAAAGGCTCCGAGCCCTCCACGGCCCAGGTGGCCCTCTCGACGCTGACCGACACCTTCACGGCGGCCGCCCAGGAGGGAACGCCCTGCGTGTACCTGGCGTTCTCAAGCGGGCTGTCGGCTACCTACGATGCTGCCTGCGTGGTGGCCGATCAGGTGCGGGCGCAGTATCCCGACTTCGAGCTGCACCTGGTGGACACCCATCTGGCCTCCGTGGCCGAGGGGCTGCTCATCTACGAGGCCCTCGTGCAGCACGAGAAGGGCATGACCGCCGCCGAGCTGGCCGCCTGGGCCGAGGAGGCCCGCTGCTTCGTGAACGAGGAGTTCATGGTGGACGACCTGGGGGCTTTGCGCCGGGGCGGTCGCATCCCGGCCTCGGTGGCCGTTGCCGGCGCCGCCCTGGATGTGAAGCCGCTGCTCGTTATCGGGGAGGACGGCAAGCTGGCCCTCACGGGCGTGGCCCGCGGCCGTAAGAAGGGCATCAAGCAGCTGGCGGAGTTCTACAAGAAGAACGTGGATGCCTCGGGGCCGAGCCATGTGGCCCTCATCGGCCACGCCGACTGCCCCAAGGACGCTGGCCGCCTGCGGGAGCTGCTGCTGAAAGAGGACCCGAACCTGTTCGTGCTGGAGTGCAGCATCGGGCCAGTCATCGGCAGCCATGTGGGGCCCGAGATGCTGGCCGTGGTGTTCTGGGGCGCTGACAAGCGCGACAACATGTCCGTGGCCGACCGCATCGCCCGCAAGGTGAAGGGGGAGAGGTAACATGGCCGCATCCTATGCCTACGTGGGCGCGCCCACATTCATCAAGGCCGTTCAGGGCCGCCTTGCCGATGCCGGGCTCGTCCGTGCGGATGACACGGCCTCGGCCGATATCGTCGTCACTTTCTGCACGACCGCCTCGGCCCTGGAGGATCTCTATTTCGGCGACGACGGCCTGGTGGGCAGCGCTGGGCCGGGCACCGTGCTCGTGGATCTGTCGGCCACCACGCCGAACTTCGCCCGAGAGATCAACGCTGTGGCGACGGTGAACGACCTGGTCATGGTGGAAGCGCCCCTCACGGTGCGCTCGCTCGTGGCCGAGGATGCCTTCGCCCGGGAGAACCTGCTAGGGCCCGTGGCTTCGGAAAGCGAGCTGTCCGAGGAAGTGCGCACGCTCCTGGAGGCCATCTTCGGGGAAGTAGTGGAAGTGGGCGCTCCCGGGCGCGCCCAGCTCATGCGCAGCACGCACACCCTGCCCCTCGCGGCCAACCTGGCTTCGGCTATCGAGGCCGTGGCCCTCGACGATGCGGCCGCCCGCTCGGTGGGGGCCCTCGATGCCGATCAGGTGCCGCTGTTCTGCACGGTGAGCACCGACCCGGTGGTGCGGGCCGTGCAGCAGCGGCGCTTCGCCGGAGACTACACGGCTGAGATGCTGCTGGCCGAGCTGTCGGCCGCTCTCATGGCCGCCGACGATGCCGAGGTGATCCTGCCCGGCGTGGAGGCGACTATGCATCTGCTGGAGCTTCTGGCCGTGATCGGCGGGGCGGACATGGCCCCGGCGGCCCTGGCCCTGGTGTACCGCGACGAGGCCGCCGGCGCCGCGGCGGGGCTCGACTGGACCCGTGCCGAGCAGGCCTACGGACGTGGCAGTGACCATAGTCGGGACGAGGACGAGGACTGGAGCGACTATGACGACCCGGACTGGGCCGACGACTCCGATTACGACGACTTCGACTACACCGCAAACTAGGGCACTTCCGCGCGCTTTGGCGGCGCGCGGACTGCTCGACGCTGCGGACTGTCGCCGGTGTCGGGGATGGGGGATGCCTTGATTCGTCGTTTTGTTTCCGTCGACCGTCGTTTCGCGCAGTAATCGCCGCGAAATAGACTGCGCCGCGCGAGGGGTCTCGCAAAAAGTTTTCCATGGAAAACCATGAACAGGTGTTATAGCGCCTGCTACGGATAGATTTGCCTCATAGTGAGAGATTGGAATTTGGAAAGATCTATCTCGCGGCGTTTGCTGCGCAGATTGAGGGGTTTGAGATGCGAGAACTGAAGTCGGTCGGTCAAGGTGGCCCGCGCCCCCTCTGCGCAGCGCCATCGTCGTGCGATCTGTGCCCCCGCGCCTGCGGGGCGAATCGGGCGGCGGGGAAGCGCGGGGTGTGCGGGGCCGACGGGCGCCTGCTCGTGGCCCGCGCGGCGCTGCATTTCTGGGAGGAGCCGCCTATTTCTGGAGAAGGCGGTTCCGGCACGATCTTCTTCGCGGGCTGTCCCCTGCGCTGCGTCTACTGTCAGAACGCCGAGATCGCGCTGGCCGAGCATGCCCGAGAGATCACCGTGGAGCGGTTGGCGGCCATCATGGGGGAGTTGGAGGCGGCGGGCGCCCTGAACATCAACTGCGTGACGCCCACGCACTACGCGCCGCAGATTCGCGCGGCGGTGGGACTCGCGCGGGCGGCGGGGATGTGTCTGCCGGTGCTGTGGAACACGAGCGGGTACGAGACCGTGGCCGCCGTGGAGGCGAACGCGGGGTGTGTGGACGCCTATCTCACCGACTTCAAGTACGCCGACGGCGTGCTCGCGCGCCGCTACTCCCACGCAGCCGACTACCCGGAGACGGCCCTGGCCGCCCTTGAGGCTATGGTGCGGGCGGTGGGGCCCTGCGCCTACGATGAGTACCGCGGCCAAGAGCGCTTGACCGGCGGCGTGGTGGTACGCCATCTTATGTTGCCCGGGGCCCTGGAGAACTCCAAGGCCGTGGTGCGGCTTTTGTACGGGCGCTTCGGCGGCGCCATCCGCCTCTCGCTCATGAACCAGTACACGCCGGTGCTCGTTCGCGCGGCCGAAGCGGGCAGCGCCCGGGCCGCCTCGGCGCTGGCGGGCTGTCCCGAACTGGCCGAAACTGTGCCCGATGAGGAGTACGAGGCGCTGCTGGACTTCGCCGACGAGCTGGGGGTGTCGGACTACTTCTGGCAGGAGGGTGGCGCGGCCGAGGAGAGCTTCATCCCCGCCTTCGACTTCACAGGGCTGTAAACTTCCCTCGCTGTGGCGGGCGGCTCGGGCCCAATAGTGTAGGATGAAGAGGTGAAAGCGCGCGGGCCCCGTAGGGGCGCGCATCGGCCCGTCTCTTCGAAAGGAGACCCCCGTGATCAAGATCGTCACCGATTCCGTGGCCTCGATTCCCGCTGATGTGGTGCGCGAGCGCGATATCGAAGTGGTGTCGCTGTACGTGAACCGCGATGGTCGCGAGTACCGCGAGACCGACATGGACGTGGATGCGTTCTACGAGGATATCTATGACATGATCGAGCAACCGCCGACCTCGAGCCAGCCGTCGCTGCACGCGCTGGAGGCGATCTTCGATCGGGCGGCCGAGGCACGCGATGAAGTGCTGGGCATCTTCCTGTCGTCGAAGATGTCGGGCACCTTCGAGAGCGCCGTGCACAGCGCCCGGGCCTGCAAGGAACGCTATGAGCAGTTCCGCTGCACGCTGATCGATTCCACGTCGAACTGCGGCGATGAGATGTTCGCGGTGCTGGATGCCGCCGATGCCCGCGATGGCGGTGCCGATTTGGAGGGCTGCGCGGCGGCGGCCACCGATGCCGTGGCGGCATCGCGGTTCATCTTTGCTCCCGAGAGCCTGGCGTTCCTGAAGGCGGGCGGTCGCATCGGGGGCGCTTCGGCCCTGCTCGGCGGCTTGCTGCAGATCTCCCCGGTGCTGACCGTGGCCGATTGGGAGACTACCACCCTGGCCAAGGTGCGCACGTGGAAGAAGACGCTGGCGCGCATGGTGGACGTGTTCAAGGAGGACATTGGGGCCTGTGGCCTCAAGCGCGTGGTGGTGCACTATATCGGATCGGCTGCGCCGGCGGTGACGTGGGCTCGCGAAGCTATCGAGCCGGTGGTGGGGCGGGCCGTGGACGTGCTGCCCGTGAGTCCCGTGATCGGCGTGCACGTGGGGCCGGCCGTGGGACTGGCCTACGAGTGCGAGCGCCCGGTGCCCGGTAAGCTGACGGCTCCGGCGAGCGAGCTGCTGTTCAGCCTGTAGAGGGGCGTGCGCGAAACGAGGGCCGCCCTGCGGGGCGCGTCGGTTCCAGGGAAGACGAGCGGGGGCGCCCAGGAGGTGTCCCCGCTTTGCGTGCGGGGCTAAGATCGGGCCGTGCGCAGGGTAGCGGGGCTCTCCTGAAGCTCGGTGAGGTTCTTCCAGAAGCGCTTGGGCATGAACTGTCGGCGCAGCTCGGGATGGTAGCGGGCATCCACCGATACCGAACGGTAGAAGGTGCGCCAGGCCTCGCTGAAGAGGGCCTCGTCGGCCGTGGGATCGGGGAGGGCCCGGGCGAGATCGCCTTGGCCGGCGGTGGCCACGAGGTGCCAGTCGCCTCCGTCGTAGACGCCGGCCAACTCGTGCACCTCGTCGTAGATGATGAAGGGCTGCACGCCGAGCCGCTCCACGAAGTGGTCCATGACCAGTGGTACCACCGAGGCTTTGGGGTTCACCCGGGCGAACCACACTTCGGTGCCGGTGTCGTCGCCCACGCTCTCGCCCTGCAGGTGTTGGAAACGGACGAACTGGCGCAGGTGCTCGCATTCCTGACTGATGGAGCGGGAGATGCGGAAGAGCCGCTCCACGGCCGGATGGGTGATGTCTGAGAGGGCGCGGCCCCGCATCTTGGGGCAGGGGCCCGCACCGCTGCGCCCGGGGCAGGACGATCGCTTGCGGCAGCGCTCGCAGTTGTGGTGCTTCTGCTCGTCCATGGCGTAGCGCACGAAGCGGTAGGCAGCCGTGCCCGCATCGGGCTCGTCGGAGCAGCTGGCCTGCTTCACGGCATGGGCCGCCCGCCAGCCGCAGGCTCGCTTCACGCCGCGCAGCACCCGGGCCGCATGGCTCATGTTCGTGGGGATGGCCGCTACCCGCTGGCCCAGGCGGGGCTGCAGCCGACTTTCGGGCACTACGTCGGTCGGGTTCTCATGGCGCTCGTAGGCGGCGAAGATGGCCGAGAGCAGTCCCTCCAAGGTGCCGTCGTAGGCGTAGGCTACCTCGTCGTAGATGTCGTCAGGGGCGGCCGATGGGACGGCTGCGAGGGGAAGGTGGTGGGGGCTGCCCGCCGCGAAGGGGGACGCGTCCGCTCCGGCCGGGTATGCGCCGACCAGGGCGGGGCTTGCGGGCGCGGTAGCGTTTGCGCGGTGCACGACGCTCTCCTAGGCTACGGAGAGCAGTGGCTCGCGGGCATCGTCATCGTGCGGGGCGTTCTCGCGCAGCGAGCTTTCATCTCTGGTGCGGGACGCTTCTGCGTCGAGGGCCGTCCGCCGCTCGCCCCCAGCGCCGTCGGCCATCGCCCGGGTCGGCGCCGCCGGGGCCAGAGCGCGGCGCTGGGCCTCGAAGGCGACATCGAGGGCGGCGCGGTTGGCGGGGCTCGCCTCGGGGAGCACCGGCGGCGCGTCCGCCGCCTCGAAGAGGCTCATCTGGCCCTGCACGGCCCGATCTGCTCGGCGCCCGTGGCGGCCGCCCTCGATGGGGGCGGAGAGGCGCGCGTGCAGCGCATCGCGGGAGAAGTCGATGCCGGAGCCTCCGTAGGCGCCGTTCATGGTGATGAAGTAGCGGGCGCGCTTGTAGGCGATGCCGAGGCGGCGCAGCTCCGCCTCGCCCAGGGTGGATTGGCGCCGGGCCTGCAGGATGAGCCGCGCCCCGCGCACGCCGATGCCAGGCACGCGCAGCAGCGCCTCGAGGGGTGCGGTGTTCACCTCTACGGGGAAGAAATCCAGGTGGTTTAAGGCCCAGTTGGCCTTCGGATCCACATCGGGAGCGAGGAAGGGATTCTCCTCGTCGATGATCTCGCTCACGTTGAAACCGTAGTAGCGCAGAAGCCAATCGGCCTGGTACAGGCGGTGCTCGCGATTCAGCTGCACGGCATCGGTGGCGGGCAGGAGCGGGTCGGCCACCACGGGCAGATAGGCGCTGAAGAACACGCGCTTCAAGGACAGCTGGGTGTAGAGCGCTGCCGACAGGTTCAGGATCTGGTAGTCGCTTTCCGGGGTGGCGCCGATGATCATCTGGGTGGACTGGCCCGCCGGGGCGAAGGCCCGCGTCTTTCGGGCCATTCTCTTCTCCCGGTACACCGTGGTGCGGCGCTGGGCGAGGGCGCGGGATTCCTTATCTTCGGCCACCGACTCGAAGATGTGGCGCATGGGGGTTAGGATGGAGTGGCGCGACTTGTTGGGGGCCAGAAGCCCCAGGCTCTGCTTGCTCGGCAATTCCAGGTTCACCGAGAGGCGGTCGGACAGGCGGCCCAGCTCGTCGATGAGTTCCAGGGACGTGCCGGGGATGGTCTTGGTGTGGATGTAGCCGCGAAAGCCGTATTCTTCCCGCAGGATGCGCAGGGCCTGCACCATGAGCTCAGTAGTGCGGTCGGGGCAGCCGGCCACCCCCGACGACAGGAAGAGCCCCTCGATGTAGTTGCGACGGTAGAACCCGATGGTAAGGTCGGCCAGTTCCCGCGGGGTGAAGGCCGTGCGCGGGACCATGGCGTTGCTGGCACGGTTCACGCAGTAGGCGCAGTCGTAGACACAAGCGTTGGTCATAAGCACCTTCAGCAGCGTGACGCAGCGTCCGTCGGGTGTGAAGGAATGGCAGCAGCCCGCCTGGTGCGCCGCGCCCAGCTGCCCCTTCTTCCCCGAACGCTGCACGCCGGAGGAAGTGCAGGCCACATCGTACTTCGCTGCATCGGCCAGCACTTCCAGCTTCTCGATAACGTTCACGGCCCGGCCTCCTTCCCTGAGATCGCTTCTAAACAAGCACACCCGTTCGCCCGAATGGATGTACGCTATAATAACCGAATATATGTTCGGGTGTCAACTAACCGCTAACCTGTCGCCGCGCGGTCGCACCCTCTGCCGAATCGGGTATCATGGTGGCCATGGAAAATGAGAGGGTCCCCGGAGCGAAAGGATGGCCATGGAGGCTTACAAGCGCGAGTTCATCGAGTTCATGGTGGAAAGCGACGTGCTGAAGTTCGGCGACTTCACGTTGAAGAGCGGGCGCAAGTCGCCGTTCTTCATGAACGCGGGCGCCTATGTGACCGGCGAGCAGCTGCACCGTCTGGGCCTGTACTACGCCCAGGCCATCAACGACAACTTCGGGCTCGACTTCGACGTGGTGTTCGGGCCGGCCTACAAGGGCATCCCCCTGGCCGTGGTCACCGCCATGGCGCTGCAGGAGCTCTACGGCAAGGAAGTGAAGTACTGCTGCAACCGCAAGGAAGTGAAGGACCACGGGGCCGATGCGGGCAACCTGCTCGGCGCCGAGCTGCATGACGGCGATCGCGTCATCATGGTGGAGGACGTGACCACCTCGGGCAAGTCCATCGACGAGACGTACCCCATCCTGATGGCGGCGGCCGACGTGGACGTGCGCGGCCTCATCGTGTCTCTGAACCGCATGGAAGTGGGCAAGGGCGGCGTGACCACGGCCCAGAAGGAGATCGAGGCGAAGTACGGCTTCCCGGTGGCCTCCATCGTGTCCATGGCCGAGGTGAAGGAATGCCTGCACAACCACGAGGTGGCCGGCCGCGTGGTCATCGACGACGACATCGCGGCGGCCATCGATGCCTACTACGAGCAGTGGGGCGCCAAGGAGTAACCGCATCGGGGCACGCGGTCGCGGTCTTGTGCGCCGGCTGCGCCGTTGCGCTGTTGCAACTTCCCTAAATGGAAAGCTTGTCGTACAATAAGCAGATGCGGCGTCATCTTCGGGGAGGGAGAGGTGCCGCATGCACGGTGCCGGTGTGGCTCAACGGTAGAGCAACTGATTTGTAATCAGTGGGTTGCGGGTTCGATTCCTGTCACCGGCTCCATAACAATGAGCAGGCCATCGTTGGTTTTCCAGCGGTGGCCTGTTTGGCTTTCAAGGCGGGGCCTCCGTCGTGCTAGAATGGCCCCTGAACCACAGAGACGGAAGGACCGCCCGTTTATGCAGACCTATGTTGCCCACTACCAGTCACCCAAGGGATCCCACGACCGCGAGCGCGGCCTCTTCGAATTCCAAAGCGAGGCGCGGGCCGGCACCAAGGCCAACGCCCACGACGCGCGGCTGAAGATGCTGGAGCTGTTCGGGGCCGGCGCGGTGTCCTGGACCATCGAGAAGGTGGAGCGCAAGGCCGCAGCCCCGGCGGAGAAGCAGGAGAAGATCACCGACGGCCAGCTGGCGCTCGATTTCCGGCCCCCCAAGCCCGAGCGCAAGCGGAAGCACTCGAAGGGGTACTGGTAGGTGGCCGACCGCGCTTCCGTTGTCCGGCAGCATTGCGGCCCTCGCCCTGGGGCGGGGAAACAGATTGGAGCATCGTTTATGAAGAAGAAGCAGATCAAGTTTTTGAAGCAGCTGGTGGAAACCCCCTCGCCGACCGGGTTCGAGGAGCCGGTCGCCGCCCTGGTGCGCGAGCGGCTGGGGACTGTGGCCGACGAGGTGTCCACCGACACCATGGGCTCGGTGAGCGCGGTGCTTTCCGGCACCGACGAGGCCGCGCCCTCGCTCATGCTGGCGGCCCACATGGACGAGATCGGCCTTATGGTCACCTACATCTCCCCGGAGGGCTTCCTGTCGGTGGCCTCCCTCGGCGGTGTGGACGCGGCCATTCTGCCCGGCATGCGCGTGGACGTGCACACGGCCGCAGGCCCGCTGCGCGGTATCGTGGGCCGCAAGCCCATCCACCTCATCGAGCCTGACGAGCGCAAGGCGGTGACGCCGCTTTCGGGGCTCGTGATCGATCTGGGCCTGAAGCCCAAGCGCGTGAAGAAGCTCGTGTCCGTGGGAGATCCCATTACCTTCGCCGTGGGCTTCGAGCGCTTCGGGGACGGCATGGCCGTGTCCAAGTGCTTCGACGACAAGTGCGGCGTGTGGGTGGCCTGCCGCGTCATGGAGAAGCTAGCCGCGGCCGGCCGCGCGGCGGGCGACTTCATCGCCGTGGCCACGACCCAGGAGGAGATCGGCACCCGCGGCGCCATGACGAGCGCCCATGCCATGAACCCCGATGTGGCCCTGGCCTTCGACGTGACCCATGCCACCGACTACCCGGGCATCGACGCCGCCAAGTACGGCAAGATCGTCTGCGGCGCGGGCCCGGTCATCGCCCGCGGCCCGAACATCAACCCGGTGGTCTTCGAGCGCTTGGTGGCCGCGGCCAAGGCCGAGGGCATTCCCTATCAGCTGGAGGCCGAGCCGAGCGTGACCGGCACCGACGCCCGGGCCATCCAGGTGACCCGCGACGGCATTCCCACGGGCCTCATCTCGGTGCCGCTGCGCTACATGCACACCCCCACCGAGGTGGTATGTCTGGCCGATTTGGACGCCACGGTGCGCCTCATCACGCGCTTCGCCCGCGATCTCGGCCCTCAGGTCAGCTTCGTGCCGGGCATGGGCGCCGTGACCGCCGATGACGCGGGTGTCGGCGGCGAGGCGGACACCGAGGCAGTGGGGGAGGAGTAGCACCGTGCCCAAGCGCGACGAGAAGACCATCGCGAAGAACCGCCGGGCCTTCCACGACTACGAGATCCTGGAGACCTACGAGGCGGGCATCGAGCTGACGGGCACCGAGGTGCGCTCTCTGCGCGAGAATAACTGCCAGCTCACCGATTGCTTCGCCCTGATCCGCAACGGCGAGGTGTGGCTGAACAACGTGCACATCCCTCCCTACGCCAACGGGTCCATCTTCAACCCCGACCCCGATCGCAAGCGGCGTCTCTTGCTGCACAAGAAGCAGATTCGCTATCTGGACGGGAAGGTGGCCGAGAAGGGCCTGGCCATCGTGCCCTTGAAGATGTACTTCAACACCGATGGCCGGGTGAAGGTGGAACTGGCTCTGGCTCGGGGCAAGAAGCTCTACGACAAGCGGGCGAGCATGAAGGAGCGGGACGCCAAGCGCGAGATCGACCGCGCCATGAAAGAGCGTTCACGTTAGGGAAACGAAACCGCGCTCCGTGCCGGGGCACTGCGGCGGGATGGCATCATGGGAACGTGGTCGCCGAGGCGGCCCTGTAGGACGGACACGAAAAAGGAGCACCATCATGGGTCTGGACGAAGAGCTGGAGAGCATGGAAGAGCCCGGCGAGACCGACGCCGAATGGATCGACCAGGAAACCGAGCTTCAGGACGTGGAGGGCGACGAGGACGAGATCTTCGGGGCCGACGCGGCGGAAAGCGACGTGGAGCACGCCTATGACAGCTTCATGACCGACAACGAGGCCGACTACGACGGCTGGGATGAGGGCGACGTGGATGAGGCCCTGGCCGCCGAGGAGGAGGCCGACGTTTTGAACTCCGAGGGCTACCATATCGAAGAGGAGCCCGAAGAGGAGAGCGAGATCATCGAGATGGAGATCGAGGACGGTGACGTGCACGCGGTCATCGTGGACGAGTTCGACAACGAGATCGGCTTTATCCTGCTGGACGAGGACGGCAACGAGGTGGAGTACTACTACGTTGACGAGGACAATGACGACGACGGTGTGCGCGTGGAGCGCACCTCCGACGGCGACGAGTTCGATCTGGGCATTAGCCGCGAGGGCGTGGCGGCGGCCACCAAGGACGTGAACGCCATCTACAAGGACGGCGTCGCCGTGGCCGCGGAGCTGAAGGGCACTTTCGATGAGATCGCCGACTCTCTGAGCTTCCTCAAGAAGAAAAAGTAACGGCGACGCCGCGCTGTCAAAACGGCAACCAAGGGACCGCCCGCCCGCCCAGGGCGCAGCGGGGCCCTACTATGGATGGGAGCGATCGGGTCGGTCGCTCCCGTTTCGTCGTTAGGAGACTATCATGTGCACGGGCGTTCGCTTCGCTGACAGCAAGGGCAATCTGTACTTCGGCCGCAACCTGGATTGGTGCGAGCACTATGGGGAGGGCGTGGTCATCACCCCCCGTGTCGCCCGCATCCCCTCGCCGTTTCTGGGCACCATCGAGCCGAAGCACGCCTGCATCGGCATGGCCATCATCGAGGCCGGGGCGCCTTTGTACTTCGACTGCGCCAACGAGACGGGCCTGGCCGTGGCGGGCCTGAACTTCCCCGGCTATGCCGTGTTCGCCCCCGAGCCCGTGGAAGGTACGGTGAACCTGGCCGCCTACGAGGTGCCCCTGTGGATCGCCTCGCAGTTCTCCACCGTGGCCGAGGTGCGTGCGGCTCTGGACAACGTCACCATCGTGAACAAGGCCGTGAACGACCTGTGGGCCGTGTCTCCCCTGCACTGGATCGTGGGCGACGGGACCGAGTCCCTCGTCATCGAGTGCGAGGCTGACGGCATGCACGTCTACGACAACGGTTTGGACGTGCTGACCAACCAGCCGCCCTTCCCCTGGCACGCCGAGAACGTGCGCAACTATATGCACGTGAGCTGCGAGCATCCCGAGCCGGTCACCTGGACCCGCGACACCTTGAAGGCCTTCGGCACCGGTGCCGGCATGGTGGGCTTCCCCGGCGGCTACGACCCGGCCAGCCGGTTTGTGCGGGCCGCCTTCCTGAACGCGAACTATCCGGCAGAGGAAGGGGAGGCCGCCAACGTGACGCGCCTGTTCCGCACGTTGGAGGGCGCCTCCATGTGCAAGGGCGGCGCGAAGATGACCGACGGCCGCTACGAGTACACCCTGTTCTCCGATGGCTTCTCGGCGGCGACGCGCACCTACTACTGGTGCACCTACGAGGAGCCGGCGCGGCGCAGCGCGTGCATGGACGACTACGACCTGGACGGTGCCGAGCTGCTGCGCGTGGCTGCGGCCTAGAGTTGCGGAACCGCGCCCTTGACAGCGGAGCATGCGGCTCTGCGCCGCCGTCTGCTCGCGCTCCTCTCGTCGGCAGGAGCCTCGCCCGCGGGCGCGCGACATCGCCGACGCCCTTGACAGCGGAGCCGGGGCGGCTACAATAAACCGATACCCTTTATTGGGGGCGACTGGTTTCGACATGGTAAGTCCGAAACGAGGAGCAGGTCGTGGTCTCCTCGCCACGTTAAACAGGGGTAACGTCAAGTTAATTGGCAAAAACACTGCTAAGACCGGCTACTACATGCCGGCCGCCATGGCTGCCTAACAGCAACCTGGTGATCGCCGAAGCCGGTGTTTCCCCGAACCGGCCAAGGCGTCAACTTCAGGGGAATGCTCCCGGGCACGTAGCCGGTATGGCCCGGGAAAAGAGAGAACCGACTAGGAGCGGCCACGTTGGTTGGCGAACCGATCCGCTCCGAATCCCGATCGCCAACTAAGCTTGTAGAGCCTCGTGGACGATTTAGTATGGACCGGAGTTCGATTCTCCGCGCCTCCACCAGAACCGTTCGGCCCCTCTGACCGGAAACCTGCCTGGTCAGAGGGGCTTTTTCTTCACTGAATCGCAGTGTGATCGCCGGAGGGGCACCTCCCTTGTCGCCGGCGGGTGACCAGGGGTTCTCTCATCTCCCTTCCGACTTTTAACCAAAAAATAACCGATGGCTTGGCTGAAAAACAGGACGGCGGTGGATATTCGCGAACCTTAAGAAAAGCAGTCATATTCAGGGGAAACGTCTGAATCTCGCGTAAGTCTTGTGAACGGGTCGCGGAGAATGGCCCCTGTACGGGCCGTGAGGGGCGCTCCTGTGTGAAAGTGGCACCATGGCTGCGGGCGCGGAGCCGAACGGGCGGGGAGTGTCGTATAATAGGGCGAAACTCGCTGAGATCGGAGCGCCGGGCAGGCGGCCCTCCGTTGACGAATGACATCCATGGAAGCGCGATATGGCTCAGAATAAACAGGGACATCACGGTAAGAAGGACGGTGCGGCCAAGCCCAAGCGCGGCCGCGGGTTCCGCATCCCCTCGGGGGCGCCCCGGGCTGCCGGCTCCACGGGCGCCATGCCCCCCGTCGGGAGCACGCCCTCGGCAACGGGGGCCATGGCACCGCTGCGCGAGAGCGGCCCCGCATCCACCGGCGCCCACGCCCCGGTCGCCCCGGGCCCCGCTGGCGCCCATGGCCCGGCGCCTTCCGCCCCTGCGACCTCGACCGTCCCGGTATCCCCCGTGCGCTCCGGCTCCACGGGCGCCATGGCGCCGCTGCGCCCTGCGTCCACCGGATCGATGCCGCCTGTGCCCCCTCAGGGGCCCGAGCAGGCCGCCTCCTTCGCCGGGGGCTACGTGCCCAGCTACCAGGCGAGCCCGGTGCCGCCGGAGGAGAAGCGCCATCGCGGTCTTAAGATCTTCGGCATCACCGTGGGCATCATCCTCGGTGTGCTCGCCGTCGTGTACCTCGCGGGCGTCTTTATCTTCATGGGCCGCTTCTTCCCCAACAGCTCCATCATCGACATGGACATCTCAGGCAAGACCCCCGAGGAAGTGCACCAGATGCTCGACGGGGTGCTCGGCGACTACACCTTCAAGGTGGAAGGTCACGGCCTGAGCCTCACCCTGTCCGCCGCCGACATGGGCATGTCCCTGGACAGCCAGTCTATAGCCGACGGCCTCCTGTCCGAGATGAATCCCTGGGCCTGGCCCTACGAGGTGTTCCAGAGCCACGACGACACCGATGACTTGGTATCCACCTTCGAGGAGACCAAGCTCGCCGACACTATCCACAGCGCCGTGGAGGAGGCCAACGCCCGCGGCACGGCCCCCAAGAACGCCATGGTGGCCTACGACGCCGCCGAGCACGCCTTCGTCGTGGTGCCCGAGGAGGAGGGCAACACCCTGCTCGCCGACAAGGTCATGGACGAGGTGGCCCGCGGCACGGTGAACTTCGCCCCGAAGGTGACCTTGAGCGACGCGGTGCTCGCCCGGCCCGAGGTGCTCTCGAGCGACCCGGCCCTGGCCGCCGCTCGCGACGAGGCCAACAAGTACGTCTCGGCCCCCGTGAGCGTGACCATGGAGGGCGTCGAGCGGCTGGCCATCGACGCCGATGCCATCGCGGCCCACATCACCATCGGCGACGACCTGTCCGTCGCCTACGATCCCGAGCCTTTGGTAGCCATGGTGAAGGAGCAGGTGAACGCCATGGACACCACGGGCGCCGAGCGCGCCTACGCGCGGCCCGATGGCAAGCAGGTCGTGGTGAAGGGCGGCGACTACGGTTGGATCACCGACAGCGAGGCTACGGCCGAGGCGGTGCGCGAGGCGCTCGTGAACGCTGAGGGCGGCCCCATCGAGATCACCATGAAGCAGCGGGCGGCCCAGGCCCCGGACCAGTACGGCCGCGATTTCGGCGCCCGCTATATCGACGTGGACCTGACCGAGCAGTACGCGCGCTTCTACGACGGCGACGGCTCCATCCTGTGGGAGAGCGACATCGTCTCGGGCAAGCCGGCCGACGGCCGGGCCACTCCCGAGGGCACTTACTACATCAAGACCAACGACGGGAAGTCGGTGCTGCGCGGCTACAAGCCGGACGGCACGAAGGATTACGAGACCGAGGTGGCCTACTGGATGCCCTTCAAGGATAACTCCATTGGCTTCCACGATGCCGGCTGGCAGGCCCAGTTCGGCGGCGATTGGTACCTGGAGCACGGCAGCCACGGCTGCATCAACCTGCCCCCCGAGAAGGCCGAGGAGCTTCACGGACTCCTCTCCGTCGGCGACGTCGTCGTTGTCCACAGCTAGGGCACCCGTGCTTTCCGCCCAGGACCGCCCCCTCGTGGGCGAAGGCTACGACAACCGTCCCATCGGTGTATTCGATTCCGGCTACGGAGGCCTGACCGTGGCTCGGGAGCTCCAGCGGCGCCTGCCCGAGGAGAGCATCGTCTACTTCGGCGACTCGGCTCGGTGCCCCTACGGGCCGCGGGACCAGGCGGAAGTGGACCGCTTTGTCCAGCAGATCTGCACCTGGCTTCTGGGCCAGGACGTGAAGATGATCGTCATCGCCTGCAACACCGCCACCGCCGCCGGGCTCTCCCATGCCCAGCGGGTCTTCGACGTGCCCGTGGTTGGCGTGGTGGAGCCGGGGGCGCGGGCCGCGGCCCACACCACCATAAACCGTCGGGTGGGGGTCATCGCCACCAAGGGCACCGTGGACTCCAACGCCTACTCCGAGGCCATCCGCCACATCGACGCCGGCATCACGGTGTTCTCCACGGCTACGCCGCGCTTCGTGGAGATAGCCGAGATGGGCCTGAAACTGGCCGACGGCCCCATCGAGGACTACCTGTCCGGGGCCGCGAAGGTCTACATCCGCCCCGAGTTCGAGGAGATCGCCCGGGAGTACCTAGAGCCCCTGCGCCGCTGCGAGATCGACACCCTCGTGCTCGGGTGCACCCACTACCCGCTGCTGAAGGCCCTCATCGGCGGGGTCGTGGGCCGACCGGTCACCCTGGTCTCCTCGGCCGAGGAGACGGCCCGGGATGTGGCCCACATCCTGCGCCGCCGCCGCAGCTTCGCCGAGCCGGGCAACGTGCCCGCGGCCGCCTTCTTCACCACGGGCGCTGACACCGCGGAGTTCCGCCGCTTTGGCGGCCGGGTGCTCTCGCGCCCCATGGACGTGGTGAAGCATGTCGATCTGCCCGAGCTGGTTGTTTCGTAGCAGTGGCTTGAGGCCCTTCGGGGCGTGGCGGAGGAGGGGTTCCGTGCGGTATACTTTGTCGAGCGCATTGAGAAGAGCCCCCGAGAGGAATCCCTATGAAGACCGTCGTCATCGCCACCAACAACGCCCACAAGGTATCCGAGATCCGCTCGGCCCTGAATTTCGAGGGTTGGGAGTTCAAGACCCTGGCCGAGGCCGGCTTGGTCTCCGCTCCGGTGGAGGACGCCGACAGCTTCGAGGGCAACGCCCGCATCAAGGCCCGGGCCGCGGCCGAGGCGGTGCGCGCCGCCGGTCTGACTGCGGCCGTGCTCGCCGACGACTCGGGCCTGGCTGTGGATGCCCTGGACGGGGCCCCGGGGGTGTACTCGTCCCGCTATGCCGGCGCCGACGGCGACGACGGGGCCAACAACGCCAAGCTTTTGGCCGAGCTGGCCGCTGTTCCCGATGGAGAGCGCACGGCCCGCTTCGTGTGCACCCTCGTGTTCATGGATGAGGATGGCACCGAGACCGTGGCCCGGGGCACCATCGAGGGGGCCATCGGCCGCGAAGCGCGGGGGAGCGAGGGCTTCGGCTACGACCCGCTGTTCATTCCCGACGCCTTCGGGGGCGCTCTCACTCTGGCCGAGGTGCCCCAGGCCCGCAAGAACGCCGTTTCCCACCGCGGCAACGCGCTGCGGGCCCTGCGCGACTCCCTGGCATCGGACCGCTAGTCCGTCGGCACTGCGCGGTCCCGGCACGTTCCCTTTGCGGCGGCGGCTTCGCCGGCTGCGACGCGCCGTTCCGGAGTCTGGGAGAGTTGGGGGTGCGCGGCGCCAGTGCCCCTGCGCGAGCGTTCGCGGAAATCTGGCAAAGCGCTCTTGACTTGTAGTCTACTCCATATGGTCTAATTGACGTGTAGTCTGTACGGGACGACTGGTGCAGCCCCGCTCGAAAGGGACCGAATGAAGATCGCGGAAGTCAGCAAGCGCTACGGTGTCTCCACCGATACGCTGCGCTATTACGAGCGCGTCGGCCTGTTGCGCCACGTTCCGCGCAATAGGAGCGGTATCCGCGACTACGACGAGGCCAGCTGCAACGCTGTGGAGTTCGTCAAGTGCATGCGCGATGCCGGCATGTCCATCGAGTCCCTCGTCGAGTACATGGAGCTCATCGAGCAGGGAGACGAGACCCGAGCCGCCCGCAAGGAGCTGCTCGCTCGCCAGAGCATCGCCATCCGCGAGCGCATCGCCGATCTGGAGCGGGCCCTCGAGCGCCTGGAGTACAAGATCGATCACTACGACGATATCATGGCCGACAGCGAGCGGGCCCTTCGTCCCGAAGAGTAGCCGCCGGCCATCCCTCGCTTTACCGAAGGCCCTTGCGAATCTTCCGTGGGCCTTTTTCTTTTCGCAATCCATGGAGCTAACTCCAAGATTTATCATGCAGAGAACGAGAACCGACCGAGGGAGGGCCCGTGGGCTGCGACCATCATGAGAGAGGGGAGGGGCTGAGCGCCTTCGCCCGCCCCGATTACAATCGGGCCTCCCGCCAGGGGGCCGGCGAGGTGATCTACGGGGAAGGAAAGACCGCTGAGCAGATCGTCGCCATCGCCGCGGCCCTGCTGGAGGCGGGGCAGCCCCGGGTGCTGGCCACCCGGGTCGGCGACGGGAAGGCCGGCACCGTCGAGGTCCTGTGGGCCGAGCGTGGCAGCGCGGCCGCGGTGACCGGTGCGGGCGCCACCCTCGCGGCCACTCTGCGCGCCCGCCCAGTGCCCCTGACCTTCCACCGTGAGGCTCGCCTGCTCGTGTTCGGCGAGCTGGGCGCCCCCGACGGCGATGGGGTGGTGGCTGTGGTGGCAGCGGGCACGAGCGATCTGCCCGTGGCCGAGGAGGCGGCGCTGACCGCTGAGTTCCTCGGCAACGAGGTGATGCGCTGTTACGACGTGGGGGTGGCGGGACTGCATCGGCTGTTGGATGTGGCCGACGATCTGCGCCGGGCCCGGGCCATCGTGGCCGTGGCCGGCCTGGAGGGGGCCCTGGCCAGTGTGGTGGGGGGTTTGGTGGACTGCCCGGTCATCGCCGTGCCCACCTCCGTGGGCTATGGGGCTTCCTTCGGCGGCATCGCGGCCCTGCTCGCTATGCTGAACTCCTGCGCAAGCGGAGTGTCGGTGGTGAACATCGACAACGGCTTCGGCGCCGCCTTCCAGGCGAGCGCCATCAATCACTTGAACGGCCGCGGTGCGGCTGTGGAGAGGTAGGACGCGATGACACGACTCCTATATTTAGAGTGCACGGCGGGCATCAGCGGCGATATGGCCGCGGCGGCGCTGCTGGATGCCGGCGCCAGCGAGGAGGTCGTGCGCCGGGCCCTCGACAGTCTGGACGTGGAGGGCTTCGCCGTGGAGATCAGCCGGGTGGTGAAGTCGGGCCTGGATGTGTGCGATTTTGCCGTGGTGCTGGACGCGGCCCACGAGAACCACGACCACGACATGGCCTACCTCCATGGCTGCGAACGCGAGGATGGGCGCGAGCGCGAAGAAGGCGGGGATCGGGAGGGCTCCTGCGTCGGTGGCGACGGCTACGGCTACGGGCTCGACGGCGAGCGGGAGTGCGGTGGCGGCCACAGCCATGACGGCGGCGAGGGGACCGGCCATCACCGGGGTCCGCGGGAGATCGAGGCCATCATTGATGGAGCGACCATGACCGAGGAGGCCAAGGCGACGGCGCGCCGCATCTTCGAATTAGTGGCCCAAGCTGAGGCGAGGGCCCATGGCGTGCCTCTGGGCGATGTGCACTTCCACGAAGTGGGCGCGGTGGACTCCATCGCCGATATCGTGGCTATTGCCGCCGCTGTCGACGATCTGAATGTGGACGGGGTGGTTGTGACCGATCTGCCGTGCGGGCGCGGCACCGTGCGATGCCAGCACGGCCTCATTCCCGTGCCGGCTCCGGCGACCGCCTTCATCGCCGAGGCGTGCGGGCTGCCGCTGACACCCTCGACGGTGGAGGGGGAGCTTGTGACTCCCACGGGTGCCGCCGTTGCCGGTGCGCTGCGCACTCAAGGGGCGCTTCCCGAGCGCTTCACCATCCAGCGCATCGGCATGGGCGCTGGCAAGCGCGCCTATGACACTTCGGGCATCTTGCGGGCCATGATCGTCGAGCCCCTCGTCTAAGGGCCTCCGATCTTTCGGCGCCAAGCCACGACGGCGATTCTGCGGCGCATCCGCAAGATCGGCCGTACGGGTCGCATGCGCGTGCAGTTCGCTCTACGGCCATCGCCGGGTCTCGTGCGTGTTTGTCATCGCGCGCCTTGAGCGATCATGCGCCATTGCCTGACCTGCGACTGTTTTCGGTGCACGTCTCGCCCGCGCGTCATGGCGCCCGCGCGATCGTCCTACGGGACATGTCCCGTGCAAGTGTCTGCCGGCGTGCGGCCCGCTCGTTCCGCGCGACCGCCCGTCGGGGGGGGGTGCGCCATGTGCCTCCGGCGATCGCCCTGCGGGACGTGGCCCGTGCAAGCGGACGAGGCCGTCTCGTCAGAATATGGGAGTTATTAGGGTTCGCTAGTCGTCGACGTGCGGAAAAAACTCTCTTTTGAGGATGGACCGGTACGTTTTTCCTGGTAGAGATGGTCGGATAGGGTGGCTTGATCTTCGAGATACCCTAAAAACTCCCATATTCTGACGAACTCTGCTCGGTAGCTTGCATTCCGCTCGCCGAACGCCTTCTTTTTCCTTGGAAATCAGCTGATACTTTATCACTCTACTGTGATAAAGTATAGACAATCGCAGGATCGCTCGTTGCAAATGGCGCTGGAGGCTGGATCGAGCCGGGGGCTGGATCAGGCTGGGGGCTGGATCGAGCCGGGGGCTAGGTCGGGCTTGGGCTAGGCCGAGCTGGGGCTAGGCCGAGCTGGGGGCTGGACGGTGTTCGCTGCGGGCATCGCGCTGGCCTCAGGGTGGACACGGCGGTGATCGCAGGGTGGCATCGCGCCAGCTTGGGCCGGTTGGCCTGGGTCTGGAACCCCGGCGCCTGAGCCTGAGCCTGGAACCCCGGTGCCCGAGCCTGGGCCTGGAGCCCCGGCATCCGAATCGGGCGTCGGTCGTCGGTGTGGCGTCCTGCGGGGGATATGTCGCCTTTTGGCTGTGGCTGCTCCCATGCTGCGGCATGCAGGCGCATAATATGAGTGTTTCCGTAAGAAACGGGTACGAGGAAGGTTCGCTTGTGAACGCAGTTACCCCATCGGGATTCCGCGACGTGCTGGCCGAGGAGGCCCGGGCCCGCGAGGTCATCACCCGAGCCGTGGCCGACCTGTTCGCCGAGCGCGGTTATGCTCCCATCGAGACGCCTACCCTGGAG
This sequence comes from Adlercreutzia muris, assembly GCF_008831045.1. Lineage (GTDB taxonomy): Bacteria > Actinomycetota > Coriobacteriia > Coriobacteriales > Eggerthellaceae > Adlercreutzia > Adlercreutzia muris. Next base: position 66,788 of record NZ_WAJS01000015.1, read on the forward strand.
GTAATGGACGTCGTGCGGGCCGGCGGCCGCATGCCCGCATCCCCCTTCAAGTTCTTCGACTCCCATGACGACCTGCTGGCCATGCGCCCCGATGTGACCCTCCAGATCGCCCGCATGTGCGCCACGCGCCTGGCCGACGAGCCCGGCCCTCTGCGCTTCCGCTACACCCAGCGGGTGTTCCGCGAGGCCGAGGCCGACAACCAGGCCCAGGCCCGTGAGCTCACCCAGTGCGGCGTGGAGTGCATCGGCCCCACGGGCCCGGCCGCCGACGCGGAGATCGTGGCCCTGTTCGTCGAGGCGCTCACCTTGGCCGGCGCCGGCACTTTCGTGCTGGGTCTGGCCACCGTGGGGGTGCTGCGGGCCCTGCTCGAGCGCTCCGGCGCCTCCGAGCCGTGGAAGGCCGCCGTGCTTGACGCCTACCATGACTCCGACTTCGTGGCCCTCGATCGCCTGTGCGCCGCCGGCGCCCCGGGCGCCGTGCTGGCCGCCGACGGGGACGCGGCGCCCGACCCGGGTTGCGTGGCCCCGGCCTACGCCGCCGCCATCGGACGGCTGGCCCGCATCCGCGGGGCCCATGATGCCATCGACGAGGTGCGGGCCCTGGCCGCCCCCCTCGGCTGCATCGCCGACCTCGACGACTTCCAGGCCACCTACGACCGACTCGCCGATGCCGGCCTGGCCGAGCGCATCCTCGTGGACTTCTCGGTGGTGAGCTCCTTCAACTACTACACGGGCATCGTTTTCGAGGCCTACGCCCCGGCCGTGGGCTCGCCCTTGGGCTCCGGCGGCCGCTACGACCGCACCCTCGGCGCCTACGGCCCCGACCGTCCCGCCGCCGGCTTCGCCTTCTACCTGGAGCAAGCCATGGCCGCCGCGGCCACGGCCGGTGCCGAGGGGGTGGCGCGGCCCCTGCGCATCGCCGTGCCCAAGGGCTCGCTCAACGGCGAGGCCATCGCCTGCCTGGAAGAGGCGGGGCTCGATGTGACCGGGCTCGCGAGCCCGGGCCGCTCGCTCGTCATCTCCAACCCGGGGGTCGACTACATCATCGTGCGCCCCTCCGACGCGCCGGTGTTCGTGGCCCTGGGAGCGGCCGACTGCGGTATCTGCGGCAAGGACTCGCTTCTGGAAGTGGGGGCCGACGTCGTGGAGCTGGTGGACCTGCGCTTCGGCGGCTGCCGCTTCGTCGTGGCCGAGGCCGCCGGCACTACGGCCGCCATCGAGGAGCGCTACCGCAAGCTCGGCGCCATGCGCGTGGCCACGAAGTACCCCTCCATTACCCGGTCCCACTTCGCCCGCCGCGGCACCCAGGTGGAGATCGTCTACCTCCACGGCAATGTGGAGCTGGCCCCCATGGTGGGCCTGGCCGACCGCATCGTGGACATCACGGCCACGGGAACCACCCTGGCCGAGAACAACCTGGAGATCGTCGACGAGGTGCTGGCCTCTACGGCCCGCTTCTTCGCCAACGGCTGCGCCCTGCGCACCGACGACCGTATCGTGGGCCTGGCCCGCACCCTGGCCGCCTGTGCCCCCGCGCACACCTACGCGCCCATCGCCGGCGCATCGAACCCCGCCTGACCGCCCCGATTCCAAGGAGAAGACCCATGACCATGCGACGCGTTGACCTTCAGCCCACCGAGCCCTTCACTGCCGACTTTATCGACCGGGCGGGGGCCTTCAACCCCGGCGCCCTGGAGGCGGCCACGGCCATCATCGAGGAGGTGCGCGCGAAGGGCGACGCGGCCCTGCGGGCCTACACCGAGAAGTTCGACGGCGTGGCCATCGACGACTTCCGTGTGCCCGAGAGCGCCATCGAGGAGGCCCTGGCCGCAGTTGACCCCGACACCATCGACGCCCTGAACCAGGCCGCGGCCCAGATCCGCGACTTCCACGAGCGCCAGCGCCAGCAGAGCTGGTTCTTCGCGCGCCAGGACGGGGCCATTGTGGGGTCGAAGGTGACGCCGCTCGATTCCGTGGGCATCTACGTGCCGGGAGGGCGGGCCCTGTACCCCTCCACGGTGCTCATGAACGCCCTGCCGGCCCAGGTGGCCGGCGTGGAGCGCATCGTGTGCGTGACGCCGCCGACCAAGGACGGCACGCTCGACCCCACGGTGCTGGCCGCCTGCAAGATCGCCGGCGTTACCGAGATCTACACTGTGGGCGGCGCCCAGGCCGTGGCGGCGCTCGCCTACGGCACCGAGACTATCCGCCCCGTGGCCAAGGTCACCGGCCCGGGCAACGCCTTTGTGGCCGCGGCGAAGAAGCTCGTCTCGGGGGATGTGGGCATCGATATGATCGCCGGTCCGTCGGAGGTGTGCGTCGTGGCCGACGAGACCGCCGATCCGTCCATGGTGGCCATCGATCTCATGGCCCAGGCCGAGCACGACCCTCTGGCCGCCTGCTACCTGGTCACCTTCTCGGATGCCTACGCCGATGCCGTGGAGGCGGCCATCGCCGACCACATGGAGCGCTCCACCCGCGCCGACATCACCCGCGCTTCCCTGGACGACCACGGCCTCATCGTGGTGTGCCCCACTATGGAGCAGGCCCTGGAAGCGGTGAACGTCATCGCGCCGGAGCACTTGGAGATGCACGTGGCGAACGCCATGGAGCACCTCGGCGCCATCCGCAACGCCGGCGCCATCTTCTTGGGGGAGTGGACCCCCGAGGCCGTGGGCGATTATGTGGCCGGCCCCAACCACACCCTGCCCACGGGCGGCACGGCCCGCTACTCCTCGCCCCTTTCGGTGGACGACTTCGTGAAGAAGTCCTCCGTCATCCAGTACACGGCGGCCGCCCTGAGAAACGATGCCCGCTCCGTGGTGCAGATCGCCACCCACGAGGGGCTGTGGGCCCATGCCCAGTCTGTGGCCCTGCGCCTCCAGAGCCTGCTCGCCGCCGAGCAGGCGAGCGTGGCCGGCGGCGGCGCGGCGGCTGGGGTGGATGCCGGCGCGGGCGCGACGGCGGCGGGCTCGGCCGATGAATAGGGTGCGCGCGGCGGCCCCGTCGTTGGCGGGCCTTACGCCCTACGATCCGAAGTACCTGCCGGCCGAGGCGTTCCTCTCGGCCAACGAGAACCCGCGGGACGTGGACGACGAGCTGCGGGCCCTCGTGGCCGAGCGCATCGCACGCGTGCCCTTCAACCGCTACCCGGATCCGCTCGCGGGCGGCCTGCGCGACCTTATCGCCGAGGCCAACGGCCTGGAGCGGGAATGCGTGCTCATCGGCAACGGCGGCGACGAGCTTCTGTTCGATTTGGCGCTCGCCTGGGGCGGCCCGGGGCGCACCTGCCTGAACTTCCCGCCCACCTTCTCGGTGTACGCGGCCAACGCCCGGCTCACGAACACCACGGTGGTGGACATCGCCCGCCGCGATGACTTCTCCATCGACGAGGGGGCCACCTTCGAGCGTTTGGCCGTCGGCGACATCGACTACGTCATTGTTGCGAGCCCCAACAACCCCACGGGCCTGCGGGCCCCGGCCGACTTCCTCGAGCGGCTGCTGGACGCCACCGACGCCCTGGTCATGGTGGACGAGGCCTACTTCGAGTTCTCGCGCCAGACTGTGCGCCCCCTGCTCGCGACCCACCAGAACCTCGTCATCCTGCGCACATTCTCCAAGGCATTCTCCCTGGCCGGCGTGCGCCTCGGCTACATCCTGGCGAACCCGGTGGTCATCCGCGAGTTCATCAAGGTGCGCCAGCCCTATTCGGTGGATGCGGTGTCCCAGGTCGTCGGCGAGGTGGTCTTCGAGCACCGGGCCCGGTTTGAGCCGGGCATCCGCGAGATCATCGAGGAGCGGGGCCGGGTCGCAGAGGCGCTGCGGGCAACTCCCGGCATCGTGCCGTTCCCGTCGGATTCCAACTGGATCCTGCTGCGCATGGAAGACGCCGGCGATGCCTGGGAGTACCTCTACGAGCACGGGGTGCTCGTGCGCGACTTCTCGGCAACACCGCTTTTGGAGGGCTGCCTGCGCGTGACCATGGGCACGCCGGAGCAGAACGATCGGTTCATCAGCCTGCTGAGGGCCTTCGTGGCCGAGCGGGGGAGCCGCCGCGCCCAAGCGGCGCGGGACTGAGGAAGGAGCATCATGGCGAGAGAGGCGACCATCACCCGCACGACGGCCGAGACCGATATCGCGGTGACCGTGAACCTGGACGGCACGGGACGGGCCGATCTGTCCACGGGCATCGGGTTTTTCGACCACATGCTGAGTGCCTTCGCGCGCCACAGCCGCATGGATCTGGCGGTGTCCGTGGCGGGCGACCTGGAGGTGGACGGCCACCATTCCGTGGAGGATGCCGGCATCGTGCTGGGCCAGGCCTTAGGTGCGGCCCTGGGCGACAAGGCGGGCATCGCGCGCTTCGGCAGCGCCTTTGTGCCCATGGACGAGGCCCTGGTGCTGGCGGCCCTGGACATCTCCGGCCGGGGGCAGCTGCACTGGGCCGTGGAGGTGCCCTTCGGCATGGTGGGCGATTTCGACACCCAGCTGGCCCGGGAGTTCTTCATCGCCCTGGCCGCCAACGCCGGCATCACCCTGCATATGCGCCAGCTGGCCGGCGACAACGTGCACCACATTCTGGAAGCGGCCTTCAAGGCCTGCGGCCGCGCCCTTCGCGAGGCCGTGGCCATCGATGGGGCCCTGGCTGGCGAGGTGCCGTCCACAAAGGGCGTGCTGTAGTCGGCCGCGCGTCGTGGACGGCCCGGCGTTGTTGACCGTAGCGGTGAGGGGAGTTGCGAAGTTGATCGTTGTCGTTGATTACCATAAGGGAAACCTGCTCTCGGTGGAGCGGGGGCTGCGCGGCGCGGGCGCCGAAGTCGTCGTCTCCGACGATCCGGCCCAGGTGCGCGCGGCCGACGCCGTGGTGCTGCCTGGCGTGGGCGCCTTCGCCGATGCCGCCGCGTCTTTGGAAGAGCTCGGCCTGGGCGCGGCTGTGGCCGATGCCGTGGCGGCCGGCGCGCCCTTTCTCGGTATCTGCCTGGGTATGCACCTCATGTTCGAGCACGGCACCGAGCACGCGCCTGAGGCGGGGCCCCTGCCCGCGGGCCTGGGGCTCGTTTCCGGCACGGTGGGCCTCATGCCCAAGACCGACGAGGCGGGCGCGGCCTATAAGATTCCCCACGTGGGGTGGAACTCCGTGGAATGGGACGAGGCCGACCCGTTGTTCGACGGCCTGGAAAGCGGGGAATACTTCTATTTCACTCACTCCTTCGCCGCCCCCGAGAGCGTCGCGACCATCGGGCGCACTACCCACTCGGTCACGTTCCCCTCCGCCGTGCGGGTGCCCGGGCACCCCGTGTGGGGCGTGCAGTTCCACCCCGAGAAGAGCTCGGATGCCGGCGCGCGCCTGCTCGCCAACTTCGTAACCGTTGCCCGCGCTGCGGCCGGTCGCCGCGGCGCGGCCGCTACCATGGCGGAAGATACCGTCTTGTCAAAGGAGTAGCCATGTACCTGTTGCCCGCCATCGATATTCTGGACGGCCGCGCCGTGCGCCTGGCCCGCGGCGACTACGATGCCGTCACCGTGTACCACGATGACCCGGCCACCCAGGCCCAGCTTTTCGAGGAGGACGGCGCCACCTGGCTCCATGTGGTGGACTTGAATGGCGCGAAGTCCGGCAACCCCGACAACATCGAGGTGGTGCGCCGCATTCTGGCCCGCACGAAGCTGAAGGTGGAAGTGGGCGGCGGCGTGCGGTCGCTGGAGGTGGCCGACCGTTTGCTGGACGCCGGGGCCACCCGGGTCATCCTGGGCACCGCCCTTGTGCGCGACCCCGATTTCGCCCGGGCCGCCATGGAGAAGTTCGGTCCCGACGCGCTCGTGGCCGGCGTCGACGCCAAGGCCGGCGAGGCCGCTGTGGCCGGTTGGATCGAAGGATCCGGCGTGGCCGCCACCGATCTGGCCGCCCGCATGGGCGCCCAGGGCTTCGAGCACATCGTCTACACCGACATCGCCCGCGACGGCATGCAGACCGGCGTGGACAATGGCGCCTACGCCCGTATGGCCGCAGCCTTCGGCAACCCGGTCATCGTGTCGGGCGGCATCTCCTCGGCCGCCGATATCGCGGCGCTTGGGCCCATCGCTGATGCCGTGGAGGGCGTCATCGCCGGCCGCGCCATCTACGAGGGAACGCTCTCGGTGGCCGACGGCGTTGCTGCCTGCGCGGGCACCTATCGGGTAAGCGACCAGCTGGAGGCGGAGGAGAAGCCCCTGACCATCGAGGATTTGGAAGCCTAGCGGGGAAGGAAGAGCAGTCCGCGCGATGGCTGATGCCTCGACCGAGCGAGTTTTGCAGACCATTGAGCGCAAGAGGGCGAGTAAGGAAACGTAGTCAGTGAGACAGACGGTGTTGCGACCGAGCGAGTTCCGCAGCGACCGAAACAGCCCGGTGGGCTGTTTCGCAAAGCGAGGATTGTCTGAGCGAATCGCAATACCGGCTGGCTCGCCGACGGACAGGTTGGAAAGACTATGCTGACGAAACGAGTAATACCCTGCCTGGACGTGAAGGACGGCCGCGTCGTGAAGGGCGTCAACTTCGTGGGCCTGCGGGATGCGGGCGACCCCATCGAGCTGGCCCGGGCCTATGACGAGCAGAGGGCCGACGAGGTGATCTTCCTCGACATCACGGCCACGAGCGATGATAGGGCAACCACGGTGGAGTTGGCCAGCCATGCCTCGGCCGAGCTGCACCTGCCCTATTGCGTGGGCGGCGGCTTCCGCAGCGTGGCCGACATTCGGACGATGATCGCCGCCGGGGCCGACAAGGTATCGGTGAACTCGGCGGCCGTGGCGAACCCCGACCTCATCACCCAAGCGGCCCGGGCCTTCGGCACCCAGGCCATCCTCGTGGCCATCGACGCGAAGGCAGTGCCCGGCAACCCCAACAAATGGGAGGTGTACGTGGCCGGCGGCCGCAAGAACACCGGCATCGACGCCGTGGAGTGGGCGCGCGAGGCGGCCCGGCGCGGGGCGGGGGAGATTCTGCTCACCAGTATGGACCGCGACGGCAGCCGCGACGGCTTCGACTGCCACCTCACGCGCACCGTGGCCCGGGCCGTGGATATTCCCGTTATCGCCAGCGGCGGCGTTGGCAAGCTGGAGCACTTCGCCGAGGGCATCATCGACGGCGAGGCCGATGCGGTGTTGGCCGCCAGCGTCTTCCACTTCGGTGAGCTGACCGTGCGCCAGGTGAAGGAATCCATGCGCGCCGCTGCCATCCCCGTGCGCCTGTAGGAGGCCGTGATGAATATTCCCGAGTTGAAGTACAACGAGGCGGGGCTCGTTCCCTGCATCGTGCAGGATGCCGATACGGGCGAGGTACTCATGATGGCGTGGATGAGCGCGGAATCGCTGGCACTCACCCTGGAGCGGGGCGAGACGGTGTTCTGGAGCCGCAGCCGCCAGGAGCTGTGGCACAAGGGCGCCACGAGCGGCAATACCCAGAAGCTCGTGGACCTGCGCTACGACTGCGACGGCGACACGCTGCTGGCAATGGTGCACCCGGCCGGCCCCGCCTGCCACACGGGCGCGCGCACCTGCTTCTACCGCTCGATGCTGGAAGCGTAGGCGGGGGGTCGGTGCTTCCTTAGGGCGCTGAGGGGGCGCCTCTCCGTGGGCGCTTGCGGTATGTCCTTGTGCGCACCGGGTTGTTGCGCTACTATGATTCCAGTTCTAAATCTTCAGCGCGAAGCAGCGCCTTTCCCCCTTTCATTTCCGCATCGCCCTCTCAACGTTCTCGCGGTCTGGGTCTCACGGTGCGCGCAGCTCACGATTTGGACGAGATTCCCCTATGTCTGTAAACCTCAAGAAGGAGGATAACGTGAAGTTCTTTCTGGACACGGCCGACCTCGCCGAGATCGAGGAGGCTGCCAGCTGGGGCGCCCTGGCCGGCGTGACCACCAACCCCACGCTGTACGCCCGCATCGGCGGCAAGCTGGACGACTTCCACAACCATATCAAGCGCATCTGCGACATCGTGGGGCCTGCCTGCCCGGTGTCCGCCGAGTCGGTGGCCATGACCCGCGACGAGATCGTGCGCGACGGCCGCG
>NZ_WAJS01000016.1 GCF_008831045.1 Adlercreutzia muris
CAGCGCCGAGGCCCTCTCGAAGGTGTGGTAGGATGCTCCCGTCGACGAATGCCCCGGCCGGCGCCCTCCAAGGGCAGGCTCCGGGGCCCTCTGGGAGCACCGCTCCGGATTCATGTAACTCACACCCGCGCACGATGAGGATGGACGATGGCAGCGTATAGTACGGGAGGCCCTGGGCCCCAGCAGCCCCACCGCGGTCAGGGGAGGCCCGCGGCCGAACCTCAGCAACCGGGGCCCGACGCCATCTACGAGGTGCCCTGGGACGACCCTGCCCCCGCGGGGCAGCCGGGCGGCCAAGCCGAGTCCCGGTCTGGCGCAGGTTCGGCATTCGCGCCCGGCACCAGCCCGGTGCCCGGCATGTCACCCAAGGATTTCGAGCGCCTGTGCCACTCGGTGGACAAGGCGTTCTCCCAGTTCGCCAAGGCGGTGGAGAAGGGTGCCGGTGAGGTGGCCGAAGCCCTGGGATCGAAACCCGAGGACAATCTGAAAGCCTATGAGGAGATGGCCCGCAAGCGCCAGGCGAAGGCCCGCAAGCGCCAGGCCAAGCGGGAGCGCAAGGCGGCCGAGGCCCAGTACCGCGCCGCCCAGGCCCAGGCAGCCGCCCAGGCCCAAGCTGCCCAAGCCCAGGCTCGGCCTCCGGCCAACGGCGGCTGGGGCTTCCCCGCCGCTTCCGCTCCCGCGCCGGCCTACCCCGGCCCCACGGCCCTTGCCAAGGGGCGGTTCCGCTCGTCCGGCGGCCTGACGGCGTCCGGCGTCATCATGACGGCCATCGGCGGCGCGTGCACCTTCGCCTTCGGTATTTTTACAGCCGTGGGCATCGTTGCGGGGCTCGCCGCGGGTCCTGCCGGCGTGGTGACGGCGGTGTTGTTCGGCACGCTCACGGCGGCCGGGGCGGCGCTGCTGGCCGGAGGCATCGGTCGCTTGCGCACGGCCTCGCAGCTCAAGTCGTTCCGGCGCATCTTCGGCGACCGTGAGGCCTGCACCTTCGACGACATTGCCGCCCGCGCCCTGATCAGCCGGCCCAAGGCCCTGGCCCGGGCTCGCAAGCTGATCAGACGCGGGCTCATTCCCCACGGGCGCATCGACCATGAGGCCACCACCCTCATGGTGACCGAGAACGCATACCGCCAGTACTGCACGTTGCAGCAGCATCAGCACCAGATCGCCGAGAGCCAGCGGGCTGCCGAGGAGGCCCGGGTCGCTGAGGCGGCCGCGCGCCAGAGTCGCGAGCGCGACCTGAGCGACCGTCTCACGCCGGAGCAGCGCGCCTTCGTTGCGACAGGCCGGGACTACCTGGGCCAGCTGCGCCGCCTGGACGAGTCCATCGACGATGCGGCCGTGAGCGAGCGCATCGTGGCCATCGAAGAGGTGGTGGGCCGCATCCTCGCCCGAGCCGAAGGGGAGCCCTCTGTCATCGCCGGCCTCGATCGCTTGACCGCCTACTACCTTCCCACGACGGTGAAGCTGCTGGCCGCCTACGATAACCTGGAAGAGCAGCCGGTGCAGGGTGAGAACATCGCCGCCTCGCGCCGCGAGATCGAGCATACCCTGGGAGTGCTCCACAGCGCCTTCGAGAAGCTCTTGGACGACACCTACCAGGATCTGTCCCTCGATGTGTCCGCCGACATCGCCGTGCTCCAGGCCATGCTGGCCCAGGAGGGGCTGGTAGACGGCCCCTTCGATGTGAAACCGTAAGCCGATGACGGGCTGTGCCCGGAAGCGAAACACCCCCGAAAGGCGGTCTTTCCCCATAAGACCGCCTCACGCTAACGACGTTGCCGAACCTTTGGAAGGAAGTTTTATGAACGACGAGCTGACGAACCTCACGAACATTCCCGCCCCCACCCTCACGCTGGACCCGGTGGTCGAGGACACCGCCGTCAAGGCGTCCATCATCGAGGTGGAGGCCCCGCCCGCCCCCTCTCTCGCCGATTCGCTCTCAGCCGAGGAGCTGGCCCAGGTGGACGCCTTCGCCCAGCAGATCGATATCGCCAACTCCCAGCAGGTGCTCACCTTCGGCTCCGGTGCCCAGAAGAAGATGGCCGACTTCTCCGAGACGGCCCTCGAACGTGTGCGCACCCAGGATCTGGGCGAGGCCGGCGATCTTATCGCCGGGGTGGTGACCGAGCTGAAGAGCTTCGATGCCGATGAGGAGAGCAAGGGGCTGTTCGGCCTGTTCAAGCGCCAGGCAAACAAGATCGTGGCTCTGAAGGCCCGCTACGACAGCGCCGAGGCCAATGTGGACAAGATCGCCCGGGCCCTGGAGGCCCACCAGGTGACCCTCATGAAGGACGCCGCCACCATGGACAAGCTCTACGAGCTGAATCTCACCTACTTCAAGGAGCTGACCATGTACCTCTTGGCCGGCCGCCAGCGCCTGGCCGAGGTGCGCGAGGGCGAGCTGGCCGCGCTGGCCGCCAAGGCCCAGGCCTCGGCCTCCACCGAGGATGCCGAGGCGGTGCAGAAGCTGTCGGCGGCCTGCAACCGCTTCGAGAAGAAGCTCTCCGACCTGGATCTGTCCCGCACCGTGGCCATGCAGATGGCCCCGCAGATCCGTCTCGTGCAGAACAACGAGATGCTCATGATCGAGAAGATCCAGACGACGCTCGTGAACACCATCCCCCTGTGGAAGAGCCAGATGCTTCTGGCCTTAGGGCTGGCCAACAACGAGGCGGCGCTTAAGGCCCAGTCCGCCGTCACCGACATGACCAACGAGCTTCTGCGCAAGAATGCCGAGAAATTGAAGCAGTCTACGGTGGAGGTGGCCCGCGAGTCCGAGCGGGGCATCGTGGATATCGAGACCTTGAAGGCCACCAACGAGAACCTCATCCAGACCTTCGACGAGGTGATGAAGATTCAGGCCGAGGGCCGCGCCAAGCGCGCCGAGGCCGAGGTGGAGATGCGCCGCATGGAAGCGGAGCTGCGCCAGAAGCTGCTGGAGGTGCGCTAACCGTGCGCGTCATGGCGCTCGATATCGGGGAAGTGCGCGTGGGGGTGGCCGTGAGCGATCCCGGCGAGCGGGTGGCGAGCCCCGTGTGCGTGCTGCCGGCCGCCGAGGTGACGGGCGCGGCCAAGCCCTTCCGGCGCCTGCTGGAAGATTGGGAGCCGGAGCTGCTCGTCTGCGGGCTGCCCCGCACCTTGGCCGGCGAGGAAGGCCCCCAGGCGGCCCGCATCCGCAAGGCCGCCGCCGCCATCAGCGATGCCTGCGGCATTCCCCATGTTTTCGCAGATGAGCGTCTGAGCTCGGCCGAGGCCAAGCGGAGTTTGCGTGAAAAGGGCCTAAGCGAGCGCGCGATGCGCGGAAAAGTGGATATGATAGCCGCGAGTTTGTTTCTGCAATCGTGGCTCGACGAGCGTGCTCGCGCCGAGGGGAGGCGCTGAGCCGCCAGGCGCTTCCGGTCGGGCTGAGGAGAGAAAGGCTGTTCTGTGGCCCTTCACAAGAAGACGGTAACCTATTCCTCCCGACCCACCCATGCGGCTCGCGCGGCCCATGCCAAGGGCGATCGGGAGTTCCGCACCTACGACACGAGCGCCATCATGCCCAAGCGCGATCCGAAGCCGGCCATCTTCCTCGGGGTGTTCGCGCTCATCGTGCTCGCCGCAGTATGCTTCTTCGCCTTCAAGGCCTGCTCGGGCACTGAGCTCTTGCAGCCCGGCGAGACCGTGGAGGTGACGATCACGGAAGGGGAGAGCGCCACTTCCATCGGCGATGCCCTGGCTGCGGCGCGCCTCATCGGCAGCGCCCAGGAGTTCACGAACGAGGTGACGCGTCTGGATGCCGCCGCCGCGCTCATTCCCGGCACCTACACCTTTGAGGGCGGCAGCACTCCCGAGGCGCTGGTGCGGGCCATTATGGCCGGGCCGGCCACCGTGGGCGATACGCTCGCCGTGCCCGAGGACATCACCCGCGCCGAGCTGTCCGATCTGGTGGCCAGTGCCACGGGCGGCCGCATTACGGCCGAGGCCTTCCTGGCCGCTTCCGAGAACGCGAGCGCCTATGCCGCCGACTATCCCTTCCTAGAGAGCGCTGGGGAGAACTCCCTCGAGGGCTTCCTGTTCCCCAAGACCTACGCCGTGACCGAGGACGCGGACGCCGAGGCCGTGGTGCGCATGATGCTCGACCAGTTCGGCACCGAGACCGCCGCCATCTTCGGCGACTTCGCCAACAGTTATCCGGCGAGCCAGGGGTTGTCCCTTTACGAAGCGGTGAACCTGGCCTCCATCGTGGCCAAGGAGTCCACGGGCGATCAGGAGGTGCGCGATCACGTGGCCGGCGTGTTCTACAATCGCCTCGCCTCCGACCGCCCCTATCTGGAATCCGATGCCACCACGGCCTACGAGGTGGGCCGCGAGCCCACGGCCGAGGAGGTGCACGCCGAGACACCCTACGGCACCTATGCGAACCCTGGGCTTCCGCCGACCCCCATCTGCTCCCCGGGCATCGAGAGCCTTGTGGCCGTGTGCGAGCCGACGGATACCGAGGATATGTTCTTCTACTTCTATGCCGATGCCGACGGCAACATGCAGGCCGTCTTCAGCCAGACCTACGAGCAGCACCAGCAGGCCATCGCCGACAACTCCGGTACCTCCGCCGGCGACGGCGACGCCGAGGCCGCCTAGGTCCTGGGCCCTGCCGGTGCGGATGTGCCCATGGCACTGCTGACCCCCGACCGCTACTTCTCGCGCATCACCGCCATCGATATCGAGGCCGACTTGCTCGGCCGCGGATATCGGGCGGTGCTGCTCGATATCGACAACACCATTCGGGCTCGCGACACGGGCCAGGTGCCCCGCGACGTAGGTCTGTGGCTCGGCCGCGCCCGCACGGCCGGGGTGGATTTCTGCCTCGTGTCCAACAACTGGCACAGCGACGTGTACCAATTCGCCGGTGAGCTTGAACTGCCCATCGTGGCCAAGGCCATGAAGCCCGTGCCCGCTTCCTTCATGGTGGCCCTGCGGAAGCTGAAGGCGCCGCGGAGCGAGGCGGTGGTGGTGGGCGATCAGCTGGCCACCGACGTGCTCGGTGCTCATTTGGCCGGCCTTCCCGCCTATATGCTGCAGCCCCTGGTGGAGCAGGATCTGCCCCATACGCTGCTGCTGCGCAATGCGGAGCGGGTCATTCTGGGAGACCGCAAGCCGGAGCCGGCCGTGCATATGCGCCAAGCCGGCGACGAGCTGGCCGCCTCCTGCGCTCCAGCTGCCGCGGGTTCTCCCTCATCGTCGGAATAGGAGTGAAAGGAGCGCGGCTGTGACCGAGCATCTCTATATTTTGGGGCATCCTATTGCCCATTCGAAGTCTCCCGTCATGTACAACGCCGTCTATGAGCGGGCAGGGCTGCCCTGGCACTACGGCACGGCTGATCTGGCGACCCGGACCGAGGCCGAGGCCTTCTTGGCGACCCGCGACTTTCTGTCCATCAACATCACGACCCCCTATAAGCCCGAGGCCTTCGCCGCCGCCGATGTGAGGGCCGCCTCGGCGAGCCTCGCCCACGGGGCCAACGTGCTCGTGAACAAGGGCGGCGCGCTCATCGCCTACAACACCGACGGCCAGGGCTGCGTGGCCTATCTGGAGGGGGCCGGCGTCTCCTTCGCGGGGAAGTCCGTGGTCGTCTGCGGTACGGGCCCCACGGCGCTGTCCATCCTGCACGCCGTGGCCCAGGCCGGTCCGGCCGACGTGCTGCTGCTCGGCCGCGACAAGGAGCGGGCCCATCGGGTCATGCGCACCTACGCCGACGAGCTGGGGGCCATGATTGGCCGCACTGTGGACATGCCGGCTTTCAAAGAGGGGCATCTCAGCTTCGCCGAGGTGTACAGGCAGGTGGATTTCCGCTTCGGCAGCTACGACACCTCGCGCCAGGCCATCGCCGGTGCCGACATCATCATCGATGCCACGCCTCTGGGCATGAACGAGGGCGATGGCGCCCCCTTTGATGTGGCCCTGCTCCGCGCGGACCAGACGGTGTTCGACGTGGTGTACGGCCACGGTGAGACGGCCCTGGCCGCGGCGACTCGCGCTACGGGGTGCACCTTCTTCGACGGGGCCGGTATGCTGGTGGGCCAGGCGGTGGTCACGGTGGGCATCCTGCGCGACATCACCGAGACGGCCGCCCTCGATATTCCCGAGGACGAGTTGTTCGCCATCATGGCCGATGCCGCGGGGTTCGATCTGTAGGGGCACCGACGCGCTCATGGGCCGCGGGGTTCGATTGGTAGCATTCCGAGCGCGGGGCCATAGGCGAGCGCGGCCCGTCCTGCTATCATAGCCGCAACGGAAAATACGCTCTGTCGAAAGGTTGCGCCCCTATGAACCGCATTAAGATCGCCCAGCTCTATGCCGATGCCGACGCCTTTGCGGGAAAGACCGTCACCGTGGCCGGATGGGTCAAATCGGTCCGCGATATGAAGAACTTCGGCTTCGTCACCTTGAACGACGGCAGCTGCTTCAAGGACCTGCAGGTGGTCATGGACCGCTCCAGCCTGGAGAGCTACGACGAGATCGCCCATCAGAACGTGGCGGCGGCGCTCGTGGCGGAGGGCACGCTGAAGCTCACGCCCGATGCCCCGCAGCCCTTCGAGCTGGCGGCCGCTTCCATTCGCGTGGAAGGGCCCTCGGCGCCGGACTACCCGCTGCAGAAGAAGCGGGCCACGGTGGAGTTTCTGCGCACTCAGCAGCACCTGCGCCCGCGCACGAATCTGTTCCGCGCGGTGTTCCGCATCCGCTCGGTGGCCGCCGGCTCCATCCACTGCTTCTTCCAGGACCGCGGCTTCATCTATGTGCACACGCCCATCATCACCGCGAGCGACTGCGAGGGCGCTGGCGAGATGTTCCGCGTGACCACCATCGATCCGGCCTGCCCGCCGCTCGTGAGCGTCGAGGCGGCCGCGGCCAGCGAGGGCGCCCTGACGGCCGGCGAAGTGGATTGGAGCGCCGACTTCTTCGGCAAGCCCGCGTCGCTGACCGTGTCCGGCCAGCTGAACGCCGAGAACTTCGCCATGGCCTTCGGCGACGTGTACACCTTCGGCCCCACCTTCCGGGCCGAGAACTCCAACACCGCCCGCCACGCCGCCGAGTTCTGGATGGTGGAGCCCGAGATCGCCTTCGCCGATCTGGAAGACAATATGGAGCTGGCTGAGGCCATGCTGAAGTACGTCATCACCGACGTGATGGAGCGCTGCCCCGATGAGCTGGCCATGCTGAACAAGTTCGTGGACAAGGGGCTCATCGAGCGCCTGACCCACGTGGCCGCCTCCGACTTCGCCCGCGTCACCTACACCGAGGCCGTGGACATCCTGCTGGCCGCCCAGGCCGCCGGCCGCATCTTCGAGTACCCCGTGGAGTGGGGCATCGACCTGCAGACCGAGCACGAGCGCTATCTCACCGAGGAGCACTTCGGCTGCCCTACCTTCGTGACTGACTACCCGGCCGCCATCAAGGCCTTCTACATGCGCCTGAACGACGACGGCCGCACCGTGGCCGCCATGGACTGCCTCGTGCCGGGCATCGGCGAGATCGTGGGCGGGTCCCAGCGCGAGGAGCGCCTGGAAGTGCTCGAGCGCCGCATCGCCGAGCTGGATATGGAGGCGGAGGAGTACCGTGCCTATCTGGACCTGCGCCGCTTCGGCACCTGCTCCCATGCGGGCTTCGGCCTGGGCTTCGAGCGCCTGGTGATGTATCTGACCGGCGTGAGCAACATCCGCGACGTCATTCCGCACCCCCGTACCGTGGGCAACGCCGAGTTCTAGGGTTCGCGCCGCTTCCTTTCCGCACTTTACCGTCCCGAAACGGCTCGGTGCCTGCCAGTGCGCTACAATGGGTGCCGATCTGCCTTGGGCGCCCTATCCGTGTGCCCTGCGAGAAAGCTGCATCTATGGAATACATCACAGCCGGGGAAAGCCACGGGCCGAATCTCACGGCCATCGTGACGGGCGTGCCGGCGGGCCTGCCGGTGTCCGTCGACCATATCAACACCGATCTGGCCCGTCGCCAGGCCGGTTACGGCCGGGGCGGCCGCATGGCCATCGAGAAGGACACGGTGACGGTGACGAGCGGCATCCGCTTCGGGCGCACCATCGGCAGCCCCATTGCGCTGACCGTGGCCAACCGCGATTGGGAGAACTGGACCGGCCGCATGGCCGCCTTCGGGAGCGCTCCGGGCGATTTGGTGCGGGAGGTGACCCCGCGGCCGGGCCATGCCGATCTGGTGGGAGCCCTGCGCACCAACACCGACGACTGCCGCAACATCCTGGAGCGGGCCAGCGCCCGGGAGACGGCGGCCCGAGTGGCCGCGGCCGGCATTGCCCGGGAGTTTCTGGCCGAGCTCGGCGTGGACGTGATGAGCTACGTGGTCTCCGTGGGCGATGTGGCCATGGCCCCCGAGACCATGGCCGATGCCGCCGAGCACAAGCCCCTCGATATCGAGCTGTCGGAGATGCGCTGCCCCGACAAGAAGGCCACTGCCGCCATGAAGCGGGCCATCGACAAGGCGAAGGACGCCGGCGAGAGCCTGGGCGGCACGTTCCGCATCGTGGCCACGGGCCTCGTGCCGGGCCTGGGCACCTATGCCACGGGCGTCGACCGGCTGACCTCCCGCATTGGGGCGGCCCTGTTCTCCATTCCGGCCATCAAGGGCGTGGAATTCGGCCTCGGCTTCGAGGCGGCGCGCCGGCCCGGCAGCCAGGTGCACGATCCCATCCGGCTGGAGGGCTGCGACTTCATCCGCACCTCGAACAACGCCGGCGGCCTGGAGGGCGGCATGACGAGCGGCATGCCCCTCATCGTGACGGCGGCCATGAAGCCCATTCCCACCCTCATGCAGCCCCTGGAGACCGTGAACCTGGACACCCTGGACGTGGAGGAGGCCTCCAAGGAGCGCTCGGACGTGTGCGCGGTGCCCGCCGCGGCCGTCGTGGCCGAGGGGGAGGTGGCCTTCGCTCTGGCCAACGCCTACATCGAGGCCTTCGGCTGCACCTGCATGGCCGACATCAAGGCCTCTATCAAGGCCTACAAGCAGCGCCTGCGCACCATGGGGCGCTAAGGTGGGGAGGAAGGAAGCGCGTCCGGCTCCCTTGACGGCGAAGACCGAGCCTGCGCTCTCGTTGAGCCGGCCGGTGTTCTTCGTCGGCTTCATGGGCGCGGGCAAGACCTCGGTGGCGCGCCGTTTGGCCCGCACCTGCAAGGTGGCCTCGGTGGATATGGACACCTATATCGAGCGGCGCGAGGGCAAGAAGGTGAAGGAGATCTTCGCCGCCGTGGGCGAGGAGGGCTTCCGCGCCGTGGAGACCGAGGTGCTCCGGGAACTGGGCGCGGCAGCCGACCCTATGCTCGTGTCCTGCGGCGGCGGCGTGGTGGTGACCCCCGCCAACCACGAGGTGTTCCGCGAGTGCGGCTTCGTGGTGTACTTGGAGGTGACCGCCGACGAGGCCGCGGGTCGTATCAGCGATACCTCCACCCGGCCCCTGTTCCAGAACTTGGAAGCGGCCCGGGCCCGCTGCGCGGAGCGGCTGCCCCTCTACGCTGCCGTGGCCGATGCCACGGTGAACACGGCGGGCAAGTCGGTGCCGGCTATTGCCCGAGAAGTCCAGCGCATACTCGAGAAGGAGGGTATCCTGTGCCCGCAACGAAGATAGTCGTCAACATTCCCGGCGAGGCTCCCTACGACGTGCGCATCGGCGCCGCCGTGCTGGAAGGGCTGGGGCCCTCGCTCAAGAAGCTGCCCGCCGTGGCCACAGCGCCCCGGCTGCTCGTCATCACCGATACGAACGTGGGGCCGCTGTACCTGGATGCGGCCAAGGCGTCGCTGAAGGCGGCCGGTTTCGCCGTGAGCGACATTACCGTGCCGGCCGGCGAGGAGGCTAAGTCGCTGGCCGTGGCCGGGGAAGTGTGGAACGCCATGGCGGCTTTGGGCCTCACGCGGGATTGCGCCGTGGTGGCCCTCGGCGGCGGCGTCGTGGGCGACCTGGCCGGTTTCGTCGCCTCCACCTACATGCGCGGCATCCCCTTCGTGCAGGTGCCCACCACCCTTCTGGCCATGGTGGATTCCTCGGTGGGGGGCAAGACCGGCGTGAACCTGGAGGCGGGCAAGAACCTCGTGGGCACCTTCAAGCAGCCGGCCTACGTGGGCGCCTGCACCGCGGTGCTGGCCACCTTGGACGAGCGCGAGTGGGCCTGCGGCTGCGCCGAGATCGCCAAGGCGGCCGTCATCGACTCCGACGAGTTCTTCTTCTGGATGACCGATCACGCCCCGGCCCTTGCTGAGCGCGATCCGATCGTGGTGACCGAAGCCATCGCGCGGTCGGTGGTGTTCAAGGCCAACGTGGTGGCCGAGGACAAGACTGAGAGCCGCGGGGTGCGGGAGTGCCTGAACTACGGCCACACCCTGGGTCATGCCGTGGAGGCCCTGGCCGGGTATGGCACCTTCTCCCACGGGGCCGCCGTGGCCGAGGGCATGCGCTTCGCGGCGCGTCTCGGCGCCGCGATCGTGGGCACCTCCGAGGAGCTTATCGCGGCCCAGGACGAGCTGCTGGATGCCCTGGGGCTGCCGGCCCTGGCCTGGTCGGCTCCGGCCGGGGAGATGCTGGCCGCCATGAAGCGCGATAAGAAGACCCGGGCCGGGGAAGTGCGCTTCGTGCTGCCCCGCGACATCGGCGACTGGGAGCTCGTGTCCGTGCCCGACGAGGTGCTGTTGGAGCAGCTGCGGGCATGGGAGGCGTCGAAGGACGGCGCGGCTTCCTAGGCGTTTGGCGGCGGCAAATCTGCGAGAAAGGCTGGTTTCGTGAAGAAAATCCTGCTTGTGAACGGGCCGAACCTGAATATGCTCGGTGTGCGCGACCCGGCCATCTACGGATCGGACACCCTGGCTGCCATCGAGACCATGGTCGTGGCCTACGGTGCCGAGCACGGCGCCCAGGTGGACTGCTTCCAGTCGAATCACGAGGGCGCGCTGGTCGACAAGCTGCACGAGGCCCACGGGCGCTACGACGGCATCGTATACAATCCCGGGGCCCACACCCACTATTCCTACGCGCTCCACGATGCCGTGGAGTGCATCGATGCGCCCGTGGTGGAGATCCACATCTCGGACATCAGCCAGCGCGAGGAGTTCCGCCGCACCTCGGTTATCGCCCCGGCCTGCGTGGCCCAGGTGAAGGGCCTGGGGAAAGAAGGCTATCTGCGCGCGCTCGATATACTGTTGGAAGAGACGCCTGCCGAAGGCTGAGGATTCGAAAGGCCTCTCGTTCGGTCGGCGCCGAGACGGGGGCATTCGTGCTCAAACAGTCCTCGCTTGGTGGAAATGCCCACTGGGCATTTCCAGTCGCTGCGGAACTCCGCGCGAACGCCCCCGTCCCGCCCCCAACCTGCCCGCACTCGGTCGAGAAAGGAAGGCTCATGACCGTCTTCGACGAACTGCACAACCCGGTAGCCTGCGAGTGGCACGTGGGCCAGCTGCTGCGCGCCATGAATCAGCTGCGCGACGGGCGTCCCTCTCCCATGGTGGTACGCGATACCTCGAACATCCGCTGGCTCACCGCCTTCGACGGGGTCTTCGACGACGAGGACGCCCATGCCCTGTATGTGGCCCCCGACCGCGTGGTGCTGCATACCGATTCCCGCTATGCCAAGGCCTGCGAGCAGGCGGCCCGGCGCACGCCCATCCGGGTGGACGACACGCGCGAGAGCCACGCGAGCTTCGTGGCGCGCCAGTGGAACGGCTCGTGGCTCCACGGCATGCCCGGGGCCGAGCTGCAGATCGAGGACACGGTGACCCTGGCCGAGTACCGCGCCCTGCAGAAGGCCTTCCCAGCCGATTTCCCCATCGGCGAGACCGACGGGGTGGTGCGCCGTCTGCGCTCGGTGAAGGAACGCTATGAGGTGGCCCGCATGCGCGGCGCCCAAACCATCACCGATGCCGCCTTCTCCCATATCGTGGAGTTCATGCGGCCGGGTATGACGGAGCGCGAGGTGCAGCTGGAGCTGGACGAGTTCATGCTGCGCCACGGAGCCGAGGGCCTGGCCTTCGCCTCCATCGTGGCCACGGGTGCTAACGGGGCGAATCCCCATGCGGTGGCGGGCGCGACGATGCTTGAGGCCGGTCAGTGCGTGGTGCTCGACTTCGGGGCGAAGTCCTACGGCTATTGCTCGGATATGACGCGCACGGTGTTCCTCGGCGAGCCCGAGAGCCAGATGAGGTCGGCCTGGGAGGCGGTGCGGGCTGCCAACGAGGCCGTGGAGGCCATGCTCGCCCCAGGCGTGACGGGCAAGGAGGCCCACGAGCGGGCCGAGGCGATTCTGGCCGAGGGCGGATTCGCCGGTGCCATGGGCCATGGGCTCGGCCACGGCGTGGGCCTCGACATCCACGAGGAGCCGGTGCTCTCGCCGCGCAACCCCGAGCCGCTCATGGAGGGCAACGTGGTCACGGTGGAGCCGGGCATCTACCTGCCGGGCAAGTTCGGCATGCGCCTGGAGGACTTCGGCGTGGTGACCGACGACGGCTTCGAGGTGTTCACCAAGTCCACTCACGAGATGGTGGTCATCTAGCCGGTGCTTGAGGGCGCGCGCATACTGGTTGTGGAGGACGATGCGGCCATCAACCGCGTCGTCTGCTCCTATTTGGGGAAGATGGGCGCGATGTGCACGGCGGCCTTCTCCGGCACCGAGGGCCTCATGCACCTCGCGGGCGGCGAAGACTTCCATCTGGTGATTACCGACCTCATGCTGCCCGGGGCGAGCGGGGAAGAGGTGCTGGCCGCAGCGCGGGCGGCCGCGGTGCCGGTGGTAGTGCTGTCGGCTCGGGCCGCTGTGGCCGATCGGGTGGACCTGCTGCGCCTCGGTGCCGACGACTACCTGGTGAAGCCCTTCGACCTGGAAGAGCTGCTGGCCCGTTGCGAGGCCGTGTTGCGCCGCAGCGCGGGCTTTGGGAGGGCTGGCGACATTCGGGGCGCCGGTGCCGGGCGGGAGGCGGATGTCGCTCCGCTGCGCTTCGGGGCCTGGGAGCTGGATGAGACCGCCCGCGCCTTCACAGCGGCCGGCATGCCGGTGCGCCTCACGCGCACGGAGTTCGAGATCGTGCGCACGCTGATGGCCGCGCCGCGCCGGGTGCACACCAAACGCGCGCTGTCGATCGCCGCAGGCGGCGATGCGGCGGCCCTGGAGGACAAGACCGTGGCCACCCATATCGGCAACATTCGCGCCAAGCTACGCGCCACCGGCACCGATGACTACGTGGAGACCGTCTGGGGCGTCGGCTTCAAGCTGCGCGACGGGGTCTAGGCCCGATTTTGGCACTTTCTTGGAACTTCGCCGGAGGTTTCTGAAAACGCGGCCTCTAGGATGAATGGCACCATGACACCTAGGAGAAAGGACGCGACTATGGATGCATTGCGCTGCACCGATCTGACGTGGGCCTTCCGCGGCAAGCGCGCCGTGGATGCCGTGTCGCTGGCCCTGCAGCCCGGCGACATCTACGGGCTCGTCGGTCGCAACGGCGCGGGTAAATCCACGCTGCTGAAGATGATCGCCGGGTATCTGGCCCCCACGGCCGGCACGGTGGAGGTATTCGGCGAGGCGCTCGGTCCCTGCCAGACGAGCCCGCGCATCGGGTGCCTCATCGAGCGTCCGGCCATCAACCCGGCGCTCACGGGTGTGCAGAACGTGACGGTGCGGGCGATTGCCCAGGGACTGCCCGACCCCAAGGAGGCGGCAGCTGAGGCCGTGGCGGCCGTGGGACTGGGCGAGGCCAGCCGTGACCGGGCGAAAGGCTACTCTCTTGGTATGAAGCAGCGGCTCGGCCTGGCCCTGGCGCTGGTGGGCCGGCCCGATGTGCTGCTGCTGGACGAGCCCTTCAACGGCCTCGATCCCGAGGGCGTGCGGCTCGTGCGCTCGCTGTTGGTGCGCCTGGCCGAGCAGCGCGGGACGGCTATCGTGGTCAGCTCCCATGTGCTCGACCAGCTGGAGCGCATGGTCACTCGCTACGGCGTTATCCGAGCCGGCCGCCTGGTGGCCGAGATGACCGCGGAAGAGGTGGAAGAGGCCTGCACCGACTACCTATGCGTGGAGACGGCCGACGGGCCGCGGGCTTTGGCGGTGCTGGAACGCGCCTTTGCCGAGGCCTCCTTTACGGTGATGCCCGACGAAGCCATCCGCGTGACCGGGCCCGTGGACGGCGACGCGGTGGGCCAGGCCCTCCTGGCGGCCGCCGTGCCGGTGCGTGGCCTCTACACCCACACGCGCGATATCGAGGACTACTTCGTGGAACTCATGGGCGGCCTCGGTGCCGTGCGCCAGGTGCCGGCACCCACCGAGGCGGCGGAAGGGGGCGAGAACCGTGGCTAACCTGTTCCGAGCCCAGTGGTATCGGCTGTTCTGCCGGCCCTCCACCGCCATCCTGCTTTTGGTGATGGCGGCCCTTGCCGGCCTGGTGGCCGTGCAGTTCACGGCGAGCTGGACCGATTGTCACACGTTTCGCGCCGTGCTCGGCCGCGCCTCGGTGGTGGAGGTGTGCGGCCCCTTCGTTGGGCTGTTCCTGGCGGCATTCTTCGCCGACGACTTCCAACAGGGCACTGTGCGCAGTCTCATGGTGGGGAAGGGATCACGGCGGGCGTGGGGAAGCGCGGCCCTGGTGCTCGCGGTACTGGTCGCGGCCGGTGCCCTGCTGATGGAGGCCGTGGTGACCGGGGTCGTCTATGGCGCCATGGGCGGTGCGCCCGTGGCGTTCGATGGGCGCGAGCTGGCGCTGTGGTGGCTGACGGCGACGTTGCTCATCACCGCCTTCACGATGCTGGCCACGTTGGCTGCGATCCTCGTGCCGGTGAATCCCCCGGCGGCGGCCATCATTGCGGCCACGCTGCTCACCTCGGGCCTGGGCTTCTGGTTCTGCCAATCGGCGGCGCTGTCGCTGCCCTCCCCGGTGGGTGCCTTCGTGGAACAGGAGGTGCTCCCGCTTTCGCTCACCCAGATTCGCCTCAACCTTCTCAACGGCCTTCCCATCGAGGTCTGGTGGCTTGCCGACGGGGCCTTGGTCACCGCCGCGGCTACGGTGGCCATCATGGTCGTCATGGCTCGGAGGGAGCTGAGGTGATATGGCTAACCTGTTCCAATCCCAGTGGTATCGGCTCGTGCGCAACCGGGCGTTCTGGGGGGCTGCTGGTGGTGTTCTTCGTCCTAGTGTTCTCGTTTGTCGCGCAGGTGGGCGAGGAGGCCGTGCGCCAAGGGGCCTATCGGAACCTGCCTTCGTGGAGCGGGGCTTCGGAGGGGGCAAGCATGAGCGTGGGTGCCGAGGTGGTGCTGGGGGAGTTCTGGGTGCCGCAGATGCTGCTGATGCTCACCGCACTGTTGGCCGCGGCGTTCTTCGCCGATGATTTCAAGTACGGTGGCGCCCGCTTGTTGGACGTGGGCCCTTCCTTCCGCAGGGCCTACGTGGGAAGCGCCGCGCTGCTCATGGCCGTCGTCTTGACGCTGTTTCTCATCGCTGCTGCCGTGGCTTGCGACTATGCTGGGGATGTGCTGGCTGGTGATGAGGAGGAAGCGGGTATGAGGGAGCGGAATGTCGAGGGGGATGCGCGATGATCTGGTTGGGTGTGCTGTGCGCGGCGCTGGCGGTGGCGCTCGTGGGTTGGGTTGTCGCGACGGAACGGCAGATGCGGGAGATGGCGCGGAACTTGGCGACACGCGGGCAGAGCGCGCGGCCCCTGGCCCTGCGCTTTCCCACGGCGGCAGCCTGGGAGCTGGCCCAGGAGGCGAACCATCTCATCGATGAGGCCGCCGAGGAGAAGCGGCAGCTTCAGAAGAACCTGGCCTCGTTCTCCCATGACGTGCGCACGCCGCTCGCGGGCGCCCAGGGTTACTTGCAGCTGTACGGGATGGCCGTCACCGACAGGGAGCGCGACGAATGCGTCGCGGCGGCGGCCGAGCGCCTGACGGCGATGCGCGGGCTCGTGGATGCCCTGTTCGAGTATGCCAAGGCCGACGACGGGGCCCGCGCGTTGGTCGTGGTGCCCGTGGATGTGGGCGCGGTGGTGGCCGCTTGTGTGGCCGATCTGCATCCGGCCTTCGTCGAGCGGCAGTGGGAGCCGACCGTGCGACTGGACGAGGACGTGGTGGCTCCGGCCGATCCCGAGGCCCTCGCTCGCATCGTGGAGAACGCGCTCGTGAACTGCCTGCGCCACGGTGCAGCGGCGCCGGCGATCACATTGCGAAGGGCTGCGACGGCCGACGGTTTCACGCTCGCTATCGCCAACGAGGCCGAGGGTTTGGAAGCCCTGGATGCGAGCCGCCTCTTCGAGCGCTTCTACCGCGGCGATCCCTCGCGTCGGTCGGGCGGCAGCGGCCTGGGCCTGGCCATCGCCGACGCCCTCGCGCGGGCCCAGGGCATGACCCTCACGGCCTCCCTTACCGACAACCGCTTCACCATTACCCTGCGCGGCTAGCCGTTTGCCCTGAGCTCAATGGGAGGTTTGCCGCTGATGCCAGCTCCGTGAGTGTCGCGGGCGACAAAAATGACGTTCGAGCGAGAGCCGGAGGATGCGGGCGCGACAATTATGACGTTCGAGCGAGCTTTTCGGCCGTTGCGGGAGCCATAAGGCTCGCCCAAACGTCATTTTGTCATTCGGAAGCGACCCTTGTGCGATGGGGTTGCTACGGGGCGGCGCGAAGCGGTCTCTGCGCTTCGTAACGGGCTATGTCGCGAAAGAAAAGGCGCCTTCCGAGGAAGGCGCCCCCAGGGGAGGGTTCGATAGGGTTCCGGGCTAGTCTTCCAAGCCGGCGAGGCGGCGGCCGACGAGGTAGCCGAAGGTGAGGCAGCGGCCGTGGCTCACGGCGCTCATGTGGTGGGGATAGGTGCCGTTGAACATGCTGCCCGAGGTGTTGCCGAGGGCGTAGAGGCCCTCGATGGCCTTGCCGTTGTGGTCGAGCACGCGGGAATCGGCATCGGTGCGCAGGCCGTTCACGGTCACGAGGCAGCAACCGCTCTCCTCGATGGCGTAGTAGGGGCCGCTTTCCAGGGGAATGAGATCGCTCGGCTTCTTGCCGTAGTCGGCATCCTCCCCAGCGGCGCACAGCTCGTTGTAGCGGGCGACGGTCCGGGCAAGGTTCTCGGCGTTGATGCCGCATTTCTCGGCCAGTTCTTCAAGGGTATCGGCCTCGACGAGCACATCCTTGATGGAATCGTACATATCCTCGGGCGTCCAGGGAGCGCCTCCCTTGGCCTTCTCGAGGGAGGTGAGGATATCGGTGCCGGACAGCAGGACGAAGTCGTGGGCGCCGGGCTGGTACATGATGGCGTTGCTCATGTACTCGAAGGACAGGTTCTCGTTGACGAAGCGCTCGCCGTTCTCGTTGACGCGCAGGAAGGCCAGCATGGCACCGTTGGCGCGGTTGCCCGTCTTGGCACCGGCGGGATCGTTCATGAGAATGTGGGGCCAGTCGTCTTCGGCAGCTCCTGCGGCCAGGCCCATGAGCAGACCGTCGCCCGTGTTAGTTATCGTGGGGTTGATCCATGCGTACACGGCCAGGTCGCGGGGGCGTATACGCTGGGTGAGCAGATCCCAGTTGAACTCGTAGCCGCCGGTGGCCAGCACAACGCCTTGGGCCGCCTCGATTTTGATGATGCCCTCTTCGCCCTGGGCATACACGCCGGTGACCTTGCCGTCTTGTGTGATCAGCTGTACGGCAGGGGTGCTAAAGCGGACATCGGTGCCGTTGGCCTGGGCTGCCGCAAGGACATTTTCGACGAAGGAGGCGATGCCCTTCTCGACCCGCACGCCCGATCCCCAGGTGGTAACGCCGGCGAACAGGCTGTTGCCTGCCTTTGCCGTAAAAGTTCCGCAGGCGTCTCCGACGACGTCCAGGGCCCAGTTGAGCGCCTCACCCGAGCGATCGCACCAGCGCTTCCACACATTGCGGTCGCAGCGGAAGTGCGCGGTGGCCATGCCGTCCTCCATGAAGGCGACGGGGTCGAGCACGTTGCCGGCCTCTTGGTGGATGCGGTCGCCGAAAGCGCCGATCTCGGTGCCACGCGCGGCGAACGTCTGTCCCTTCTCTAGCAGGATGGTGCGAAGGCCGTTCTCGCTCGCCGAGGCAGCTGCCGCCACGCCGGACATGCCCGCGCCGCAGACGACGACATCGCAGGTGAGGGTCTCGACGACCTCGTCTTCGGAGATGGGCTCCTCGATGTAGGCCACCTCGCTCCCCGTGGGCTGGTTGAACTCGAGAGCGCCGGCGTTGGGGATAAGCGTCTCGCTTGCCGTCGCGGTCTCGCTGGTTTCCGCCAGGGCCTCCGAAGATCCGTCCTTCTTCGGTGTCTGGGACGCGCAGCCTGCCAGGCCTGCGGCCGCGGCTGTGGCACCGAGGCACCCGAGGCCGATGAAGCCGCGTCGCGATAGATTCTTCTCCATAGTTGCCCTCCTTTTGAGCGGTTTTCCCTTGGGGCGGTCGGGGAGGCATGCGCTATACTGGCGAATTGCATCTCCGGCAGGAGGCATCTTCCCGCGACCGCCGGCCCGTTGCACCGGGCAAGGAGGACACTACCGAAATGGAGGGGCCATGCCATCTGACCAAACGGCTAAATTTCGACTGCGCCGTGTCTGCCAAAAAGTAGGACACGGTTTATCAGGGGTTTTCCTCGATAAAACCTCGCTGTTCTATGTCCTGGGTCTTGCGACTTTCTACACGTGGAATCTGACCGACATCTTCACCCCCTCTCTCATCGTCGGAGCGGAAGGGGCCGCGGAACTTTCGACGATGGTCTCCTCGTTGTGCAACGTGGCCGGCTATGTCGCCATCGCCCTGGTTCTCTCGCGGCTCCGCTGCTTCGGCCGCCTGGCCGCAGCCGCCGCGGTTGCCGGCGCCCTTGCGATCGTCGGCTCTTGGGCGCTGTGGACGCTCGGTGCCGTGGGATCGGTGGAGGCGCTGCTCGTCTACAAGGGTGCGACGAGGATCTGCGCCGCCTTCGTTATCGTGGCCTGGGGCATCCGCTTCAGCGATCTGGAAAGCGCGCTGCTCACCCGTCGCGCCCTGGCGGCCTTTCTCGTGGCCACCGTGGCGTTTCTCGCCCTGGGGGTCCTCCGAGGCCTGTCCCAATGCCTATTGCTTGCCGCTCTGCTTCCCGCGTCGATGGTGCTGTGGCATCGGATCGGCCCGGGCGGGGCGAGTGGGGCCGCGGTGGGCGGCGCGGCCTCGGTGGGGGCCGTGAGGCAGTTCGCGTCGTCGGTGTGGCGCGTGCTGCTTGTTTTCTCCCTGTTCGGCGTTGTGACGTGGGTGGTGATCCTTGATGCCCAGGCAACCTCTCCCGGGGGCGTGGCGGGTTCGTTTGTCGCCGGTGCCTGCTTTGTGGTCATGGCCTGCCTGCTCGTTGCGTCGTGTCTCTTTGAGAGCGCGATATCCTACCGCTATGTATTCAAGCTGGTGTTGCCCCTGGTTATGGTGGGACTGCTGCTTGTGGTGGCCCTTGAGGGGTTTCGGGGGATGGGGGCGGCCCTGGTTTCGGTCGGATATACCTGCTTCGATTTGTTCTGCTTCGTGATGGTGGCGAGCGCGTGCCGCCAGAGCGGCGTGAGGGCCGGGGCCGCGTTCGGCTGGTATAGGGCGCTCGAGAGCTTTCTGCCCGTTCCGGCCCTGGGGCTGACGCTGCTGGCGAATATCGTGGGAATGCGCGACGGCAACGGGGCGCTCTACGTGCTCGTCGCCGCCTGTGTGCTCGTGCTCGCGGTGGTGCTCGTGTTCGACCGGGGCAACATCATGGAGCGCAGCTACCTGAACCCGGCGGTGAACTATCCGCGGGCCGAAGCGCTCTACTTCGCGCGGCAATGCGAGGCGGCCATCGAGCGCTACGAGCTTTCGCCGCGTGAGGCCGAGGTGCTCAGCCTCGTGGTGCGCGGCCGAAGCGTGCCCCACATCGCCGAGCGGCTTTACCTGTCCCGGGGCACGGTGAAGACCCATATCGCGCGCATTTATCAGAAGTTCGGTGCCCGCGACCGGCAGGCGATGATCGACATCATTGAGTCCATTGCCCTCGATGACGCCTAATCTCGCCGGGGATGGGCTTTCCCGGCGGGTGGCGCGGGCTCTCTTCCAGAGGCCTGCGGCGTTGCCCGTCTCGAGCCGTTTGGGGCTGGGCGGCGGTTCTGGCGACCTCGGCGGTTGCCGCTTTTCGGAGTCGGTGACGGTACCTCCCGCTCCCGGAATTCACGGGTGTCAACGGGGGCGTCGTGCTATAACTGAAAGGGTCAGCGTAGTGAAAGCGATGCCGGAGAGGACGGTGAGGACACGATGACGGAACGGAAGATCAATCGGGGGAGCGAGATTCGGACCAAGGGGAAATCCATGGGACGCGAGCGCTCCGGTTGCGCGACCGATCCGTCTGACAGACCCTCGCCCCGGGCTGCCCTCACGGCGTCCGGGCGCCCCGATGCCCCGTCGGCCCCATCGGGCTCCGGGGAGCCGATCGGCTCGCAAAGCCCTCGGCCGGCCGGTCCGGCCCCGAAGCATTCGACTCCGGGCTGTGCCAGTGCGCACGGCGGCGGTTCTCGGCGCTCCAATCTGCGCCCGGCGCTGTTCATGACCGGCCGCATCGCCCTCATGCTGGCGGGCATCGCGGTCATGGCCCTTGGCATCGATGTGGTCGTGAAGGCCGATCTGGGCAACTCGCCCATCTCCGCCACGCCCAACGTGCTCGCTCTCGGCTTTCCCGCTGTGAGCTTCGGCACGTTCATGCTGGGCTGGCAGTGCTTCCTCGTGCTCGCGCAGGTGGCCCTTCTGCGCCGGGAATTTCGGCTGGTGGACCTGTGGCAGATTCCCATCTCGGTGTTCTTTGGGCTGTGCATCGACTGGTTCATGGCGCTGCTGGGTGCAGCCGCACCGACCACCTACCTCGCCTCGTGGCTGTGGCTGGTCGTCGGCATGGCCGTGCTCGCCGCGGGCATCGTGATGACGGTGGTCTCGGGCACGGTCATGAACTGCGGCGAGGCTGTGGTGCAGGCCGTGGTGCGCAAGACCGGCGCCCGCTTCGGCACGGTGAAGGTGGGCTTCGACCTGGCCTGCGCGGCCTTGGCGGTGCTGTGCGCCCTGGTCTTCGTGGGACACCTCGCCGGCGTGCGGGAGGGCACCGTGGTCTGCGCGGCGCTGACCGGGGTGGTGGTGAACGGCTACATGGCCCTCTACGGCCGTGTGCGCCAGGGAGCGCGCCGGTGGCGAGCCGGAGCTGGTTCGCGCGCCGACGAGGCGGCGACGTCCCTGGTGGAGCAGAGCTAAGACCATATTTTCTTTGCGGAATGCCCGCAAGATGGCTATAATGTAACGGTTTGAATCAGGCGCGACGTGCGAGCGTAAGGGTTTCCGCGGCGCGTGAGCATGAAAGGAAACATCCGTGGCAAGCATTTCTACCGCCGATTTCAAGAACGGCATGTGCATCATCAACAACGGCAAGATGTGCACCATCGTCGAGTTCCAGCACGTGAAGCCGGGCAAGGGCGGCGCGTTTGTGCGCACCAAGCTCAAGGACATCAAGACCGGCCGCGTGGTGGACTACACCTTCAACGCCGGCACCAAGTTCGATTCCGTGCGCCTGGAATCCAAGAAGATGCAGTACCTGTACAACGACGGCGCCGACTACTGGTTCATGGACAACGACACCTTCGAGCAGATGCCCATCGCCGCCGATATGGTGGGCGCCGCCTCCGATTGGCTGAAGGAGAACGACGAGGCCACGCTGCTGTACGCCGGCGACGAGCTCATCAGCCTGGAGCCCCAGATGTTCGTGGAGTTGGAAGTGACCCACACCGAGCCGGGCTTCAAGGGCGATACCGCCACCAACACGCTGAAGCCGGCTACCCTGGAGACGGGCAAAGAGGTGCAGGTGCCCACCTTCATCGAGATCGGCGACGTGTTGCAGATCGACACCCGCGACGGCCGCGTCATCAAGCGCGTCTAATCAAGCGGGAAAACCTCACAGGTCGAGAAGCCTCCTCCGGGAGGCTTCTTCTGTTTCGGCGATGGTAGAGCGCAGAGGAGATAGCGGGTGTTTCCGCCGAGCGCAGTTCACCCTCCGGGTACTTCCTTGCTTCGCTCGGTCGCCGACACGCGACTGGAACAGTCCGGCGGACTGCGCCACAAAGCGAGGACTGTCTGAGCGGATGGGAATACCCGCTAGCTCCGACTGAGGGGAGTCGCTGGGAGAACGCGCCCCGCTAGCCTCGGGCGAAGAAGGCGAAGGCGACGCCGTCGGGGCCCACGTGGGTGCCGATGACGGCGCCGACGAGGGTGAGGGGCAGCTCCAGGGCGTCCGGGCTCTCGATCAGGCCTTGCTCGGCGGCGATGGCGAGCGAGTCGGCGATGTACTTGCGGCCGATCTTGTCGGACAGGCCCGAGTAGGCCACCCACACCGGGCGCGTGAAGTCGATGCCGCCGGCCTTCTCGATTTCCTCGAATACCATGGAACGCGATGCCTTCGAGCCGCGGGCCTTCCCCAGAACGATCACTTTGCCGTCCACGACGCCCACCACGGGCTTGATGGACAAAAGGCCGCCGATGGCCGCCGCCGCGCCGGAGATGCGCCCGCCCCGGCGCAGGTACTCCAGGCCGTCTAAGGCCGCCACGAGGCGGATGTCCTTCTTCTCCTGGTCGAGACAGTAGGCGATGTCGGCGGCGGAAAGCCCCTCGTCGCGCAGGGCCCAGGCGCGCTCGGCTAAGATGCGCTCGCCGACGGTGGCGTTCTCGGAATCCACCACGAAGACGGACTCCTTGAAGGGGGCTGCGGCGATGCAGGCGCTCTGGTAGGTGCCCGAGATGTGGCTCGACAGCGTGATGCACACCACGGTGTCGCCGGCGGCCACGGCCTCTTGGAACAGATCCTGGAACACCATGGGGGGAATCTGGCTCGTGCGGGGCAGCTCGTCGCTCTCGATGAGGCGCTCGAAGAACTCGGTGCGGCTGATGTCGACCCCCTCGGCGAACTCCTCGTCGCCGAAAGTGATGGTCATGGGGATGATGGTGATGCCGTGGGCGCAGGCGTAGTCCTCTTCCATGTCCGCCGACGAGTCCACGATGATGCGAATGGCCATGGTGCCTCCAAAGTTGTGTTTGCTTCCCTGTATTCTATCGGGCGGCGGCGCTCGGAGGGCGCAATGGCCCAAAGGCAAGTAAATTGTTCATAATTCGGGCGGCGGTCCGCTGTGGCGGTTCGGCGCTTTGGCCGAAGAGTCGCCGCCGCGGATGCTTGGACGGGCCAATTGCGGCTACAGTAGGACCCTCTTCGCGCCAATCGGACATTTCTGCGACAAATGATGCGATCGGGCGACATTTCCTGCGGGGAAAGACCCTGGAATGCGACAAATCTGTCGATCGGGCGACATATTGCGGCAATGGATGTCGCCCGATCATGCGATTTGTCGCATTTCAGGGCAAAAGCTTGGGAAGCGGGGAAGCGCGCAAAGCGCGGAGAGTCCGCGGGGCGCGTGGAGGGAGGAAAGCGCTGGATCAACCGAGCCTGCCGAGCCCACTGAACCTGCTGAACCTGCGGCATGCGTCGAGCTCGTGGAGGGGCCTCGTTGTCTGCGCGAACGCGTTTCCTCAGCGAGGCCCGCCCCTCCACAAGGCTCATCCCTCCACGAGGTCGATCAACTCCTGGTGGGAGTGGATGCCGAGCTTGGCGTAGACATGTTTCACGTGGGCCTTCACGGTGTTGCGCGATACGACGAGCGCCTCCTCGATGTAGGATCGGTCGCGGCCGCGGGCGAGCATGGCGAACACCTCGGCTTCGCGCGGCGTGAGGAAGAACTCGCCGGCGATGGTCTCGCAACGGGCGGTGAAGGCCTCCTCGGGCGCGAGGGTGGCCCCCGACGCCGCCGAGGCGCCGGCATCGGGCACATTCACCGGTTCGATGCCGTCGATGGCCCCGGCGAAGGTGAAGCGCTTCAGTCCCACAAGCACATAGGCGGCGAACACCAAGAGCAGCACCGCCGGAATCGCCACGCGCAGCGAGGGGTTGGCCGCCGCAGCGCCGGCAGGGCCCAGGCGAGGCCGGCCGCGAGCAGGGCACCGCCGAGGACGATGCACGCGGCCGCCCCTCCGACAATCGCGTCGCGGCGCAGCGCGGATGGCGCACGGTAGGCCATAAGGCCCAGGGCCGGCAGCGTGATCGCCGAGCAGGTGACGGAGATATCGCGGGCGAACATGAAGACGACATCGAACTGCGGGAAGATGGACCCGTTCATAAGCGCGGTGGCTCCGAGCACCAGCAGCAGCGCTGCGAACCCGCGCGCCGGACTCGCAGATGGGGAGGCGTCGGCTCCCGATGGCGCCGTGCCTGCGCGTGCCCCGCGTTCGAGCGCCGCCCCGCGGGGCGCGTTCTCCACCTCTCGTTTCTCCATCGTTTCTCTCTTTCGCCGATCTCTCCCATTGCACACGCGAAGACCCCCGGCCCGCGCAGGGCTGGGGGTCTGAAAGCAAAACCGCTGGTCGCTGAGAGGGAGGCGCGACGGGCGGTATCCCCAAGGAAGGACAAAGAGGGGAGAGGGCGGATCGCCGCGGACGGCCTTGTGAGGGCTTTCTCGCCTGGTAAGGCCGATGCCGGGCTTCCCAGCCACGCGTCGCCGCTTGCGAGCACGGCCGGGAAGCTGCCAGCTGCGGGCCCGCAAGCCTCCGGGTGCGGGGTCGTAAGCCTCCAGGTGCGGGGCTTCTCGGCCCCGCCGGGCAGGAGTCGTCCTTAGGCCTGGCCTGTGGCGGCCAGCATGCCGGCGCGTCGCCCGAAGGTCATGGTGCGCCCGCAGGCGAGGCCCGTCATCAGGTTCAGATAGCTCACGCTGAAGAAGCCGCCTGAGTCGTTGCCCGTCAGGTAAAGGCCCAAAATGGGATCGCCGTTCTCATCGCAGGGGTGCATGTTCGTGTCGATGGTCACGCCGTCCAAGGTGGTCAGGAACCACGCGCCCGTGCGCACGCCGTAGAAGGGCGGCGTGTCGATGGCTATGAGGTGGCGCTTCTCCTTGTTGTAGTCCTCGTCGCGCCCGGCCGCAGCCGTCTCGTTGTAGCGCTTCCACGAGGCCACGGTGGTCTCCACGGGCAGGTTCAGCTTCTCGGCCAGCTCCTCCATGGTGTCGGCCTGCTGCACGTAGCCGTCCTCGATGAGCTTCTCGATCATGCCGTCCACCACGACCATGGGGATGTTGTTCTTGGCCCCGTTGTCGAAGGTGAACAGCCGGCAGCAGCCCACCTCGTCCATGGCCTCGGCCTGGGGCGGCGTGGTTCGCATCCCAGATGTCCACGTAGGTCTGGTGCGGCTGCATGATGGTGGAGTGCAGCATGTAGTCGTAGGGGCCGCTCTCGTTGCAGAAGCGCTCGCCCTTGAGGTTCAGTTTCAGGAAGGGCTGCTCGCCGAACCAGAACCAGCGGCCGAGCACGCCGTCGCCGGCGTACTGGTCGGGCTTCACGCAGGCGCGGTTGAAGGTGCAGGCCGCGCCGAGCGGGTCCATGGTGGCGCCGAGCCACAGGGCCGCCTTGATGCCGCTGCCGGTGGGATTGCCGCCGCTTCCGGGGGCCGCGATGCGGATCTTCTGGTTCCAGGCCTGGCGGTCCTCCATCATCTCCAGGTTGTTGCCGTAGCCGCCCGTGGACAGGATGACGCCCTTGCTGGCGTTGATGCGCAGGTAGCGGCGCTCGCCTTCCACCTCGCGGGCGATGACGCCGGTCACGCGCCCGCCCTCGTCGGTCTCGCACTTGACGAACTCGGTGTACCAGCGCACCTCGGCGCCCTGCTCGGCGGCGTAGGCCAGGATGGACTCCGCGAAGCCCCACTCCTCGTCCTCGGCCACGGCGTCGGTCTTCTGGGGGCTGTGGCCGGTGGCGAAGGCCTTGTCGCGGCCCGGGTCGTCGATGTTGCCCACACCGCCCTCGAACTCCATGACCATCTTGCCGTCGCGCTCTACGATGTCGGTGAGCCAGTCCACCATGGCGCCCGACTCGTTGGCCCACAGCTTCACCAGATCGTAGTCCACGAATCCGTTGGCGTAGCGGACGATCTCCTCCATGGCCTCCATCTTGTCGATGCGGAACTGGGGGAACTCGTCGAAGGACGCCTGCTGCAGGCGAGAGTCGATGGCACCGATGTCCTCGCGGACGTTATGCGGGCTGCCCTGGCGGTCGATGCCGAGCACCCGCGCTCCGTTCTCGGCAGCCGAGATCATGGCCGGGATGCCGCCGGTGCCGACGCCCACGACGAGCACCTCGGTGTCGATCGTCTCGGCGATGGCCGACTCCTCGATGACGGGCGGCGCGCCGAGCCAGGAGGGGCCGCCGAAATCGCCCGTGCTCAGGTTCGCGGGCTCCTCGGCTGCGTACCCGTGGCCGCATCCGGACAGTGCGGCGGCGGAAAGCCCACTGAGGGCGGCAAGGCCCGCGCCCTTGAAGAAGCTGCGACGTGAGACGTTACTCTGCATGGGGGGCCTCCCATCCTTCGGGCAGGGTCAGATCGTGGCACTCGTTGCACACGAGCACCTGGTTCTCGTGGATCTTGTGGCAGTCGCCGCACTCCAGCGCCATGTCCTGGTGGCTCGCGTGGGGGTTGTACTTCTCGTCGTTGCCGGCAAAGCCCCACAGGTTCGCGGTGATCTCGTCGAAGGAGGCGCCCGCGGCGTGGTGGCACTCGGGCCGCGCGCAGAACTCCTCGCTCGCGAACTGCTTGCCGGTGGCGAGCATGGTGCCGTCCTCGGTCATGGGGTAGGTGTCCGACACCCAGGCGCACACCTCGGCCACCTGGGTGGTCAGCTCGGCGGTGTGGCAGTCCAGGCACGCCTCGCCGGCCTTCGCGTGGGCCGTCACGCCGAGCTGCGGGTTATCGTCGTCGTAGGTCTCCACGTAGTAGTCCATGGGGCTGTGGCAGATGGCGTTGCAGAAGCTCGGCTGCTCGTGCCAGACCCAGAAGCCCGCGCCGGCCACCACGATGACGGCCGCCACCACGCCGGCGACGATCCATCCGCGCCGCCGCGGCTTCTTGGGGGCGGCGCCGAGTGCGCCGTTGGGCGATGCGGCGCCGGATGCAGGGGAGCCGGGCGCGCCGGGCGCCCCCTCCTGCGGTCCGGCCGCGGTTGCGGCCTTTTCCTCGTCGATGCTCATGATCGTTTCCTCCCTTCCTCGTCTTATGCAGAAACGATGGGGCCAGTGTGCGCCCCAAAGGGGTGGAAAGCTATTACCCCAGCGGGGTAAACTTTGCGTTTAGCCTGATGAGTTCAGGGTAAAAGGCAGCTCGGGAGGGGAGGGAAAGGAGGGACGGGCCGGCCGCGGGCGCCCGATACCCGACCTGCCCCATCATCGATGTTGGTTGCGTCGAGGCGCATCTTTCCAGTTGCCGGGGGCCAGTTGGCGGGTAAGGTGTCGCGTTATGAATTTGTACCTCTCCCATAGCACCGCGCTTCGCTTTTGGCGCGCCTGGTCGGCCGCGGCTGCCGTGCCCTTGCATGCCTTCCACGACCTGGGCGCCGCCGAAGCTGCGCTGTTCCCCGATCGCTTCTTCGCCGCATCGGAGGTGCTTTTCCGAGCCGTCCGCACCGATCGAGAGATTCGGGAGGCGTTGCGGCGCGCGGCAGCCCCGGGGGATCCCTCTGCGGCGTCCGCCGCCGAGAAGGCCGCTGATCCGGCGGCCTCCGTCGCGCCGGGCGCCGCTGCCCCGCGGGTGCCACCGGCCTCCGCCGTGCTAGGGGCTGCAACGTCGTGCGCGGACTCGCTGGAGATAGCGGCCGCCACTGCGCCGGGCGTGGTTGCGCCGGGGGCGCCGGCTGCCGATGCGGCGTCAGCGAGCGACGCGGTGCTGGCGACTGGTGCCGTGGCGGTGGCGCTTCGCACGGCATGCTGTTCCGATAACGGCTCGGTGCATGTTGTGACGACCAGCTGCGGAGGTTTGCGCAACTCGACCGCCGCGACCCGCCATCGGATCGGGGGCGCCCTGCCGCGGGGATCATTTCTCAAAGTGGCCCCGGGCGTGTTCGTGTGCTCTCCCGAGCTCGTCTTCGTCCAGATGGCCGCAAGCGTTCCCCGTGGCGCCCTTCTCGCGCTCGGCTACGAGTTGTGTGGCTGCTATCCGGTCGGGGGCGATCGGGCGGGCGCCCTCGTGCGTCGGCTCCTGACCGCCCCGCGTCGCCTGTCGGCATTCGCCGCCCGCGCGACGGGGCTCGCGGGCGTGACGGCGGCCCGCGCGGCCGCAAAGCAGGTGCTTGCCAAATCGGGCTCGATCATGGAGACAGAGGTGTCCATCGTGGCCTTCTCCTCCGTGGCCCAGGGCGGGTTGGGGCTTGTGCCGCCGAAGCTGAACGAGCCGGTGATGCTGTCCGCCCGGGCGAAAGAGGCGACGGGCCTGAGCCGCGTTGTGTGCGATTGGCTGTGGCCCGAGGCGCGGGTGGCTGTCGAATACGACGGACGCGACTCCCACGCCAGCCCGCAGCAGCAGGCCCGCGATGCCCGCAAGCGCGATGCGTTGCGCATCGACGGTTTCGACCTGACCGTCATCACGAGCTCTCAGTTCCACCACGTGACCCAGTGCACGGCGCTGCTGCTGGGCGTGGGCCGTCGCGTCGGGCCGAGGAAGCGCAAGCTGAGCGCCGAGCACGTGCCCCGGCATTTGACGCTGCGCAAGCAGGTGCGCGCGCACCATCGCGAGCATTTCCCCTTTCTCTTCAAGAAGAGCCGCTCGTAGAGCCCGTTCTTCTCACGGGGTCCCATCCAGTAATCTCGCTGTTTTTCGTCGAACTCGGGGAAATGCGACAAATCGGCTAATTGGGCGACATCGCAGAGCGTCATATGTCGCTCGATCGACACATTTGTCGCAGATCGGGTCTCTTTTCGAGAAGAAATGTCGCCCAATCGCGGTATTTGTCGCATTTCCCCGGTTTGGGCTGGAAAGGCCCCGCGCCCTTGCGCGGCGGCCCGCGCCCCTGCCGCCTGTGCCCCCGGCCGCGCCTACGCCTCTCGGCAAGCCCTCCGCCTGTGCCCCTTCGCGGCTTCCCTCGCTTCTCCCTCTCATTCTTTCCCTCTATATTACATCCCTTCTACCGCTGCACTGTGCTCTCTTGTCGCCTTCCCCTCTGTCCTCGTCTCCCTGCCGCTTCCGTACGCTCGTTTCCCCTCGTTCTCCCACAGCTTCCCCCCGGCGCCCCGTCCTCGGCTCCTCCTCGCCGTTTGCGTCCTCCTGCCGCTTCGTTGATGTTTCTTGTCGGCAAATCACGTGCTCGCGCTGTGGGCTATGCGGGTTGTCCCCTATAATGCAACACTTGATCTTTGACTAACTATAAGGAGGTGTGAGTTCATGCCACGGCTTCAGATCATGGATACGACCATTCGCGACGGTCAGCAGAGCCTGTGGGCCACCCGCATGCAGATCGGCGACATGCTGCCGATCCTGCCGAAGATGGACCGCGTCGGCTATTGGGCCATCGAGGCGTGGGGCGGGGCGACATTCGATTCCTGCCTGCGCTTTCTGGACGAGAATCCTTGGGAGCGCCTGCGCGCCATCAAGGACAAGACGCCCAACACCCCCCTCGCTATGCTGTCGCGCGGCCAGAACCTGGTGGGCTACAAGCATTACTCGCGCGAGATCGTCAATCGCTTCATCGGGGCCGCCCATCGCAACGGCATCGAGGTCTTTCGCGTGTTCGATGCGCTGAACGACATTCGCAACGTGGTGGACAACGCCGAGGCCATCAAGAAGCACGGGGGCCTGTTCGAGGGCGCCATCTCCTACACCATCTCGCCGGTGCACACGCTGGACTCGTTCCTCGAGTACGGCCAGCAGCTGAAGGACCTGGGCGCCGATACCATCGCCATCAAGGACATGGCCGGCATGCTCACCCCCTACCGCGCCGAGCGCATGGTGAAAGCCTTCAACGAGGAAATCGGCCTGCCGGTGCACATCCACTGCCACTACGTCGGCGGCATGGCCCCGGCCAATATTTTGAAGGCCGCCGAGGCCGGCGTGGCCGTGGCCGACACCGCCCACGCGCCGCTGGCCTTCGGCAACTCGCACCCGGCCGTGGAGATGATCGTGGCCGCTCTCAAGGAGAGTCGCTACGACACCGATCTGGACCTCGATCTGCTCTTCGAGATCTCCGAGTACTGGGAGGAGATGCGCAAGCGCGGTCACTACAAGCGCGGCGTGTCCTCGCTCATCCACATGCAGGTGTACTCCCACCAGGTGCCCGGCGGCATGATGAGCAACCTCATCAGCCAGTTGGAGGTGCAGAAGGCCGTCGACCGCCTGCCCGAGGTCATGGCAGAGATTCCGAAGGTGCGCGCCGAGGTAGGGTATCCGCCGCTCGTGACCCCCATGTCGCAGATCGTGGGCACGCAAGCGGTGTTCAACGTGCTCACCGGCAAGCGCTGGAGCGTCATCTCCAAGGAGATGAAGGACTACGTGTGCGGCTACTACGGCAAGGCCCCGGGCCACATGGACAAGGAGATCGTGGCGAAGGTGGCCGGCGATACCGAGATCTTGGATCCGGCCGTCGCCCCCGGCACGCTTGTGACCACTACCTACGACGAGGTGGCCAACGAGATCGGGGACTTGGCCCACAGCGAGGAGGACGTGCTCATGTACGCCCTGTTCCCCAACGAGGCCCGCACCTACCTTTCCAAGCACCGAGTATCCGAGAAGGTCGACTTCATGCTGGAGCAGGAGTCCAGCGGCACCAAGGAGGATGATTACGTGGACATCAATCAGATTCGCGAGCTGGTTCGCGTTGCCGAGGAGAGCGGCGTCGGCGAGATTGTCGTCGAGGAGGAGGGCGTTCGCATCGCCGTGCGCATGCCCGGTCAGGGCGCGCCCGTAGCGGCCCCTGCCGCCGCCCCGGTGGCCCAGGCGGCCCCGGCTGCGGCCGCGGCCCCGGCGCCGGCCGAGGAGGTTCCCACGCGACCGGCCGCCTGGAAGCCGGTCATCGCCCCCATGGTGGGTACTTACTACGAGGCCCCGGCTCCCGGTGAGCCGCCCTTCGTGAAGGTGGGCGATGAGGTGGCTGCCGGCGAGACGCTGTGCATTGTCGAGGCCATGAAGCTCATGAACG
Organism: Adlercreutzia muris; assembly: GCF_008831045.1. Classification (GTDB taxonomy): domain Bacteria; phylum Actinomycetota; class Coriobacteriia; order Coriobacteriales; family Eggerthellaceae; genus Adlercreutzia; species Adlercreutzia muris. Next base: position 31,030 of record NZ_WAJS01000016.1, read on the forward strand.
AGATCGCGGCCGAGGAGATGGGCACTGTGCGCGAGGTCTGCCTGTCCGACGCCACGCCCGTGGAGTACGGCACCGTGCTCTTCTACGTGGAGCCCCACGATCCCACCCCGGGCGTGTAGGAGACCCTGCTATGTTCGAGAAAATTCTCGTCGCGAACCGCGGCGAAGTGGCCCTGCGCATCATGCGCGCCGCCCGCGAGCTGGGCGTGAAGACCGTGGCCGTGTACTCCACCGAGGACGCGAGCACCTACCCGGTGCAGTACGCCGACGAGGCCGTGTGCATCGGTCCCGCCCAGTCGGCCAAGAGCTACCTGGTCATGTCCTCCATCATCGCGGCGGCGAAGAACACCGGTGCCCAGGCCATTCACCCGGGCTACGGCTTCCTGGCCGAGAACGCCGAGTTCGCCCGTGCCTGCGCCGACAACGACCTGGTGTTCATCGGCCCAGCGGCCGAGTGCATCGAGCGTATGGGCGACAAGTCCAGCGCGCGGGAGACCATGAAGGGCTGCGGCGTGCCTACCGTGCCCGGTTCCGACGGTTGCTTGGATACGGTGGAAGAGGCCGCTGCCTTCGCCGAGCAGGTGGGATACCCCGTACTCATCAAGGCCACGGCCGGCGGCGGCGGCAAGGGCATGCGCGAGGTGCACGACCCGGCCGATCTGGCCGCCCAGTACAAAGCGGCCCGCACCGAGGCAGGCGCCGCCTTCGGCAACGACGGCGTGTACCTGGAGAAGCTCGTGCTGCGTCCCCGCCACGTGGAAGTGCAGGTGCTCGCCGACGACCACGGCAACGCCGTGGCCCTGTGCGAGCGCGACTGCTCCATCCAGCGCCGTCATCAGAAGCTTTTGGAAGAGGCTCCCTCTCCGGCGCTCACCGACGAGCTGCGCCGGGCCATGGGCGTGGCGGCCCTGAAGGCCGTCCGCGCCGTGGACTACAAGAATGCCGGCACCATCGAGTTCCTGCTCGACGAGCGCGGCGAGTTCTACTTCATGGAGATGAACACCCGCGTGCAGGTGGAGCACCCCGTGACCGAGGAGATCACCGGCACCGACATCATCAAGGAGCAGCTGCGCATCGCCGCCGGCGAGCCCATGAGCTGCGCCCCCCGGGCGCCGTTCGCCCCGGCCGGCCACGCCATCGAGTTGCGCATCAACGCCGAGGACCCGGCCCACGGCTTCCGCCCCTGCCCGGGTACCGTCACGCGCTTCGAGCCCCCGGCGGGTCCCGGTGTGCGCGTGGAAACCTATTTACGAACTGGTTCTAAAATCTCTCCGCACTACGATTCCCTCGTTGCAAAGGTTATCGTACATGGGCAGGACCGCGAAGAGGCCGTGGCCCGTGCCCGCCGCGCCCTGGACGAGTTCGTCATCGAGGGCATCGCCACCACCATCCCGTTCCATCAGCGTGTGCTGGACAACGAGGTGTTTCTGGCCGGCGACGCTACCACGGACTTCATCGAAACCCAGATGGGAGATGTGCTATGACCAATGAAATGAACGTTGAGGGACTGTCGATCGCCCCGGGCGTCATGGAGACTATTATCTCTGTGGCCGCCAGCGAGGTGGACGGTGTGGCCTCGCTCGGCAACTTCGCCACGAGCGGCATTCGCTCCATGTTGGCGAGCAAGCCCTCCACCTCCGGCATCGAAACGAAGATGACCGAGGACGGCAAGCTCTACGTGGCCGTGCACGTGGAGGTGTACTACGGACACGTGCTGCCCGAGCTGGCAGCCGCCCTGCGCTCCGCTGTCGCTGAATCGCTGGCCACCCAGGCCGGCGTGGAGGTGTCGGCGGTGGACGTGTACATCGACGGCATTCAGTTCCAGTCCTAGGCGGCGCGCTCCTATGGCTTCGAGAAAACACGAGAGAACCCTCGACCGCGCCTGTGCGGTGCAGGTTCTCTATACGAGCGAGCTGAAGGGGGAGTCCCCCTCCAAGCTGCTGGACGAGGGGCTCTGCCTGGTGGCCACCGAGCAGGCCCCGGCCACCGAGGAGGAGGCGGCCACGGAATTCGGCCGTATCTGCGAGGGCTCCCTGAGCGATTACGCCCTGGCCCTCATCCGCGGCGTCGAAGGCTGCCAGGCCGAGATCGACGAGCGGCTCGAGGGGGCGTCCGAGAACTGGACGCTGTCCCGCATGCCCATCGTGGACCGCTCCATCCTGCGCCTGGCCACTTACGAGATGTACCACTGCGATGACGTACCGGTTTCCGTGTCCATCAACGAGGCCGTTGAGCTGGCTAAGGACTTTGGCGGGGAGGAGGACTCCCCGCGCTTCGTCAACGGCGTGCTCGGCCGCATCGCCCGCTCCATGGACGAGGGCCCCGAGGCCGGCGGCGAGGTGGCGGCTGCGCCCGCGCCGCCGATCGCCGACGAGATCGAGACCGTCGCGGCAGTCGACGTCGTGCGGGGCGCTTCGGGTGCTGCGGCCTGCGTGCAGGGGGAGGTGTAGCTCCGTGGATGCTGCGCAGCCGTCGGACTTCGGTCGAGTGCACGAGCGCCTGACCCAGATTGTGGACGAGGTGTCCGCCGACGACATCTCCCTCGATGACGCCCTCAAGCTCTACGAGGAGGCCGTGAAGCTGGGTCTGTCTGCCTGCGATTTGTCTGAGCAGGACATCGAGGCGCACCTGGCCGCCGAGGGCGTCGAAGACGCCTCCGCTCGCGCCGCCGTCGTCGTGGCCTCTTCTGCCGATGCGCCGACCGATGCTGCGGACGCCTCTTTGGGCGAGGCAGCTGAAGGGGTGCCGGACGAGGTTTCCGAGCCTGCTTCCGAAACCGCCGCGGGCGAGCGTGCCGCCGTATAAAGGGGGTTTCATGGACATGCCGCGCATACTCGATGCTATCAGCTCTCCTGCCGACCTGAAGGTGCTCGACAACGACGAGCTGGCCATCCTCGCCCGCGAGATTCGCCAGGAGATCGTCGCCACCACCTCGGTGACCGGGGGGCACGTGGCCTCCTCGCTCGGCGCGGTGGACATCATCGTGGCCCTGGAGAGCCTGCTCGACATGCCGCGCGATCGCGTGGTGTTCGACGTGGGGCACCAGGCCTACGCCCACAAGCTGCTCACCGGGCGCCGGGAGGCGTTCAAGACCCTGCGCACCTACGGGGGCATCTCCGGCTTCACCAAGCCCCACGAGAGCCCCTACGACGTGCACTACTCCGGCCACGCCTCCGACTCGCTGTCCATTGCGACGGGTCTGGCGAAGGCGCGCCAGCTGAAGGGCACCGACGAGAAGGTGGTGGCCCTCATCGGGGATGCGTCGCTGGCAGGCGGCATGGCCTTCGAGGCGCTGAACTACATGGGCAACGAGCAGCTGCCCCTGGTCATCATCCTGAACGACAACGAGATGTCCATCTCGCGCAACGTGGGCGCGCTCATGAAGCACCTGGGCAACCTGCGGGCGAACAGCCACTACCGCGAGGCCCGCGAGGGCCTGCAGGCGGCCATGGAGCAGGGCGGCCCCGCTGCTCGCGGCCTGCTCGGCTTCGGGAAGAACATGAAGGAATCGCTCAAGCAGATGGTGATTCCCCACACCATGATCTACGAGTCGCTCGGCATCGTGTGCACCCATCCCGTGGACGGTCACAACATCGCCGAGCTGCGCGACATTTTGTCCCTCGTGCTGGAAATGGACGGCCCGGCCCTCGTGCACGTGGTCACCCGCAAGGGCGAGGGCTACGAGCCGGCGCGGCAGGATCCGGAGCGCTTCCACGGCACGGGCCCTTACGACATCGCCACGGGCAAGGCGGTGAAGAAGCCCGCGAAGGCCCCCAGCTATACCGAGGTGTTCGGCGCTGCCTTGGCCGATGAGGCCGCTCGCGACAAGGACGTGGTGGCCATTACGGCGGCCATGACCGGGGGCACGGGGCTGAAGGATTTCGCCGCCGAGTTCCCCGAGCGCTTCGTGGACGTGGGCATTGCCGAGGAGCAGGCCATCGGCATGGCGGCCGGGCTTGCTTCGGGAGGCAAGAAGCCCGTGGTGGCCCTGTACTCCACCTTTATGCAGCGGGCGGTGGACCAGCTTATCATCGACTGCGCCCTGCCGGATGCGAACGTGGTGCTCGCCTTCGACCGTGCGGGCTTGGTGGGCGATGACGGCCCCACGCACCACGGTGTGTTCGACATGGTGTACTCCCGCATGGTGCCCAACGTGCGCGTGCTCGCCCCCTCCGACGAGGCGGAGCTCGTGCACGCCCTGCACACGGCGCTCTCGCTGCCCGGCCCGGTGACGCTGCGCTACCCGCGCGGCGAGGCCGAGGGGGCGTGCCTGCCCGATGCGCCCGAGCTTCTGGAAGTGGGGAAGGCCCGCGTGGTGCGCGAGGGGGGCGATGCGGCCCTGCTCGCCTTCGGGCGCATGGTGGGATGTGCCCGCGCTGCCGCCGACCTTTTGGCCGCTGAGGGCATCGAGTGCCGCGTGGTGGACATGCGCTGGGTGAAGCCGCTCGACGAGGAGGCCATCGCTGCCGCGGCTGCCACGGGGCTTGTGGTCACCGTGGAGGAGGGCGTCATCGCCGGTGGCGCCGGCCAGGGCGTGCTCGAGGTGCTCGCCCGCCTGGGCGCGCAGGTGCCGGCTATCACCCTGGGCATTCCCGACCAGTTCGTCGGCCAGGGCCCAGTGGGCCGCCTCTTCGCCGATCTGGGCCTGGACGCCGAGGGTATCGCCGCCGCGGTGCGCGCGAAGCTGAAGTAGCGGCTGCGGATCGGATTCCTGTCACGAAAAAGGCCCGCGTCGTCGCGGGCCTTCGAATGTTCCGGGGGTCGGTGGGTGCTACTTCAGCTTCTTCTCCATGATGTAGTCGTTCATGACGAAGCCCTCGCCGATATCGGTTTCCACGGCGTCGATAATCTCGAAGCCGTGCTTCTTGTAGGCGCGGATGGCCATCTCGTTTCCCTTGTTCACGGTCAGGTACATCGCATCCAGCCCGCGCTCGCGGCACAGGCGCTCGTAGAAGCGCACGACGCTGGCGATAAGCCCGCGGCCGCGATGCTCCTTCAAGAGGTATACCTTCGAGACGAAGAAACGGTTCGTGTCCGCCTCCACGCGTCCGCCCGTGTAGCCGATGATGCGCGGCTTGGCGGCCTCGTGTGCGAAGTCCTCGGCGTCGTGGGCCAGCTCTCCATCGCGGTCAGATTCCACGGCATCATCGGCGCCGGCCGGCGCGGGCCTGCCCTCGTCGTGGATGTCGGCACCGTGGACGGCCTGGTCGAGCTCGCGCGGGGTGGCGTTCTCGCGGTCCATGATGAAGAAGTACTCGTAGCCGTTATCGGCAATGTCGGCGCGGAAGGCGTTCAGGCTCTGGAACTTCTCGACCATGTAGTCGGTCTGCTCTTGGCCGATGAGCGCCGGCCAGTACTCGTTCCAAATGTGATGGGCCATATGTGCGAGGGCCTCTACTTCCTCGTCGCGCTCGACCTGGCGGAATGACACGCTCATGGGGTTTCCTTTCCGATTGGCGCCAATGGTGCGAGCACTTCTCGCTTTTTTGGACAAAAAGGCTTCGAGTGCGCTGTCTCGAAGGTTCCGCTGGCCGCCCGGGGTCGAAATAAGCGGTTTTCGAGCCCTTCCCGGGGTCATTTGAGCCCGAATGGGATCATTTTCTCCTTGCGGGAGCTCACTCGACGCACTTTTGTCCAGGATTGCGCAATGTGCTCGTCGATCGATCCCATTGTAGACATTTCCTGGGCCCTCGATGCCGGTGTCGCGAATTGTTTCCGCTCCGTGGCAAGGAAAGGTCGCTTGCGTTAACGCTTCTTTGAGAGAGGGTTAACAATCATCGATGACCTTGGGGGTGCGCCTTTGCCGTGGAAGAATCGAAGGCGTTCCCGATGCGCGCGGGCGGCCGGCCCGCGCCGATGCAAGGAGGTCGATTGCCATGCTCGATACTGGCTCGACCGGCTTCATGCTCGTGTGCACCATGCTGGTGCTGCTCATGACGCCCGGTCTCGCATTCTTCTACGGAGGGCTCTCGCGGCGCAAGAACGTGGTGAATACCATGGTCATGATCTTCGCGGTGCTCGGCATCGTGGGGGTGGCATGGGTTGCGTGCGGCTGGTCGTTCGCCTACGGCGGCGACGGCGCCATCCCCGTTTTCGGTGGTTTGGACCAGCTGGGGTGCTTGAGCGCGGTGAACGACATGATGGCCGAGGCCGCGGGCACGCCCGATGCCTTCGCGATACTTTCAGGCCAGGGGGCGCTGGCCGCTGACCCGGAGCTGGCGGCAAGCTACCCGGCTATTATCGATATCGTCTTCCAGATGGCCTTCGCGATGATCACCTGCGCCATCATCACCGGCGCGGTGGCCGGGCGCATGAAGTTCGGCGCGGTGTGCGCTTTCGTGGCAGTGTGGGTGCTTGCGGTGTACGCGCCGCTCGCCCATATGGTGTGGGGCGGAGAAGGATCGCTCATCGGCGAGATGATCGGCGCGCTCGACTTCGCCGGGGGTGACGTGGTGCACATCTCCTCGGGACTTACGGGCCTCGTGCTCTGCATCATGCTCGGTCGGCGCAAGGGCTTCGCTGTGCTGTCCTACCGGCCCCACAACGTGCCCTTCGTGGCGCTCGGCGCGGCGCTTCTGTGGTTCGGGTGGTTCGGCTTTAACGCGGGCAGCGAGTTCGCCGCCGACGGGGTGGCGGCCTTAGCGCTGCTGAACACGGTGGCGGCCAGCGCGGCCGGCGTGCTGTCGTGGCTTATTGCCGAGCGGCTGCACGTGGGGAAGTGCACGCTGGTGGGCGCGGCCACAGGGCTCGTGGCGGGGCTGGTGGCCATAACGCCGGCGGCGGGATTCGTGGAGCCGTGGGCGGCGCTTGTCATGGGCGCGGTGACAAGCCCGGTGGTGTACGCGGCCATCGCCTGGGCCAAGCGCCGCATCGGCTACGACGACGCCCTCGATGCGTTCGGCTGCCACTGCGTCGGCGGCATTGTCGGCGGTGTTCTGACGGGGCTGTTCTGCGTGCCGGAGCTGTCCTGGACCGACCAGGGCGGTCTTCTGTACACGGGAGACTGGTCGCTGCTGGGCGCCCAGGTGCTCGGCATCGTGGTGACGGTGGTGTTCGTGGTGGCAGCCGACGTGGTGCTCGGGTTCATCGTGCGGGCCTGCTTCGGCGGCAGCCTGCGCGTCTCGGCCGCCGACGAGGCGGCCGGCCTGGACGTGGCCGTCCACGGCGAGTCGGCCTACCCGGCCTATCTGGGCCTGGACTAGCGGCGCAGAGCACGGCAAGCAACAAGTAAGGAGCTGAGACCTATGAAGCGAGTGACGGCCATCGTGCGGCCCGAGAAGATGGAAGCCCTGAAGGACGCGCTGTTCGCGGCAGACGTGAGCGGCATGACCATATCCCAGGTGCACGGCTGCGGCGCCCAGCACGGCTGGAGCGAGTACGTGCGCGGCACCGAGGTGCTGCTGAACATGGTGCCGAAGGTGAAGTTCGAGATCGTCGTGGACGATGGGGAGGTGGACGGCCTCGTGGACACTATCGTGGCGGCCGCGCGCACCGGGGAGGTGGGCGACGGCAAGATATTCGTGGCGCCCATCGAGGAGGTCGTGCGCATCCGCACCGGCGAGCGGGGCGCAGCCGCTGTGTAGGGGGCGTGCGTGCTACAATCTCTCGCGAGAAAACGAGAGAAAGGAACCCCATGCACAGCTATACCCCCCGCGGCGTGTGCTCCCGCCAGATCGATGTGGAAGTGAACGGCGACACGGTGGAGAGCGTCCAGTTCACCGGTGGCTGCGACGGCAACCTGAAGGCCATCTCCAAGCTGGTGGCCGGCATGAAGGTAGACGACGTGGCCGCGCTTTTGGAGGGCAACACCTGCGGGCGGCGCTCCACCTCCTGCGCCGACCAGATGGTGCGCGCTCTGCGCGAGGCCCAGGCTGAAGGGCAAGCCTAGAAAAAGCAAGCGGTAAGGGCCCAGGCGGCGTTGCCCGGGCCCTTCGTCATGGAAGGGGATTTCGATGATCTGCGTCGGTGATCTGTGCGCCCTGGCGTCCATCTCGGGCATCGAGGTGCTGTCCGGCGCCGGGGCCACCTCCCGCCGGCCGGTGCGCGAAGTGGCCATCATGGATGACGAGCCCCTCACCGGCTCCTACGATGTGTTTCATCCCGGTGATGCCGTTTTCGCGTCGCTGAGCTTCTGCGGCGGCGATAACGCGGTCATGGACGAGGCTGTGGCAGCCCTCGCCTCCCGCGACGTCGCCTGCGTGCTCGTGAAGGGCTCGCTTCCCTACGCACCTTCCGAGGCGGTGCTGGCCGAGTGCCGCCGGCGTGCCGTTCCCCTGATCCGCTACGGCGCGGGCCTGCTCGAGCAGATTATCTCGGAGGCTCGCGCGCTCATCGCCGAGGATGCGCGCGCCGATCGTGTGGAAGAAGCCCTGCGCGCGCTCATGGAGCGCCGCAGGGGAGACGATGTGCGCCAGCGTTTCGGAGAGGTCACGGGCCTTGGGGGCTCGTGGGTGCAGGTGGCGGCGTTCTCAGCGGCTGAGGGCGACCCGCTTGTGCTGGCGGCGTTGAAGAATCAAGTGGCGTGCGAGCTCTCGCGGATTGCCCCCTGCTTCACGGCCCGCTTCGGCGACGGTGTCGTCGCCTGCGTCTCGTGGGAGGGCCCCGAGGAGGGGCTGAGCCGCGCGTCGCTGGAGGCGCTCGTGGCGGGGTTCGGCTCGCACACGGCAACAGGCGCCTCCGAGGTGCTTCCGGCAGATGAGGCCGATGTCGCTCTGCACGAGGCGCTCGGCTGTCTGGAAGCTGCTCGGGAGGGCATCGGCGCTCCCGTGCTCTGGCAGACCGCCGGATTCGATGCGTTTCATGCGGCCCGACGGCGCGATCCATTGCTCGCGCGGGCCTGCGAAGCGGGTTTGGGCCTCCTTCGGGCCTCTGACGAGGAAACGGGCGGAAACCTCGTCGAGAGCATGGGGGTCTATGTAACGTGCGGGGGAGACGTGACCGCAGCGGCGGTGCTCCTTGCCCAGCACCCCAACTCCATGCGCAACCGCATCAACCGCGCTCGCAAGGTCCTTTCCCTGGAAAACGCTACCGACAAGGAGCTGTTCGCCTATCTGGCCATGATCTATCTCTAGGTTGTCGCGCTTCGGGCTTTCCTGGTCGGGCGGGCGCCAATCAAGAGGGCCCGCTGCCCTTGCGTTGCCGTTGTGGGCACTCACAACCATTGCCGCCGGGCTCTGGTGCTGGCTCCATGAGGGGCGCCGGCTCCTCCCCTTATGCTGGAATCACCGTGAAGGGAATCGCGTTCAGCAAAAGGAGAGCCCATGGAGATCAAAGATTTCGAAGTCGAGCAGTGGATGAACCTCTGGGAGACGAAGTGCACCTACAACGTGGCCGAGACCTGCGTCTACTCGCTGTCCCTCGATCAGCTTTTCGAGCTCACCGGGGGCGACAAGGCCGCCTTTCTCGACGCCTTCGCGACGCGCCGTCTCACCTACGGCGACATCGAGGGCCGCCCCGACCTGCTTTCCGGCATTGCCAAGCTCTACCGCACGGTTAAGCCCGAGCACATTATTCCCACCCACGGCGCCGCGGGGGCCAATTCGCTCGTGCTCTCGACGCTGGTGAACCCCGGCGACCACGTGGTGTCGGTCATGCCGACTTACCAGCAGCTCTATTCCATTCCCGAGATGTGCGGCGCCAAGGTGGACGTGCTGCATCTCGAGAAGGAGAACGGCTATCATGTGGATGTAGAGGCGCTCGATGCCCTGTGCACGCCCGATACGAAGCTCATCTGCATCAACAACCCCGACAACCCCACCGGTGCGCTGCTCGACGGCGAGACGCTGCGGGCTATCGTGGAGGTGGCGCGCAAGAACGACGCGTGGCTGCACTGCGACGAGGTGTATCGCCATCTGAACCAGACCGACGCGTATGCCGAGTCCGTCGCCGACCTCTACGAGAAGGGCGTCACCACCAGCTCTATGAGCAAGGTGTGGTCGCTGGCGGGCATCCGCTTGGGTTGGTGCATTACCAAGGACGAGCAGCTGCGACGCGATCTGCTGTCCCACCGCGATTACAACCTCATCTCCTGCGGCATGTTCGATGAGGCGGTGGCCGCCTATGCCCTTGCCCATGCCGATGCGATTCTTCATCGCAGCCGCCGCATTGTGCGCGAGAACCTCGCCACCCTCATGGAATGGGTCGATTCCGAGCCGCATCTGTCCATCGTGAAGCCCGAGGCCGGTACCACGGCGCTTGTCTACTACGACTACGACATCCCCTCCTACGACTTCTGCACCGATATGGTGAAGTTCAACGGCGCTTTCGTCACCCCGGGCGATTGCTTCGAGGAGCCGAAGAGCTTCCGCGTGGGTTACGGCTACTCCGACGATCCCGATGCCCTGCGCAGCGGCCTGCTCGCCATCAGCGAGTACCTGCGTACCCTGGAATAACCGATCCCCCTAGCATTGGCGACGATTGAGAAGGAGAAAACTGATGAGCGAGATTCGCATTTTGTCCGCTAAGGACGTGGCGGCCTGCCTCACTATGGACGAGGTGATCGACGCCGTGCGCGAGACCTATCGGCAAAAGGCCGAGGGTGCCGCCGAGGCGTGGCCCATGGTTTACCATGCCTTCGAGCCGGGCGTGGCCGATATGGACATCAAGTCCGGCGTGCTGGGCGCCCCCGGCGTGTTCGGGCACAAGACCGTCGCTTGGTTCTCGGATAACCCCAAGCGCGGCCTGCCCGACCTCTACGGCATTATCGTCGTGCTCTCCTCCGAGACGGGCGAGCCGGTGGGCGTGGTGGACGGCTCGGCAATCACCGGCTTGCGCACCGGGGCCGCCGGCGGCTTGGGCGCGAAGGTGCTCGCGAATCCCACGTCCGAGAGTCTGCTCATGGTGGGCGCAGGCCATCAGGCGCCCTATCAGATTGCAGCGACGCTCTCGCTGCTCGATGGCATCAAGGTGGTGCGCGTGGCCAATCCGCACAATCCCGACCGCGCTCGCGACCTGGCCAGTCATTTGCCCCGGAAATTGGCCGACCAGTTCCATCGGGAGTTTTCCGGGGTGCGCTTCGAGGCGGCAGACGACCTGGCGAAGGCGGTGGACGCAAGCGACATCGTCATTACAGCCACCATGGCCACCTCTCCGCTCATCGATGCCTCCTGGGTACGCCGCGGCACGCATTTCTCCTGTATGGGCGCAGACATGCCGGGCAAGCAGGAGATCGCCCCGGCCATCATCGCCGGGGCGCGCTTGTTCACCGACGATACGGCGAACTGCGTCGGCAACGGCGAGATCGAGCTCGGGCTGGCTCAGGGCGTCTTCGGTCCCGGTCAGGTAGCCGGCGAGCTCGGCGAGGTGCTCGCGGGCAAGGTTGAGGGCCGCATCGATCCCGACGATATCACCGTGTTCGATTCGGCCGGTACGGCCCTGCTCGACATCGCCTGCGCCAAGATCGCCCTCGACCGCGCCGCCGAACTCGGCTTGGGTACGGTGGCGGCGCTGTAGGTGTTGCGTCGGAGGGGGTAAAGCCAGAGGGCGGCCTCTACAGGAGCATCTCCACGGCGCAGAAGGCCAGCGATGCGGCGAAGAGGAGGTTGGCGGCGCGGAAGTGGTGCAGATAGACGCCTTGCAGGGCGACGCCGAATGCGACCCAGGTGAGGTAATAGCTCTCGGCGATACGTGGCTATCGCCGAGAGCTATGAAGCGGCGTTCCGCTCAGAAGGCGGTTGCCTACAGCATCATGAACAGCTTGGCGAGGCTCCAGCCGATAAAGCCACAGCAGGGGAAGGTGAGCACCCAGGCCCATACCATGCGCCGGGCCACGCCCCAGTTCACACGGCGGAAGCTGCGGGAAGCGCCCACGCCCATGATGGAAGCGGTGGAGCAGTGCGAGGTGGACACGGGCATGCCGGTCATAGAGGCTACGAACAGGGTGATGACCGTGGAGGCGGAGGCCGCCACGCCCTGGTACTTCTCGAGCGAGACCATGTCCATGGCCACCGACTTGATGATGCGCTTGCCGCCGAGCAGGGTGCCGAGCGACATGGCCAGCGAGCAGATGACCATGAGCCACAGGGGGAAGTCGGTGGCGCCGCTCGTCTCCATGCCGAAGGCGAGCGCTATGCCCAACAGGCCGATGGACATGAACTTCTGGCCGTCTTGGGCGCCATGGAGAAACGACAGCGCGCAGGCGCAGATATCCTGCAGCACCACGCACACCCTATTGCCGCGCTTGCGGTCGGCGCAGGAGAAGAAGAACTCGATGATCTTGGTAGTTGCCATGCCGAGGATGAAGCCTCCCACGAGCGAGAACGCCATGCCGTAGATGACGAGCATCCACTCGGAGAGCACGACGCCGGCCAGACCGTTCAAGGCGATGGCACCGCCCGTGACGCCGGCGATGAGCGAATGGGACTTGCTGGCGGGGATGCCCCAGAACCAGCAGAACACGCCCCAGCCGATGGAGCCTATCATGGCGGCGATGAGCGCGAGGAGCGCCTGGTGGGTGTTGCCCGAGAAGTCCACCATGTTGAACATGGTGTGGGCCACGGCCGTGGAGATGTAGGTCATGCCCACGAGTCCCGCGAAGTTGAATACGGCCGCCAAGATGAGCGCGGCGGTGGGGGAAAGGCAGCGGGTGGACACCGCCGAGGCGATGGCGTTGGGGGCATCGGTCGCCCCCGAGATGATCGTCACGCCGATGACGAGCGCCAGAATGCCTAGCAAGACGGGATGATCGCCTACCTGCGCAAGAAACATCGAAAGCGTCAATTCCATGCAGAGCCTTATCTCGATGAAACCGATCTGAAGAAACGCACAGCTCCTTATTCTAACGCACTGGCCGTCGGTGGGGATCAGGTGATGCGCCAAAAAGCGGCTCGGCGCGCCGCCGGCAGAAGGCGGGGAGTCGTCCGCCGATCGCGTTCTGCCGCCCCTGTGCGTCCCCTCCCCGCGTCGAGGCAGCGTCGGTTTTGGGGCGTTTGGCGGCGGTACGGAAAATGTCCGCACTCGGGGAAAATCCACAATGTTTCGCTCGCGCCCAGTGCTATACTGGGCAAGCTTGCCCAAACGGACAAGTGGAAGTAACTGTTGGCCCCCGAGACATGTTTGTTGCACCGCGATCCCTTGCTTGCGCAAGCGAACATGGTAAGTATCAACCATCATGACGAAGGGTCCCCGATTTAGTTTTTGAAAGGGGTCCGTTTTGACCGAAATCAAGAACACCTCCGTGATCGACTTCTCCGACATCTCCGACGAGCAGATGAACGAGATGATCGACGGCACGCTGACCGAGTTCGACGAGGGCGATCTCGTCGACGGCACCGTCGTCAAGCTGGAGCATGACGAGGTGCTCGTGGACATCGGCTTCAAGAGCGAGGGCGTCATCCCCTCCCGCGAGCTGTCCATCCGCAAGGACGCCGATCCGTCCGACATCGTGAGCCTGGGCGACAAGATCGAGGCTCTGGTTCTCCAGAAGGAGGACAAGGACGGCCGTCTCATCCTCTCCAAGAAGCGCGCCGAGTACGAGCGTGCCTGGATTTCCGTCGAAGAGAAGTTCAAGGCCGGCGAAGTGGTCACCGGCGAGGTCATCGAGGTGGTCAAGGGCGGTCTTATCCTGGACATCGGCCTGCGCGGCTTCCTTCCGGCCTCTCTCGTGGACCTGCGCCGCGTGAAGGACCTGGACATGTATCTGGGCACCGAGATCGAGGCCCGCGTCATCGAGATGGACCGCAACCGCAACAACGTCGTGCTGTCCCGCCGCGTTCTCTTGGAGGAGGGTCGCAAGAACGAGCGCGCCGAGATCCTCTCGAAGCTCTCCAAGGGCATGCGCCTCAAGGGCAACGTGTCCTCCATCGTGGACTTCGGTGCCTTCGTGGATCTGGGCGGCATCGACGGCCTGGTGCACATCTCCGAGCTGTCCTGGAACCACGTCAACCATCCCTCCGAGGTCGTCAAGGTGGGCGACGAGGTGGAGGTCGAGGTGCTCGACGTCGATCTGCAGCGTGAGCGCATCTCCCTCGGTCTCAAGCAGACCACGCCCGATCCGTGGATCCAGCTCGTGGAGAACTACCCCGTGGGCACCATCGTCGACGGCAAGGTCACCAAGATCGTTCCCTTCGGCGCCTTCGTCGAGCTGGGCGATTCCATCGAGGGCCTGGTGCACATCTCCGAGATGGCCGGCCGCCACATCGACACCCCGGCGCAGGTCGTGCACGCGGGCGACGATGTGAAGGTGAAGGTCATGGAGATCAACCCGGATCGCCGCCGTATCTCCCTGTCCATGAAGGCCGCCGCCGAGGAGCTCGGCTTCGAGATCGACGTGGACGAGTCCGTGCAGGCCGAGGAGAAGCCGGCCCGCCGCAAGAAGGCCGACGAGGCTCCTGCCGAGGCCGAGGTTGAGGCTGTGGAGACCGTCGAAGAGTAAGCAACCTCGGATGCCCATAGCCGCTGTATTCGATCGGTGACTTTCAGAAGGCCGCTCTTCGGAGCGGCCTTCTCGTGTATCATGGAGCCGTTGAAATGTCTGCGCAGGATCGCGCGAAGGGGCGCGGTTTCGGAGGAGGTACTGCATGAAGAAGCTGTTTCTCATCGGCGGCATGGGCGCCGGCAAGTCCACGGCCCGCAAGGCGCTGACCGATGAGGGTCTGGCCTGGATCGATCTCGATCAGGTGGGCCACGAGGTGCTTACGTGGGGCACGGTAAAGGACGATCTGCGCGGTGCCTTCGGCGACGGCATCTTCGACGAGGGCGGGGAAGTGGTGCGCGCGGAGCTGGCCGCGGTGGCCTTCGCGAGCCCGGCGGCCACGCGCAAGCTGAACTGCATCACCATGCCGCGCATCGAGGAGCGCTACACCGACCTCATCGACGAGTTCGAGCACGAGGGGAAGCCGGCCGTGGTGGTGGAGTACTCGGTGTTCCGCAACCGCCAGCAGTCGCTGGCCTACGGGGCCGATGTGGTCATCGCCGTGCTCGCGCCGCTGGAGGTGCGCATCGAGCGCGCCGTGGCCTCGGGCTTTTCCGAGGAGGACGTGCGGGCCCGCATCGCCCGCCAGATTACCGACGCCGACCGCATCGAGGCGGCCGACGTGGTATTCAACAACGACGGCACCCCCGAAGAGCTCCGCAACGAGGTGCTCGCCTGGTGGAACGAGTATAAGAAGGAAATCTAGCTCGGATAGAGCCGATTGCAGATCGACGTCTCGGAGGCCGTCTCGTGGAGACGGCCTCTTTTGCTACCACAGTCCGAGCGTGTGCTGCATGGCGAGGCTGGCGGCGGCGATGCAGATCCAGCAGATGAGACCCATGAGGATGGGCTTGGCACCGGATTTCACGAGCTTCACGAGGTCGGTGTTCAGCCCGATGGCAGCCATGGCCATGACGATGAAGAACCGACTCAAGGTCTTCAAGGGTGCGAAGACCGCCACGTCGGCGCCAGCGGCCACGGCAACCGTGGTGATGACCGAGGCTGCCAAAAAGAGCAGGATGAAGGTGGGGAGGGCGCGCTTCAGCGAGAAGCCGCTGAGGGGCTTCGTGGTGGCGGGAGCCGCCGTGGCGATCTCGGCGTTGGCAGCAGGGTCGCTCGCTGCCGTGCCGTCGGTGCCGCCGACGCCTGCAGCCGCGCCGACGCCTGCCGCGTTCTCCTTGCGCGCCACTGTGATGGCCAGCACGAGCGTGATGGGGATGATGGCGAGCGTGCGCGTGAGCTTCACGATGGTGGCGTCGTCGAGCGCGTTGGCGCCGGGGTGCATGCCGTCCCAGGCGGCCGCGGCGGCGGTGACCGACGAGGTGTCGTTCACGGCGGTGCCGGCGAACAGGCCGAAGCCCTCGTTGGACATGCCGAGCGCGCTTCCCAAGGTGGGGAAGATGAGCGCCGCGATGACATTGAACAGGAAGATGACCGAGATGGCCTGGGCCACCTGCTCGTCTTTCGCCTTGATGACCGGAGCCGTGGCCGCGATGGCGCTTCCGCCGCAGATGGAGGAGCCCACGGCGATGAGCGTGGCGATGGCGCTATCGAGGTGCAGCACGCGGTACAGGAGGTAGCCCGCGATGAGGGCCGTGGCGATGGTGGAGCAGATGATGGGCAGGCTCTCGGCGCCCACGGCGGCGATCTGGGCCAGGTTCAGCCCGAAACCGAGCAGGATGACGGCGTACTGCAGCACCTTCTTGGCCGTGAACGCGATGCCGTCCTGAACGGTGCCCCGCGCCGGCTGCTTCCAAACAAGGGCGATGGCCATGCCTGCCAGGATGGCGAATACCGGGCCGCCGACGACCGGCAGCGCCTCGCCGAGAAACCAGCAGGGCACAGCGATGGCCGCGCAGACGCCGATGCCGGAAACCACGTTCTTCAGATTCGCCACAGCCTTCTCCTTCACGCTCCGCCGATGACGATTGCGAAGTATAGCACTCATGAATGGAGAGACGCAGGTAATATATGCGAACATCTGTTCAATTATATCGGGCCGTGCTAAACTGGGCTTCTTCTAACGACATTTTGAGAAGGAGACGCGCGTGTCCACTCATCTTTCCAATATCGAGGGCATCGAGATGGCCGGCAAGCTTCCCGAGGTGCGCCTGGCGGGCACGCCGTTCAAGGTGGTTTCGCCCTTCGAACCGTCGGGCGATCAGCCCGAGGCCATTTCAGCGCTCGCAAAGGGCATCGAGGAGGGGCTGCGCTACCAGACGCTTCTGGGCGTGACCGGCTCCGGCAAGACCTTCACCATGGCCAAGACCATCGAGGCGGTGCAGAAGCCCACGCTCGTCATGGCTCCGAACAAGACCCTCGCGGCCCAGCTGGCCGCCGAGCTGAAGGAATTCTTCCCTGACAACGCCGTGGTGTACTTCGTCAGCTACTACGACTACTACCAGCCCGAGGCCTATGTGCCCGCCTCGGACACCTTCATCGAGAAAGACGCCTCCATCAACGAGGAGGTGGAGAAGCTGCGCCATGCGGCCACCTCGGCCCTGCTGTCGCGCCGCGACGTCATCGTGGTGGCGTCGGTGTCGTGCATCTACGGTATCGGCAGCCCCATGGACTACGCCGGCATGGCCGTGTTCGTCGACAAAGAGAAGGAGATGGACCGCGACCAGGTCATCCACGAGCTCATCGATATCCAGTACGATCGCAACGACTACGAGCAGAAGCGCGGCACCTTCCGTGTGCGGGGCGATGCGCTCGACGTGTTCCCGCCCTACGCCGACCACCCCATCCGCATCGAGTTCTGGGGCGATGAGATCGAGTCCATCGACGAGATCGACCAGGTCACCGGCGAGGTGCTGAGCAGCTACGAGGCGCTGCCCATCTGGCCGGCGTCCCATTACGTGACGGCGCGGCCGAAGATGGACAAGGCCCTGGTCACTATCCAAGACGAGCTGCGCGAGCGCCTCATGCAGTTCAAGGAGGAGGGCAAGCTCTTGGAGGCCCAGCGCCTGGAGATGCGCGTGAACTACGATCTGGAGATGCTGGAGACCATGGGCTTCTGCTCGGGCATCGAGAACTACTCGCGCCATCTGGACGGACGGGCGCCGGGCGAGCCCCCCTACACGCTCATCGACTACTTCCCGAAGGACTTCCTCTGCATCATCGACGAGTCCCACGTCACAGTGCCGCAGATCCGCGGCATGCACGAGGGCGACCGCTCCCGCAAGATCACCCTGGCCGAGCACGGCTTCCGCCTGCCCAGCTGCCTGGACAACCGCCCCTTGCGCTTCGATGAGTTCGAAGAGCGCATACCCCAGTTCGTCTACGTGTCGGCCACGCCGGGCGACTACGAGGAGAAGGTGAGCCTGGCCCAGGTGGAGCAGGTCATCCGCCCCACGGGCCTGCTGGATCCCGAGATCGTCGTGCGCACGAGCGCGAGCCAGATCGACGACATTATCGACGAGGCCAAGGACCGGGCCGCCCGGGGCGAGCGCGTGCTCATCACCACGCTCACGAAGAAGATGGCCGAGGACCTCACCGACCACCTGCTCGACCAGGGGGTGAAGTCCCGCTACATGCACTCGGACATCGCCACCCTGGAGCGCACTGAGATTTTGCGCGATCTGCGCCGGGGCGAGTTCGACGTGCTTGTGGGCATCAACCTGCTGCGCGAGGGCCTGGATCTTCCCGAGGTATCGCTCGTGGCCATCCTGGATGCCGATAAAGAGGGCTTCCTGCGCAACCACCGCTCGCTCATTCAGACCATCGGGCGCGCGGCCCGCAACGTGTCGGGCCAGGTCATCATGTACGCCGACCGCATCACCGACTCCATGCGCCGCGCCATCGACGAGACGCGCCGGCGCCGCGAGATCCAGATGGCCTACAACAGCGAGCACGGCATTGAGCCCCAGACTATCCGCAAGGCCATCAACGACATCATGGGATTCATCACCGAGGACGTGGAGGGCAGTACGGCCGAGCAGGTGAACAAAGAGCTGGCCGAGCTGTCCCGCGAAGAGGTGCTGCGCATCATCTCCTCCATGGAGGACGACATGGCGGCGGCCTCCCGCGATATGGACTTCGAGGAGGCGGCCCGCTTGCGCGACCAGGTGGTGAAGCTGAAAAGCTCGGTGGAGGACAAGTCCGAAGACGACGTGCTGAAGGACCTGAAGAAGTCGGCCCGCAAGGGGAGCGCCTACGGCAACCGCAAGCACGCCGCCTACGGCAGCAGCCGTGGGGCCTGAGCGCTGCCGCATGGGGGGCGGGGCGCGAGCCGTGGCGAACGGGTCGGCGGCGTTGCCTGGGCTGCGATGGCTTCGGCGGCCCCTCGCGGGCCCCAGAATGCTCTCGGTTCGGCCCATGCTCACTCGTGGAGATGCTGCGGATTGCGATCTTTACGGAAATGTAAGCCGGAGAGCGCGGGGAAACGAGGTTGCAGGACGTATAATGCCCCTAGACAACCTGTGCCACCCTTGAGCTTGCTTGAAGGAAGTTAGATGCCCAATCAGCCGACGACTCCTGCGGGAGGAAGCCATAATCCGCGGAACAACCCGCGGCCGCATCCCAAGCCCACGCGCCGGCACCCGTCCCAGGAGACGGGGAGCTTTTCCGCGGCCCCGTATCTGACGGGCCCGGCGGCCGTCCTTCCGCCCGACGATGATCCGGCTGTGGCGGGGTGCTCTTACCCGAGCGGCCATGATGCCGCCTCCCAAGAGGCGGCGGCCCGGGCTGCCTACGAGCAGTACGCCGCGGCCGTAAGCCAGCCCCATCCCCAGGCGGCGAATCACCCGCAGTACGGCTCGCGCTATCAGCAGCAGGGCGGCTATGCCGGTTACGCTCCCGCGGGGGCGAACCCGCGGGTCATGCCCGCTCAGAAGACCGAGGGGCAGATGACCCCCTACGACGACATGGGCCGCTATAAGAAAAAGGGAAAGAAGAAGAGCGGCATCGTCTCGGCCATCGTCGCCGTGGTCATCTTGGCGGTCATCGGGGTCGGCGTGTACCTCTATTTGAACCCGCCCACCTACAACGTGACGGTCAACGGCATGACACGCACGGTGCACGATGGCGCTACGGTAGGCGATATCATAAACGAGGGCATCGTGTCCCCTAAGCCCGGCAACCTCCTCGCCGTCGATGGGGAGGTACTCGAGGAGGGCGGTGGTACGCCGTTCACGGGTACCATCAACGGCAGCGAGTTCACCGATGCCGCCACGGCCCTTCACAAGGGCGATACGCTCCAGATCGAGGACGGCGCCGATGCCACCGAGGATTACGAGACCGAGACCGTGGAGAGCGAGCCGGGCCATCAGGAATTGGGCGACGGCGCCATCCATGTGTACGTGCCCGGAGAGACGGGCCAGGTGGAGAAGCGCACCGGTAAGGTGTCGGGCAAGACCGTCGAGGAGACGGTGCGCGAGGGCCGCGATAACATCTATCTGAAGTACAACGCCGATACCAAGGGGGAGAAGGTCGTCGCGCTCACCTTCGACGACGGCCCCATCGGCACCACGCCCGAACTGCTCGATGTGCTGAAGCAGTACGGGGTGAAGGCCACGTTCTTCACCATCGGAGACCAGATCTTCGATAAGACCGATTTCTCAGAAGTGGTGAAGCGGGCTGCCGACGAGGGACACCAGATCTGCACTCACAGTTACGATCACGCCTCCGGGTCGGGCCGCGGTGTCGATATGACCCGCATGTCGGCCGACGAGCAGATCGCCGAGGTGCAGAAGGGCCAGGACGCCATCACCCAGGCTACGGGCAAGGAAGCGTCGAAGATATTCCGTTCTCCGGGTGGCAATTATCACGACGAGATCATCTGGACGCTGCAGCCCTATGTGACCGGAGAGATCGGCTGGAACGTCGACACCGAGGATTGGCGCCGTCCCGGCGCCGAGGCCATCGCCCAGCGCCTGCTGAGCGTGAAGCCCGGCGATGTGGTGCTCATGCACGACGGGGGCGGCGACCGCAGTCAGACCATCGAGGCGCTGAAGATCGCCCTGCCCCAGCTGGTGGAAGAGGGGTACAAGTTCGTGACCATCGACCAGCTCATTGCCTATGACGACGTGGAGGCTCTGGCCAAGGACCTGCAGGACGCCGCAGCCGCCTAAGGCGCCTGCGGTTCCCCGTGGGAATCATCATTGGGAAGCGCGCCGGCGCGCCGATCGCCTTTCCGGTCAGGGGATGGGGGCTTTGCCCTCATCCCCTTCTTCTAGCGGGGCTCAGCTTATGGGGGGGCGCCCTCCTCCGGGTAACGAGGCCGCGTGCCGACGAGCAAGCATCGCGGCCTGCACCGACAGACGGCGCGATCAGTCTCGGGCGCGGTCGAGCATTTCCCGGGCATGGGCCAGGGAGGTCTCGGTGGTACTGCCCGACAGCAAGCGGGCGATTTCCGCGATGCGGGCATCCCCCTCGACCGGGGCGAGCTCGGTGCGGGGCTCGTCGCCGGCTGTCTTGGTGACGGTGTAATGGGCATCGGCCAGCACGGCCACCTGGGCCAGGTGGGTGATGACGATGACCTGATGGCTGGCGGCCAGCTCGGCGAGGACGGCGGCCAGGGCGTTGGCGGCGTTGCCGCCCACGCCGGCATCCACCTCGTCGAAGATGAGGGTCTCGGTGCCGTCGCGCTCGCCGAGCACCACCTTCACGGCCAACATGACGCGACTGATCTCGCCGCCGGAGGCGATGCGGGTGAGGGGGCGCGGCTGCATGGATTTGCTGGCCCGGAACTCGAAAGCGACAACGTCGGGGCCGCTGCGGCTCCACTGCTCGCGCGGCAGCTCGCCCACGGTGCAGAGCAGCTCGGCCCCGCCCATCTCCAGGCGCGCGAGCACGGCGTTCACGGCCTCTGCGAAGCGGGGGGCCGCGCCGCGCCGCGCCCCGTCGTAGGTCGCGGCCCGCTCGGCGAGGACCGCCTCCGCCGCGTCCCGCGCCCGCTGGGCCTCCTCGATGAGCCCATCGGCATCGTCGACGGCGGCCACGAGGGCGGCTGCCTCGTCCCAGCGGGCGAAGACCTCCTCCATGGTAGGACCGAAGCTGCGCATGAGGCCGGTGAGCTGGCCCATGCGCTCCTGGGCCTCGGCGAGGGAAGCGCCGTCGAAGTCGATGCCGTCGCAGTAGGCGGCCATGTCGCGGGCCACATCCTCGATGACGAAGGAGGCCTCGCGCAGGGACTGGGCGTAGGGGGCGAGGCTCTCGTCGGCCCGCGCAGCCTCGTCGATGAGCCCGATGGCGGCGTTCAGGGCATCGAGGGCCCCTTCGTCGCCGGACAGGGCCGCCGCCGCGCCGTGGGAGTTGCGGGCCAGCGTCTCGGCGTGCTCGGCCCGGGCGAGCCAGTCGCGCACCTCCTCGTACTCACCGCCCTGGGGGTTGGCGGATTCAATCTGCTGAAGGGTGAAGCGGGCCTCGTCGAGCTGGTTCGAGGAGGCGCTCGCCTGGGCCCGAACCTCTCGCAGGTGCGCCTCGGCCGCCTCGGCCGCCTCGAGGGCCGCCCGGTAGGCTCCGGCCGCCTCTGCAGTCTCGTCGGCCCAGGCGTCTAGGATGCGGCCGTGCTCGGCGGTCTTGAGGAGGGCCTGGTACTCGTGCTGCCCGCAGAGCTCGATGAGGGGGCCGACGGTGGCCGCCAACTCGGAGACGCTGGCCATGGCCCCGTTGATGGAGGCGCGGGAGCGGCCGTCGGCCCCGACGCGGCGGGAGATGACGAGGTCGTCGGCTTCTCCCGGAGCGAAGAGCCGTCCGTCCACCTGGGCCCGCTCGGCCCCCTCGCGCACCACGGCGCTGTCGGCCCGCGCCCCCATGAGCAGCTTGCAGGCCGAGATGAGAGCGGTCTTGCCGGCGCCGGTCTCGCCGGTGAGCACGGTGAGGCGCGGGGAGGGGGCAAGGGCGGCCCTGCGGATGAGGGCGATGTCGCGCACGTGGATTTCGTCGATCATGGGGCGCCCTTTCTAGAAGTCGATGAGGTCGAAGACGATGCCCTGCTCCCGCTCGAGTACCTCGAAGAACTCCTCGGGCTCCACCCGGCGGATGGGCCGTGAGATGTCGACGGGGCCGGTGCCCGTGATGATGAAGTCGGCCTGGATCTTGCGGGCGCAGGCCTCGGTCAGGGCCGTCTCGTAGGGAACGCCCCCGTGGTCGAGGGCGAAGCGCACGTCGCCGCCGTCTACGGAGCAGACCGACAGAAAGCCCATGGTAGAGCGCAGGGCCGATCGGGCCTCCCCGTCGGCCACGGCCGTGGCCAGGGCGCTGCGCACCCGCTCGAAGCTCGCCGCTCCCACCCACAACTCCGCTGTGCCCGTCAGTTCCAGGGCGTTGAGCTTGTTCCAGGCCTCGCGGGTCTGGGGTCTCTCGGCTACGAAATCGAGCAGCATGTCGCTATCAATGAACAATCGCATGGCTACATCTCCTCGGGACAATCGGGCTCAAAGGCCGCAAGGGCCGGCCCCTCGGGGCCCCAGAATGTGGCGGGAACGCTGCGAGTGGCGTGGCGCAGGCGAAAGCGCAACTCGTTGACTTGCGCGTCGGTGAGCGTGATGCGCAGGGGCTGTTCGCTCGGCTGCGGGTCGGGCAGCTGCCCGGTGCGCAGCACGTAATCATAGGCGGCGTTCACCAGCTCAGTGGGGGATGAACCGATGGAGCGCAGCTGCGCATTGACTTGATCCCGAATCTCCACGGGGACTCGGGCGGTGACCATGGCATGCATGGTGCCTCCTTTCCGTATGGACGCAGTGTAGGGGAAGGGAGTAAAAAAATCAATAGTAATACGAACAAACATTTGCATTACATGGAAGATTCTGGTATCGTGCAGCGAGGGGCGGGACGCTCGGTCGTGTCTTTTTCGGCAAGACGCTTGTCAGCAACCGTATTATTCGGGAAGATAAAGCGATATGTCACGGGCCGCCTCCTCGGAAACGGGGAACCGGTCCGGAGAATGTCAGCGCAACGAAAGGGATGCCTTGGTATACCTGCAACGACAAGGACGGCGCTTGATCGCGGGCTTCATGGCGATCCTGCTCGCCTGCTCCCTGGCGGCGCTCGCGCCCGTATCCGCTTTGGCGAACCCGGCCGACGATGCCCAGGCTGCCGTTGACGATGCCCAAGCCACGCTTGATGCGGCCGAGTCGCGCATGGCCGAGATAAACGAGGAGTATGAGCAGCTCACGGCCGAGGTGGAGCGTCTGCAGCAGCAGATCGACGACACCGCGGCCTCCGCTCTCGAGGCCCAGCAGGCGATGCTGGAGGGACGCTCCGTCTTGGAATCAGTGGCCGTGGGGGAGTACCGGGATGGCAGTTCTCTGGGACTGCTCGGCCTGGTGCTCGACTCGAAGAACTTCGATGATCTGCTGCGCAATATGGAGTACGTCAACCAGATCATGGCCTATCAGGCCGAGGAGATCGCCGAGCAGAAGGAGCGCAAGCGCGCCTTCGATGAGGTCTCCGACGAGCTGAACGCCCAGAAGAACGAGCAGGAGCAGGCCCTGGCCGCCCAGGAAGAGAAGCGGGCCCAGGCCGAGGCCGTCGTCCAGGGCGCCACCGAGCGCCTGGCCGGCGCCAAGGAGGACCAGGCGGCCCGGCTGGCCGAGCTGGCCGCCCAGGCCGAGGCCCTGCGTCAGCAGCAGGCTCAGGCCGAGGCTGCTGCGGCTGATAATGTGGAAGAGAGCCCCGATGCCAACACCGGCGATCGCGAGCCGGTCGTCTCCGACGACGAGCCAGTGACGTCCGACCCCGACGAGGGTTCCGGGGGCTCCGGTTCCGGCTCGGGCTCCGATTCCGAGTCCTCGGGCTCGGGGTCGTCCAACGAGGGGTGGCTTTCGGGCACCGCATCGGCCTACGGCGGCAGCACCGATCCGTCCACGCCCAACCCGGGCACCACGGCCACGGGCGCCATCTGCGACGATAACTCCATGGGCGTGGCCGTTCCCAAGTCGATGCCCAACTACCGCAGCTACTTCGGCCGCACCGTGGAGATCCGCTACGGCGGCATGACCGTGTACGCTACGGTGAACGACTGCGGCTCCATGGGCGGCGGCAGCCGCGTGCTCGATCTGCAGCCCGGCGTATGGAAGGCCTTCGGCTTCTCCAGCTGCCGCGACTGGGGCCTGCGCACGGTGAAGTACCGCTTCCTGTAGCGTCGCGGCCGCCTCCCGCGGTCTCTGCGGGGATTGCGGTGGTCGCACCGCAAGAAGTGCGCTATACTGCACTGCTACATGCGATGACGAAGATAAGGCTCGCAGGCTGAGATCACCAGAGAAGGGCCCCCTGGCTGAAAGGGCCCGATCGGAGGCGCGAGACCAGTTCCCTTCCGAGCAGCGCCCTTGAACCCGGCAATCCGCGTTGCGGCGCCGGCCAGTAGGGGGCGACGGCTCGCTCCCGTGACCGAGCGCAACGAGCGGGCGATGGCGCCCCCGGCCGAGGGCCGGACGGAGCCATGGCCAACCGAGGTGGTACCGCGAGAGCCCTCTCTCGTCCTTGGGTTTCGGAGACGTGTCTCCGGCCAAGGCGGGAGAGGGCTCTTTTCTATAGGTTCGATGTACGAGAAAGGGAAGGCAGATATGGCAATCGCAGAGGAGCTCGCGGCGCTGCGCGAGAGCACCCTGGCCGCCATCGAGGCGGCGGCCGACTCGACGGCCCTCGACGGGGTGCGCGTGGCGGTGCTGGGCAAGTCCGGCAGCCTGACCGGCTATCTCCGCTCCATGGGATCGGTCCCCCCCGAGGAGCGGGCGAGCGTGGGTAAGGCCGTGAACGAGGCCCGCGTGGAAGTGGAGGAGGCCCTGGCAGCCCGCAAGGCCGTGCTCGATGCCGCGGAGCTCTCCGCCGCCATCGACGAGGCGGCCGTGGACGTGACGCTGCCCGGCCGTGCCCAGCAGATGGGCACGCGCCACCTCATCAACGGCATCATCGACGAGATCTCCGATATCTTCTTGGGCCTGGGCTACAAGGTGGTCGAGGGCACCGAGGTCGAGACCGACTACTACAACTTCACGGCCCTGAACGCCCCGGCCGATCATCCGAGCCGCTCCATGCAGGACACCTTCTACGTGCGCGACCTGTCCGGCGACGCGGCTCGGGTGCGCGGCGAGTCCGACGTGCTCCTGCGCACCCAGACCTCCGGCGTGCAGGTGCACACCATGGAGGACTGGGACCTGCCCATCTACATGGTCGCCCCGGGCAAGGTGTACCGCCGCGACGTGGCCGACCCGTCGCATTTGCCCCAGTTCCACCAGATCGAGGGCCTCGTGGTCGATCGGGGCATCACCTTCGGCGACTTGAAGGGCACCCTCGACTACCTGTGCAAGCAGATCTTCGGCCCCGAGCGCAAGACCCGTTTCCGCGCCCATTACTTCCCCTTCACCGAGCCCTCGGCCGAGGCGGACGTGAGCTGCGGCATCTGCCACGGCGAGGGCTGTCGCATGTGCAAGGGCACCGGCTGGATCGAGATCCTCGGCTGCGGCATGGTGGATCCCAACGTGCTGTCCATGAGCGGCATCGATCCGGAGGAGTACTCCGGCTTCGCCTTCGGCATGGGAGTGGAGCGCATCGCCTGCCTGAAGTACGACGTGCCCGACCTGCGCATGCTGCTCGAGGGCGACATGCGTTTCCTGCGTCAGTTCTAGGAGAGGAATGAAGCTATGAAAGTATCTTTGAAGTGGCTTTCGGAATATACGCAGGTGCCGGGCGATTTGAAGGCGTTCTGCGACCGGCTCGATCTGACGGGCACGGGCGTGGAAGGCGTCGAGCAGACCGGCGAGGCCTTTGAGGGCGTTGTCGTGGGGCACGTGCTCACTTGCGAGCCCCATCCCGATTCCGACCACATGCACGTGGTGACCGCGGACGTGGGGGCCGGCGAGCCGGTGCAGATCGTCTGCGGCGCCCCGAACATCGCCGCGGGCATCAAGGTGCCCGTGGCCTGCGTCGGCGCGGTGCTGCCCGGCGATTTCAAGATCAAGAAGTCGAAGCTACGCGGTGTCGTCAGCTGCGGCATGTGCTGCTCCCAGCGGGAGCTGGGCCTCGGCTCCGACCATTCGGGCATCTGGATCCTGCCCGAGGAGACCCCCGTGGGCACCCCTGTGGCCGAGGTGATCGGCTCGGGCGACACGGTGCTCGATCTGGAGATCACCCCCAACCGCCCCGACTGCCTGTCGGTGGTGGGCATGGCCCGGGAAGTGGGGGCCATGTACCAGCAGCCGGTGACCTACCCCCTGGCCGACGACGTGGCGAAGCTCGCCGCCGTCGCAGCCGGCGAGGATGTGGCCGCCGCCGTCACCGTGGAGGTGCCCGACAGCGAGCGCTGCTGTCGGTACACGGCCCGGGTCATCGACAACGTGAAGGTGGGCCCCTCGCCCGATTGGCTCGCCGAGCGCGTGAGCGCCGCCGGCGGCCGCCCCATCAACAACGTGGTGGATGTGACCAACTACATCCTCTACCTCTACGGCCAGCCCCTGCACGCCTTCGACTTCGACACCCTGCGCGACGGCGACGGGCGCGTGCGCATCATCGTGCGCGGCGCTGCCGAGGGGGAGCGGCTTGTCACCCTCGATGGGGTGGAGCGCGTTCTTTCCGAGGACATGACCGTCATCGCCACCCCCGAGCGGGCCATGGCCCTGGCCGGTGTCATGGGCGGCCTGGACACCGAGGTGACCGAGGCCACCACGACGGTGCTGCTGGAGTCGGCGGACTTCTGCAACGGTCGCACTTCCCGCACGAGCCGCAACCTCGGCCTTATCTCCGAGTCCTCCATGCGCTACGAGCGCGGGGTGGACGAGAACCTGACCGAGCTTGTCTCCCAGGCCGCGGCGGCCCTGCTCGCCGAGGTGTCCGGGGGCACCGTGCGCCCGGGTGTGGTGGACGTGTACGGCCGGCCGGCCGAGGCGCGCCCGCTCACTTTCCGCATCGACCGCTTCAACGCCATGATGGGCGCCGATATTCCCGCCGATTTCATTGAGGACATCCTCGTGCGCCTCGGCTGTGCCGTGGAGGCCACGGGCGAGGCCGCGGTGCTCTCGGTGCTGGCCCCCACCTTCCGTCCCGACCTGGAGCGCGAGATCGACTTGTACGAGGAAGTGCTGCGCCTGTGGGGCATGGACCGCATCGAGCCGACGTTGCCCGGCGGCCGCGAGCGCGTGGGCGCCCGCACCCCCGAGCAGGAGACGCTGCGGCTGGTGAACGCCGTGCTGCGGGCCTCGGGCCTCAACGAGACCATGACCTACTCCTTCGCCGAGCCCGGCGACGTAGAGCGGCTGCGCCTACCCGCCGACGGCCTCGGCCTGGCGGTGGAGCTGCTGAACCCGCTCAATGCCGACCAGTCGGTCATGCGCCAGTCCATCGTGCCGAACCTGCTGCGGTCGGTGGCCTACAACCAGGCCCGCGGCGTGAAGAACATCCAGCTCTACGAGATCGGCACGGTGTTCTCGGCCGCCGAGGGGCGCAAGAAGGCCAAGGAGCGCAAGAAGCTCGCCGCCGTCATGGCCGGCTCCATGGGGGATGCGGCCTGGAACGCGCCGGCGGTGCCCTTCGACTTCTTCGACGGCAAGGGTGTGCTGGAGAACCTGGCCCGCGAGCTGGCGTGCCCCAAGGTGCGCTTCCGGGCCCTGGCCGCCGATGAGGCGCCCCAGCTGCAGCCCGGCCGGGCCGCCGAGATGCTCTCCGGCGGCGCCGTCATCGGCTGGGTCGGCGAGGTGCACCCGCTTGTGTGCGACGCCTTCGACGCGATGGCGCCGGTGGTGGCCTTCGAGCTGGACGTGGCGGCCCTCGTGAAGGCGGCCCGTCCCGCCCGCGACTACGTGGCCGTGCCCACCTTCCCGGCCGTGGTGGTGGACCAGGCCTTCGTGGTGGGGGAGGACGTGACCCACGAGAAGCTCGTGCAGGTGATGACCTCGGCCGGCGGCAAGCTGCTGGAATCGGTGGCCCTGTTCGACGTGTACCGCGACGAGGAGCGCGTGGGGGCGGGCAAGAAGTCCATGGCCTACACCCTCACCTACCGCGCCGCCGATCGCACCCTCACGGGCGAGGAAGTGGAGCGGGCCCACGGCAAGCTGGTGGCCAAGGTGGAGAAGGCCTGCGGCGCCGAGGTGCGCGGCTAGCGGTTAGGAGGCGGCCGGGGCTACTCCCGGCCGCCCTCGTTTGCGGGGAGCTCGTCAAGAAACGAGCGGGCCTCCTTGAACTGACGGGTCAGCTCCTCCATGGGGTCGCGCCGGCGCTTTTGGGCGGCCACGGACTCGTCGGTGATGGCCATGGCGCAGGCCACGGCGTCGGTGTGCGTGTAGGACAGCGAGATGGGGATCTCGCGTACCCCCATCTCCCGGGCCACCTCCCGGGCCCGGCCCGTGAGCACCACGTAGGGGCGCCCCTTGCTCGTGCGGCGCACCTCCACGTCGAGCCAGCCGATGCCCTCGGAGAACCCCGTTCCCAGGGCCTTGAGCACCGCCTCCTTGGCGGCGAAGCGGGTGGCGTAGTGCACCTCCGGGTGGGCGTGGCCGTCGCAGTAGGCCCGCTCGGCGGCGGAGTAGACCTTCTCGGTGAAGGCGGGAGAGCGCTTGATGATGCGGGCCATGCGCTCGATCTCCACGATATCGACGCCGAGGCCCACCGAATCGCTCGCCACGGCCATGGACAGGGCACCGTCGACGATAGCCTGGGATTTCTTGGATCGGGCCACAATGCCGCCTTTCCTTGGGAGTGCCGGGGAGGAGGGAGCCGGCTCGCCGGTCGCGCCGTCTCCGTGTCGCCCGCCATTCTACCAGATGCGCCCCGTGCGCACGTTTCGTGAAACGGGGCGCGGCATTCTGCCCGCGACGGTACAATGATGCGAATCACCGACAAGAACGAGGGGCGCTCCGGTGCGTCCCGTTTCCAAAGGAGCAACCTATGTGCGGAATCGTTGGATACACGGGGGCCGCCCCCGCCGAGCCCATCCTCATCGAGGGACTCTCCCGCATGGAGTACCGCGGCTACGACTCGGCTGGCGTGGCCGTGCAGCAGGGGGAGGCCATCGAGGTGGTGTGCCGCAAGGGGAAGGTGTCCGAGCTGGCCCATACCCTCGAGCACTTCGATCTGACCGGCACCTGCGGCATCGGGCACACCCGCTGGGCCACCCACGGCAAGCCGAGCGAGGCCAACGCCCATCCGCACACCTCCTGCGCCGGCGATATCGCCGTGGTACACAACGGCATCATCGAGAACTTCGCCGAGCTGCGCGAGGAGCTGGTCGGCCGCGGCCACGCCTTCAAGTCCGAGACCGACACCGAAGTGGTGGCCCATCTCGTGGAAGAGGCCTACCAGCGGCTGCGCGAGGCCGGCGCCGGCGACCTGCGCGCCGCCGTGGCCGAGGCCGCCTCCCAGCTCGTGGGCGCCTACGGCCTGGCCGTCATGGCCGAGGACGAGCCGGGCACCATCATCGTCTGCCGCAAGGACTCGCCCATCGTGGTGGGCCGCGGCGAGACGGGCAGCTACGTGGCCAGCGACATCATCGCCCTGATCGATGCCACCCGCGATGTGGTGGTGCTCGCCGACGACCAGATGGCGCGCCTGACGGCCGACGGCATCGCCTACTTCGACATGGACGGAAACCCGCTCGAGCCCGAGGTGACCCACGTTGATTGGGATATCGACGTGGCCGAGAAGGGGGGCTATCCCGACTTCATGCTGAAGGAGATCCACGAGCAGCCCCGGGTCATCCGCGACACCCTGGCCGGCCGCCTTTCCGGCGGGTCGCTCACCATCGACGAGCTGGACATGACTCCGGCCGAGCTCAACCTCGTCGATCGCGTCTACGTCATCGCCTGCGGCACCTCCTACCACGCCGGCCTCATCGCCAAGAACCTCATCGAGGGCTGGGCCCGCATCCCCTGCGAGGTGGAGGTGGCCAGCGAGTTCCGCTACCGCAATCCCATCATCACCCCCACGACCCTCGTGGTGGCCGTGTCCCAGTCTGGCGAGACCGCCGACACCCTGGCCGCCATCCGCGACGCCCGGGTGCGCGGCGCAAAGGTCTTCGGCATCACCAACGTGGTGGGAAGCCCCGTGGCCCGCGAGTCCGACGGCGTCATCTACACCAAGGCCAACAAGGAGATCGCCGTGGCCTCCACCAAGAGCTTCCTGGGCCAGGTGGTCTCCCTCACCCTGTTGGCCATGCTGCTGGGCCAGTCCACGGGCCGGCTCACCCAGGGCCAGATCAAGCTCCTGTTCAGCGAGCTGGCCGACACGGCCGAGGCCGTGGAGCGCATCCTCACCGAGTGCGGGCCGGCCGTAAAAGAGGCCGCTCGGGCCATGGTGGATGCCCCGAGCGCCCTGTTCATCGGCCGCGGCATGGGGGCGGCCACCTCCTACGAGGGGGCCTTGAAGCTCAAGGAGATCAGCTATCTGCACGCCGAGGCCTACGCCGCCGGCGAGATGAAGCACGGCCCCATCGCGCTCATTGACGAGAACTTCCCCGTGGTGGCCATCGCCACCGACAGCCCGGTCTACGACAAGGTGGTCTCGAACCTCCAGGAGTCCCGGGCCCGCGGCGCCTGCATCATCGCCGTGGCCACCGAGGGCGACGAGGACATCGCCAAACACGCCGACCATGTCATCTGCATCCCGAAGGTGCGCGACGCCTTCAGCCCCATCACCGCGAGCGTGCCTCTGCAGCTTCTGGCCCGCGAGGTGGCCTTGCTGCGCGGCTGCGACGTGGACCAGCCCCGCAACCTGGCCAAGTCCGTCACGGTGGAATAGCTCCTCGGGCGGCCGGCGACCATGAGGCAGAGACTCGATTCCCGGACCATCTTCGTGGCCGTCGCGGCCGTGGTCATTGCCTTGGCCGCGGTCATTGCCGCCGCCGGCCTGCACTACTACGCCACTATCCACGAGCTGGTGGTGCAGGCCGACGCCATCATGCCCACGGATAAGGCCGAGGGCACCGCCATCGTGACCGTGACGGCGCGGCTCGTGGCTGTGCTCGTGGGCTCGGTGCTTCTGGCCGTGGCCGCCATCGCCGCCCTGCTCGTGTACCGTAACCGCCGCGAGCGGCGGGGCGAGCGCTACGTTCAGAGCATCTATCAGGCCATCGGCGCCAACATCGACACGGCCATCTTCATTGTGGACATCAAGGACCGGGTCGTGGAGGCGGTATTCGAGAACATCCAGGACATTTTGGGAGTGCCGGCCGCTGCGTTCTTCGCCGTGGACGGCCTGTCGGCCAACGAGGCCTACGCGAAGGTGGCGGCCATCGTGCACTCCGGCGTTCCGGGCGAGCGTCGCACCTGGGAGTTCCAGTGCTTCAACGGGGCCCTCGGCCGGAATATGTGGCTGCGCATCACGAGCCGCCCGGTCGTGCTCGGCGGCAGCGAGAAGATCATCTACTCGCTCACCGATGTGACCCACGAGCATGATATTCGCCAGAAGCTCATGGACACGGTGGCCGCCGCCGAGGAGGCCAACCGGGCCAAGAGCAACTTCCTCTCGGCCATGAGCCACGACATCCGCACCCCCATGAACGCCATCCTGGGCTTCTCGGCCCTCATCGACCGCGATGCCGACGACCCCGAGACCGTGCGCGAGTACAACCGCAAGATCGCCACGTCCGGCCAGCATCTGCTCGGGCTCATCAACGACGTGCTCGACATGTCGAAGATCGAGTCGGGCAAGACCACCTTGGCGGCCTCGGAGTTTCGCCTGAGCGAGACCGTGGCGGCGGTGGAGGCCATGATGCGGCCCCAGACCAGCGCCCGGGACCAGGTCTTCACCGTGGAAGTGACCGGCGTGACCTATGAGGCCCTCGTGGGCGACGAGGGGCGCCTGCGGCAGATTCTCATGAACGTGCTGTCGAATGCCATGAAGTACACTCCCGAGGGCGGTTCCATCCGCTTCGCCATCGACGGATCCCTCAAACGCCACGGCGCGTTGCAGCATCTGCGCATCGTGGTGGCC
Source organism: Adlercreutzia muris (assembly GCF_008831045.1). Lineage (GTDB taxonomy): Bacteria > Actinomycetota > Coriobacteriia > Coriobacteriales > Eggerthellaceae > Adlercreutzia > Adlercreutzia muris. Next base: position 63,301 of record NZ_WAJS01000016.1, read on the forward strand.
GACGACGGCATCGGCATGGCACCGGAGTACCTGGCCACCATCTTCGACTCGTTCTCCCGGGAGGAGTCGAGCCTGACCAACAAGATCCAGGGCACCGGTCTCGGCATGGCCATCACCAAGAACCTCGTAGACCTCATGGGCGGCACCATCGCCGTGGAGAGCGCCCTCGGCCGTGGCTCCACCTTCACCATCGATCTGGACTTCCCGCCGGCGGTCGGGGATGCGGCCGATGTGGACGTTCCGGCCCCCGAGGCCCCGGTGGACATCGACGAGGCCCTCGGCGGCCGCCACTTCCTCGTAGCGGAGGACAACGATCTGAACGCCGAGGTCATCGCCGCGGTGCTGGGTATCCACCATGGAACCTGCGATGTGGCCGAGAACGGCCGGGAGGCCGTGGAGATGTTCTCTGCCGCGCCCGCGGGCACCTACGCCATGATCTTCATGGATGTGCAGATGCCGGTCATGAACGGCCACGAGGCCGCCCGGGCCATCCGGGCCCTCGATCGGCCGGACGGGCGCACCATCCCCATCATCGCCATGACGGCCAACGCCTTCGCCGAGGATAAGCGGGAGGCCCTTGCGGCGGGTATGGACGCCCATGTGTCCAAGCCCATCGACGTGGCCGTCCTTGCCAAGACCGTAGCGGCACTGTCCCGCCCCGAGTCCTCTGGGGCTTAAGCGGCTCGCTTACCGGCCCGCGATGGCCCGCACGGCGGCCGGCAGATAAGAGGGGAGATCCTCGGCGACTACGCAGATGGCCGTGCGTGCCTCCTCGGCGGCCCGGCCCGCCTCGGCATGGAGGGCGCAGCCGAGGGCGGCGCTGTCCCGCGCCCCGATGCCCTGGGCGAGCAGCGCTCCGATGATGCCGGCGAGCACGTCGCCCGTACCGGCCTTGGCCAGGGCCGCCGTGCCGCGGTCCATGGCCTCCACCCCCGCGCCGTCGGCTATGTAGGTGCACGGGCCCTTGAGGGCCACGACGGCCCCGAAGGCCCGGGCGAGCTCGCGGGCGAGGGCCGCTCCCGTAAGGCCCTCTTCCAGCTGCGCCGCCCGGGCGAGCCGGACCGCCTCGCCGCCATGGGGCGTCAGCACGAGGGGCAGCCCCGCACAGGCCCGCTCAGCGGCCAGGCGCAGCCCCGTCGCGCTCGCCAGGAGGGTCAGGGCGCCCCCGTCGACGAGGAGCGGGCCGGCGAAGGCGTGCAGGGTCTCCATGACGAGCGGTCCCTCGGTCTTCCCCTCGCCGGCGAACCCGCAGCCGATGACGCAGGCGCCGGGGCGGTCGGGGCTTAGGGCGGCTCCGCGGCTCGGCTGCCAATGGCGCCAATCCTGCGCGACGAGGGAGGGGCTCGCGGCCCGCACGGCGAGCAGCGACTTCCCCGCGCAGAACACCTCGGTGTAGCCGGCCCCGGCCCGCTGGGAGGCCGTGGCCGCCAGGCAGGCCGCTCCGGGGTAGGCCGGCGAGCCCGCTACGAGGGCGAGGCGCCCGCGGCTGTACTTGTGGGCGTCGGGGGCGGGCCAGGGGAGCAGAGCCGCCAGCGCGGCATCGGTGCGAGGGGGTGCGACGGTGAAGGTCATGGGGGTCCTTTCCCGGGCGATGATCATTCCAACGCCGTGCCAACGCGGCGCAATCTCCTGGGCAACGGCCGCGCCGAGAGCGCTATGCTGCCTGGCGCGGCCCCCTACAATGGGAGCCCACCTAGTATACAACCTCGCATAAGGAGTGTGGAAACCATGGATATCAAACCGGGACGCAACTGGGCGCTGTTCGCCGCCGGCATCGCGCTCATCATCATCGGCTTCATCCTGCTCATGGTGCCGGGCCTCACGCTCGTGACCATCGCCATCTTGGCCGGCTGCATGTTCGTGGCCGCCGGCATCGTGGACGGCTGGGCCTTCTTCAGGTACCGCAAGAGCGCGGGCCTGTCGGCCTGGGCGCTCGCCTATGCCGCCTGCGACCTCATCTTAGGCGTGCTCTTCATCGCGCACCCCGTGGCGTCGGCCGTGGTGATCCCCTGGGTCATGGGCATCTTCGTCATCGCCTACGGCGTGTTCGGGATCGTGGCCTCGGTGCGGCTGCGGGAGGTGCTGCCCGGCTGGGGCTGGGTGCTGTTCTCCGGCATCGTGAGCGTGCTGTGCGGCTTCGCCTTCATCATCGCCCCGGGCTCCTTCGCCCTGTTCCTCGGGCTGTTCCTTATGGCCCGCGGTGCGCAGATGGCCGTCTACGGCGTGACCCTGCCCCAGGCGCCGACGCGCTTCGCCCACAACCACTAGGCGCACGGCGGCGACGGGTGCGGCCCTACGGCTTCGCCCGTCGCCCCGGCGGTGGTATCATAGCCGCTGCGACACGACCGAGGGCCCGGATTCGTCCGGGCCCTCGCTGACGAGGCGGCCGTCTTCCCCGCGGGAGGCGGCCGGTGCGACGGGCGGGGCCGCGCCACGGCCCTGCGGCGAGGAGAAAGGCGCATATCCATGGTTCAGCGGGAAAGCCCCCTGTTCGACGAGGCGGCCCTGGCGGCCGCGGCGAGCGATCCGGCCGCCCGGGCGGCGGCCCTGCGTCGCGAGATCGAGCACCACAGCTACCAGTACTATGCTCTTGACAACCCCACCATCTCGGATGCGGCCTTCGACTCCCTCATGGGCGAGCTGCGCGAGATCGAGGCGGCCCATCCGGAGCTGGTGACGCCGGCCTCGCCCACCCAGCGCGTGGGGGGCTACGTGGGCGAGCAGTTCGCCCCTGTCGTGCACGAGCGCCGCATGTACTCGCTCGACAACGCCATGGACTTAGACGAGCTGGACGCGTGGCTCGGGCGCGTGGAAGAGGCCTGCGGGGGCGTGCTGCCGCCGTTGTGCTGCGAGCTCAAGATCGACGGCAGCTCCATCGCCCTCACCTACGAGGACGGCCTGCTCGTGCGCGCCGCCACTCGCGGCGACGGCACCACCGGCGAGGACGTGACTGTGAACATGCGCACCGTGCGCGACGTGCCCCTGCGCCTGCGCGAGGGGGCGCTTGCCGCCATCACGCCCGGCACCGACGCGCTCGAGCTGCGCGGCGAGGTGTACATGCCCAAGAAGAGCTTCGAGGCGCTCAACGCCGCCGCCGTCACCGAGGGGCGCTCTCCCTTCGCCAACCCGCGCAATGCCGCGGCCGGATCGCTGCGACAGAAGGACGCGCGCGTCACCCAGGGGCGCGACCTGTCCACCTTCATGTACGCCATCGCCGACGAGGGGGCGCTCGACATTGCCGGCCAGTGGGAGCTGCTCCAGTGGCTGCGCGAGGCCGGATTCCATGTAAACCCCGATGTGCGGCTGTGCGAGAGCGCCGAGGAGGTGCGCGCCTTCTGCGAGGAGGCCGTCCGGCGCCGCGATACACTGCCCTACGAGATCGACGGCGTGGTGGTGAAGGTGAACGCCTTCGCCCGTCAGGCGGCCATGGGATTTACCGCCCGGGCCCCGCGCTGGGCCATCGCCTTCAAGTTCCCGCCCGAGGAGAAGACCACCCAACTGCTGGACATCACCGTGCAGGTGGGGCGCACCGGCGCGCTCACGCCCGTGGCAGAGCTGGAGCCGGTATCGGTGGCCGGGTCCACCGTGGCCCGGGCGACGCTGCACAACTTAGATGAGGTGCACCGCAAGGACGTGCGCGTGGGCGACACAGTCATCGTGCGCAAGGCCGGCGACGTGATCCCCGAGGTGCTCGGTCCGGTGCTGGCCCTGCGCAGCCCCGAGGCCCGCATCTGGGAGATGCCGAGCGCGTGCCCCAGCTGCGGCAGCCCCGTGGTGCGCGACGAGGGCGAGGTGGCCTTCCGCTGCATCTCCATCGATTGCCCGGCCCAGGCTTTGGAGCGGCTGCTCCACTGGGCGAGCCGCGGGGCGCTCGACATCGACGGCATGGGGGAGGAGATCGTAAGCCGGCTCGTGGAAAGCGGACGGGTAGCCGATGTGGCCGACTACTACTCGCTCTCTGAGGACGAGCTGGCCGCCATCGATATGGGCCGCGTGAACAAGGATGGCGAGCCCATCCGCCTGGGGCACACGGTGGCGAAAAAGCTCGTGGCCGCCATCGAGGCCTCCAAGGGCCGCCCCTTCGCCCGTGTGCTCTTCGGCCTGGGCATCCGCCATGTGGGCAAGACCACTGCCGAGCTTCTGGCCGGCGCCTTTCCCTCCATGGAGGCCCTGGCCGCCGCCGGCGAGGACGAGCTGGCCGGGATAAACGGCGTGGGCCCGAAGATGGCCCACGGCATCTGGCTGTTCTTCCGCACGCCGGACAACGTCTCGGTCATCGAGCGGCTGCGGGCCGCCGGCGTGGCCATGGCCGCCGAGGTTATGGAGGTCGACGAGGCGGCGCCCCAGGTGCTCGCCGGGCTCACCTTCGTGCTCACGGGCACCCTGGCCGCCTCGGGTATGACCCGGGACGAGGCCGGGGCGCGCTTGCGCGCCATGGGGGCGAAGGTGTCGGGCTCCGTATCGAAGAAGACGAGCTTCGTCGTGGCGGGGGAGAGCGCCGGCTCGAAGTACGACAAGGCCGTCGCCCTCGGCGTTCCCGTGCTCGATGAGGCGGCCCTTCTGCACCTGCTGGAGACCGGCGAGGTGCCGCGCGTGGAATAAGGATCGCCCTGCTCCTCCAGAGCGCGGCTGCGCGGTACCTTGATTCACTCAAGCTGCCCCCGCTTCGGGGGCAGCACCGCCGGGTTCGCCCCCCGTCGCTGCGGAACTCGCCCGGTCAGGGTGACCCGCATCCAACCTTTCGGTTCAAACGTTCTTCTGAGCAGGGCATTCGCCTCCAATCCGTCTCTCATCTTTTTCCTCAGGAATGGAGGCCGTGCGAAACGGCCGTGTCCATCCCGTTTATTTCCCGCGAGGGGGCTGTGAACTGAAGGCGCGGGACTTGTGAAGGGCCTTGGACGAGGGCGGCCGACCCGTTACACTCGCCGCCATGCTTAGTTACAGATTTCTCACCCAGCGGGCGCGCACCCTTCTGCTCGCCTGCGCCCTTTCCGCGACGATGATCGCGATGAGCGCCCCGGAGGCCCAGGCCAACGAGGTCGCGCAGGACAACCCCTTCACTCACATCGAGTCCTTCGCCAACGAGATCAAGGACTACGTGGGCGCTGTGGCCGACGGCGCCGCCGAGCGCGCCGCCGAGGAGGAGCGCGCGATCCGGCGCCAGTCGGTCGTAGACGAGGCCGCGAGCCACCTCGGGGTTCCCTACGTCTACGGCGGCACCACGCCGGCCGGCTTCGACTGCTCCGGGTTCACCCGGTGGGTCTTCGAGCACGCCCTCGGCATGGCGCTTCCCCGCACTGCCGCGGAGCAGAGCGCCCTGGGGGAGGCGGTCTCGCTCGACGAGGTGCTCCCCGGCGATTTGCTCTTCTGGGGCAGCGGCAGTGGCGTGTACCACGTGGGCGTCTACGTCGGCGACGGCGAGTACATCCACGCCTCCACGGGCGGCGGCCGCATTATGCGGGCCACCTTCGACTACTTCGCCCCCTCCTTCGCCAAGCGCCTCGTGGCCTAAGGGCTCCGAAGGAAGGTCGGCGAGCCCGGTCGGCTCTCGCTCGCGACTCTGTTTCCCAATCCTGAGCCCGCTCATCAGTGAAAAAAGTCATCCACGGAAAAATATAATCGGTGGCCTAAAAGGGGGAAACAGGGCGGCATATTCCGGAAGTTCCAGGCAAAATGCCAGATCAGCAACGGTTTTGCTACCGTTTTGCCCCATTGCTCATCGATGCCATCAGCGAAACATCGTCCCAACGAGATGTTTTCGCAGGTTGGACAGCGCAAGAAGTCGCGCTATAATGCCTACTTCAAGGCACCCGCTTGCCTTGGATTCGTATACCCGGACAGGTGGGGTCTGCGAAGCCCGTGAGAGATGATGACACA
>NZ_WAJS01000017.1 GCF_008831045.1 Adlercreutzia muris
GGGGTGGGGCCAAGAGGCCGGGATCCGACATTTTGGGGTATCGGGCCCCGGCCTTCTCGTGGAGGTGGGGCGGATTAGGCGGAGACGGCCACCACATCGGCCTCGGTAATGGGGGTCGCAGCCTCCAGCTTGCCGCCCGTGGCGGCCTGGATGCCACAGATGCGGCCGGTCATGATGCAGTGACCGGCGGACATGCCGCCCTGGTACATGGACCAGTCGGGGGCGCCGCACAGCTGACCCGCGGAGAAGCCGGTGATCCACAGGTTCGGGATGACCTCTCCATCGGTGCGGGTGGCCTGGTAGTTCTCGTTCACCGTGGCGCCGGCGCACAGGGCGGATACGCGCACGTGCTTGTGGATGCCCCAGAACGGCGCCTTCTCGACCTTCCTCAGGTACTTGGCCTGCTTGCCGAAGTCGGCATCGAAGCCCGCGTCGACGAGCTCGTTGTAGCGCTCCACCGACTTCTTCAGGGCGTCGGCCGGGATGCCCAGCTTGCCGGCCAGCTCGTCCAGCGTGTCGCAGCAGTAGGTGTCGATGAGGCCCTCGATGACGTTGGCGCCGCTCTCGCCGGAGCGATCCATCTCCACATCGGGCATGTAGGGCTTGATCTTCTCCTTGTCGGTGGGCTTGCCGCCCCATTCGGTCACCTGGGCGATGTAGTCGTCATCGAAGATCTGGGAGTACCAGCCGGGCTTGGGTTGGTTGCGCAGCACGCAATTGATCTCCTCGAATACGCAGTCCTCGTTCATGAAGCGCTCGCCGTTCTCGTTCACGGTGAGGAAGGGCTCGTTGAACATGGGGCCTGAGTCGAAGTCGTGCAGCATGTGGGAGTGACCCACGGGCACGAAGCCTCCCCCGATGGCCATGGCCATGAGGATGCCGTCACCGGTCTTGCCGCTCTGCTTGCGGTCGAAATCCTTCACGTCGGGGCAGTAGCGCTCCACGAGGCTCTGGTTGTTCTGGTAGTCGCCCGTGGACAGGATGACGCCCTTGGTGGCATTGAACTTGATGTAGTCGTTGCCGCTCTTGCCGATGACGCCGGTCACGGCGCCAGACTCGTCGGTGACCAGCTGCACGCCGGGGGTGGAGTAGAAGAACTCCACGCCGCGCTCGGCGGCCAGCTCGGCCAAGTGCTCCACCATGGTGCCGTTGTTGAAGGGCTTCGGGCCGAACATGATGGAACGGCGGGAGCACTTCGATCCGTCCTCGTACTCGGTGACGGCCGTGGGGCGCACGGTGTAGGGCGGAAAGCCCGCCTCGGCGGTGCGCACCTGGGTCCAGCGGATGGCCTCGCCGGAGTACTTGCAGTAGGTCTCGGCCAGCTTGCGGTCGGCGCGCCAGCCGCAGTCCTCCAAGAAGCCCTGGATGTAGTTCATGACGCCCTGCTCGTCGCTCTCGTCCAGAAGCACGCCAGAACAGGTGCCGCCCTGGGCGATGGCCTTCGACTCCTTTTGGAGCACGGCGACAGTCGCGCCCTCCTCGAGGGCGGACAGGGCCGCCGGCACGCCGCCAGTGCCAGCGCCGACGACCACGACATCGTAGGTCTTCTCGTCGGCGAATTCAGTGATGGGGGCAAGCTCGACGGGCGACTCCTTGAAATCGCTCTCCTGCAGGCCCGCGGGGTACTCGATGCCGCCGGTCTCGGCGGCCTGCGGGTTGTCCTTGGCTGCCGGCGCGCACGCCGTCAACCCGGCACCTGCGGCGCTGACGGCACCCACTGCCAGCGCACCCTTCAGAAAGTCTCGACGATTCAGTTCCACGACTCCCTCTCCTTTCACATGTTGCACTTCGGTCGCGTGACGGGTCGCAACCCGCGCCCCAATGGGACCTCGGGTGCATGGCCCGCGGCACCTACCGTACTCGGTCGGGCGGTCGCGCACCTCCCACAAACGGTATGAAATTGGAGGTGGGAACCGCGTTCATACCGTTTTTCTGATATAACGGTGCAGTGAAAAAGGGGAGGGAAAGCCATGGATTCGTCGCGTTCGCTCAAAGCGTCTTTACGAGGTACGCGCTGCGCCGTCATAGGTGTGGCCTGCGCCCTTATGGTGCTGGAGATCCAGCGCATGCCCGTGGGACATGCCGTGAGCTTCTCGATGTTCGCCCCCGTGCCCTATGTGTTCGAGGCGATTCTCATTGGCACGGTGGGCATGGCGTTGGCGCGGGGTCGCCGCCACGGGGCGGCTTTGGGCGCGGTGCGCGCGGTGACGGCTGCGGTAGCCACTGTGTCCACCTGGCTGGTAATGTGGGGCATCGGATTCGATGATGCCGTCATGGTGCAGATTCGCATTGCCTACCGCATCAGCACGGGCTTGCTCGTGGTGCTGTGGGGCGAGCGTCTGATCGGCCTGGGTGCCTGGAGGGCTGCGTGTGTGATAGCGGCGGGCTGCCTCTTGTCGGGCGTGGCCACGCTGGCGCTGGCCTTCGTGCCCCAGGTGGTCGTCGATGGGTTTCTCGGGTTGCTGCCCGTGGCGGCCGGTGCCGCGCTGGTGTCCTTCCGCCCCGATCGCTGCCCCGCTGCCCCGTCGCCGGCGCTGCCCGTCTTCACCTTGGCAACAATGCGGGAGCGCGTGGTGGCCGTGGGGCTGGTGGTACTGCCCTTGCTGTGCCGTGCGACCACTATTTCCACCCAGCACTCGTGGATGCAGCTGCAACAACAGGCCGTGGCCTCGGCCGATATCCAGGCGGCCATCGGGGCGGCCATCATCATCGGAGGCGGGGTCGTCGGGCTTATCCTGCGCTTTGCGTGGAGCCGCAGCTTCGTGCTCGTGTTCGATCTGGTGGTAGTACCGGTGACGTTCATGGCCTTCTATACGGCCTCCTTGGCCAATGACCTGTGGGCGCTGCACTTCCTCATTGTTGATTCCACCTACAAGATCGTTCTGTTCTATGTGCTGATGACGCCGTTTCTGTTTCCGCCGCAGAAAGGGGGTTTCGTGTCCTCGGCGCCGCTGTACGGCTCCTTCGCCTTTCTGATTGCGGCCCGGGCCTTGTTCTCGGGGCTGCATGCCGTGCTGCCCGCATCGACCTATGCGGCCGTGGCCGTGGTGACCGTGTTGGCGGTGTTCGCCGTGGCCAGCGTGCTGGCGCTTCTGTATGTGCATCAGCATGCGGGGGTGATGGCCGTATCCGCCGATGCGCCCGGCCGCGGGGCCGCGAGGGTGCCGATGCCCGTGGCCGGGGCGCCGTTGCGGCCTGCCATGGAGCATTTGTGCGCCATGGTGGGGGATCGCTTCGAGCTGACGCCGCGGGAGCGCGACGTGCTGTTCCTGCTGGCCCAAAACTACCGGGCCCCCTATATCGCTGAGAAGTTGGTGGTCAGTCAGTCAACGGTGAAGACCCATATGCGGAATCTGTACGGGAAGCTGGGCGTCCATTCCCAAGCCGAGCTGCTATTGCTGATCGATCGCGAGGCCGAGGGGCTGTCTGCTCGAGAGGAAGATCCGGCCAGCCTGCGGTAGCGTCCCGCTGAGCCCCTCCACGGCCATTCGGAATCGGGTTGAGCTAAGATTGACAAAAAAGACGGGGAGTTTGCACGGTAAGGCGTCCTGCCATAGGGTAGAATTAAGGCGGTGCGCTTTTCGGCATCGAACCGTCTGTTGGAAGGAACTCCGTGACCATCGAGTGGGCTTTTTTCCTCTCTGAGCTGATGCAGAACCCTATTTTGCTGGTGGTGACGCTGCTCAATATCGGCGTCATCATCGTCAACGGCGCCACCGACGCGCCTAACGCCATTGCCACGGCGGTTTCAACTCGTGCCATGAAGCCGCGTCACGCCATCATCATGGCGGCCGTATTCAATTTCCTCGGGCTTTTGCTCGTATCCCTCGTGTCCACGGCCGTGGCCCACACCATCTTCTCCATGGTGGACTTCGGCGGCGATTCCCATCAGGCGCTGACGGCCCTGATGGCCGCCATGGTGGCCATCATCGTGTGGGGCGCGGCGGCTTGGTGGTTCGGCATTCCCACCTCCCAGTCCCATTCGCTCATCGCCGGCCTTACCGGCGCGGCCATCGCCGTGCAGGGCAGCCTGGACGCCATCAACGGCGCCGAGTGGATGAAGGTGGTCTACGGCATTCTGCTGTCCACCCTGCTCGGCTTCGGCCTCGGCTGGATCAACTACAAGATCATCGGGCGCGCCTTCCGCAACGCCGACCGGGTCCGGGCCAACCGCTTCTTCAAGTGGGCCCAGGTGGGCTCGGGGGCCGCGGTGGCTTTCATGCACGGCGCCCAGGACGGCCAGAAGTTCATGTCCATCTTCATGCTGGCCATCATGATGACCGCCGGCATGGGCATGGACCTCTCTGGCGTGGTCATGCCCATGTGGCTCATGATCTTCTGCGCGTTCAACATGGGCTTCGGCACTGCTGTGGGCGGCGAGCGCATCATCAAGTCCGTGGGCATGGACATGGTGAAGCTTGAGGCCTTCCAGGGCTTCGCCGCGTCCCTGTCCACGTTCGTGAGCCTTTTCCTGGCCACCTTCGGTGGCCTTCCCGTTTCGACCACCCATACCAACACCACGGCCATCATGGGCGTGGGGGCGGCCAAGAGCCCTCGGAGCGTGAAGTGGTCCATTGCCATCGACATGGTGAAGACGTGGGTGCTCACCTTTCCCGGCTGCGGCATCCTCGGCTACATCTGCGCGAAGTTGTTTCTTATGATCCTGTAACGCGAAAAGGAGAACACAGTGGGTAAGAAGCACAAGTACGATTATTTCAGCGCCTACGAGGAGCTGTCCGATCTGGCCGTCCAGGAGGCCGGCGTGCTCATCCGCGCCATGGACGAGTTCACCGATGCCGCGGCCCTGCGCCCCATGTTGGAGGAGGCCCACGAGCTGGAGCACGGTGGCGACACCATCAACCACGATATCTACAAGCAGGTGGCCGGCGATTTCATGCCGCCGTTCGATCGCGAGGACATCGTGGCTTTGGCCCAGGCCCTCGACAACATCCTCGACGAGATGGAGGATGTGCTCCAGTACCTGTACATGTACGACGTGCACCAGATCCCCGACGATGCCAAGCGCTTCGCCACGCTCATCCGCAGGTCCTGCAAGGCGGTGCACGTGGCCATGGAGGACTTCCGCAACTTCAAGCGCTCCAAGAGCTTCAAGCAGCTGGTCATCGAGGTGAGCAACTACGAGGACGAGGCCGACACGCTGTACGTGGAAGTTATCCGCAATCTGCACGTGAACCATGCCGACGAGCCGGTGCACGTGCTGAAATGGTCGCGCCTCTACGATCATATGGAAAGCTGCTGCGATGCCTGCGAGCACACGGCCGATCTCATGAGCACCATCCTGCTGAAGAACATGTAGCGCTTCGGGTGCCGCATCCTTGTAGGGACGCTGCGCAAGAACGCGTTGTAAAGGCGAGGGTCCCGGCACCGTGCCGGGACCCTCGTGCTGCGCGCAGGCTGCTAATCAGCTGGATCGGGGGCCTGTTCGTTGGGGGCGGCCCCAGCGTCTTTCCCGGTCTCGGCGTCTCGGAGATTCGGGGCCGTTGACTCGTGCTCCTCCGTCTCCGCTTTCTTGCGGGCGCGGGGGTTGCCGGCTTTCACCTGGCTCTTGGAGCGATGGCGGGCCGGCTCGGGAGTCTGGGGCTCGAAGGGGTCGCAGGACGGCTCGGGCTCGGGGCTGGGATCCAGGCCGATGATGCGGTACAGCTCGTCGCGGTCCACGAAGAGGCGGTCGGAGGGATCGGGGCTGCCAACCTCGGTGCCGCGGCCCGCGGCAGGGGCCTCCACCACGGGCAGTTCCAGCTTGTCCATGAGCACCGTAGGCTGCATCTGCTCGCCGGTCTCGTCCATCCAGCGGCCGCTCAGGCGGTCGTAGAGGCGCTTGCCCTGGCGCCTGAAGCGCTCGAGGCGGGTGTTTCCCTGGCGTTCGCGAGCCGTCTTGCCCATGGGCACGTGCACCTTGCGGGCGATGAAGCGAGCGGGCCGCACGACGCTTTCCACGACGCGGTCGGAGTAATCCCGAGGCGGCTTGGTGCGCCAGCCCATGATAAGGGACAGGTAGCGCAGAGCCATGATGAGGGCCGCGCAGAGGAATCCGGCGGAGTCGGGCAGGATGCCGTTGGCCTTCAGGGGACAGTACACGATGCAGCCGATGAGGGCTGCCGAACCGTAGATGGGGCCGGTTTGGAAGGCTACGGGCGGCCGGTTCATGAGCACGTCGCGGGAGATGCCGCCGCCGATGGCCGTGATGGTGCCGAGCACCACCGAGGGAATGATGGTGAGGCCGGCCGACAGGCTCTTCGACGCGCCGATGATGGCCCACAGGGCCACCGATATGTTGTCGAGCAGATCCACGATGGGGTCCAGGTAGGTGGCCAGCTTGCCGAAATAGAACACCACCACGCCGGCCACGGCGCAGGACAGCAGGAACCAGGGGCTCTGGAAGGCGTAGAGGCCGTAATTCTGCAGGAGGATGTCCCGGATGATGCCGCCGCCCATACCGGTGATGCAGGCGATGGCCACGGTGCCGAAGATGTCGTAGCGGGCCCGCACGGCGGACATGCCACCGGACAGGCCGCCGGTGACCGTAGCGGCGAACTCGAACCAGAAGGGGAGGGTAAAGGCGGTCTCTAGCACGACGGCACCCCTGCCCGCGGCATCGGGGCGCTGGCAGGCGCGGCCGTTCGGGGGCGGCCTGCGACGGGTGCGAGACGCAGGGCGCAGAGCTTCCGGCGGCGCGCGATGCGGCGGCGGTGCGGGCCCGCGACGAGGGGGTCGCGGGCGATGGTGGTCGGCATACAGGCTCCTCCCGATAGCTTCGGATGGCAGGGCGCCGAGGCCCGGGGCGCTCGGCGAAGTGCCTATAGTACGCAACAGGGCCATCATAAACAATGGGCGTTCCGTCAGCGGCCCGCGCCCGTCTACCGTCGGAAAACCGACACATGGCCTTGTTTTTGCTATAGTGAGCCCACTAGTATCCGCAAGGCAATTCCCCGCATGCTGAAGAGGAGAGGGTGCCATGTCTTTGATCGTAGCGAAGTTCGGCGGTACCTCGGTCGCGTCGCCCGAGCGCATCAAGAACGTCGCGAAGCGTCTGGTGCGCATGCGGCAGCAGGGAGTGGAGGTCGTGGCCGTGGTTTCGGCCATGGGCAAGACCACCGATGAGCTCATGGGCCTCGCGAGTGCCGTGACTGCGGCACCCCCCGCTCGCGAGCTGGATCGGCTGCTGTCCACCGGCGAGCAGGTGTCCATGACTCTTTTGGCCATGGCCATCGAGTCCATGGGCTACAAGTCCATGAGCTTCACCGGCCGCCAGGCCGGCATCGAAACCGACGGTACCCACAATAAGGCCAAGATCATCAAGGTGCACAACGAGCGCATCTTGGATGCCTTGGAGGCCGGCTACATTCCCGTCGTGGCCGGATTCCAAGGCATCGACGCCAATGGAGACATCACCACCCTGGGCCGCGGCGGCTCGGACACCACAGCCGTGGCCATCGCCTGGGGCATCAACGCCGATGTGTGCGAGATCTATTCCGACGTGGACGGCGTCTACACCACCGACCCCCGCGTGGCCCCGCGGGCCCGCAAGCTCGATTCCGTCTGCTACGACGACATGCTGGAGCTCTCCAGCGCCGGCTCGGGGGTGCTCCAGAGCCGCGCGGTGGAGTTCGCGCGCAAGTGGAAGGTGGTCATCCATTCCCGCTCGGCGTTCTCCGAGGCGGAAGGCACCTATATCAAGGAGGAGTACGAAATGGAAGAAGCCGTCATCACCGGCATCGCGAGCGATACATCCGAGGTGAAGGTCACCGTGCGCGGGCTGCCCGACGCTCCCGCCGTGGCCGCGAAGATGTTCTCGGCCCTGGCCGCCAACAACGTGAACCTCGACATGATCATCCAGAACGTGGCCGAGGGCGGTGTCACCGACATCTCGTTCACCACCCCCGGTGCCGATCTGGGCCGGGCCCAAGAGACCTTGGCCCGTGTGGTGCCCGAGATCGGTGGTCGCGAGTTCATCGTGGACGAGGACATCGCGAAGGTGAGCCTGGTGGGCACCGGCATGAAGTCGTCTCCAGGCGTGGCCTCGCGGGCCTTCCAGACCCTGGGCGACAACAACATCAACATCGTGGCCATCTCCACGTCCCCCATTCGCCTGTCGGTGATCGTGGACGCGGCCCAGGCGGCCCAGGCGGTCCAGTGCCTGCACACCGCCTTCGGTCTGGACTCCGACGACCTGTTCGTGGAAACCCAGCTGTCTGCCGAGGAAATTGCCGCGAAGATGAAGAAGGGGCGGTGATGTTCCGTCGTTGCTATGCAACGACGGAACGGGCCGATGCTGCGGTTCCGACCGGTGCCTAGCCTTGCGCTTCACCGCTTTCCCTCGCGGGCGAAGGCCGCTCGGCCGCGGTTCGGCCCAATGCCGGGCACCGGTCGAACCCTCGCTGACTTCCTTGGGCGAACCGGTGATGTGAAGAAGTAGGGCAAGGGCCCATGCCCTTGCCGCACAACCGAGCAGAACACACGAGAGAAGGGGAGAGAACCCATGGCTTGGATGAAAGAGATGCCCGCGAACCCGGTAGTTGCCGTGGCGGGGGCCACGGGCGCGGTGGGACAGGAGTTTCTGCGCGTACTGCACGATGTGGATTTTCCCGCTTCTGAAGTGCGGGCGCTGGCCAGCGCGCGGTCGGCGGGCAAGAAGGTGCCCTTCGCGGGCTGCGGCCTGGTGCCGGCCGGCGACCTGGTAGTGCAGGAGATGACCCCGACGGCCTTCGAGGGCGTAGATATCGCCCTGTTCTCTGCCGGCGGCTCGGTGTCCAAAGAGATGCGCGATGCCGTGGTGGCGGCCGGTGCCGTCATGATCGACAACTCGAGCGCCTTCCGTATGGATGAGGACGTGCCGCTCGTGGTGCCCGAGGTGAACCCCGAGGACGTGGCCTGGCATTCCGGCGTCATCGCGAACCCGAACTGCTCCACCATCCAGATGGTGGTGGCCTTGAAGCCGCTCTACGATCTTTCGCCCATCAAGCGCGTCGTGGTGTCCACCTACCAGGCGGCTTCGGGCGCCGGCGCCCCGGCCATGGCCGAGCTCTACGACCAGACCCGTGCGTTTTTGGACGGTACCCCCGAGGACGAGCTGGTCATCGATGCCTTCGCCCATCGTATCTCGTTCAACTGCATCCCCCATATCGACGTGTTCCTGGACGACGGCTCCACCAAGGAAGAATGGAAGATGGTCGTAGAGACCAAGAAGATCATGGGCGACGAGGACATTCAGGTGAGCGCCACCTGCGTGCGCGTGCCGGTGCTGCGCTGCCACGGCGAGGCTATCAATGTGGAGTTCGCCGACGAGGTGACGGTGGATGCGGCTCGTGCCGCCCTGGAAGCTGCTCCAGGCGTGGTGGTCATGGATGATACCGACAATAAGGTGTATCCCATGCCCGGCCTGCTCGCTGGCACCGACGGCACTTTCATCGGCCGCTTGCGCCAGGATCCCACGGTGCCCCACGGCATCGCCTTCTGGAACGTGGCCGACCAGATTCGCAAGGGCGCCGCGCTGAACGCCGTGCAGATTGCCCAGCTGCTGCTGCCCTAGGGCGCAGCTCCGAATTCGATGCGCGAGGCGGCCTTCGGGCCGCCTTTTTCGTCGGCGCCTGGGGGTCTTGGGCGCCGACGCTTTGACAGTCTGCATTCGGCATTCGAAGAGGGCCCTTTCTGCGCGAGATCGGGAGTTATGAGCCTCTCGGGAAGCGACAGACGGTCCAGTACGGAAACTTGTTGATCTACGCACCTGCCTGACCTGGTACTTTGCCGTGATCTCTCCCGAGCTGTAGTTGCTGTGAGAAACCGAGACGCTCATAACTCAAGATCTCGTGCGGAAATGAAGGGACTCATCGACTGAGTCGGCCGCCCCTTCCAAATTGCCGCGGTACACGGCGCGGACGAGGTATTCCACGTTGCCCTCGGGGCCGGTGATGGGGGATTCCACGACGCCGGTCGCCTCGAACTCCTCGGCGGCGAGTGCGGCCTTCACCTCTTCGACGCAGCGCCTGCGCACGGCCGCATCGCGCACGACACCGCGATCGGTCTCGTCGTGGGCCGATTCGAACTGGGGCTTTACCAGCCCGATGAAGACGGTGCCCGGGCGGCTGAAGCGGGGGAAGACCGGAGCCAGGGCCGCCAGGCCGATGAAGGACACGTCGATGACGATGAGGTCGAAGGGGGCACCGAGCGCGGCCGGGTCGGCGTCCTTGATGTTGGTGCGCTCGAATACGGCCACCCGCGGGTCCTGGCGGATCTTCCAGGCCAGCTGCCCGTAGTTCACGTCCAGGGCCGCCACCCGCGCCGCACCGGCCTGCAGGAGGCAGTCGGTAAAGCCGCCGGTGGAGGAGCCGATATCGAGGCAGTTCAGGCCCGCTGCCTCTTGGCCGAAGGCATCAAGGGCCCCCTGGAGCTTCTTGCCCCCGCGGGAGACGAACTGCTTGCGGCCCCGAATGAAGATGTCGGCATCGGGAGCCACCTTCACGGCAGCGCTCGTCGCATATGCATCGTTTACGCGCACTTCCCGAGCCATGACCGCCCGCAGGGCCTCGTCGCGGGTGGGGAAGTCCCCCCGTGCGACGAGCAGGTCGTCCAGGCGCATTTTCTTCGGCTTCTTGCTCATGGGGGCCATTATAACCTGAAGTTTCGGGCGCGGGGCAGCGGTGCCTGCTCGGTGCCAAGCAGGGCGGCGCTCGTTGTGGCCAGACGCTCGGCGAGAAGGGTGCGGTCGATGGCTTTCAGCTGGGCAATGCCGGAAAGCGCATTGCCCAGCTCGGCCTGCCAGACGTTGGCGGGCAGCGTCTCTCCCGCGCGGGAGGGCATGTCGGTTTCCAGCAGCAGGCGGTCGAGGGGAATCTGCCGGGCGTACTCGCGTCCGCGCCGCGATACCAGCATGCGGGGGCCTACGGAGAAGTAGCAGCCGTCGGCCAGCGCGCGGGTCAGGTCGTCGGAGGTGCCCGAGAACCAGTGGAAGATGCAACAATGCCGCCGGGCCGTGCCGGCCGCCTCCAGCAGATCGAGCACGGTGCCCGCGGCATTCACGGCGTGGAGCGAGATGAGCTTGGGAGCGCCGTCATCGCAGGCAGCGAGGATGCGCTGGAGGGCGGCCGTCTGCACGGCGCGGCTCTCGTTGCCGTCGCGCGGGCCGGCGAAGTCGAGCCCCACCTCGCCGATGAAGGCCGTGGCAGCGGCGAGCTCGCAGAAGCGCACGAGGGCGTCACTGCCTACCGAGCCATCGGCGATCTGCCACGGGTGGGCTCCGAGCCCCACGGCCACGGTGGTCCCATCGGCCATGAGGGGGGCGATCCGCTCGTACTCCTCCGGCGAGACGGTGCAGGAGAATGCGCCGATGCCCACATGGGCGCCGGCGCGGGCCGTCGCTGCCGGGTCGGGCGCGAAGCCGAGGTGGCAATGCATGTCGTACCAAGTTTCCATGGGGATAAGCATAGCAGAGGATCTATGGAAGTGCCGTGGCCGGAAGGTAACGGATGGCGCCGCTCGCGCCGTGCGGGTTGACCTGGCGGCCGCACGGCCTAGAATCAAAACCCGTTGGCATATCCGTGCAAAAGTAAGGGAAGTGGTCGGAGTTATGGCGGAAGTGCTCGAAGCCATCATGCTCATCTGTTTCGGCCTGTCGTGGCCGTTGAACGCCTACAAGAACTATCGGGCCGGCACAGCGGCCGGCACCAGCTGGCAGTTCATCGCGCTCATTACCGCCGGCTACTTCGCCGGCATCGCGGCCAAATTCGTTTCCGGCAATCTGAACTGGGTGCTGATCGTCTATTTCATCAACGTGGTGTGCATTGGCGCCAACTGGCTCGTCTACTTCCGCAATCGCCGGCTGGATGCTCAGCGCCAGACCGAGGTGGTTGTAGAGGAAGAGTCTCTCGTCGTAGTGGTCTAGGCTGTTTCTCCCTATTCCTCGTCGAGGGGTCCGCGGCCTCTTCGCGGGGGCACTTGCGTCGGCGGCGCCGCGAGGGCCGCTGGCGCCGCCGTGCCATCGATGACGCCCGGCCCGCTCTCGGGGAGGCCCTCCAGTCACCATCGGCGGTTGGCTTGTCCTTTGGGATCGAAAGGGATGCTGCTATCATGTTGGCCCGACCGTGCAGGATCACCTCTATCGAATCGAGTTGCCCCATGTCTACGATCGCGAACATAATCTGGATCATCTTTGGTGGTCTGGTCACGGCGATTGCCTGGTGCTTCGCTGGCCTCGTATTCTGCATCACTATTGTCGGCATTCCGCTCGGGCGGCAGTGCTTCAAGATGGCTTCGCTCACGCTCGCACCCTTCGGGAAGACCATCGTCTACGGCGGGGGAGCGCCGTCGCTTATCGCCAACATCTTCTGGCTCATCTTGGCGGGCCTGCCCATGGCCATTTCCTACGCGGTGCTCGGCGTGGCCTACTGCATCACGGTCATCGGCATTCCCATTGGGCTGCAGTGCCTCAAGATGGCGAAGCTGTCCCTTCTGCCCTTCGGCGCGCAGGTAATGTAGGCTCCCCATGGCTTATGGGGCCGGACGGAGCCTTTCAAGGCTCTCGGCCAGGGGTTGAGGCTGGAGCGCGAGTCCTAGGATATGACCGTGCGCCAGTCGGCCTGGGCTGCCTCGGGATTCTCGTTCGACCCTAAATCTTCGGGGACGGTTTGCTCTTCGAACTCGGTCTGCTGCACCTTTTCGGCTTGGGTGGGATTCATCCAGTCGCCGGCGGCGGCGAAGGCGATGCAGAGCGCGATGACGGCCACGATGGCGATGGCTGCCCAGATGAGCCCGGGATGCTTGCGCGTGTTCGCCTTGGGGCCGCCCTCATCCACCTCGAACTCCTCCATGGCGGGAAATTCCGGATCGTCGGCCGACGACTCCAACACGGTCGGCTCCTCTGCGGCCAAGGGGTCGCGCTCGGCGAAGGTTTCCTTGCGCGCGCGGTGCTGGGGGGCTGTGCCGTGCTCTAGTTCCCGGGCTTTGTGGTCGCTCATAGGGGGATCCTCTCTCAACGATGGCATGGGGCGGGGAAGCGCGCTGGCGCGTGGCATCGGCTTCGGGCGCTTTCCCGCTCGTTCCGCCGGTTCCTTTCGCTTTCATGGTAGGGCGTTGGGTCGCGAAGGGCCCTCGCACGGGCCAGAAGAGGGGAATTGTTGGGCAAACTGCTTCGTTTTCGTTGAAATTCGCCCTCGGAGGATGATGCCCCCGGCCGCTCGGGGATGATGCGGACTCCCTCGGGGCGGCTAAGGTAGAAGGCGACAAGCCACGGGCTCGTGCGCGGGCGCAGCCGGGCAGCGCGTCCAGGCCGCGCCGCACGCGAGCGCCCCGCAAGAAGCCCGTCCCGAAAGCGAGGAACCCCTATGACCGACCTGTCCCTCTCCGCCCCCGGCCGCCGCGTGCCGCTTGGCGCGGCCCTCCGCGCGGCGCTCGCCGCCGTGCTCGCGCTTGTCGCAGCCGTCGCTTTGGCCGCCTGCGTATCGGTGCTCACTGGTTGCTCGTCCGACGAGGCCGCCTCGATGGGATCTGGTGTCGAGGCGGCGGTCGAGGGAGCTACCACGGACGAGTCCGGGGTGCTCGTGGTGGCCTCGGCGCTCAATAGCGAGCCTTACGAGCAGGCTACCAGCACGAGCCAGATCGGCTTCACCGTGGAGTTGCTCGAGCTGGTGGGCGAGCAGGCGGGGCTGGACGTGCGGTTCGCCAAGGCGGTGAACCACAAAGATGCCGACCAGAACATCACGCCGGGGCAGCCCGAGGATGTGGCGGCCAAGGTGGCGGCCGGCGAGGCCGATCTGGGTGCCTCCTCCCTCACCACGGACGGTGGTCTGGAGGGCGTTACGTGCACCGAGCCCTACCTGCATGCCGATTACGCGGTGCTGACGAAGATGGGCGCCGGCCTCGACAGCCTGGAGGCTCTGGCCGCGGCCGAGGCTCCGGTGGTGGCCATTCAGGACGAGCCGGCCATCGCCTCCTGGGTGGCCGAGCTTCTGCCCCAAGCGGAGGTGGTGCCCTTCGAGGACGGCATCGACGCCCTGATGGAGCTGAATTCCGAGCGGGCCCAGGCCGCCATTGTGGATGAGCCGCGCTTTCGTCGCTACATCAAAGTGAGGGAGCCCCATCTCCAGGCGGTAGAGGTGGTGCCCTCTGCCAAGGATTACGCCTTTATCGTGGCTGCCGGCAACGACGAGCTCGCTGCTACAATCAACGACGCCCTGGGCGCCCTGAAGGCCGATGGCTCCTACGACGAGCTGTACGACAACTGGTTCGGCGATGCCCCCGAGGCCGGCACCGCCACACGTCCGGCCGGAGAGGCAGTGCAGGACTCTACGGGCGCCTAGGGCGGCCGCGCCCGCCGCGCCTCGCTGTTTATCGAACAGGCGGTGAAACCTTGATGGGTCTTTCGCCGTATCGCCCCAGAGGGCGATAGAATGGAAAGCCGTCTCTTGTGGACGGCTTTCCCGTTGTTCGGGGCCGAGCGCCCCTTTGTTTGCGAAGTAAAAGGACGGACCTGTGCCCATCGATATCGACACCTTGAACGGCCCCCAGCGCGAGGCGGTCGTCACCACCGAAGGCCCGCTTTTGGTATTGGCCGGCGCCGGAAGCGGCAAGACCCGCGTTCTCACCTACCGCATCGCCAACATTTTGGAGCAGAACCTGGCGGCGCCCTGGGAGATTCTGGCCATCACCTTCACCAACAAGGCGGCGGCTGAGATGCGCGAGCGTTTGGCCCAGCTCGTCGGCGGCCGAGCCCGGGGCATGTGGGTGTCCACCTTCCACTCCATGTGCGTGCGTATCCTGCGGGCCGATGCCGATCGCCTGGGCTTCACGAAGAGCTTCACCATCTACGATGTGGACGACATGAAGCGCCTGTATAAGGACATCATGGCCGAGCTGAACATCGACCCGAAGCGCTTTCCGGTCAACCAGCTCATGAACCGCATCTCGAGCGCGAAGAACGACCTCGTCGTGCCCGGTGATTTCGAGAGTCGGGCCACCGACCCGGTGGGGCGCGTGGCCGCCCAGGTGTACACGCGGCTCCAGGAGCGCTTGCGCGCGGCCAATGCCGTGGACTTCGACGATTTGCTGCTGTACGCCTACCTGCTGCTCAAGCAGCATGAGGACGTTCGCACCGCCTACCAGGAGCGCTTCCGCTATATCATGGTGGACGAGTACCAGGACACCAACCGCGCCCAGTACGCCATCACCATGCTCCTGGCTGCTGGTCATCGCAATGTCATGGTGGTGGGCGACGACGACCAGTCCATCTACTCCTGGCGCGGTGCCGATCTGCGCAACATCTTGGAGTTCGAGAGCGATTACCCCGAGGCGCGCGTGGTGAAGCTGGAGCAGAACTACCGCAGCGTGGGCAACATCCTCGCTGCCGCCAACGCTGTGATCGCCAACAACCAGCACCGTAAGGCGAAGCGCCTGTTCACTTCATCGGGCGACGGCGACAAGATCTCGGTGTACATGGCCTCCGACGAGCGGGACGAGGGTCGCTGGATCGCCGGGGAGATCGAGAAGCGCTGCGCAGACGGCGTGTCCTACAACAACATGGCGGTGTTCTACCGCACCAACGCCCAGTCCCGCATGCTGGAAGACATGCTGCTGCGGGCCGGCGTGCCCTACCGCATCGTCGGCGGCACCCGCTTCTTCGACCGCGCGGAGATCCGCGATGTGATGGCCTATCTCACCCTGGTGGTGAACCCGGCCGACGACATCGCCGCCAAGCGCGTGGTGAACGTACCGCGCCGCGGCATCGGCAAGGCTACCATCGAGCGCATCGACCAGTTCGGCCGCGAGCTGAACATGCCCTTCCTCACCGCCGCCGAGCTGGCCATCGTCGATGAGGACATTCGGCCGGCCACCCGCCGGGCCGTGGGCGAATTCGTGCAGGTTCTCAAGGACGGTGCCAGCTACGAGGGCGACCTGCGCAAGGTCATCGAGCGCATCATCGATCAGGCCGGACTCATCGAGGCGCTGCAGAACGAGGGCACCGACGAGGCCCGCGGCCGCATCGAGAACATCCAGGAGTTTCTGGGCGTAGTGGACGAGTTCGTGGAGACTCATGATGCCGAGGATGCCGACTACGCCGCGCCCACGGCCGGCGAGAGCCCCGAGGCGGAGCCGGTGCGCGTGCTGCGGGGCGATTCCCTGGCCGACTTCATCGAGTGGGTGCGCCTGCGCACCGACCTGGACACGGTGACCGAGGACGGCCAGGCCGTCACCCTCATGACCGTGCACTCCTCCAAGGGCCTGGAGTTCGACTGCGTGTGGGTGGCCGGCATGGAGGAGACCCTGTTTCCCCACATGAACTCCGTGGGCGACGCCGCGGCCGTGGAAGAGGAGCGGCGGCTGGCCTATGTGGCCATCACCCGCGCCCGCAAGAAGCTCTACCTCACCTGCGCCCAGCAGCGCCAGATCTTCGGCCAGACCCACGCGAACCCCATTTCGCGCTTCATCGGCGAGATCCCGAGCGAGCTGCGCCAGACCACAGGTCTGGGCTCGGCGGGCTTCTCCGGCACCGGCTGGGAGAAACGGGGAAGCCGCCGGGGCATTGCCGGCTCGGGCACCGAGGCGGGGGAGGGCCGCGTGTTCGGCCGGTCGAGCGCCTCGGGATCCGGCGGCCGCTCCTTCGCCGAGTACCGTGCCGCTACCGGCTCGGGCCGCACGGCCGCCAGCAGCGGATCCGTGTCGCGAGGCGGGGCCGCGTCGGGGCGCGTTGGTGCCGGGGTGAACCCGAACGCGGGCAAGAAGGCCGCCGCCAAGGCCGCCTTCGCCGCCGGCGATGCCGTGGACCACAAGACCTTCGGCCGTGGCATCGTGGTAAAGGTGGACGGCGACACCCTGCACGTCAAGTTCGCCAAGACCGGCCAGACCAAGAAGCTGCTGCGCGACTACGCCCCCATCGTGAAGATCGGCTAGCCCTCGCCTAGCACCCCGCGCAGAAGCTGCAGGCGGAGGGGGCGGTGGCGATGCCGCCGCGGGCGGTCTCGCGCAGCTCCATGGGCAGCTCGCGGCCCACCTTGTCCATCACGGCCACGTTCTCGTCGAAGGGTACGAGGTTGCTCACGCCCGCCAGCGCGATCTGGGCGCACACCAGCGCCAGGGGCGCGGCGGTGGCGTCGCGCTTCTGGCAGGGCAGCTCTACCAGGCCACCTACCGGATCGCACACCAGGCCCAGCAGGCACTGGATGACGTTCGATGCCGCATCGAGCGCTTGGGTCGGCGTGCCTCCGGCCATGGCCACGGCCGCCGCCGCCGCCATGGCCGCCGCGCTGCCCACCTCGGCCTGGCAGCCGCCCTCGGCGCCAGAGACGCTGGCGTTGCGGGCCACGATGTAGCCCACGGCCGCCGCCGTGAGGATGCCCTCGCGCAGCTCGTCGTGGCTGTAGCCGCGCACGTCGCGCATGGCCAGCAGCACGCCGGGCAGAACACCCGAGGAACCGGCCGTGGGGGTGGCCACGATAATGCCCATCTTGGCGTTGGTCTCTAGGGTGGCCAGGGCGTAGACGGCCGCCTTGGCCGTGAGCGGGTCCATGAGGCGCCGCTTGGCATCGTCGGTCTCCAGGCTGGCGGTCACCTTCGCCGCCTCTCCGCCGATGAGGCCTCCGATGGAGCGCTCGGGAGCCTCGATGGGAACCGTGGCGGCCGCATCCATGACGGCGAGCACCCGGTTCAAGTAGTCATCCACGTCGGCGGCGACGCCCTGCTTGGCGCAGAGGGCCTCTTCCCGGGCGCGGAAGGCCTCGGCGATGGTTGCGCCCTCGCGCTCGCACAGGGCTAGAAGCTCCGCGCCGCTCGTGTAGTTCCAGCGCGCAAACGCCTCGTCGGCGCCGGGCGGCACCGCCACGGCCGCGCCGTCGGTGGCGCTCATGGCCGGGATAATGCGGGCGTTCAGGATATCCGGGTGCAGGATGAGGTAGTCGCGCACCTTGCCGTCCACGTCGTCGTCGGTCTCGAGCACGGTGAAGGCGTCGCCGCGCTTCTCGGTGCGGTGGAGGTTGGCCGTGGCGATGTTGATGCCGCAGCTCGCGAGCACCGAGGAGATGTGGGCCAGCACCCCGCGCACGTCGTGCTGGTGCACCACCACGCTCGTGTGTTCGCCGGTGATGTCCACGTCGATGCCGTTGATGCGCCGGATGACCGCGGCGCCCCCGCCGATAGAGACGCCGCGCATGTCGAGCACGGTGCCCTCGCCGTCCTCGCAGTGCACGTCTACGGTATTGGGGTGGTCGCAGGGGCTGGCGGTGTCCCAGATAATATCGACCTCCACGCCCGCCCGCTCGGCCAATGCGAAGGAGCGCGAGACGTCCGGGTCGTCGGCGGCCAGGCCGATGATGCCGGCCACGAGGGCCTTGTCGGTGCCATGCCCGCTGCCCGTGGCGGCGAAGGAACCGTAGAGCGTGAAGGTCACGCGCTCGGGGTTGCCGCCGAAGAGCTTGCGCGCAATGGAGGCGATGCGCAGGGCACCAGCCGTGTGCGAGCTGGACGGGCCCACCATGATGGGGCCGATGATATCCCGCAGACCGTAGGTTTTCATGCTGCTCCTTTCGCGGGCGCCGCGGCCTCGTCCGCCCGATCGCCGGTAGAACCGGGGCTCGCGGGTGGCGCTGCCCGCCGTCGGCCGCGCGAGCATTTGTTTTCGTCGCAGAACGCTATCATAGCCCATCGCCACCGAGGGCTGGGAGGGGTATACTGCCTCAAAACCGTAAATTGGTATAAGGTGAGATTGGTACAAGAACAGAAAGGGGCACCAATGACCGCCAAGATTCTCGTCGTGGGCCATCGCAATCCCGACAACGACTCCATTTCCGCCGCTGTGGGATACGCGCATCTGAAGAACGCCCTGGCCGCCCGCGACGGTGAGGCCGAGGCCGTCGAGTACGTGCCCGCCCGCCTGGGCCCCCTGCCCGTGGAGAGCGCGTGGCTTCTCGAGCGCAACGATATTCCCGAGCCAGTGCTCATCGACAACGTGAACCCCGTCGAGCATGACGGCGAGACGGTGCGCCAGAAGGTCATCCTCGTGGATCACAACGAGGTGGCCCAGGCCGCTCCGGGTATCGAGGAGGCCGAGGTCGTGGAGATCATCGATCACCACCGCATCGCCGATGTCACCACGGCCAATCCCATCTTGTTCTTGAACCTGCCCATCGGATCCACGGCCACTATCGTCACGCTGCAGTTCCGCCAGACCGGCATCGAGCTGCCCGACGCCATCGCCCGGGTGCTCCTGTCCGCCATCCTCACCGACACGGTCATTATGAAGTCTCCCACCTGCACCCAGGTGGATATCGACCAGGTGAACTTCCTGGCCGACAAGCTCGGCATCGACGCCGTGGAGTTCGGCATGGAGATCTTCCGCACCCGCGGCGGCGAGGATACCATGCCCATTGCCAAGCTCGTGGAGGCCGATTCCAAGGAGTTCAAGGTCAACGATGACGTGACCGTGCTCATCGCCCAGCGCGAGACGGTGGACCTGCCCTGTGTGATGGGCCGCGAGGCCGAGATTCGCGAGCACATGAAGAAGCTCGTGGAAGGCAACGGCTACGAGTTCGCTCTGCTGCTGGTCACCGACATTTTGGCCGAGGGAAGCCAGTTCATCGTGGAGGGCGACCCTGCCCGCGTGAACCGCGTCTTCGAGATCGAGTGCTGCGAGGGCGGCAACTGGATGCCCGGCGTGCTGTCCCGCAAGAAGCAGGTGGCGGCTCCCATTCTGGCTTCGTAGAAGCCTCGTAATAATTCCCCGGAGAATTACTGCGCGACGCTGCGGGTCCGACAGGCACCTGGCCCGGCCCCTTGTTTTTGCCACGGCACGGTGCGAAGGCCGCTCGGGCAAAAGGCGGGGCAATCCCAGGCGCCTGCCGGACCCTCGCTGTTTTTCCTTGGGCGCATTCCTGCGACCAAAAGTTTCGGAGTTTTGGAAAGAAGGACCCCTATGAATCCCGACCGCGTGCTGGAATCGTTTCTGGAGATGGTGGCCATCGAGAGCCCGTCGTGGCACGAGGCTCCTATGGCCGCCTGCTGCGCGGAGAAGCTGGCCGAGATGGGATTTACCGTCGCCTTCGACGCTTCGGCGGCGGAAACCGGGTCAGATACGGGCAACCTCATCGCGCATCTGCCGGGCACGGTGCCAGGGCGCGTGGCGTTCTCGGCCCATCTGGACACGGTGAAGCCCTGCGCGGGCATCGAGGCCGTGGTGGAGACGCGTCATATCTGCGATGATGTGACCTGCCGCATGGCCGAGGTGGTGTGCTCGGCGGGGGACACCATTCTGTCGGCCGACGACAAGGCTGGTATTGCGGCCATCTTCGAGGGCGTGCGCTCGGTCGTGGAGTCCGGCGCCGTGCGCCCCGATATCACGGTGCTGCTCACCACCTGCGAGGAGCAGAGCCTGCTCGGCTCCTCGGCTCTTGCCGACGACGCGCTCGCGTGGCCGGCCGATCTGCCGGCGGCCTCGCGCGGCACTGCTGCCGGGGGGCTTTTGGGCGACGGCGCCGCCCCTTCCGAGCCGGTGCCGCTGTTCGTGCTCGATGCCGACGGGGCGCCGGGCACCATCATTATGGGCGCGCCCTACCACTGGACCCTGCGCGCCCGCATCGAGGGCCGCGCCGCCCATGCCGGGGTGGAGCCGGAGGAGGGGGTGTCCGCCATTCAGATCGCCGCCGCCGCGGTGGCCACCATGCCGCTCGGCCGCATCGATGAGTGCACCACGGCCAACGTCGGCCACATCGAGGGCGGCGTGGCCGTGAACATCGTGCCGGCCGCTTGCGAGCTGGAAGGGGAGTGCCGCTCGCTTTTCGAGGATCGCGTGCTTGCCCAGCGTGATGCTATGACCGCGGCTTTGGAAGAGGCCGCCGAGCGCCTCGGCGGCATGGTGGAAGTGGCTTGGGAGCTCGACTACCCGGCCGTGGTCCACGAAGCGGGTGACGCCATTGTGGGGCATCTGGAGGCCGCCGCGGCCGCCTGCGGGCTGCCTGTGCGCCATGCCGTCTCCGGTGGCGGGGCCGATGCCAATGTGCTTTCCGCCAAAGGGGCCGATGCCATTACCCTGGGGATAGGCATGACCAACTTCCACAGCACCGACGAGTACATCGAAGTGGCCGATCTTCAGAATATGGCCCGCTACGTCGAGGCCATCATCGCCGAGTACGCCTGCTAGGAATCTTTTCTCCCGAAAATAAAGAAGTTTCCCACCCGAAAATGACGAAGTTTTCTGCCCGAAAATGGTGAAGCGGTTGGGCGCATCGTCATTTTCGGGCTGCGGGGTGGGCATACCGGCACTTTCAGTCGTGCGCCTGACCTGGTATTTGTCGCATATCGCCAGATCAGATAGGGGGTTTGGAAATGCCCCGAAATGACGGTGCGCCCGGCCGCTTCGTCATTTCGGGGCAGGGCACCCTCCAGGGCAGGCCGCCCTCCAGGGCAGGAGCTCACCCTCCGGGGCAGGGCGCCCTCGTGCGGGCAGCTTCGGGACGTATTTCCCAGTTGTGAACGTTTTGTGCCGCTCATCGGAAGATATGGACACGCCCGGATGCGTGGCGTTTGACACACGGCGGGAACCCTCGTAGTATGCATCCTCACGCCTCTGGGAGGCGCTTGTTTTGTGCAGTGTAAGCTCGTGGATAAAAGGAAAGGAAAAGAGTCTTGCCTACAATCAACCAGCTGGTCCGCAAGGGCCGCAAGAAGTCGGTCGACAAGTCGAAGACCCCGGCTCTCAAGGGCAACCCGCAGAAGCGCGGCGTGTGCACTCGCGTGTACACCACCACCCCGAAGAAGCCGAACTCCGCTCTTCGCAAGGTCTGCCGCGTGCGTCTCGTCAACGGTATGGAGGTCACGGCCTACATCCCCGGCGAGGGCCACAACCTCCAGGAGCACTCCATGGTGCTCATCCGCGGCGGTCGTGTAAAGGACCTTCCCGGTGTCCGCTACAAGGTCATCCGCGCGGCGCTCGACTGCGCTGCGGTGGACAACCGCAAGCAGGCCCGCAGCCGCTATGGCGCCAAGCGCCCGAAATAACATTCGTTAAGCCGCGCGGGCCGAAGGGTTCGGCCTAATGGGCGGGGCACCGCCCCGAAGCGCGCAGAAGCAAAAGGAGAAACTACATGCCGCGTCGTGCAGCAGCAGTCCGCCGCGAAACGCAGCCGGACGCAAAGTTCAACAACCGTCTCGTCACGCAGCTGATCAACAAGGTCCTGCTTGACGGTAAGAAGTCCACCGCCGAGAACATCGTCTACGGTGCCTTCGATCTGGTCGCCGAGAAGACCGGCGAGGATCCGCTGGCCGTGTTCAAGAAGGCCATGGACAACGTGCGCCCCACCCTCGAGTGCAAGCCGAAGCGCGTGGGCGGCGCCACCTACCAGGTGCCGATGGAGGTCAACTCCCGTCGTGCCACTACCCTGGCCATCCGTTGGATCGTCGACTTCTCGCGCAAGCGCAAGGAGCACACCATGATCCAGCGTCTCGCCAACGAGATCATCGACGCTTCCGAGAACACCGGCGCCGCCGTGAAGAAGCGCGAGGATATGTACAAGATGGCCGAGGCTAACCGTGCGTTCTCGCACTACCGCTTCTAAGGCTGGTGTGATATATGGCTAAAATCGATCTGAAGGATACGCGCAATATCGGCATCATGGCCCACATCGATGCAGGCAAGACCACCACGACCGAGCGCATCCTCTACTACACGGGCAAGACCCACAAGATCGGCGAGGTGCACGACGGTGCCGCTACCATGGACTGGATGGTCCAGGAGCAGGAGCGCGGCGTGACCATCACCGCTGCCGCCACCACTTGCTTTTGGAAGTACCCCGGCGGCGCTGCCGGCGGCAAGGAGTACCGCTTCCAGATCATCGACACCCCCGGCCACGTGGACTTCACGGCCGAGGTGGAGCGTTCCCTGCGCGTGCTCGACGGCACCGTGGCCGTGTTCGACGCCGTTGCCGGCGTGCAGCCGCAGTCCGAGACCGTGTGGCGCCAGGCTGAGCGCTACGGCGTGCCCCGCATCGCCTTCATCAACAAGTACGACCGCGTGGGCGCCGACTTCTTCCATGCCATCCAGACCATGCGCGATCGTCTGGGTGCCAAGGCCGTGGCCGCCCAGGTTCCCATGGGCGCCGAGGACAACTTCTGGGGCGTCATCGACCTGGTGACCATGACCGCCTGGGACTTCAAGGCCGACGACAAGGGCATGACCTACCCCGAGCCCATGGATGCCATCCCGGCCGAGTTCGCCGACGATGCCGCCATGTACCGCCAGGAGCTTCTGGAGGCCGCCGCCGACTGCGACGACGATCTCATGGAGAAGGTCCTCATGGAGGAAGAGGTCACGGTCGAGGAGCTGAAGGCCGCCATCCGCAAGGGTGTCATCGCCTGCCAGATCAACCCGGTGTTCGTGGGCTCCGCCTACAAGAACAAGGGCGTGCAGGAGCTGCTGGACGCCGTGGTCGACTACATGCCGTCCCCGGTTGACATCCCCGCCATCAAGGGCACCAACCCCGACACCGATGCCGAGGAGGAGCGTCCCGCCGACGTGAAGGCCCCGTTCTCTTCCCTGGCCTTCAAGATCATGACCGACCCCTACGTGGGCAAGCTCACTTACCTGCGCGTCTACTCCGGCGCCCTGGACGCGGGCAGCTACGTGCTGAACGCCGTGAAGGGCAAGAAGGAGCGCATCGGACGCTTGCTGCAGATGCACTCCAACCAGCGCGTGGACATCGACGCCTGCCAGGCTGGCGACATCGTCGCCGTCGTGGGTCTGAAGGATACCTCCACCGGTGACACCCTGTGCGCCGAGAACGCGCCGATCATCCTGGAGTCCATGGAGTTCGCCGATCCGGTTATCGACATTGCCGTGGAGCCCAAGACCAAGGCCGAGCAGGACAAGATGGGCGTGGCTCTGGCCAAGCTGGCCGAGGAGGATCCGACCTTCCGCGTGTCTACCAACCACGAGACCGGCCAGACCATCATCGCCGGCATGGGCGAGCTGCACCTGGAGATCATCGTCGACCGCCTGCTGCGCGAGTTCAAGGTGGAGGCCAACGTGGGCAAGCCCCAGGTTGCCTACCGCGAGCGTCCGGGTCACGAGGTGCTGAATGCCGAGGGCAAGTTCGTACGCCAGTCCGGTGGTCGCGGCCAGTACGGTCATGCGGTCATCAACATGTACCCGCAGGAGGCCGGCAAGGGTTACGAGTTCGTCAACAAGATCGTCGGCGGCGTGGTGCCCAAGGAGTACATCCCCTCCATCGACAAGGGCATCCAGGAGGCGCTGAACTCCGGCGTTCTGGCCGGCTATCCGGTCGAGGACGTGAAGGTCGAGCTCATCGACGGCTCCTACCACGACGTTGACTCCTCCGAGGCTGCCTTCAAGGTGGCCGGCTCCATGGCCATCAAGGACGCCCTGCGCAAGTCCAACCCGGTCATCTTGGAGCCCGTCATGGCCGTCGAGGTGGAGACTCCCGAGGAGTACACCGGCTTTGTCATGGGCGATATCCCGTCCCGCCGCGGCCTCATCCAGGGCCAGGAGCAGCGCAGCTCCTCGGTCGTCATCGAGGCGAAGGTTCCGCTGGGCAACATGTTCGGTTACGCGACCGACCTGCGCAGCGGCACCCAGGGCCGTGCGGTGTACACCATGCAGTTCGACTCCTACGAGCCCGTGCCCAAGTCCGTGCAGGACGAGATCATCAGCAAGGCCGGCGGCAACGCCTAGGGCGCCCGTCAGCAACTTCTATTTGGAGGTAATGTAAGTGGCAAGTCAGAAGATTCGCATCCGCCTGAAGGGGTACGATCATGAGATCGTGGATCAGTCCACGCGCCTCATCGTCGATACCGCTCAGAAGACGGGTGCCAAGGTTTCCGGTCCTATTCCGCTGCCGACGGAGCGCAACCTGTACTGCGTCATCCGCGGTCCCCACGTGAACAAGGACTCCCGCGAGCAGTTCGAGATGCGCACCCACAAGCGCCTCATCGACATCCTGGAGCCGACCCCCAACACGGTCGATTCCCTGATGCGTCTCGATCTCCCCGCTGGCGTTGACATCGAGATCAAGCTGTAAAGGAGGTTTGGGACATGATTAACGCTATCTATGGCAAGAAGATCGGCATGACCCAGATCTTCGACGAGGACGACCGCATCGTTCCCGTGACGGTCATCCAGGCCGAGCCGAACACGGTGTGCCAGGTGAAGACCGTGGACACCGACGGCTACGAGGCCGTGCAGATGGGCTTCGGCTACATCAAGCCGCGCCGCGTGAACCGCCCCATGCAGGGTCACTTCGACAAGCAGGGCGCCGAGCCGAAGCGCTACCTGCGCGAGGTGCGCGTGGAGAATGCCGGCGAGTACAAGGTGGGCGACACCCAGACCGTGGCTGCCTTCGCCGAGGTGAAGAAGGTGGACGTCACCGGTACGTCCAAGGGCAAGGGCTTTGCCGGCGTCATGAAGCGCTACGGCTTTGCCGGCGGCCCGGGCGGCCATGGCGCGCACTTCCACCGCGCTCCCGGTTCCGTCGGCCAGTGCGCCACGCCCTCTCGCGTGTTCAAGGGCCTGCGCCTGCCGGGCCACATGGGCTGTGATACCGTGACCGTGAAGAACCTCGAGGTCGTGCGCATCGACGAGGAGCAGAACCTGATCCTCGTGAAGGGCGCTGTCCCCGGCGGCAAGAACGGCATCGTGCGCGTGCGCATGGCTTAGTGAATCGATCGGTAACAAGGAGTTACAGAAATTATGGCAACTATTGAGATTAAGGACGTGAAGGGCGCTGCCGCCGGCACGGTCGATGTGAACGACGCCGTGTTCGGTATCGAGCCGAACGTGCCTGTCATGCACCGCACCGTGAAGGCGCAGCAGGCCGGTTGGCGTCAGGGCACCGCTAACACGCGCACCCGCGGCATGGTCCGCGGCGGCGGCAAGAAGCCGTGGCGTCAGAAGGGCACCGGTCGTGCCCGCCAGGGTACCATCCGCGCTCCCCAGTGGGCTGGCGGCGGTACCGTGTTCGGCCCGCACACCCGCTCCTACGACCAGAAGGTCAACAAGAAGGAGATCAAGCTGGCCATGCGCAGCGCCCTGTCCGCGAAGCTGGCCGACGGCGAGCTCGTGGTGGTCAAGGACTTCGATTTCGAGAAGCCCTGCACCAAGGACGCCGTGGCGCTGATCAAGGCCCTGGGTCTGGAAGGCAAGCGCATCTGCGTGGTCATCGGCAACGAGGACATCGAGGCGTTCCTGTCCTTCCGCAACATCCCCGAGGTGAACATCCTGCCGGTGGGCGATATCAATACCTACGAGCTCATTGACAACAAGGTGCTCGTCATCGCCGAGCCGTGCCTGGCCCGCATCGAGGAGGTGCTTGCATAATGGAGAAGGATCCCCGCGACGTCATCATCCGCCCCGTCATCACGGAGCACAGCTACGATGCCATGGAGAACAACGTGTACACCTTCGAGGTAGCCAAGGACGCCAACAAGGTTGAGAT
This sequence comes from Adlercreutzia muris, assembly GCF_008831045.1. GTDB lineage: Bacteria > Actinomycetota > Coriobacteriia > Coriobacteriales > Eggerthellaceae > Adlercreutzia > Adlercreutzia muris. Next base: position 26,442 of record NZ_WAJS01000017.1, read on the forward strand.
TCGCCAGGCCATCGAGGCTATCTTCAAGGTGAAGGTGGTCAAGGTGAACACCCTGAACGTGAAGTCGAAGCCGAAGCGCGTTCGCTACCAGGAGGGTCGCACCCGCACCTGGAAGAAGGCCATGGTCACCCTGGCCGAGGGCGAGACCATCGAGATATTCAGCGCATGATATAACCCCCTACCTGAACAGGGATTATATCTATCGTAGAGAGACCCCCAGGCGGATTTCCCCCGTCTGGGGGTCTCTTTCGTATTCTATGCGGGAGACGATGGACTTCACCATGTCATTCACCTCTTTGGCGCGGCCCTCGTAGTTTCGCAGCGAGTCCACTACCTCGCGGAGGGCCACGACGCGCGCCAGGGCCTCGCCATGGTCGTCTGCGGCCTCAGCCTCGGCCTGGGCCAGTTGAGCCTCTAGGGAGGCCCTGCGGCCGTCTGCGAGCACCTTGCGCGACGCGAACTCCGCATCGGTGATTATTCCGCGCTCGACGAGCCTGAAGAGGTTGTCACGGGCCGCGTCCTCCTCGGCCAGCGAGCGGCGCAGCGACTTGGCTACTTGCCGCGCGGCCTCGACCTTCTGCCCGTCGTCGGCGTCGATGGCCACCTCTATGTCCCTCGTCACGGACAGCAGCGCGTCCACCGCCAGATCCACGACGTCACGCATGACGGCTCCCTGCATATGGCACTCGTAGCGGTTCGACTGCGGGTGCGTGTACCACTCCGTCTTGCCCCGGCCGTCGCCCCTGCGCTCCCCGGGGAATATGGAGCGAGCCATGGCCCGCCCGCAGCCCTTGCACACGAGCACCCCGGCGAGCGGGTTGCGCAGCGGCTTTCCCGTGTGCTCGGACGTGCCTCCGTGCGCGTCGAGCTGGCGGTTGGCGGCATAGAACAACTCGTCGGTGATGAGTCCCGCGCCTCGATGCAGTCCCTCGGCCAGGATCCTCTCGTCGTCCTTCGGGACGCCCCGCACCTTGCGCCGGTTCATCTCCTCGTCGAACTGCACCCGCGTCTTTCGCTGGTTCCAGCGCACGTAGCCGATATTCACGGGGTTTCTGATGATGCTGGTGATGGTTTTCGCGTCCCAGTGTTTGCCGCGCGGGGTAGGGAATCCCTGGCGGTTGAGGTCGTCGGCCATGCCCTTCGGGGCGCGCGCCCAGGACGCTATGTCGGTGTACATCTGGAAAAGCCGCTCGTGGTGCTCGCCGGGGCGCAGGGTCTTCATGTGGTCGACGGTGCACTTCTCCCAACCGAAGGGCGCTATGGATCCGAGGTACTCGCCGCGCCGAGTGCGGTTCTCCTTTCCGGCGATGAGGCGCTTCTTAATCCAGCCAAGCTCCACCCGCCCCATCATCAGGTTCATCTCCACGGCGTTGCTGTCGTAGTCGTCGGCCAGATCGAAGATCTTCCCCGGCGTGATGATGATGGTTCGCGAGTACTTGAAGGCGTTCATGATGACGCCCTGGTCTATCATGTCGCCACGGCTGATGCGCTGGATGTCGTAGGCGAGGACGCCGTCCCACTCTCCGCGCATGACCTCGTGCACGAGCTGCACGGTCTCGGGCCTCTCGTCCAGGCGGTCGCCGGAGACCAGCTCGCGGTAGACCTTGGAGATCTTGATGCCGAGATTCGAGGCGAGGAGGCGGAGCGCATCCTCGTGCAATGCCAGAGTCTCCATCTGGCCCCGCGCCTCGGCCTCAACGTCCTCGCGGGATTTTCTGAGTAGCATGGCGTAACGCCCGTCGGGCTTGATCGTGCCCATGGTATAATTCGACCCACCTTCCGCTCGTCGGTTGGTAACTTTTGCTTGAGCCTCGCGCATATGGGTTGCCGCCCGCGCGGGGCTTTCTTCTTACAGTCCGGCCATCACGGCCGCCTCGGTCATCTTCACGGCCACTGCCTTGAACACCGAGAACGACGCGTCGCCCGTGGCCTTCGCCACCCGCGACTTAACCTTCTGCCAGATGGTGTCCGACTCTACCGTCGCGAGGAAGTCGTTGCCCTCCCATGTCAGCTCGCTCGCCACTGCGAAGTACGGGGCGTCGCCGGCGTAGGTGACCGTCGCCTTTATGAGGCCCGCCTCGTCCATGATGCGGAAGTGGTAGCACACCTCCTCGAACGTCGTGCCCTCGGTGACGAACGCCGACGCCTTGAGCGGGCCGCCGGCCTCGGCCATGTCCTTCAGGATCCGACGAACCAAGTCCATATCTCTTCTCATTGCTCACCTCCCGTTTTCCAGTCGGGCCATTCTATCATCTGGATGCGGCCGCCGCGCGCTCGATCCACCGCCTGAAACTGTCGCCGTCGGCCGTGCTGCGGAACTCCACTATCCGCGTGCCGCCGCCCTTCGCCAGGTCGTAGACCCTCGCCCGCGTCACACGCTTGCGCTGGCCGCCACGGACGTAGAAGTCCTTGTTCGCCCAGGCCTCGCCGAACTCGGCTCGCGGGTCATCGTAGGAGAACTCGACGCCGCCGCCGAAGCCGGCCCGCCTCAGTTCGAGCCGCCTGCGCGATGCCATGAGCACCAGAGGCTCGCCCCGGTTCCCGCGCACGAGCCATCGTCTGCTGAAGATTCCCATGGCCTGCCCTCCTATGCCGTGACGGCCTTCTTCGGCCGCCCAGCCTGAGGGGCCTCCTCCTTGCGGGCCTCGACGCTGCCGCGCGTCAGCCAGGTACGCCCGTCCATCTTGAACGTCTCGAGCTGCCCCGCCCTCACCATCTGGGAGACGCGTCCGGGCGTCACGCCCAGCTCGCGCGCGGCCGCCGCCGCCGTCATGCGGGGCACCGTCTCCTTGCCCGCGTCCACGGCCACGATGACGGTGCGCCCGCCCTCGCGCGGCTCGTTGCCGAAGGTGGCCTCCGGGAACTCAAGCCCGCGCATGGCGCGGTGCTCCATCTCGATCTTCAGCCAGTCGGCGGCCATCTCGCAGGCCTCCGCGAAGTCGGTGCCCTGGGTGCCGCCGTCCATGTCGAAGGGCAGGGCGACCATGACGCCCTCGTCCTCGAACACCTCGAACTCGTACACATGAAGCATGTCCTGCTCCTTTCCGATGCGGTGGGGGGCGGGGCTACTTCAGCCCCGCCTGCTTCTTCATCTCCTCGAAGAGCCTGTTCCCGATCTCGGTGTGGCGGCCCAGCGTCGTCCACCTTCCGTCCGGGTGAACCAGCCTGTCATGGTTGGTTCCCTTGACCAGAACGAAGCCCTCCTCCTTGAAGAACCTCACCACATCCTTTCGCTTTACCATCGGTTTTCCTTTCATCCGATGATGATATTATAAACTAAAGTTTAGCAATACGCAAGGGAAATCTAAATATAAGTTTAGTAAATGCCAGGAATCCCGTTATCAGCGTCACGATAGGGAGCCAAATGAACGCCGAGTTCCCGATGGCGTCGAGAATCCACGGCATCTGCACGCCCGCCAGCGACAGGAGCGCCAGAGGAAAACCAAGGATACTGCACAGGGTGCTGGCGACCGACAGCGGCTTGCTGTCTGCCAACTTCACCCATATGCGCCTTTTCGTAATCATCAGGCCATCTTCCTAGCTACGCAATCCCGGGAACGGAATTATCCTGCACGGCGGCCTCGGACGCGCGGAGGCTTTTCAGCTTCTGGAACTCCAACTGATCGAGGATCGCGCCCCTTCCCTCCTCGGGAAGCGACTCGAAGTCCTCCACGAGCCGGACGGTCTCTATTTCCATAACCGGCGCGGTATGTCGCTCTATGGCCGGGTCGTCTTTGAGTCCTGCGAGGTAGTCGAGGGATACGTTAAGCGCTTTAGCGATTCTCGCTGCGGTGGTTATCGTGGGGTCTTTTGTTTTGCCTTTCACGATGTAGGCGACCTGACTAGATGTTAATCCAGACGCTTTGCACAGGTCAATTTGCCGCCATCCGCGTGCGTTCATTACGAGGTTAAGCCGCTCGGTAAATATCATCACGAACCTCCTTCTAATCCTATAGTAAATTTTTCGACCAAAAAAATCAATATTTAAGTTGACAAAGTCGAAAGATCGACTATAGTACGTGTTGTTAAGTCGAAAGATCGACTAAACAAGTAGAAAGATCGAATCGAAGGAGCCCCGCAATGGAATGGACGATGATCACGGACGCGCGCCTCAAGGCCTACGCCTACGACGGAGACGGCAACGACTGGAGCATCTCCTTCGACGGCTACACCGATTGCGAGGCCCCGCTGGGCGGCGACGGCGTGGTGCTCACCCGCAACGACGAGCGTGTGGCCTCCGTTGACGTGGAGTACTTCGGAGACGACGCCGAGGCTGCTGGCTTCGACATGGACGCCGTTGTCTCCCTGGTGGTCGAGTCCCTAAAGACCATCGCCGAGGCGATGGCCTCCGGTACCTCGGCCGACGATGCCGAGCAGCGGGAGTCCGCCGGGCATGCGGACGGCGGCGTGGAGTTATCCATCAGCGAAAATGCGGCTTCCGGCCGCACGCACTTCAAGGGCAGCACGGCCGACGGGTACGCGTTCTATGGCATCGCGGATCCGCAGCCGTCCGAGGTTGGCATCCCCACCCCCGAGCGCCCCGACGGCTCGCGCGTGGTGAAACTCAACGTCTGCGCCCCCGACGGCGCGTGCGCCTACGACTACTGCCGCGCGCTGTTCATGCCGGCCGAGGACGATGCCGACCGCGAGGCCGTGACCGAGATCCTGGCTGCTCTTGATGCGGCGCTCTGCAGGGCGGGGGAGTAGGGCCGTGGGAGCGAAAGCAGCCTTCTACGTCGTCTGGTGGGTGAGCATCTTGCTCACTTTCACCCTGCTGGCTACGGGCAACGGCCGTGCGTCCGCGCTGTTTTCGGCGTTCAATCTTTTATGCGCGGGCATGGTAATCGGGTGGCATCTTGCAGGTAAGCGGAGGGGAGGTGATAACGATGCCAAGAATCGGTGAGACGGGGGAGTTCTACCGCCCCGTCATCGACGATGCGGTTCTCGCCTACACGGCTGTCCACCGCATCAACATGGACGACTTCGCCCGAGATGTGATGGGCATGGCTCCCGGGACGTTCTCGGCCAAGCGGCGCGGACTGCGCGAGTTCAGCCTTGGCGAGACCGCGAAGCTGGCCCGCATCACCGGCTTCTCGCTCGACGAGGCCGTGTGCCTCGGCGATGGCGGCGCGGCCTAGCCGCAAAAGCAGCGCAGGCACCTTGAGAACCGGATACGCGCACTGAACGGAAAGAGAGGAAACATGGAGCAGAGCAGCATAACCATCGATGCGGACGAGATCGCCGCCGTCTGCCTCGCAGAAGGGAGAGTCCCCATTGTCAAAGACAAAGAGTTTTCCGCTAGGCGTTTCATGCTCAAGCAGATGGCGTTCTTCGTAGCCAAGACGTTCATGGAGGGAAGCCGGGCCACCTTCCTGCGGAAGTGGTTAGCCTTGAAGATGGCCCGCCTGGTCGTGGAGGCGAGAGCCTAGAACTCGCCGTCCCCGTCCGTGTCTCCGGCCGCAGCGCTATCCAGAGCATCGTAGACCTTCGCTATGAGGTCTGCGACGTACTCAGGGTCAGGCTGTGCGCCCGACACCGCAGATGCCACTATGGCCGCTGTCATTCCCAGCACGTCGCCGTCGTTGAACTCCATGGGTCATCACCTCCCTTCGCAGATGATTCTATCAGGCGCTCCAGTGCGTGTATCCGGCTCTCAAGTAGCCGAGCGAAAGTTACCAACCATCAAGCGAAAGTTACCAACCAACAAGCGAAAAGGAGAAACGAAATGACCGAAGAGAAGAAATCGCCCGAGGGCCTGAACGTGATCATCGAGTCCGACGGGGACTGGCGCGAGGTCATCGGGGGTACCCTGTGCCTTGTCGCGGTCGTCGGCGACGACGGCACGAAGAGCTACGCCTACGGGGCTGTCAGCACGATTGGCGCCTACGCGGTCATCGACGCCGCGTCCCGCCAGATCGGGGCGGTTGCCGACAAAGCCGGAATCGGCGCGGATGCGGCGAAGGCCATCGCCTGCGACTGCATCGCAAAGCAGATGTGCGAGTCGAGATCCGAGCGCGCCGCCGGGCTCCCCGGCAACATCCTCGCCGGCATCGATCGGGAATGCGGCGGCTGCCCCGACTTCGCCTCAAAGGAATCGGCCGGTTCCTAATCGGCTTCCCGTCCGGCCCCTGCGGGGGCCGGCATCCACGGGGCGGCACCGGGCGCGCAACGACAGGCACTCGGACGCGCGCCTTGCAGGAATAGCGGCGGGTCAGCCGTGCCGCCCCGTGGATGCCGTTGGGCGTCCGAACCTTGAAAACCGAATGGCCGACTGCCGGGAACGCTGGCCGGAAAAGCGACCCCGGAGACGAACCTGCAAGCGAGAGGAGGCGTCATGACGCCATCCGATCCCGTTGCGTTCCCCGAGGGGACGCACGTGTACACAAGCGGCCTCGGCACAGTCACCGTGCACGTGCCGAGGCCTGTCACCGCATCGGACATCGCGCCGGCGGTGAGACGTTTCATCGAGAGGAGTGATGATTTTGGCGAAGCGCACATACCCGCGCCCGACGCGGCGAAGGCCGCCGCGTAGCCCCAACAAGGAAAGCGCGCCCCAACTGACCAAGGCGGGGGCGCGCGGCCTGAGGGAGTCCGTAAGGAAGAACAGCCCCAAGACATCCAGATATTACCACATTCCCCGCGAGCCGCGCATGAGCGCGGCCGACGTGGCTTTCGCCGCAGTCATTATCGCGGTCGTGCTCGCCTGCATCTGGGGACTCGCGGCCGCCCACGACATCGGCTTCGAGACGGGCAGGGGAGAGGGTTGGGCCGACGGCTACGCCGCCGGCATCGAGGCCGCTGCGGACGGCCCGGCGCTATGAGCCGCGACGCGGGGCGCGGCGCGGGAATGCGCCGCAAGACCCCCGAGGAGCTGCTCGACTACGGCCTCGATTGGATTGCCTCCCACCGCGGCACCTACAACCGCGTCATGCACCTGTGTCTGTGCGAGGTGGAGGCCGGCGAGGACTGGGTGGGCCGCGACTACATCTACCGCATGGCCAAGAAGAGCCGGCTCCGCATAACCAGCGACAAGGAGTTCCGCTTCTCCCACGAGTTGTGGAGCGTCATCGCGCGCTACATGGTCATGATGCGGCCCTCGCTCGCCCGGGTAATCTCGTGCAACCGCTCCCCCATAGACGATTTCGACCTGGAGCAGAAATGGCACGACCGGGTGGGCGACGGCACGGTGTTTCTGGCTCGCAGCTACGCCGAGGCCAAGAGGATGTGCCGAGAGGACGACCCCCTCGCGTCGAGGCTTTCGAGAGAGAAGAAAAGCAAGAGAAAGGAAGGCAGATGCCGAAAGACAACGAAGGGCGAGCTGTGCCGAGCGGCGCAGCAGAGCCTGTTTCAGATGGAAGCGTGAGCGCCCTCTCCGTCATCGAGATGGGCGCGACCTCCGGCGGCCTGTCCGCCGATTTCGAGGCCATGAAGGTCGCCGCCCGCGCCTACGTCAGCAAGGTCGTGGGCATGGACATCGTGACCGACGAAGACCGCAAGGCGGCCTGGAAGATCCGCGCCGACCTCAACTCCAAGGTGGAGGCCATCGAGAAAGCGCGCAAGGACGCCTTCCGCGCCTACGACGCGCCCAAGGAGGCCTTCAAGGCAAAGTGCGAGGAGGTGAAGTCGGTCATCAAGGAGCAGATCGCCATCATCGACGGTCGGCTGAAGGAACTCGATGACGAGTTCACCGCCGCCCGCAAGGCGGCGCTCCTCGCCGAGTACGAGACCCAGGCCCCCGATCTCATGGCCGCCATACCGCTCGAGCGGTTCATCGAGCGCGAATCCGCGCTCATGGGCCGTAGCTGGAGCGAGACGAAGGCCGTCTCGAAGCTCGGCCAGATGATCGCCACGGCGGTGAGCGACCGCGAGGCCATCCGCGCTGCCGCCCCGAAGTTCGCCACGGCAGCGGACAAGCACTACTGCGAGCGCCTCGACCTGTCAGCCGCCCTCGCTGAGGCGAAGCGGCTCGCCGACGAGGCCAAGGCCCGCGAGCGCCACGCCGAGCAGATGCAGCGCGAGGCCGAGGATCGCGTCGCCCGGGCCATGGCCCAGGCCAAAGCCGCCGAGGGCGGGGGCGCTCCCTGTCGCCCCAAGTCGCCCGCGTCCGAGGTTCGCGAGTGGGACTTCCGCTTCCGCGCCACGAAGGCCCAGGCGACGATGATCGCCGAGTACGCAAAGTCCATCGGCGTGGTGAGCGACGGCATCAAGGGGGTGGCGTAGCTGTGTGGGAGGAACTTACCGAGCGCCAGGCCTCCGCGCTGGCACGCCTGCGCGAGCCGTTTCCCGAGGACGCCGTGGAGCTGCGGCCCGTGTACGTCGGCGAGTACGACCGCAACGATGCCGGAGACCGCTTCGTCCCGCCCGAGGCGTACCACGTGTGCCCGAGGTGCGGCAAGCGCCACCCCCTGCCGGCGAAGCACCTGAGCTACATCGGCCACGCGCGCATCACCGAGCGCCTGAACGACGTAGACCCCTCGTGGTCGTGGCGTCCAATGGCATCGCGCCAGGACGGCGCTCCGCTCGTCATAGCCGGCGGACTGTGGATCTACCTCACCGTCTGCGGCATCGAGCGCATCGGCTACGGGGACGCAGACGGCAAGTTGGGGGCCGATGTGACCAAGGAGGTCATCGGCGACGCGATCCGCAACGCGGCCATGCGCTTCGGGTGCGGCCTTGAGATGTGGATGCGCGACGACGAGGAGGTGACCCTGCCGCCGGTGGCCGAGGACAGGCGCGTCCCGTTCTCTCCGCACCTCGGCGCGAAGGCCGCCAAGGCCCAGCGCAAGCTCGCCGACACCATCGCCGCCATCCACGACCTCGGGGCCTACGACGGCAACGACATCGCCAGCGCGATCTTCGCCGAGTTCGGCCAGCACTACTACCGAATGAACGAGCCTACGGTGGAGGCAGCGCTTGAGTTCATCGACGAGGTGTTCCCGCTCCCCGAGCCGCAGTGCGAGGGACAGCTCTCCCTCCCCGTCGATGACGTCGAGGTTATACCCCTTTGAGCGGGTCGCTCATGTCCCGCCTGTCGGCTCACAACATGGGCGGCGAAGACCACCTCCCGGGGTGGTGCGCCGTGTGCGGCCGCCCTCATCCCGAGCGGCACCACGTCGTGGCCCGCTCCCTGGGCGGCACGGCCGGCCCCATGGTGCACCTGTGCGGGCGCGGCAACGCCCTCTACGACGCCGACGGGCGCATCCTCCACCACGGGGCGGCTGAGATGCACAGGCTGCACCTGTGGTGGGTTGACGGAAGGGATGCCGACATCGCGCCTTCCGTGCGCGGGTGGCAGAGCGCCTTCTGGGCCTACCTGCTGACCGATTTTCAGACAAACCCGTGGGACGCCCTCCGCTTGCCGGGGTGGCGTCCCTTCCCATAGTAAAGGAGGTGGCGAATTGATCGTCACTATAGACAGGGACGAGCTTCGCCGGGCGATGGCGAGCCCCTGCAAAATCGCCAAGGGCCAGAGGGACAGCCACCTGGCCTGCGTGCTGCTTACCGCCAAGGGCGACGCCCTGGCGGTCGAGGCGAACGACCTCGAGGAGTCGTGCTCCACCAGCGTTGCCGCCCTCGTCGAGGAGGAGGGTCAGGTGCTCGTGAGCGCCAAGTCGCTCGACTCGATAGTCAAGTCGATGAGCGACGGGGCGGTGACCGTATCGGGCAGCGATGGCTCCGTTTCGGTGTCTTGCGGCCGCGCGTCTTTCGACGTGCCGTCGCTCGACCCCTCGGACTTCCCGCCCTTCCCGGCCCCCGAGGACGGCTGCTCGGTCACGGTCGCCGCCGACTCCCTGGCGGCCCTCGTCAAGGCGTGCTCGTGGGCGTGCGCCGACGAGGGCAAGGGCGCTGGGTCTGGTGCCGGCAGAACCGTCGAAGGCGTGCTCGTCGAATCCGGCGGCGGCTCTCTGCGGCTGACGGGCACCGACGGCCTGGCCATGGTTCGCGCGAAGTGCGACGCCCCCGGCGTCGGCGAGATGCGCGTGCCGTTCCCGCCCGGGTTCCTCGCCGCCGCTGCGGCCTCCTGCGCGGGGTCGGACATCACGCTCTCGGCATCGCGCAACCAGCTCCGGGCTTCCGGCCCCGGCGTGGTCATTACCGCGCGCGGGTACTCCGGCGAGTACCCGCCTGTGGACAGGTTCTTCGAGGGCGAGGAGAACTGCTCCGTCCGCATCGGCAGGGCCTCGGCCCTCGACGCCGCCCGCCGCGCCGCCGTCATCCCCGGCTCGAACCCCGTCACGCTCGGCTTCGACGACTCGGGCGCTACCTTCGTGCGCGCGTCAGATCGGGAGTCCATGCGCGAGACCGTGGATGCCGAGGTGTCGTCCCCGTGCGAGATCGGGCTCAACGCCAGGTGCCTCGTCGAAGTGCTCGCCTGCCTGGGCGATGGCGCGGTGAGCATCTCCATGCAGGATCCTCTCAAGCCGTTCATTCTGCGCGCGGGCAGCACCGAGGCGCTGCTGATGCCCGTGCGCCTGCGGTAGGAGGTGGGCTAATGGCTGCCATGGAAAGCGACTACGCTCTGCTCGCCGAGTACGCGCGAGGCGTCCACTACGCCTTCGTCGAGGCCGTGCGCCGCGCGAACGAGGCGGTTCGCCAGCGCGACTACTACCGGCGGCGCGCCATCGACGCCGAGTGCGCCCTGCGCGAGGCAAATGGCCGGTGCCCCGAAGACGAGCTGTGCCCGAAGATCCTGGGCGATGTGTGCCGCGCCTGCGGCGAGGATATGGACAAGGAGGCGAGGTACCTGTGATCGACTTCAGAAACGTCGGCCAGTTCCTGGCCCTCATGGCGTTCACGCTCGCCTTGATCGGCCTCGGCCTCATCTCGTCGGGGATCTCCATCGTCTTCGGCGAAGGTGCCGGTTACTTCTTCGGCGGCGCGTCGTTCATCGGGTGCGCCGGCATCGTCGCCGCCGTATGGCGGCGGCTCCTCCACGAGATGGGGGACGGCGATGGGGAATAGCTTCGCGGCCTACATACCGCAGATCGGATGGCTCGCCTTCATCGGCGGCACCTTGTACAGATTGGAGGTGGTCGAGTGATCGACCTCTACTACAACTTCCTTTCCCGCAAGGCGGTGTGCGCGCCGCGCAGCGGGTTCGACCCCGGCGACGACGTGTCGCCGGTGCTCTTCCCTCACCAGCGGGACATCGTGCGGTGGTGCCTCCGTGGCGGCCGCCGCGCCATCTTCGCCGCGTTCGGCCTCGGCAAGTCTCTCATGCAGCTCGAGATAATGCGACTCATCCTCGCCCACGAGGGCGGCGGCCGGTGCCTCATCGTCTGCCCTCTCGGCGTGCGCCAGGAATTCAAGCGCGATGCCGAGCTGCTCGGGATGTGCCCCCAGTTCGTCCGGCGCACCGAGGAGGTGGTGGGCGACGGCCTCTACCTCACCAACTACGAGTCCGTGCGCGACGGCCGGCTCGATGTGTCTCTCTTTGAAGCCGTGAGCCTCGACGAGGCGAGCGTTCTCCGCTCGTTTGGGTCGAAGACCTACCAGACGTTCCTCCAGCTCTTCGATGACGTGCCGTACCGTTTCGTTGCCACCGCCACGCCGTCGCCCAACCGCTACAAGGAGCTCATCCACTACGCCGGGTACCTCGGGGTCATGGACACCGGCCAGGCCCTCACGCGGTTCTTCCAGCGCGACTCCACCAAGGCGGGCAATCTCACGCTCTACCCGCACAAGGAGCGCGAGTTCTGGCTGTGGCTCGCCACCTGGGCCGTGTTCGTGCAGCGCCCGAGCGACCTCGGCTATTCCGACGAGGGCTACGAGCTGCCGCCCATCGAGGTCGTCTGGCACGAGGTGCCGATGCCCGACGACGCCGCCCCGGCCGAGGATCGCGACGGCCAGCTCAGCTTCATCCGCGACTCCGCTGTGTCCCTCTCTGCGGCGGCCGCCATCAAGCGGGCCACCATGGGCGCGCGCATCGAGAAGGCCGCAGAGATCGTCGCAGCCTCCCCCGACGATCATTTCGTGCTCTGGCACGATCTTGAGGACGAGCGCCGCGAGATAGGCCGGCAGATTCCCGAGGCTGTGGAGGTGTACGGCTCGCAGGATCTCGACGAGCGGGAGTGCCGCATCGTTGGCTTCTCTGACGGGGAGTTCCGCGTGCTCGCCACCAAGCCCGTGCTGTCCGGCTCCGGCTGCAACTTCCAGCGCCACTGCCACCGCGAGGTGTTCTGTGGGGTCGGCTTCAAGTTCAACGACTTCATTCAGGCTATCCACCGCGTCCAGCGCTTCCAGCAGTCCGAGCCGGTGCGCATCGACATCATCTACGCGGAGGGGGAGGGCCACGTCGTGGACGCCCTGCGCGAGAAGTGGCGCGCCCACGACGAGCTCACCGAGCGCATGGCCGCCATCATCCGCGAGTACGGTCTGGCCGAGGCCGACGCGGCGTGCGCCATGCGGCGCTCCGTGGGCTGCGAGCGCCGCGAGGAGTCGGGCGACGGGTGGCGCGTCGTCAACAACGACACGGTGGAGGAGACGGCCTCCATGGAGTCCGACTCGGTAGACCTCATCGTGACGAGCATACCCTTCTCCAACCACTACGAGTACACGCCGAGCTACAACGACTTCGGCCACACGAGCGGAAACGGCGAGTTCTTCGAGCAGATGGACTTCCTCACCCCCGAGCTGCTGCGTGTGCTGCGCCCCGGCCGCATCTACGCGTGCCACGTCAAGGACAGGATCCTGTTCGGCGGGGTCACCGGCGCGGGGCTGCCGACGGTAGACCCGTTCCACGCGCAGGTGATCGCGCACTGCATGGCCCACGGCTTCGATTACGTGGGCATGGTCACGGTGGTCACCGACGTCGTGCGCGAGAACAACCAGACCTACCGCCTTGGGTGGACGGAGCAGTGCAAGGACGGCACGAAGATGGGCGTCGGCTGCCCCGAGTACGTGCTGCTCTTCCACAAGCCCCAGACCGACCGCACGCGCGGATACGCCGACGTCCCCGTCGCGAAGGGGAAGGACGAGTACAGCCTGGGGCGCTGGCAGACCGACGCCCACGCCTTCTGGCGATCCTCGGGCGACCGCCTCCTTGAGGCCGCCGACTTCGCCGACATGGACATGAGCGGGCGCTGCCGGCTGTTCCGGGACTTCACGCTGTCCCACGTCTACGACCACGAGTGGCACGTGTCCCTGGCCGACGCCATGGCTGACTCGGGGCAGCTCCCCACCACGTTCATGGCCCTCGCCCCCGCGTCGTGGAGCCCCGACGTGTGGACGGACGTTTCGCGCATGATGACGCTCAACACCGAGCAGTCGCGGAAGCGCCGCCAGAACCACGTCTGCCCACTGCAGTTCGACATCGTGGACAGGCTCATCGAGCGCTACAGCAACCCTGGCGAGGTGGTGTTCGATCCGTTCGGCGGCCTCATGACAGTGCCGCTGCGCGCCGTCTCCATGGGCCGTCGGGGTATGGGCACGGAGCTCAACCCCGGCTACTTCGACGACGGCGTGGCCTACCTGCGCGCGCACGACGAGAAGGCCTACGCGCCCACGCTCTTCGATGTGGGGGCGGCGTGATGGCTGTCGGCGACTTCGAGGGCATGACTATTGAGGAGCTGTGCGCCTGGGCCAACGGCCTTTGCGTGTGCAGATTCGGCATCGTCGAGGAGTTCGGCGAGCCCCGCGTCAAGGTATCCAGCGAGAACGTGCACATCGCGATGTCGTTCGGCCGGTTCAGCGAATCAGTGTCGATTGTCGGCGGCTTCCGCATGGTTCAATTCGGCGCTCTCGACAACCGCGAGGGCAACTACCACGGCTGCGGATGCGGCATCGCGTATCTTGACGAGCTTGAGCGCAAGATCGCCTTATGGGCGGATCTTCTCGAACTCCGCGACGACCAGCTCAGGCTGTTCTAGGGGGTGGCGCGATGACCTGTCCGTACGACGTGCCCGACGGCCCGCTCGAGCCGTCTGACGGCCCCGAGCCCCGTATGTGGTGCGACCGCTGCCGCAACTGGTGCAAGTGCCCGTGCGGCTGCGGGTGGGGCTGGTGCCCCTACATCCTCGAATCCACCCGGCCCGACTGCTCGGAGGAGTGCGGCGGGTTCGACGGGGTGCCCCCGGATCCGCCAGACCCGCCCGATGAAGACCGATGACGAGAGAGGAGGTGGCCCTATGGCGTCGGAGCGCGACAGCGCCCCGGATCGATTCTGGAGGATGCGCCCGGAGACCATGGCCATAATCGTCGCCGCAGCCTCGGCCGAGCGCCGGGACGCGGTGTGGCCGAGGCTGCTCGCGCCCATGTGCTCCATGGTGCGCGGCGCATCCGGCCTGGGCGAGGTCGAGACCGAGTGGCTGGAGCGATGGCTGCTGTTCGAGGCGGGGCGGGGAGACCTCGGCCCGCACGACGTGCAGACCGTGCAGATGTCCATAGCCGATGCCGCCCTGGCGCTCGGCTATGGAGGCGTGCCCGTTGCTGACGTGGTGGCCGTGCGCGCCCTGCGCGCCCTCCAGGAGGTCGGGATCCTCAGGCTCGTCCATAAGGGTGTGAAGGGGCACTCGTCGCTCTACGCGGTGATGCCCCTGCCGCCTGCTGACGGCGATGAGATTCCCTAACAGTTTCCCCGTCCCCGTGAAAGGGAATTTTCGGCTTGAGCGGATACCTATTCCCTAACAGTCCCGCAGGGTGACGGTTAGGGAAACAGGCGTTTCGGGCCGCGTTATTCCCTAACAGAAAGACGGCTTCCCTGTTAGGGAATGCCCGATTTCAGGGTAGCGGATTCCCTAACAGTTGCTTAAAGGAAGCGTAGGGAATTGCGTCCCGAAATTCCCTAACAGTTGGAACGGATTCCCTAACAGTTGGGGGGTAATTCCCTAACAGTTAGCCAAGGTTTTGCGGGGAACTTTTCCGATATCCAGATTTATCCAGAACTATAGAAGATGCAGGGAGGGGATAGAGATCGGGCATGGCCTTCGCGCGGGGCCGACTCGCATGAGGGGACGCGCCCGACCGCCTTCCCGGAAAGGATCGAACATGAACGTCCACATCATCATGACCGACGACTACTCGCCCAAGCCGACCGTGGCCTTCCTCGACCGCGCGGAGGCCGAGGCTGCCGCCGCGAGCATCCACGGACTCTCGCAGGAAAGAATCTCCTCCCGTATCTGCGAGGTGCCGCTGCTGGCGTTTGCTCGGATGCCCACAGCAGCCACCGAGGGCGGCTGTGAGGGCCGATCTGATGCAGATGCGGCCACGGACTAGCAGGAAAACGAAACGGGGCCTCAGATCGCCCCAGAATCGAGGAATGACATGGAACAGAAAGACCCCAAGGACATGACCGCCAGCGAACTGCTGCGGTGGGCGGCCGAGAACGACAAGCTCCGGATGCGGTGCGACATGTGCATGAAGCTCTACATGATGGACAGTTGCGGCGGCCATGACTGCAATGATTGGCTGAACGACTTGGCCGATAAGATCGAAGCCGATCTCGCGAAGGCCCGTAGAGGCGGCTTGGAACGATGCGCGAAGTCGTGGGCTGAGGCCAACGGCTGTCCCGGCTTCCGCGAGGGAGAGGGCTTCGGCGAGTGGGTGAATCGCTGCTGGCTCCCCATCCCCCGATACAAGGACGGCGAGCCTGTGGACGAGTCCGACTTCGGCGAGGATGCCTGTCTGACCGTGTACGGAGACGGCGACTGGCTCATCAACTGCTCGGACGGTGACCAGATCGAGGGAAGCCGCTCCCAGCGCGTGGAGCGCCCCGCCCCCGAGGTGCTGGGGGCCGACGGCCTGCCCATCGTGGAGGGCGATGTGGTCTACGAGCTTGGCAGAGACGATGCCCTCACCGTATACGAGGTGAACGCCCAGTACATCCACGCGAAGAAGGAAAGCGGGGCTGCTTGGAACAATCTGACCGCCGAATACCTCACCCACACCCCGCCCGTCCTCGCCGCCGACGGCCTGCCCCTGCGCGAGGGCGAAACCGTGTGGCTGACCGACGAGGGGGCGAGGCACGCGGGAGATTCGGACACCATGGCGGAGGCCGGCCCATACGCCCTGTGCGGCATCGGCGCGAACGACCGCCTGACGGTTAAGGCGCTGCCCAGCCGCTTTCACCCGAACCGCGTCGATCTGGTGGAGGAGGGCGCCTGGTGCCCCGCCTCATGGCTCACGCACACCCCGCCCGACTCCCAGGAGCGAATCAACACCGATGTGGTGAAGACTGTCGCCGATTACTGGGGGTGTTATGGTGTTTGCTGCGAGGACTGCCCCGCGAAGATCGACGGCGAGAAACCCTACGTAAGGTACAGCGTCAACAACTGCGACTGTGCTAAGGCGATCGATCTGCTGCGCCGCCAGCGCGAGCTGGACAAGCGGATGGGAGGCGAGTAGCCATGTGCGAGTACTGCGAGGGTGAATCCCGCATCATCTGCGTTGGGCTATTTTCGGCGGTCATCAGAGAGAACAGACTCGTGATCGATTACCTCGGTGGCCGCTCTCCGCAACGGGTGGTCAGGGTCATCGGCTTCTGCCCCATGTGCGGGCGCGACCTGAGGGGAGGAGAGCGATGAGCGAACTTAAGCGCGGCGATTACGTGGAGTTCGTCGGCCCCTTCGGCGACGCCGAGTTCGGCCGCGTCGCCTCCGTGGCCGATAACGGCAGGGCGTTCGTCTGCTTCTCCACCGGCTGCACGGCCGCAGCATGCGACCCGGCGCACCTCAGAAAGGTCGAGCCGCGCGCATGGATGGAGCAGCTCGGGTTCGGCTACCATCGCTTCGACGACGAGTGCCCTGATTACTACCCCGGCTGCTGTGCGGCGTACTGCCCGGAGAAGGGAGGGGCGCGATGATCGAGGCGATGGCGCAGTCGCGCCGCAACTTCTGCCGACGCAACTGCTTCCGCGCCACCGAGCGCGGCGGCTGCACGGTGCGGGCTAGGCCCGAGCGGGTCGGCCCCCAGTTCCCGAGGCGCGGCGGCGCGTCTCGGCGACCCGTGCCACCCCCTCGCCGCCGGTATGCACGCCCCTCTGCTGTGCGTGGTTGACCACAATACAAACGCCGCCGTGGACGAGGGCGTGAGCGGCACCTTGAAGTGCGAGGGGGGGGGTCTCCGTGGATAGCGTCGCGAGCAGCGGGGCCGACGTGTGCGGCACCCTCTGCGCAAGGGATTACAAGGGCGTCGGAGACCAGGACATCGGAGAAGGAAAGGTGATCGTGCAATGGGATACGTCGTCAGAAGGCTGACGCCGGTGGAGTGCGAGCGGCTTCAGGGCTTCCCCGACGATTGGACGAAAATCGACGATGGAACCCCCGACACGCCG
This sequence comes from Adlercreutzia muris, assembly GCF_008831045.1. GTDB lineage: Bacteria > Actinomycetota > Coriobacteriia > Coriobacteriales > Eggerthellaceae > Adlercreutzia > Adlercreutzia muris. The sequence goes on from NZ_WAJS01000017.1 coordinate 43,711, forward strand.
CGCTACAAGGCCCTGGGCAACTCCATGGCCGTGCCGGTCATGCGGTGGATAGGCGAGCGCATCCAGATGGTTGACGACCTGATGCGCGAGAGTGGGGAGAGTGTATAATAACCGTTACCTTGAAAACCGAATAGTGGGAAGGACTGGCATATGGCCGAAAACACTGCCGAGGTCGTGGACATCCTGAGAGGCTACGGGAGGGCCTGCGACGAGCTTGAGAGCCTGACCGAGGAGCACAACCGCATCATCAGCGCGCTCTACTCGATCACATCAGATCCGTCATCGTCGGGCGGCGGATCCTCGGCCGACAAGCTTGGCGGCGGCGTTGCGAGGCTCGTAGACCTCTGTAACCAGATCGACGACGAGATCAAGCGCTACATCGAGGCGCGCGACAGGGCGCGCTCGCTCGTGAGGGCGGTCATGCGCTCGAACATCCAGCTCGGCCAGTGCCTCCACTATCGGTACATCGACAGAGACAAGCCGTCGGTCGCCGCCTACCGCATGGGATACACCGACCGCAACTACCGCCGCGTTCACACAAGGGCGCTGCAACTCGCGCAGGAAATCATCGACCTGGGAGCCGAACGGTAAAGTTGTCCGCAAATGTCCGCTAAACCTGTGATATGGTGTAGCCAGTAAGAAACGCGGAAGGGAGAAAGGACTCCGACCGCGCTATAGAACATCAACCGAAGGGACGTCGAACGACGTCCCTTTTTTCATGCCCTGAAACGGAGCGCGCCATGAGAGTACCGCAAGACCGCTCCCTCGCATCGTGGATAAGGGAGCTCATCGCCGAGTCGAGGCTGTACCAGTTCTACAAGACCGACGAATGGAAAGACCTGTCTGCCTCGGTTATGGAAGCCGCGCACGGCGAATGCGAGTGGTGCCGCGAGAAGCCAGGCAAGCCCGTCCGAGCCACGTGCGTCCACCACGAGATGGAGGTGAGAGACCATCCGGAGCTCGCACTGTCCCGCTTCTATACAGATGTCGGGGGCAACACGAGGCGCAACCTGTGGGCCATATGCGATGCCTGCCACAACAGGGTGCACGGAAGGTTCCAGGGAGCGAGAAAACGAGGCGATGAGAAGCCGCTGACGGAGGAGAAGTGGTGAAAGAGGCATCTAGGCCCACCTGAAGCGAGATAGGCCCCCCCAGCCCCCCTTGGGGGGCTTCTGAAGAACCTCTGGCAACGGGGGGAGATACCCGACAAGTTAGAAAATTTTCCTTTTTTGGCCGACTTTTGAGAGGAGGTGATGCCGTGGCCGGACGACACAGACAACCCGTGGACGTCCTCGCGGCTCGCGGTAAGACCCATCTGACGCGTGCCGATTACGAGGAGCGAAAGGCCTCGGAGGTCGAAATGCCATTCGACTTGCGCGACATCGAGCCGCCCGAGTACCTTTTCCAGTGGCCCGACCGCGTGGCCGACTTCGACCGGTACGCCAAGATGCTCGCGCGACTGATGCCCGACAACTTCGGCCAGCCCGACGCCGACCTCTTGGCGCGCTACGTAGTCTCAGAATCGCTCTACGAATCGTTCACCGCCCAGCTCGTCGGCCTGTCGGATCCGTCGGACATCAAGGCGATGCAGATCGCCCAGGACCGCGCGTTCAAGCAGGCCCACACCTGCGCCTCATCCCTGGGCCTCACCGTGACATCGCGATGCAAGCTCGTCGTGCCGGTCGATGAGGACGATGGCGGCGAAGAGGAGTTCTGACCTACGGCCAAGGAAGCGGCGGCGCATCGACTGCCCCGAGATCACCGAATGGATGAGGCTGGTTGAGACCGGCGGCATCGAGGCCTGCGAGGAGCAGCACCGGCTCGTGGCCCACGTCCGCAACGTCTTCGCGACCGAGGAGCTGGTCATCGACTACGACCGCATCGAGCGCTACATGGGATACCAGAAGTACTTCCCGTTCGACCTGCTGCCGTGGGAGAAGTTCTGTTTCGTGCTGTTCATGTGCGTGTTCAGGGCAGACGGCACGCCCCGCTGGGACGAGATGTTCATCTACGTCGGGCGCGGCGCGGGCAAGAACGGCTTCGACGGCTTCGTGGCCTTTTGCGCCATCACTGGCGTCAACGGCATCAGATCCTACGACGTGGACATCTGTGCGAACTCCGAGGAGCAGGCTAAAACATCGTTCGACGATGTGTACAACATCCTCGAAGAGCCAGACAACTTCAAGAAGTTCAAGCGGTCGTTCTCGTGGAACCAGGTTGCCATAACCAGCAAGTCGACCAAGTCTCGAATCAAGTACCGCACAGACAACCCGAAGAGCAAAGACGGCCTCCGCTCCGGCATGGTCATCTTCGACGAGGTTCACGCCTACGAGAACTGGAAGAACATCAACGTGTTCACCACGGGCCTCGGCAAGAAGCCGCACCCGCGCCGGCTGTACACCACGACCGACGGCGACGTGCGCGACGGTGTGCTCGACTCGCTGAAGAGCAAGTCCGAGAAGATCCTCGCTGGCGAGAAGCACGACAACGGATTCCTTCCCTTCATGTGCAAGCTCGACCGCCCCGAGGAGGTCAACGACCCGGGGAAGTGGGAGAAGGCGAACCCGTCTCTGCCCTACCTTCCGATCTTGCGAACCGAGATCGAGAAGGAATACGCCGACTACGTTGAGAACCCCGCCGTCAACTTCGACTTCATCGTCAAGCGCATGAACTGCCCGACCCAGGCCCAGGAGAGCGCCGTCGCCAAATGGGACGACATCCTGGCCACGCGCCGGGAGGTGCCCGAGCTGTACGGCTGGCCCTGCGTCTGCGGCATCGACTTCGCCAAGACAAACGACTTCGTCGCCGCCGTGCTGCTGTTCCGCGACGGCGGCGACTACTACGCCGTCTGCCATACGTGGGTGTGCCGGCAATCGGCAGACCTCGGCCGAATCAAGGCACCTCTCGACGAGTGGGAGGCGGCGGGGCTGCTTGAGTTCGTCGATGACGTCGAGGTGTCGCCGTGGCTCGTCACCGACTGGCTGATCTCCCAGATGCGCCTCTATGACGTGCTCAAGGTTGCCATCGACAACTACCGCTACTCGCTCCTCAAGCGCGAGCTTGAGGGCATCGGGTTCTCAGCCGACGACAAGACCGTGAAGCTGGTTCGGCCGAGCGACATCATGCTCGTGCAGGTGAAGATCAACTCGCTGCTGGTCAACCAGTCCATCGCCTGGGGAGAGAACCCGCTCATGCGCTGGTACACGAACAACACCAAGCTGGTGCCTGCGGCCCACGGCAATTTCACCTACGGGAAGATCGAGGAGAAGTCCCGGAAAACGGACGGGTTCATGGCCTTCGTGGCGGCCATGACCCAGGAAGGAGAGCTGCCCGAATGCAACGAGATCGAGTACATCGAGCCTTTGGTCGTGTAGGAGGTGATGCCTAGTGAACGTCGTCGATTTCCTCGATCTGCGCGTCTCGACCGACGAGATCAAGCCGGCTGCGGGGGCGAGCATCGGGGACGATGCCGCCATGCTCTATTTCAAGGCGGCCGCCACCGACACGGCCATCGGGTACGTGGCTGACTCCATCGCGAGCTGCGAGATGCGGGTCATGGAGGACGGCGAGCCGAAGCGCGGTCAGCTCTACCGGATGCTGAACGTGCGTCCCAACCCGATCATGAGCGCCTACCAGCTCAAAGTCCGAATGATGTACAGGCTCATGGCCAAAGGGGATGCGCTCGTCGTGCCCGTCGGGTCGGGGCTGTACCTCGCTGACAGCTTCACGGTCAACCAGACCGACTACGGAATCGTCTCGTTTGAGAGCGTGACCGTCAACGGGTTCGGAATCCGGCGAAGCTACAGCGCTGGCGATGCCATCTACCTCACCTTCGGCAACCAGCGCGTCAGCGGTCTCATCGACGGGATGTACGACCAGTACGCGAAGATGATGGGCGCTGCCGTGTCCGGGTACCAGGCCGCTGCGGGAACCAAGTGGAAGCTGACCACCCAGCAGGGCGGCACGGGAGACCGTGGGTTTAACAGGCTCGCCGACGAGCAGCGCAACGACCCCCGCGAGATGCTGCAGAAGTTCATTCGCGGTGCCAACGCCGTCTACTTCGAGACGCGCGGCCAAGAGCTGAAGGAGATCGACGTGAAGGGCTGCCCCTCCGACGACCTCATCAAGATCCGCAAGGACGCCTTCGAGCTCGTGGCAAGCATCTACAAAATCCCGCAGTCGATGCTGTTCGGAAACATGACGAACCTCGACGAGATCACGCGCGTTTTCCTCACCTTCACCGTGAAGCCCCTCGCCAAGCAGATATCCGAGGAACTCACCGCCAAGCTGTTCGACCCCATCGAATGGCTGCGCCGGTGCGAGATCGTGGTGGACACCTCGCGAATCAAGTACATCGACATATTCGACAGCGCGGCCTCCGTGCAGCAACTGCTCGGGGCCGGCTACTCCATGGACGAGCTGCGCGACTACCTCAACCAGCCGACCATCGGGACGGAAGACTCCCAGCAGCACCTCATCACCCGCAACTTCGGTCCTATCGACGAGGTGCTGCGCCAGGTTACCCAGGAAGGAGGTGAGAAATGAAACGGTACTTCTCTCTGAAGAAGGAGGGCCGCTCGGCCCAGCTCGACATCTACGGCGACATCACATCGTGGCCGTGTGACGAGTCGGACATGAGCGCCGCCATCCTGTCCAGGCAGCTTGAGGAGATCGGAGATGTGGACGAGATCTCCGTGCACATCAACAGCTACGGCGGCGAGGTCAAGGAGGGCCTGGCAATCTACAACGCGCTGCGCGCGCTCAAGGCCCGCGTCAAGACCGTCTGCGACGGCATGGCGTGCTCCATCGCCTCGGTGATCTTCATGGCCGGCGACGAGCGTGTGATGCACGAGGCGTCGCTGCTCATGATCCACAACGCGTGGGCATCCGGCTCCGGCAACGCTGCCGAACTGCGCAAGCAGGCAGACGATCTGGACGTCATCACCGACGCATCGAAGGCCGCCTACCTCTCCCGCACGTCCATCGACGCTGAAGAGCTCACGGCCCTCATGGATGCCGAGACGTGGATTACCCCCGAGGCCGCCGTCGATATGGGGTTCGCCACCTCCGTTGAGACGTGGGGGGCCGATGCCGGCCCCTCGCAGTGCGCGCGCCGCGCCCTCGTGGCGCTCGCGTCCTCCCAATCGTCGAGCGCCGACGACGAAGACCCCGACGATGCCGACGAGGCCGACCCCGACGACGGGGAAGGCGGCGAAGAGCCGGACGAGCCGGATGAGCCGGACAAAGACGAGGAAGACGGGGAGGAACCCGACGAAGCGCTCCAGCGACTGGGGCGCTTTTTTAACGCCATCAACCGATAGAAGGGAAACCATATGACTATCAAGTTCGCAAACATGGAGGCCTGCGAGCGGCTCTCCGACGCCATGCTCGCCAACGAGGCCGACCCCGAGGCCCTCGCCCTCGCCTGGGCGTCCTACGGCGAGTCCATCGCCAACGAGCTGCGCGGCGAGTTCGCGCAGTACGGCCGCGACATCGACGCCAAGGCCATGGAGTCGCGCGGCTACCGCGTTCTGACCGCCAACGAGACGGCATGGTATGAGAAGGTCATCCAGGCCGTGAAGACCGCCAAGACCAAGCAGGCGTTCATCGAGATCATCGGCACGGGCGACCAGGACAGCCTCATGCCGCCCACCATCATCCAGGACGTCTTCTCCGACATCCAGAAGGACTCCCCGCTGCTCGCTGCCGTGAGCGCCCAGTACGTCGGCTACGCTCAGAACTTCATCGTCAATGACGCCGCCATCCAGATGGGCGCTTGGGGCGAGATCACCGCCGAGATCGTCAAGGAGATCAAGGGTGCCATCAAGGTCATCTCGATGAGCCAGAGCCGCTACACCGCGTTCTGCATCATCCCGCTCGACATCCTCGACATGGGGCCGCAGTTCGTCGATGCCTTCATCCGCTCTCTCATGGCCGAGTCCATGCGCTACGGTCTCGAAGCCGCCGTGGTGAACGGCTCCGGCGTCAACATGCCCGTCGGCATGATGCGCAACCCCGACGGCGCGTTCGAGCAGGAGACGGGGTACCCCGAGAAGGATGCCGTCAAGCTGACCTCCTTCGCCCCTGACGAGTACGGCGTCCTGCTCTCCAAGCTGGCGAAGACGCGCACGGGCCGCGAGCGCGCCTTCGACGAGGTGTGCCTCATCACCAACATGACCGACTACCTCACCAAGGTGATGCCGGCCACCACAGTCCAGGCGACGGTGGGCGGATACGTGTCCAACGTGTTCCCCTTCGCGACCAAGATCATCCGTTCCTCGGCGGTTCCCGAGGGCAAGGCGATCATCGGCCTGCTCGACAAGTACCGCCTCGGCATCGGCGGGTCTCGCAACGGCATCGAGTTCGACGACTCGTTCAAGTTCCTCGAAGACTGCCGCACCTTCAAGGCGATCCAGCACGCTGGCGGCCGTGCCTACGACAACACCTGCTTCGTCGTCGTGGACATCACCGACCTCGACCCGGCCTACATCACCGTCCGCAACGTGGACGCCGTTCCGTCGGTGTAGCCCCATGGCCGCCGACGATATCCCGGCGGTGGAATGCGCGCTTTTCCAGCAGGTGATGCGCAAGCTCAAGATCACGTGGGATGACGACGAGACCGCACACCGCGTGCGCGACGAACTCATCCCCAACGCCGAGGAGGATCTGCGGTTCCGCCTCGGCATCCCCGAGGCGGCAGAGTTCACGTTCACGACGCCCGGTGCCGAGAACATCCTGCTGGAGAACCACTGCTGGTACGCCAACTACGACGCGCTCGAAGAGTTCTACGAGGCCTACTTCGACCTCATCGAGGAGTGCCGCCGGAAGTGGGAGGTGATTCAGTATGCCCTTGAAAAGAAAGCGCAAGGCCCAGACGCTCGCTGACGGCGTTGCCGACTTCTACCGCGAGTTGGAGGGCCGCAAGACGCCCTTCGGGGCCGTCGTCGCCCCCAGGGGCGTCGATGACATGGACTTCATCGCCCGGCTCCACTTCTCGCTCGAATCCAAGCGAGAGCGCGACTTCGACTTCGCCGACCAGCGGGGCTTCACCCTCGCCCAGAAGATCAAGTGCCACCTCGTCCCCTGCATCGACAGCTCGTGCCGCGCGGTCATCGACGGCGCGCTGTACAGCGTCGCCTACATCGACGAAGACCGCCCGTTCATGTACCTCTACCTGGACGGCGGCGCGCCGCTTGGGGAGGTGGGGTGCGATGGAGCCGATTCTTGAGGCGATCTCCGAGGCGCTCGCGCGCGCCGGAGAGAAGCAGGTGTTCTACGGCATCGCGTTCGACGCCGGCATGAAGCGCGCCGCGCCGTGGAACTACACGGTCTACTCCCGCGCCAGAATCGACCAGAGCGCGAACAAGACTGGCGTGACGCGGCTCTACACCGTCGCCGTGACCCGAGAGGACTACCTGCCAGAAGAGGTGCTCAATCGCGTGACGGAAGAGCTTGAAGCCATTCCCGGCACCCGCATCTCGGGCGGCATCGAGTACGACTACGCGCTGAACCCGGGGACGGGCCACCCTGTGGAGCAGGCCATCATCACTATCGCGAAGGCTGAGAAGCGATGAGCGGGCTCATGCTAGACGCCGATGCCGTCAAAGCTCTTGAGGTGCGGGTGCGCAGCTTCGGCGACGGCGCGGAGGACGTCGTCAACGGCGTGCTTCACGGGGAGGCCGGCCCGATGATCTACGGTCGTATCAACCCGCTCATCCACCCATCAGGGCGTCGCTTCAAGGGTCATCCCGCATCGGCGAGATCCTCGAAGTGGCCCGTCTACCGCACGGGCGAGAACCTGGCCGTGACCGTCGCGACTTCGGCCAGGTTCCGATACCTGTACTTCCCCAACGACGGGGGCAATACGAAAAACCACGCGGGAAACCAGCACTTCATGTTCCGGGGCGCGCAAGCAGCCGCCCCGTCGGTCATGGAACGCTGCATCACCGCACTTACACGAGAATGGGAGCAGTAAAAATGGCAAAGGCAATTACCGAGACCGTGTTCTCGGAGTACGAGGTCTACCGTCTCCATATGATCTTCCCTGCGCTTGAGGAGGCCGAGCAGACCGAGGTCGGCACCATCAAGTGCCTGGGCAGCATGGAGGAGGCCCTGGACGTCCGAAAGGTCGTCAAGAAGTGCCGTGGGGTCGATGCGAAGGTCTCCACCATCGGCGCGGGCACCGGCACCTGCAAGCTGACCCTCCATATGCCGTGGGCACTCTATGTGAAGGCCCTGGCCATGGACGCAGACGACAGCCTCATCGAGGGAGTCATCGCCTATGGCCGCAAGTCCCACCACCCTGAGTTCGTCATGACGGCCTACGTCAAGGACGAGGACGGCAATGAGAAGTACAAGGCGTGGCCCCGCTGCGTCGTGACCAACGGCCCCGCGCGCAAGGTGGAGAACGGCGCGGAGGAGGTCGCCGAGATCGAGCTCGAGCTGTCCCTGATGCCCGATGACTACGACAACTGCGTATACGAGGCGCTTGCGTCTGGCCTGTCCGACGAGACGGTGAAGACGTCGTGGCTCAAGGAGTTCACCGTCGACATGGTTCACGTGAAGGAGGCCTAGTATGACCACCGCGAAAAAGACAACCGCGCCGCGAAAGAGCGCGAAGGCAGAGCCGTCCACTGTCCCCGGCCCCGCAGAGCAGGCCTCGGGGGAGAAGGCCGACCAGGCCGACATCTCCGACCCTGCAGAGCGAGCCTCGGTCGACGCTACCGTGCTCCGCGAGTTCAACGATCTCGCCGCCGGGGTTCGCCGCAAGGTCGGCGACGTGTTCCAGTGCTCGCCCCAGCGCGCGGCGCAGATCATCGCCGCGCACAAGGCCCCGCTCATCGCCATCGGGGGTGCGGCCGATGAGTAAGAACATGAAGGCGGCCGCGATCAACTCTCATAGGAAGTTCGAGCTCTCCGACGGCACGACCGTGGCCCTCACCCTCAACAACGCGCTGCTCTACCAGATCCGCACCGAGCGCCGTGACTGCTACGACAAGTTCAACGACTTCATCTTCCGGGGCGGCAAGGACTACTTCCAAATGGTCGATGTCCTCTATGTCGCGTACCTGTGCGGGTACCTCGACGAGAACGGCGGCCTCGACGGGGCCATGAGCGACGTCGATTTTATGCTCGCTCTCCCGGCCGACCCCAACACCATCGCCTTGGAGACGCAGTGGCTCACCGCCCCAAAAAAGATGAGGGATTCCGAGGCCCCTTCAGAAAGCGGACAGAGCAGCTAACGAGGCGCATCGAGCCTCCAAAAATCAAGACACCGAAGCACGAGATCAACGACATGGAGGACCTGTACACGTCGCTCGTGCTCATCTGCGGCGTGTCGGAAGACCTCTTCTGGCACGCCGACCTGTCGTTCCTGCTCTCCGTCGCCGAGAACAAGGCCGCCTACGGGCGGTGGCTCGACTGCGAGAGGCAGTACCTGATGGAAAGAGAGAGGAGGTGACCTATGGCCAAGAAGGACGAGGCGAAGATCAAGTTCAGTGCCGACACCAAGGAGTTCAGCGCGGCGATCAAGCAGGCCGGAGACACGATGACGCAGCTCCGGGGCGAGCTGAAGCTGAACGAGGCGCAGATGGCGAATACCGGCCAGAGCGTCGAGGCCCTGACGAAGAAGCACGACCTGCTCGTGCAGCATGACGCCGCGCTCGCCCAGAAGATCGAGGCGCTGAACGGCAAGCTCGAGAAGGCCCGCGAGATCTGGGGCGAGAACTCCCAGGAAGCGCAGCGCTACGCCAACCAGATCACCAACGCCCGCACTGCCCAGGAACGCGTTCGCGGCCAGATCGAGGCCGTGAGCGCCGCCCTTGACGATCAGCGCGAGGCCGAGCAGCGGGCCGAGAGCGCTTTGAGCAAGCTGAACGCGACCATCGACGAGCAGCAGGCCGAGGTGTCCCGTCTCGCCGACGAGTACAAGAGCGCGGTCATCCAGTACGGGCGCACGTCCGACGAGGCCGACGAGCTCGAATCCGCCCTTCGCAAGGCCAACGCCGCGCTCAACAACAGCAAAGGCGAGCTCGCCGAGGTCGAGCGCATCTGCGATGGCGTCGCGGACTCTCTCAACGATATGAGCGATTCCGCGCTCGACGGGAAGAACTCCATCGAGGAGCTAGCCGCCGGCACCATGCTCGCCGACTTCGGCGAGGCCGCCATCGACGCCGCGACCGATGCCGTGAAGAGGCTCGTGGTTGAATCCGACACAGCCGCGAGCAGGATCAAGGCGGCTTTCGGTGGCGGCGCGGCCGAGCAGTTCGGCGAACTCGAGGACGCGCTCAACCGCATATACGCCAGCAACTACGGCGACAGCCTTGAAGACATCGCGGATGCTGGCCGCGAGGTGGTTGCCGTGCTCGGCAACGACATCAGCACCGAGTCGTTCGAGGAGCTGACCACGCAGGCGATCATCCTGCGCGATGCCTTCGATATCGACGTCAATGAGTCCATCAAGGCCGCGAACCAACTCATGACCCAGTTCGGTTACGACGGCAAGGCGGCCTACGATATGCTCGCCGCCGGCTGCCAGGATGGCCTGAACGCCAACGGTGAGTGGTTGGATGCCGTGTCCGAGTACTCGGTCTACTACGAGCAGCTCGGGCTTTCCGCAGAGGATATGTTCAATACCATGGCCGCCGGGTCTAAGACGTTCCTCAACGGCACCGACAAGGCCGGCGACGCCATCAAGGAGTTCTCCATCCGCGCCATCGACATGAGCGAGTCCTCCAAGGAGGGCTTCGAGCTGATGGGCTTGTCCGCCGACGAGTACGCGGCAAAGATTGCTCAGGGAGGCGACGTGGCGCGCGATGCCACCATCGAGACGGTCAACGCGCTGCTGGCCATGAAAGACCCGATTGCGCAGAACACGGCCGGGGTCGATCTGTTCGGCACAATGTGGGAGGACATGGGCCATGACGGCATGGAGGCCATGCTCGGCCTTATGGGCGCGGCCGCCGACACCGCCGGCACCATGGACGAGATCGACCAGATCCGCTACGACAACGTGGCCGACCAGGCCGAGGGTCTCAAGCGCCGGTTCGAGGACGAGATGCTCATGCCCATCGTCGAGAAGGTGCAGCCCGCCCTCATGGACTTCTTCTCGTTCGTCAGCGACAACTTCGAGTGGATCGCACCCGTCGTGACTGGCGTGGCCGTCGCCTTTGGCATCCTCGGAACCGCCATGGCCATCTCGGGCATCATCCAGGCGGTGACGGTGGCGATGGCTGCCCTCAACATCGCCATGAGCATGAACCCAGTGGTTCTCATCGTCGCTGCCATCGCCGGCCTCGTGGCGGCGTTCGTTCTGCTGTGGAACAACTGCGAGGAGTTCCGCAATTTCTGGCTCGGTCTATGGGACGGCATCTGCCAGGCCGCATCTGCCGCCGCAGAGTGGGTCATGGCAAATGTAGTCACCCCGATCGGCGGTTTCTTCGCGTGGCTCGGCGAGACCGTCTCCGGCATCTGGGAGTCCATCTCGACTGCCGCCCAGCGGGGGTGGGACATCGTTTGCAACGTCTTTCAAGTCGGCATCATGTTCATCCAGGAGCTGCTCGGCCTCGCCGTCGAAACGTTCCTTCTTCCGTGGAGTTTCATCTGGGAGAACTTCGGCGGTGTCATCACGCAGGCGTGGGACATCATCACGTCGGTCGTCGGCGCGGGCATCGACGCCTGCTTCTCGTGGATTGACGAGAGGCTGCGCCTCATCCAGGCCGTGTGGGATCTCTGCTGGGGTGCGGTCAGCGCCAAGGCCTCCGAGCTGTGGTCGGCCATCACGTCGGTCGTCGGCGCGGGCATCGACGCCTGCTTCTCGTGGATCGATGAGAAGGTGCGCATGATCCGGTCGGTGTGGGACATCTGCTGGGGTGCGGTCAGCGCCAAGGCCTCCGAGGCGTGGAGCGGCATCCAGGCCATCGCCGCGGCCGGCGCGGGCTTCCTCGACGATCAGTTCAGAAAGATCAAAGGTGCGGCCGATGTCGTGTGGGGCGCGATCAAGGGCGCCATCGTCGAACCCGTCCAGGGCGCGTTCGACAAGGTTCGCGGCCTCATCGACAAGATCAAGTCCGTATTCAACTTCAAGTGGAGCCTGCCGCACCTCAAGCTGCCGCACCTGAATATCACCGGCGGCTTCTCGATCAACCCGCCGTCGGTCCCCAACTTCGAGATCAAGTGGTACGCCAAGGGCGCGGTGTTCAACCGCCCGACGGTGCTCTCCGGCGTCGATGGGAAGTTCCGTGGGGTCGGCGAGGCCGGCCCTGAGGCCATCGCCCCCATCCGCGTGCTGCAGAACTACGTGGCCGATGCCGTCGCGGCATCCAAGTACGGCGAGGCCGACCGCATCTGCGCGGCCATCGACCGGCTGGCCGGCCGCCCGACCGTGCTCAACATCGACGGCGACAAGTTCGCCGAGGCTACCGCCGGACCGAACGACAGGGTGCAGGGCGGCCGCCAGGAACTCAGCGAGAGGGGGCTGGCTCTGTGACGTGCGACGGATTCTCCGTGAGGGGCCGGCACCTGTGCGAGGACTTCGGCCTGTGCATCGCCGACCGCTCGCTCACGGTGCCGGCCCAGAAGCGGGCCACCGTGTCCATCCCCTTCGCCCACGGCGAGATCGACTTCTCCGCGCTCAATGGCGAGGTCTACTACGAGAGCCGCGAGCTTGCCTACTCAATCGACCTGATCGCCGACACGCCGGAGGAGCTGGAGGCCCGGGTGTCGGAGGTGGCGGCGTGGCTTTCCCCGGTATGTAACGACGACATCGCCGAGGATGCCCTCCCCGGTTACCACTGGAGGGTATCGGCCTTGGCAGTTGGCGTATCGCGCGACGAATCGGGGACGACCGCCACGGTCGAGGCGAAGTTCTCTGCCTACCCGTTCGCCCTGGCCGACGAGGAGAGCGAGGCTCGCATCAGCGTCGGCGCGAACCCGATAGTCAACCGGGGGTCGATGCGCGCCCGGCTTTTCATCGTTCCCGACGGCACGGTCACCCTTACCGTCGGGAACCTCAAACAGACGTTCAACGGGCCGACCGCGACGAACCTCTACGTCGCCCCTGGTGACAACGAGGTGCGGGTGTCGGGCGGGTCGGCCCTCATCCGATGGAGGGAGGGAATCCTGTAAGTGGATCTGATTACCATCTACAACCGGGGCGCGCCCCTGATAATCTCCGACCAGTTCGAGAAGGTTGCCGCAGTGAAGATCACCCGCGAGAGGAACTGCTTCGATTCCCTTTCGTTCACGATCTACCCCGACAACCCCGGCTACGACGAGCTGGCCCCGTTCTCGACCACCATCGAGGTAGTCAACGCCGAGACGGGGGCCGTGGAGTTCGAGGGGCGCGTCATATCGCCCGTGCCATCGGTGGATGCAGACGGCACGGTGGGCAAGGCTGTGGTCTGCGAGAGCGTCATGGGGTACCTGTGCGATTCCCGGCAGCCCTACACCGCCGAGCGCCTGTGGAAGGGCGACACCGGGCGCACGGGGCTCCAGGAGTTCGTCGATTACCTGCTTGCCAACCACAACGCCCACGTGAGCGCCGAGAAGCGCGTCTATCGCGGGCTCGTGGACATGGTGACATGGAAAACCACCGAGAACGTCACAAAGGGCACCAACTTCGAGACAACGTGGAACTGTCTCAAGACCAAGATCATCGACGTGTTCGGCGGCGAGATGCGCGTGCGGCGCGGCGAGGACGGACGGCTGTACCTGGACTACCGGCAGAAGCTGGGGCAGGTGCGGCAGACACCCATCCGAATCGGGCTCAACATGGGTTCTGGCAGCCGCAAGGTGAACCTCGACGGCCTCGTGACCCGCCTCTACCCTCGCGGCGCGAAGCTCAAGGCCACCGAGACAGACGAGCACGGCAACGAGCGCGAGGTGGAGACCGAGGAGCGGCTGTCCATCGCCGCCGCCAACGCCGGCGTGCCCTACATCGACGATGCTGACGGCATCCGCGAGTATGGGATCATCGAGGGCGTGGCCGACTGGGACGATGTGACCGAGCCGCTGAATCTCAAGACCAAGGCCGAGAACTGGCTCGACGAGAACAAGCGGCTGCCGGTGTCCACTACGCTCACGGCCTACGATCTATCGCTAATCGGGGAGGACTTCGAGTCATTCTCCCTGCTCGACTGGTACCACTGCTACAACCCCTACCTCGGCCTCGACGAGAACCTAGAGGTGGTCAAGCAGGTCCTAGATCTCACCGAGCGACACAAGTCCACGCTTACGTTCGGCGAGACGACGACGCTCCAGACCGTCAAGATCTCCACGCTCGCGGGGCTCGCCGGCGAGGTGGAGGTGGTCAAGTCGCAGAGCAAGACGACCATCGTCAACCTCAAGAACTCGATCACCTATACCATGGCCGCCATCGAGGTGGCCGAGGACCGCATCGTGTCCACGGTCGGCGAGCAGATCGTGGAGACATCCGAGCGCATCGACGGAGAGATCGAGGTTGTGCGCTCGGCGGTGTCCACCCTCGAGCAGACCGCCGAGGAGATCAGGGCCAGCGTGAGCCTGCTCGACGAGGAGCAGCAGGTCATGCAGGCAGAGCTGGACATCATGCCCGGCCAGATCGTGTCTACCGTGACGACCGCCTACGAGGCCTACGTGGACGGTGAGATCAAAACGGTCAGCACCGCCATCAGCGAGGTGCGCCAGACCGCCGCCGGCATCGAATCGACCGTCAAGAGCATCCAGGCCAACTACGCCAACTGCACGACTGCCGGCAGCACCGTCGCCAAGATCGTGAGCGCACCCGACTTCACGCTGTACAAGGGCGCGACGATCTCGGTCAAGTTCTCATACGCCAACACGGCCGACAGCCCTACACTCAACGTCAACGGGACGGGCGCGAAGCCCATCTACGTCGGCAACACGCGCATGACGAAGGATCTGAGCTGGAAGGCCCAGGATGTCGTCTCGTTCGTCTACGACGGCACCTCCTGGCGGCTGGCCGACTGCGGCTCGCGCTCGTCGATCAAACAGCTATCCGACAGCATCACGCTGAAGGTGAGCAAGGGAGACGTGTCGTCCCAGATCTCGGTTGAATCCGGTGCCATCGCCATCGAATCGAACCGGTTCTCGTGGAGTTCCACCTATTCGAGCATGACCAGGGCAGGCGTGCTCACCGCGCAGTCGGCCAAGCTGTCGGGCACATTCGAGTGCGGATCCGCATCTAACCTGCTCAAGGTGCAGGGCGGCTCGGTGCTCGGCTACGAGAACGGGGCGAACCTCGGCAAGATCGACTTCTCGGCCCACATGAACGATCTCTCGGCCGGAAAGGTCGTGGCTGGCCTCCAGATCACCGGCAACCAGTGCATTCGGGTCACGACCCCGCTGCTTTCGGTTGCCGCGTCATCGAGCGAATCGACGATTAGCACCCATTGCATCACCGGCGATAGGAAGGTGGTCATCAGCATACGCGAGAGCGGCGACTACATCGAATGGACCACTGGAACGGTGCGCTTCGTGAACGGGCTGTGCACGTCATTCACGCAGCCAAGCTAGACAGAAAGGACACACTATGGAAGACGTCTTCTACGTTGCGATGCTCGATGGCGTCGCAGACATCATCGATTCCCCGTCGAAGATCGAGGCATACGAGGGACGGTTCCCTATCGCCCGATCTGGAATCAACGGATACGACCTCGTGTGCACGCCCGAGGACGGATGGCTGATCGAGCGGCCCTCCGACGACGAGCTGTGCGGCATCGAGCGGTTCAGGATGCCCGTCGCCGCCCCCGACGCTGTCGCCCGCATTATGGCTCTGTCGATTGATGATCCCGATGCCGCACGTGCCGAGATCGAATCCATTGGGGTTGAGTAACATGGCGCATCCTATCGAATTGGAGGCTGTCGCCTTCGACATCTACGAGTTCGCCGTAGGAAAGTTCGCCGAGCGCGGCATCGACGCATCCATGACGCACCTCGTCATGAGTTCCGTGATGGCCCGCATCGACGGCTTCGCAATCGCCGGCTTCGCCGCGCAGGCCCGTGCCAGCGAGGAGGCCGCCCTCGATGCTGCGAGGCACCTTGTCGAGGCTGAGAAGGGCGGTGGTGCCGAATGAGGCACACTGTGAGGATCGTGGCCCGCGAGATCCGCGTGCCACACAACGAGCGCATCGTTTCAAAAAACGTCGGAGCGGACGCCATCGATCTCACGTTTGACGACGAGTGGCGCGAGTGCACCTCGAAGGTGGCCGTATTCAAGAACGGCGCGGACGAGTTCCGCGCCGCAGTGTCGGGCGATTTGGTGCAGATCCCGTGGGAGGTGCTCGACCGCCCTGGCGAGCTGCACCTGTCGCTCGTCGGGTACGTCGGCGAGAAGAAGCGCATCGTCACCGAGAAGATGACGCGCCCCTTCAAGGTTCTCGCCGCCGGCTCCCTTGCCGGCGATTCGCCGTCAGACCCCACGCCCGATGCCGTCCAGGTCCTTCTGAACCGCGTGGGCGATGCCGCCGAGACTGCGGAGGCCGCCGCCTCTCGCGCCGAGGCGACCGACAGGGCCGTGTCGGCGGCTGAATCGGCCCGCACTGCCGCAGAGGCCGCCCGTGCGTCGTCGGAGGAATCTCGGGCATCGGCTGAGACCTCCCGCGCTGGCGCTGAATCGGCCCGCGTCGCAGCCGAGACCTCACGCCGCGATGCGGAGGCCGCCCGCTCGGCAGCCGAAGCCCAGCGCACATCGGCCGAATCCGGCCGCCGCGAGGCTGAGGCTTCCCGCGTCGTCGCCGAGGCCGCCCGCGTGGCAGAGTTCGACCAGATGCGCCAGAACTTCCAGGGCATGCAGTGCGTGCTGCTGCCCGAGGGGGAATACGACCCCGAAACGGCCGAGCCGACCATCGAGGGCGACACGTCGGTCATCTACTATGTCCCGAACCCCCGCCACACCGTCGGGGACCTCTACCTCGAATGGCGCTATCTCGCCGTTTCCGACGGCTCCTGCATCTGGGAGCTTATCGGCGGCCGCGACAAGCTACCGGACGCCATCACGGTCGCGGACATCGACGCCATCGTCGGCGGGGGCACCGCCCCGAAGGCCGAGCGCTACCTGTCCCTGACCGGCTTGGCGTACCTGTGGGCGGTCGTCAGGGAGTGGTTCGCGGCGAAGCTGCACAAGCACGACGCCGCCGACATCGAGACGGGGCAGGTCCCCGTGGCCCGTGGCGGCACCGGAGCGTCAACTGCCCTGGCGGCCCAGCACAACATCCTGGGTGATATGGCGGCAGCCGATGCGGTTTCGGACGCGGATCTGCAATTCGTGCTCGCCCGTCCAGATGGCGGCAACGAGACCGCCGGTGCGGTGTTCCGGGCTGCCGGCTCGCTCATCTGGAATTGGCTCGACGCGAGAATCCGCTCGACGTTCCATTTCAATGCTTCGCACCAGCTTAGAACCGAAGGTCTTGCTGATGGCGCGGTGACCAACGCGAAGCTAGACCAATCCATCCGGGATTCGCTGTCCCGCGTAGCCGTTGCTCGTTGCTCTCGTGTGCTCTTTGCGGTAACGGAGACCGGCGGGTATATCCAATTTGTTGACGAGAGCAATCAGCCAATTTTCGGAATATCGGCAAGCAACA